>DASUUU010000146.1:0-49720 GCA_036373915.1 Jiangellaceae bacterium | reverse complement strand
TACGTGGAGCGGGTGACCGGGATCGAACCGGCACCACCAGCTTGGAAGGCTGGGGCTCTACCATTGAGCTACACCCGCATGATCGCTCCGCACTCGCGATCCGCGGACGATAGTACCCGGTTCGACCACCTGTGTCGGCATCGACCTGATGACCCGGCGAGCCGCTCGGGCGAACCAGAAGCCCGCCCACCCCTTGACGGACTTTGAATCGCGGCCTTATGTTGCGCGAGTCCGGGCGCGACACGGGTCGCGTGCCTTGGCCGCAAGGGGGCTGGTCGGCACGGATCTCTAGCTCTGAGTGAAGCTTGCGAGTGGTCTGACGGCGAAGTCCGGCCGCACTCTCAACGAATTCCTCCCTCCTCTGCTGCGTCCGGTATGCGTCTGGCCACGAGTGAGCCGACGGTGGTGCGTGAGTCCGCTGCAAGACCGTCTCGGCGAGCCGGGCCAGGCATGGGTCCTGTGCACGCTCGGTCACCTACCGGCGATACGAGCCGTCGTGAAGATCGGCGCTCGTGTCCTGACCTCAGGAAGGGCTGGAGTATGCGAACTGCCAAGGCCACCCGCTGGCCAGTCGTAGCAGCGGCAATGGCGACGATGTCGCTGGTCGTACCCACGGCTGCTGCAGATCACGGGCCTGACGATGGGCTGTCCGCTGGGGCTGACGTAGACGAGCACCTCGTACGCGAGGATCCGTCGGTCGGCCTAAGCGCCCTCGACGAAGCGAGAACGACGAGTCAAGGAGATGTGGTCAGCGACGGACCTTCTGCCAAGGTCACCAAGAACCTGAGCCTTCGTGGCCGGGGTGACCGACTGGTCGCGAACGCGACCACCGATGTCTGGACGCACGGGAACTTTGCCTACACCGGCACGTTCAACAGCCCGTGTCCGCCCGATCCCGAGGCGGGCATCTGGGTGTGGGACGTGCGCAACAAGAACACCCCGACCTTCGTGACTGTGATCGAGTCGGAAGCCGGTGACCGCACCAACGACGTCAAAGTAGCGACGATGAACTCCGGCGAGATCCTAGTGATGTCCAACGAGTCGTGCGCCGGCGGCGACGGAGGGTTCGAGATCTACGACGTTGCAAACCCTGCCAACCCGGTGAAGCTCGCGTCCGTCACGATCGATGAGCTCAACCCGATCTCGAATGCGCTGTTCGGCGGCGTCGAGGACGTGGGCGTCCACAACCTGTGGCTCTTCTCCCAAGGCAGCCGAGACTATGTCGCGGCCGTCGCCGAGACGGGATTCGACAACTTCATGGTGTTCGACATCACCGATCCTGCCGACCCGACCCTCGCGGTCGCTTGGGGCGCGGAGGAGGCCTTCGATCCAGGCGTAGGAGACCTCACCGACCTCAGCGATGCCGATCAGGTCAATAGGGTGCTCGACGCGGCCATCTGGCTGAGCACCGGGTTCGGTTCCAGTGCGAACCGCTTCCTCCACGACATCACCATCTCCGCCGATGGCTCGCAGGCATACCTGTCGAACTGGGACGCCGGGCTGGTGCTCCTGGATATCAGCGACCTGGCGTCGCTGAGCGCGATCAGCCTGCCCAATGACCGGCTGGTGTCGGTGGCACTCGACCCGGCCAACGGCTCTCGCGACGGCGAGGTGAACAGCCACGCCGCGTGGCCGAGCGAGGACGGCTCGATCGTGGTCGAGACCGAGGAGGATTTCGCCTCCTGGGTGACAGTTCAGCCGCTGGGCAACTTCACCTTTGGTGTCCAGCCGTGGAACACCATTCCGGGAGTTGGCGTCAGCACATCGGCCGGTGATGACTTCGAGGCGAATCAAACCGGAAACATGGTCACTGTCACAGAATCGAGCGTCACCGTGAACAGTGGCCCGCTGGCCGGGAATGTCTACCCCGCCAACGAGGGCAACGGCAATCAGCCCAAGATCGCGGACACCGGACCGATCGAGGCCGAAGCGGTGTGGGTCGGTAGGGGTTGCGACACCGACAACTTCTTCGTACCCGGCACCGATACGGCAGGCGTGGTCGATCCACACCTCAACGACCCGGATGGCAAGATCGCCGTGGTGCGTCGCGGTGGGTGCTCCTTCTCGAGCAAGATGGGCGCCGCTCAGGCGGCCGGCGCGGTCGGCATCATTGTCGCGAACAACCTTACGAACGACACGCCATGGGGTGGCATCCGGATCTGGGACTACTCGGATCCCGCCAACCCGGTGCTGGCCTCGCTGTTCGACACCACATGCAGCGCCTCGCCGAATCCGATCCCCGAGTGCGATTCGCTCGGTACCTATTCGGTGCACAACGTCATCGTGGAGACGACCGACGATGGCCGGGTCAAGGCATACGTCTCCTGGTACTGGGACGGGATGCTCGTCCTCGACGTCACCGATCCATACAACCCCGTCGAGGTGGCGCGGTACTTCGACAACTCGCCGGAGTTCCTGGCCTCGAACGGCGGCAACCCGCACGACTTCTGGGGGGTCTACAAGATCCCGGACGAGCCGTGGATCTACGGGTCCGACCGTAACGGCGGGCTCAGGATCTTCAAAGAGCAAGGCTCGGGATCCGGCTAGATGCACAGACCCAGCTGACCACCAGCTGCTGACAAGTGACCCGGCAGTCGAGGGACGACCCTCGTCGACTGAGAAGGCGGGGCGGGTACCCAGCCCGCCCCGTCCGAGGCTGCACAACCATCACCCAACAGGAGGGAGCAGCAATGCGGACACACATGCACAGACGCATCCATGGAGGACTTGCCGCGGTCGCGGTCTGCGTGCTGATGGCGTCGGCGCTGCCGGCCTCGGCAGGTCCCGATGACGAGATCGACCCCAAGAGTGGGCCGGTTCCGTCCACGAACGGGACGCCGCCCGGCCAGGCCGAGCACAGAGGCGACCCGAGCACGCAGAACATGCATGCGTTGGGTCAGAACCAACATCCCGCCACGTTTGCCGTACCTGATGGCGAACGCAAGATCAGCTCAGATATCGCCTTCTGGGGGAAACTTGCGATTCAGGGCAACTACGACGGCTTCCGGATCCTGGACATCTCGGCGCCGGGGAACCCGAAGCTGATCTCTCACCCCAGCTGCAACGGCGATCAGGGTGACATCGTCGTCTGGGAGAACATCGTCGTCCGGTCGTGGAACTCTCCCGCGCCGGAGGGTCGTCTGTGTATGGGCGAGCCGGTGCCGGTCGGGTTCGAGGGCGTCCACGTATTCGACATCAGCGACCCGACTGACCCGCAACTGCTGACCGCCGTGGAGTTCAGCCAGGTCGGTGCGGAGGATCGAGGCACGGCCGACGGCTGTGGCTCTCACACCGCGACCGCGGCCCCAGACCCCGCCAACAACCGGTTGATCATCTACAGCAACAACTCCAGCGGTGGCGGCCGTACCGTCTGCGACGCGATGGACATCATCGAGGTGCCGCTCGACGACCCGGCCGGCGCGAGCCACATCGGCAAGGTGCCGCTGGTGGGCGGGAGTCTCGGCAGCAACAACGGCTGCCACGACGCCGCGGTCATCCAAGGAGATGTGAACTTGGTCGCCTGCGCCAGCGGCCACGCGGCGAACGTGTTCTCGATCGGCGCGCCCGGTGGCGGAACGCTGGAGAACCCGCAATTCCTCTACAACGTCGAGGAGACCGATGGCATGGGCAACCAGGTCGGCGTCGGTGGGCGCTGGCACTCCGCCGGGTTCACCTGGGACGGCGAGGTGCTCGTCCTTGGCTGGGAACCGGGCGGCGGGGGTGCCGCTGAATGCACGGCCGATGACCCGGACATCAAGAAGAGCATCTTCTTCTACGACGCGAGCAACGGCGCCAAGCTCGGCCAGTGGGTGCTCGAAAGAGATCAGGGAGAGGACGAGAACTGCACGATCCACAACTACAACATCGTGCCGCTGCGCAGCGGCGACTACGTCCTGACCGTCGCCAACTACCAGGGCGGCACGTGGGCTGTCGACTTCACCGACCCAGCGAACGCGGCGAGCGTGGCGTGGGTCGACCCGCCGTCGCTGGGTCCAGGCCCGTTCTGCGGAGGCGCGTGCCACATCGGCGGGGCGTGGTCGTCCTACTGGTACAACGGCGTTGTCTACGAGTCAGACATCACCCGTGGGTTGAACCTCTACAAGGTGAGTGACAGCGCAGTGGCCGGGGCAATCAGGTTGCCGCACCTGAACCCTCAGACCCAGGAGTTCTCGCTCGAGTAGCGCAATGGAACTCGAGTAGCGCAATGGAACTCGAGTAGCTCAATGGAGTGAGGGCGAGGTGGCCGCGGCCACCTCGCCCTCACTCTGCTCGGCGCTCCTCGATCTCGATCAGCGCATCGGCAAGGTCGGGCACAGGCGTGGCGGGACGCGCACTGCGTCCCGCCACGATTCGGTTGGTGTGGACTTACGACTCGGCGTGGTCGTGGTCGTGACCGCCATCGGATGAACCGAACGTCCGCTCAGGGCCGGCCGGCGCCGGAAGGTTGAGCGACGGGCTGCCGGGCACCATCTTGCCGGGTACGCCGTTCACCGCTTCCGTCGAATACGCGAAGGTCAGCATCGCGAAGGCGACCAGATCGCTGTTGACCTCCAGCGCGTGGTCGTCGAGGTTGTCGATCGTGTCGCACGCCTGGTGGTAGCACGGGCCGAACTGGGCGCCGGCGGTGCCGCCCCAGATCGCTTCCTGCTCGGCGCTCTTGACGACCTCCGCGCCGGTGAACAGACCCGCTGCGGGCACGCCGTTGTTGATGAACGCCTGGTAGTCGCTCCTGCCGGAGAACTCGGCGTCTTCGTACGGCTCACCGACCCAGGTGTAGTACGTCTCGTAGACGTCCTCGATCGCCTCCGAACCAGGAGGAACTGGCACCGGAGCCTCGAACGTCGACTGGTCCGCGTCGTACACCATGAAGATGCAGTTCGGCGACCCGACCATGTCGTAGTTCATGTAGAGCGCGATCCGCTCGAGTTCCTCCGGCGACAGCTCGCCGACGTAGGCCCTGGAGCCGATCGGCGGTTCGCGTACCACCAGGGTAGAACTCGTCGTCGTTGTTGTCGGCGATCTTTTGGAACGCCTCCATGTGATCGAGGACGCCGTCGAGCATCACACACTCGAGAAGCTTCTGATATGTGTTGTTGGTGCGGTCGTCGCACGCTTCGCCGGCACTCGAGTCGGCGTTCGCGGTGGCCGTCACGGGCGCCAGCGTGGCCAGTAACAGCCCTGCGGCGGCGACCGGTACTGCTCGGGTGAATCGGCGCCCCGGAGGGCTTGAGTTGCGATTCGTCATTTCGGACTCCCTTGTCCTAACCGCGGCCGATGCCGGCCGCCCCCTCAAGCACAGATGCGCACTCAGTACGCGGATCCGTCACGGTTGGTAAGGGGTCAGTAATGATGTTATTCATGCAAGTCCGGCACGTGGATGTTGAACTGCCGGCACGTCGCGGCGTTCGGCGCGGCCGACCTCCAGGGCGTATCCTTGCGTAGCGGTCCTACCCTGCCGGGGCAGGCCTGCGGGGCATGGCGCAGCTTGGTAGCGCGTCCGCTTTGGGAGCGGAAGGTCCTCGGTTCAAATCCGGGTGCCCCGACAGAGCGATCTTCGCGGGCGGACGGTTTCGTGCGCCGGCCCAGGGCGGATACGATAGTGCATTGCGCCGACGTGCGGTCGGCTCACGCCCATGGCATGCGGCATCCCACCCGTTGTGCCGACTCATGATGTCCAGGAGTACGCCGTAGTGAAGAGCGTCGTCGAGACCCTCAACCCCACCAGGGTCAAGCTCGCCGTTGAGGTTCCTTTCAGCGAGCTCGAGCCGAGCATCCAGTCCGCGTACAAGAGAATCGCCCAGCAAGTCACGGTGCCCGGGTTCCGCAAGGGCAGGGTGCCGCCGGTGGTCATCGACCAGCGTTTCGGGCGCGCGGTCGTGCTGCAGGAGGCGGTCAACGATGCGCTGCCCGGCCTGTACGGCCAGGCCCTTCAGGAGAACGAGCTGCGCCCGCTCGGACAGCCGGAGGTCGACGTCACCGACTTCGAGGACGGGCAGGAGCTCAAGTTCACAGCCGAGGTCGACGTGCGGCCCGAGGTCACGCTGCCGGCGTGGGAGGGCCTGGAGGTCCAGGTCGATGACATCGAGGTCACCGACGAGGACGTCGACAACCAGCTGACCGCGTTGCAGTCCCGGTTCGGGACGCTGGTCGGGGTCGACCGGCCGGCCGCCGAAGGCGACTTCGTCGTGATCGACATCAATGCGACGCAGAACGGCGAACCGGTCGAGGACGGCCAGGCCACGGGAGTCTCCTACCAGATCGGCGTCGGCGCAGAGATGCTGGACGGCATGGACGCCGCCCTGACGGGCCTGTCCGCCGGGGAATCGACCACGTTCAAGACCACGCTGGTCGGCACGCACGAGGGTATGGAGGTCGACTGCGAGGTCAAGGTCACAGGGGTCAAGGAGCAGCAGCTACCCGACCTCGATGACGAGTTCGCCCAGCTGGCCAGCGAGTTCGACACGCTTGACGAACTGCGCGACGACCTGCGTGAGCGCGCGCAGCGCACCAAGCGGATCCAGCAGGCCGTCGAGGCCCGCGACAAGGTCCTCGACACACTGCTCGACGCGGCGGGTGAGATTCCCCTACCGGAGGGCGTGCTCGCGGCCGAGATAGAACGGCACTTCGAGGACGGGCACGGCGACGACGAGCACCGCGCCGAGTTCGAGCAGGACCTGCGCAAGAACTTCAAGTCCCAGTTCGTGCTGGACGAGTTGGTGAAGGCCGAGGAGATCCAGGTCTCCCAGGACGAGCTCACCTCGTACATCATCGAACGCGCGGCCCAGTCCGGCATCGACCCTAACCAGCTGGCCCAGCAGTACGTCCAGAGCGGCAACCTTCCCGCGCTGATGGCGGATGTGGCTCGCGGCAAGGCACTGGCGTTGGTGGTCGAGAAGGCCAAGGTCGCGGACGCTTCGGGCAACGAGGTTGCGCTCGACCGCCTGCAAGAGGACGGCACGATCGGTGAGCCAGAGTCCCCGGTGGCGAGCTCTCCTGCGGCGTCCGTCCCGACCGGCTTCGAGTTCGCCGAGCTCGACGAGCCGGAGGCGAGCGGGGACGCGGCAGCCGAAGGGGATGCCGGATCCGAAGGGGGCGCCGCATCCGAAGGAGATGCCGCAGCCGAAGCGGAGGGTGCTGCCGAAGACGACGGCACGGCTCCAACGGACGAGGCCACCGAGGACGAGGTCGACCCCAAGTAGGGCCATGCCCGTTGCCGCACGGCGGCGACCGCGCACCATGGCTCCACATTGCCGTGGTTGGACTGCACCAAGCTGCCACGTTGTCGCTGGGCGGCATCATGGAGTCTTGGTGCCTGCGACGCGCAGCACTGTGGAGCCATGGTGCGGGCGACGGCGGCACTGTGGAGCCATGGTGCGGGCTCCCTTGGCGGGCACGCCGTCAGCGAACACCGGCCGATCCTGGATGGTCGCGGGCTCTGCGTTGGTTAGGGTCGGTGACGCTAGCTGAAATCAACAATCCCAAGGAGCCCACGGTGAGCCCACGTCCCGAGACGCCAGGTCTCGTCGTTCCCCCTCAGGCCCGCACGCCCACGCCGGGCACGTCGATGGGCCTGGACGACCACATCTACAATCGCCTGCTACGTGAGCGGATCATCTTCCTCGGCTCCGAGGTACGCGATGAGAACGCCAACGCGATTTGCGCGCAGTTGTTGCTGCTGGCCGCCGAGGACCCGGACAAGGACATCCATCTCTACATCAACTCCCCGGGCGGCTCCGTGTCGGCCGGTATGGCGATCTACGACACGATGCAGTTCGTCAAGCCGGACATCACCACCGTCGCGCTGGGGTTCGCCGCCTCGATGGGTCAGTTTCTGCTGACCGCGGGCGCTCCGGGCAAGCGGTACGCGCTGCCGCACGCGAAGATCCTCATGCACCAGCCGTGGGGCGGCATCGGCGGCACGGCGTCCGACATCCGGATCCACGCCGAGGCGATGGTCAAGACCAAGCAGGAGATGGCCCGTCTGATCGCCAAGCACACTAACCGGTCGGTCGAGGAGATCGAGCGCGACTCCGACCGCGACCGGTACTTCACCCCCGAAGAAGCGCTGGATTATGGCTTCATCGACCACGTCGTGGAGGACGCCTCGCAGGTCTCCGAGGGCGGTGGCACGGCATGACCAGTGGTGCGGAGTTCTCGACCCTTCCACCCCAGCGCTTGATGGAGCCTCAGATGAACTACTACATCCCCCAGTGGGAAGAGCGCACATCGTACGGATTCCGGCGGATCGACCCGTACGCGAAGCTTTTCGAGGAGCGGATCATCTTCCTCGGTACGCCGATCTCCGACGATGTCGCCAACGCGGTCATGGCCCAGCTGATCTGCCTGGAGTCCATGGACCCGGATCGCGACATCGAGATCTACATCAACTCTCCGGGCGGCTCGTTCACGGCGATGACGACCATCTACGACACCATGCAGTTCATCAAGCCGGACGTCCGGACGGTGTGCATGGGCCAGGCCGCGTCCGCTGCCGCCATCCTGCTGGCCGCCGGTGCTCCCGGCAAGCGCCTCGCGGTGCCGAACGCCCGCGTGCTGATCCACCAGCCGGCTTACTCCGAGGCGATCACCGGCCAGGCGAGTGACCTGGAGATCCACGCGCAGGAGATCCAGCGGATGCGGACGCTGATGGAGGAGCTCATCGCCAAGCACTCCAACCGGTCGATTGAGCAGGTGCACGCCGACGTCGAGCGCGACAAGATCCTCACCACGCAGGAGGCCATCGACTACGGCATCGTCGACGCGTTCACCACATCGCGCAAGGCGTCGCTGGCCGGCTAGGTGCCACCCGGCCTGATGCCGTTCGATCACGTTCGGCAGTCGGGGCGCGGCGTACCTACAGGCATGCGGGCCTGTAGGTACGCCGCCACCTCTGGTGGGCCGCCCTGTTGGGTTGGCCCAGGCAGCGGCTCCATGCCGCCGTCCAGCATTCAAGTGCGATACGGGTGCGGGAGGCGCCGGTCCGCCACGCCCGGCGTGGGCCGCCGCAGATTTGTCGGCGGGAGGCGGTACCGTCAAAGGGCGCGAACAAGCACGACCGCGTAGGGTTGTATCGCGACGGTCCACTAGCACCGTTGAAACGGAAGGGGCGTTCCGCGTGGCACGCATCGGCGACGGCGGAGACCTGCTCAAGTGCTCGTTTTGCGGCAAGAGCCAGAAGCAGGTGAAAAAGCTCATCGCCGGACCCGGCGTGTACATCTGCGACGAGTGCATCGATCTGTGCAACGAGATCATCGAGGAAGAGCTCAACGACAACCCCGAAAGCTCGTTGCGCGATCTGCCGAAGCCTCGTGAGATCTACGAGTTCCTCGAGGACTACGTGATCGGTCAGGAGGTCGCCAAGAAGGCCCTGTCCGTCGCGGTCTACAACCACTACAAGCGGGTGCAGGCGCGCCAGTCCGGCGGGCCGAGGTCCAACAAGGACGACCCGGTTGAGCTGGCCAAGTCGAACATCTTGCTGATCGGACCCACCGGCTGTGGCAAGACCTACCTGGCTCAGACCCTCGCGCGGCTGCTCAACGTGCCGTTCGCGATCGCCGACGCCACCGCTCTCACCGAGGCCGGCTATGTGGGTGAGGACGTCGAGAACATCCTGCTCAAGCTGATCCAAGCCGCCGACTATGACGTGAAGAAGGCCGAGACCGGCATCATCTACATCGACGAGGTCGACAAGATAGCCCGCAAGAGCGAGAATCCGTCGATCACTCGGGATGTGTCCGGCGAGGGAGTCCAGCAGGCACTGCTCAAGATTCTCGAGGGCACCACCGCGAGCGTCCCCCCACAGGGCGGCCGCAAACACCCGCACCAGGAGTTCATCCAGATCGACACCACGAACGTGCTGTTCATCGTCGGTGGCGCGTTCGCAGGGCTCGAGGACATCATCGAGCAACGGGTCGGGCGCCGCGGCCTTGGTTTCGGTGCAGAGGTCGTCGGCAAGGCCGACCGCCGCAGCCTGAACCGGTTCGGCGATGTCATGCCGGAAGACCTGTTGAAGTTCGGCCTCATCCCCGAGTTCATCGGCCGGTTGCCGGTGATCACGACGGTCAGCCCGCTGGACCGCGACGCGCTGATCCGGATCCTTTCCGAACCGCGCAACGCGCTGATCAAGCAGTACCGGAAGCTTTTCGAGCTGGACGGGGTCGAGCTCGAGTTCACCGACGACGCCATTGAGGCCATCGCCGATCAGGCGCTGCTGCGCGACACCGGTGCCCGTGGGCTGCGCGCCATCATGGAGGAAGTGCTGCTCCACGTCATGTACGAGGTGCCCAGCCGTGAAGACGTGGCCCGCGTGGTCATCGACCACGATGTGGTGCTCAAGAACGTGAACCCGACCCTCGTCCCCAGGACGAGCACCGGCAAACGGGTGCGCCGCGAGAAGACGGCATGACGCACGTCCGGGCGGCCGCTGCTCGCGGGTAGGCCAGCCGGACGGCTTGCAGGTCCCGCATAATGCTTCCCGTGAACGCCGGTCGTGAATATCCGCACGGCGGGCGCCATGTCCGCGCCATCCCGAAGGTCGCATGAGCGCCGAAACCCGCGAGCTGATAGCCGACTTAGGCGCCCTGGTGAACTGCGAGTCTCCTTCTGCGGACCCGGCGGCGGTGGCGCGCTCCGCCGATGTGGTCGCAGAAATCGGCCGGCGGTTGACCGGCGCCGAGCCGCAGCGGATAGTGCTCGATGGCCGCACCCACCTGCGGTGGCGATTCGGCGACGGTGAGCGAGTATTACTTCTCGGCCACCACGACACGGTCTGGCCGATCGGGTCGCTGACCGATCACCCGTGGCGGGTGTCAGACGGCCGAGCGTACGGTCCCGGATGCTTCGACATGAAGGCCGGTCTGGTACAGCTGTTCCACGCGCTGGCCGCCCAGGAAGACTTGGCCGGCGTTACCGTTCTCGTCACGGGTGACGAGGAGTTGGGCGCGCCCAGTTCCCGGCCGCTGATCGAAGCCGAAGCACAGCGGGCGGCCGCCGTGCTGGTGTGCGAGGGCAGTGCCGACGGCGGAGCACTCAAAACGGCACGAAGCGGGATCGCACATTTCGAGTTGCGGATCACCGGACGCGCAGCCCATGCCGGCCTGGAGCCCTGGGCGGGGGTGAATGCCGCGATCGAGCTTGCCCACCAGGTGCTGGCACTGTCCGAGTTGAGCACCGCCGACGGACCTGGCGGTACGACCGTGACACCAACGGTTCTCGCCGCAGGGACGACCATCAATACGGTGCCGGCCCGCGCGACCGTGCAGGTGGACGCGCGAATGCCTACGCGGGCCGAGCAGCGGCGGATCGACGCCGCCGTCCGGGCGCTGCGGCCCCGGCTCGCCGGCGCTCGGCTCGAGGTCGTGGCCGGGCCTTCGCTTCCACCGCTGGAGCCGGGTAGCTCGCGCACGCTCTATGAGCAGGCCGAGCAAATCGCCGCCGAGCTCGGGATCGGCCCGCTTGGCGGTGCACACGTGGGCGGTGCGTCCGACGGCAACATCGCCGCAGGGACGGGAGCGCGCGTACTGGACGGCCTCGGTGCCGTGGGCGGTGGCGCGCACTCCGACGGCGAGCACGTCCTGGTAGCCGAGATGCCGCGCCGCACCGCCCTGCTCGCCGGACTCGTCGCCACGCTGCGAGGCCATCATGGTTGGTAGCAAAAGGTCGAACCGATGGAGTCTGCGATGACGTATCCGGCTGCCGGCGCTGACCGGCTGAGCGCGGAAGAGGTGGCGGCGCGAGCGGCGCAGCGGGCTGGTGTGAGCGTGCAGATAGTCCATGACTTGCCGGGCATGTCGGCCGTCGTCCGCCTCCTGCACGTCATCTGGCGGCCCGAGGCCGACAACCCCCTGGTCACGGTCGAGCTGCTGCGGGCGCTCGCCCACAGCGGCAACTATGTCTCCGGCGCCTTCGAGGGCGACCGGATGGTCGGCGCCTGCGTAGGGTTTCTCGCCGCGCCGCCGGGGATGGCACTCCACTCTCACGTCGCGGGGGTGTCCCCGGACGTGCGAGGACGCGGGGCCGGGGCCGCGCTCAAGCTCCACCAGCGGGCCTGGGCGGTCGAGCAGGGCCTGACGACCATCACCTGGACGGCCGATCCGCTGGTGCGGCGCAATGCATACTTCAACCTGGCCAAGCTTGGCGCCCGGCCGGTGGAATACCTCGTCGACTTCTATGGCGAGATCGGCGATGCCGTCAACGCGGGCCAGGGGACCGACCGGCTGCTGCTGCGCTGGGACATCACCTCGGCGCTGGTCGACGACACCGTGAACGGGTTCAGCCCGGACATCGAGTCCGAAGTGCTCGTCGTCGACGAGGCGGTTTCGGCGCTCGCGGTGTCTGCGGCCGGCCACCCCGTGGTCGGGGAACTCGAGGCAGGGTCGGTCCGGTTGGTCCAGGTGCCGGCCGACATCGAGGCGATCCGGCAGGCGGACGCTGAGCTGGCGAGGGAGTGGCGATTCGCCGTACGCCGGGTCCTGGGACAGCTGCTCGGCGGCGGCTCGCGCATCACCGGATTCACCAAGGACGGCTGCTACGTGGTCGAAGGAGGCAAGCGATGAAGCTGAGCGGATTCGAGCTGCGACGGGTCGCCATGCCGCTGGTCGCGCCGTTCCGGACCTCTTTCGGCGTCGAGACCGACCGCGACATCCTCCTGGTGCGGGTCGCGGCCCCTGACTCCGATGGCTGGGGCGAGTGCGTGGCGATGCGCGAACCGCTGTACTCGTCGGAGTATGTCGACGCCGCGGCGGACGTGATCCGCCGGTTCCTGGCGCCGCGCCTGTTGAACGCCGGAGACGTCCACCCGAACCAGGTGGCCGGTCTGCTAGAGCCGGTGAAGGGGCACCGTATGGCGAAGGCGGCCGTCGAGATGGCGGTTCTGGACGCCTGGCTGCGAGCCCGTGGTGAGTCGCTTGCCAGCCAACTCGGTGCGGTCCGCGATAGGGTTCCGGCCGGCGTGTCCGTCGGGATCATGGACAGCGTGCCGCAGCTGCTGGACGCGGTCGCGGGCTATGTCGAGCAGGGGTACGTCCGGATCAAGCTCAAGATCGAGCCTGGCTGGGACGTCGAGCCGGTCCAGGCGGTGCGCGAACGGTTCGGGTCGGGCCTGCCGCTTCAGGTCGACGCCAACGCCGCCTACCGGCTCTCCGACGCTCGCACGCTGGCCCGGCTGGACCCGTTCGACCTCCTGCTCATCGAGCAGCCCCTTGGCGAGGAGGACTTGCGTGAACACGCCGAATTGGCGCGGCTGCTGAGCACGCCGATCTGCCTCGACGAGTCGATCGTGTCTGCCAAGGCCGCGGCCGATGCGATCGCCCTGCGCGCCGCACAGGTGATCAACATCAAACCCGGCCGGGTCGGTGGCTACCTCGAAGCACGGCGCATCCATGACGTGTGCCGGGCCAACGGCATTGCGGTGTGGTGTGGCGGGATGCTCGAGACCGGGCTCGGCCGCGCGGCCAACGTTGCGCTCGCTGCCCTGCCAGGATTCACGCTGCCCGGAGATACGTCTGCCTCGGGCCGGTACTACGCCCGCGACATCACCGAGCCGTTCGTACTCGAGGACGGGCACGTCGCCGTACCCACCGGCCCAGGGCTCGGGGTCGAGCCGATCCCACAACTGCTCAACGAGCTCACCACGTCCGTGGAGTGGGTCGGTGCGGGCTAACGGGCCGCCCGTGGGCTTCCGGGCTCGACCGACGCCCGGGTAGCGATCGCGTCAGGTCGGCGGCTAGCCGGTCGAGCCGGTCTCAGCAAGCCGGCGCGCCAGGTAGCGCCGTTCTGCATCCGTTGGCGCCAGTTCAAGCGCAGAGCGATAGGCGGCAGCGGCCTCGGAGTGCCGGCCGAGGCGGCGGAGCAGGTCGGCGCGCGTCGCGGACAACAGGTGGTAGTCGGTTAGCTCACCGGAGCCGTCAAGGGCGTCAACCAGCGCCAGCCCGGCCTCGGGGCCGTCGGCCATGGCCACCGCCACCGCCCGGTTGAGCTCCACAACCGCGGACGGCACCATGCGAGCGAGTTGAGCGTAGAGCCCGGCAATAGTGGCCCAGTCGGTGTCAGTGGCCCGGCTCGCCGTGACGTGGCGCGCGGCGATGGCGGCCTGTATCTGGTACGGCCCCGGCTCGCCCCGCTGCTCAGAATCGTGCAGGATGGTGAGGCCCTCGTCGATCTGGCCTCGATGCCAAAGGGTTCGGTCTTGATGCTCCAGCGGCACGATCTCACCCGTCTCGTCGACGCGGGCGGCGCGTCGCGCATCCTGGAACAGCATGAGTGCCGTCAGGCCGCCTACCTCGGGCTCATCCGGCATCAGCTGCCGGAGCAGCCGAGCCAGCCGAATTGCCTCGGCGCACAGGTTCTGTCGCACCAGGTTCGAACCTGAGCTGGCCACGTATCCCTCGTTGAACAGCAGGTACAAGACGGCGAGTACCCCCGTCAGGCGATCCGGCAGCATGTGCGACGCGGGTACGCGGTACGGGATGCCGGCATCCTTGATCTTCTGCTTGGCCCGTACCAGCCGCTTGGCCATGGTCGCCTCACTGACCAGAAACGCTCGGGCGATCTCGGCTGTGGTCAGCCCGGCCAGCGTCCGCAGTGTGAGGGCCACCCTGGCATCCATCCGCAACGCGGGATGGCAGCAGGTGAAGATCAACCTGAGTCGGTCGTCCTGGACGCCGGACTCATCGCTTCCATCCGAATTGTAGTCGGCGGACATAGTGGCAGCCACCTCTACCAGTTTGGTCGCTTCGGTCGCTTTACGCCGGAGTCGGTCAATGGCCCGGTTGCGCGCTGCTGTGGTGAGCCAGGCACCAGGGCGGACCGGAATCCCGTCCTGCGGCCAGCGCTCGAGCGCCTTGGCGAACGCGTCTTGAGCGCATTCCTCGGCGAGATCCCAGTCGCCTGTGACGCGGATCAGGGTTGCGACGACGCGGCCCCAATCCTCGCGGAACGCCGCCGCCACCGCCGCCTCCACGGGGCCCGCTATTCCTCCCACAACGGCCTCACCTCGATCCTGCCGTCCTTCGCGCCAGGATGTTCGGCGGCTACCGCGATCGCCTCATCGAGGTCCTTGCACTCGAGAATGTCGAAGCCGCCGATCTGCTCCTTGGTCTCGGTGAACGGCCCGTCAGTCAGCAGTATTTCGCCGTCCCGCACTCGAACCGTTGTCGTGTCTCTGACCGGCCGCAGCCGCGAGCCGAACTGACGGATTCCTCGGCGATCCATCTCCGCGACCCACGGAGCGACCTCGTCGGGACCAGCGTCGAGGGACTCATCCACGTGGACCAGCATCAGGTAGCGCACAGTTCCTCCTGTCCGAAGGCTCGCAATGGACTCATACCAATACGACGTTCTGCATCGCTCATGATGGACACTCGGTCCGGCCAGAAGGACAACCCGTCCGGCGCGAGTCGGGGTGATCGGCTAGGACACAATGCCGAGGCGGCGACCCGTTTCGACGGCGTCGGCTCGAGAAGCCACGCCCAGCTTGGTACGGATTGCGGTCGCGTGATGATCGACGGTCTTGGCCGAGACATGCAGCCGGTCGGCGATGGAGCGATAGGTGAGGCCGGCGGCAAGTAGTCGGAGCACCTCGACCTGCCGGGCCGTGAGGCCGGCGGGGTTCGATCGCGTGGTCGCCCGAGGTCCGCGCGGAACGGATTCCAGGCCCAGTTCGACCAAGTGCCGACGCACTATGGCGGCGCGAGGTTCGGCATTCATGCGATCCAGGATCGTGAGCGCCTCGAGCAGCGACTCGGGCTCGGACGAATCGGCCAGCGCATCAGCCGCCTCGTAGGGACGGCCCAGTTCGCGCCATGCCGAGGCCGCCTCTCGCGACTGTCCGGTCACCTGAAGCTCGTACGGCTCGGCGGCGCCCGCGGGCATCTCGTCCAGACGGCCGATGCGGTGCAGCCAGAGTGTGGCTTCCCCGATCACTCGGCCCATGCCCGAGCGCCAGATCGCGGGAAGCACAGGATCGAGCGCGGTGGCGACACCGTCGGGATCACCTGCCAGCCACCTGAACTCCGCCTCGGCGAGCGCGGCGGGAATGACGAACTGGGCTTCGTTCGCGGCCCGCGCTCGACTTGAAAGATCCGCCATGGCGGCGCCGGCGTGGGGGTCCCCGCGCCGGATCTTGAGCAGCGTCCGGACCAGGCGGGCGATGGTCGTGCTGGGCCCGTCGGGTCCGTCGGCGAGCTCGGCGTCGAACTGCGCCTCCGTCCACATGCCACGATCAAGGTGCCAGCGCGCTCGCGCCGCGCGCAGGTGATCGACGGCGACCAGCTCGTCGTGCCGCTCGAGAAATGAAAGCCCTTCGTCAAGGTACGGTCGTGCTTCGGCGTACCGCATGTGCAGCGTGAGTTCGTCGCCGAGATTGACGTACGCTCGCGCGGCGGCGTGGATATCGCGCCTGTCGACGGCCACACGTAAGGCTGCGACCAGGGTGCCCGCATCGTCGGGATCGCGCTGGATCCGGGCAGAGCCGATAGTGACGAGCAGGTCGGCCGGCACGGTGAGGCCGTCCTGTTCGAACAGAGCCACGGCCTTCTCGCCCCAGGCGACGGCTTCGTCCGATCGATGATCCAGCATGGCTAGCCGCGCCTGCAGGCCGTAGGCGTTCGCCAGCGGCTCGCCGTAATCGCCGCCGGTAAGGACATCGACCGCCTCGTTGGCGGCCGCTTGAGCCTCGGGTCCGTGGCCGACGTGCCACTCGATATCTGCCAGCACGCGCAGTGATCTGCTCAAGCCAGTCCGGTCACCGGACGCTCGGTTCAACTCGACCGCCCTGGCCATGTACTCGCGAGTCTCGAAGTAGCGGCCGGCCAGGTAGCCGGCGTGCGCTGCCTGATCGAGCAGCTCGAGCAGCTGTGTCACGGGGTACCGGTCCGCGTGCTGGAGTGCCCGCCGGTAGTGCTCGAAGGCCTCGAGGTGGGCACCCATCGACGAGGCGCGCTGCGCTGCGATCGGAGCATATTGGATGACGGCCGCGGCACGGCCGGCGCGCACTGCGTGGTGCGCGAGTAGGGCCGGGTCGGCACCTCGCTCGGCCAGAGCGTCCAGCACGGTGCCGTTGACGCCGTGCCTGCGTGATTCGGTCAGGCTCTGCTCGATCGACCGGCGGACCAGCTCATGCGAGAACGTGACCTCGTTACCGTCCACCCGCACCACACCGAGTTGAACCGCCTCGTCGAGCCCGCCGAGGACCCCGCAGGAGTCGAGCAGGCCGACATCCGTGGCCCCAGGAACGACCGATGCCACCTCGGCGCAGGCGCGGGCCGAGGGGCTGAGCCGACCTACGCGTGCCATTACCGCGTCCTGGACCGACAGCGGCACCGATACATCAGGCTCGGCGAGGGTCTCGGTGACGTAGAACGGATTGCCGCCGGTCAGCTCGTACAACTTGTCAGGGTCGACGCCGGTGCCGTCCGCCATCGAGGCGACGGCATCCTTCGACAGCGGGCCGACCGGTATCCGCCGCACGTCGTCGGCCGGAACGGCGCCCACGGACAACCGGAGTGAGTGACCCGCGGGCACCTCGTCGTCGCGATACGTGACCACGAGCAACGCGCGGACCCGGCTGATCCGCCTGCCGATGAACCGGATGGCGTCAAGCGTTGCGCGGTCGGCCCAGTGGGCGTCCTCGACGATCGCCACCGCGGGGTGCGGCATCGCATTGAGCTCTTCGAGTATCGCGTCGAAGAAACCGTTCGGATCTGCTCGGCCAGTCAGGTGAGCGAACATGTCGCGGAACGGGCCGAGTGGGCGCGGAGTGACCAGTTCGTCGCACATGCCCCAGGCAAACCGGGCACTGGACTGGTTGGCGAACCTCCTGAGCAGCGCGGTTTTGCCGGCCCCCGCTTCGCCGGTGACCAGCACGAGGCTGCCCTGGCCGCGAGCGGCGTCCCGCTCCGCTGCTGCCAACGCGGCCAACTGAGTGTGCCGCTCCAACAACGCCATTGCAGCGAGGGTACGTGGGCGTAGGTAGATCGGAACCCGCTGGGCGCTGAATCGTGACGGAGGTGTTACGCCGATCTCCGATGGGGTCGATGGCGGCTAAATATGGGGTGCCGAGCCGCCGATATGGGGCCGGCGACCCGACGAGACCGACCCCCCGCCATGCCTAGCGTCGCTGGACGGTGCGCCGTTGTAGCAGAGCGTGCGCTTGGCTGAGGAGGCGGAACGGTTATGACCAATAGGTGGAAGCTCGCCGCGGGCGTAGCGGCGATGTCGCTGCTTGCCGCTTGTGGCGGTTCAGAAGACGACGGCTCTGACGGGGGTGAGCAAGCCCAGCAAGAGACCGCGACAGGCGGGGAGTTGCGGGCGTACCTGTCCGAGCCGGACTCGTTGATTCCGTCCGCGGCGACTGACAGTGAGTCCAACCAGGTGCTCACCGAGATCTATCGCGGACTGACGATAAACGGGGCGGACGGCGGGGCGGAGCTCGCCGTCGCGGAATCGATCGAGAGCGACGACAACATCACCTGGACGGTCCGGCTTAAGGAGGGGTACACCTTCACGAACGGTGAGCCGGTGGATGCCGATGCGTTCATCCGGGGCTGGAACTTCGCCGCGTATGGGCCGAACGCTCAGGACGGCGCGGGGTTCTTCGAGCGGATCGTCGGGTTCGAGGAGGTGCAGGCGGATCCACCGCAAACCGAGGAGCTCAGCGGTCTGACCAAGGTCGATGACTACACGTTCACCGTCGAGCTCAACGCGCCGTTCTCCGGCTTCCGGGAGGTTGTTGCGTACCAGGTGTTCGCGCCGATGGCGGAGGAGTGCCTGGCGGACACCGACGCGTGCAACGAGATGCCGATCAGCAACGGCCCGTACCAGCTCGAGAGCCCGTGGGAGCATGACGTGCAGGTCGTGTTGACCCGCAACGAGGACTACCCGGGCGAGGATGCCGGGTTCGCCGACCGGATCGTGTTCCGGATCTTCGAGAGCCAGGACGCGGCATATGCGGCCTTCCAGGGCGGTGAGCTGGACGTCATCGACCAGGTGCCGGCCGAGCGCCGACCCGAGGCGCAGGCCCAGTATCCGGATGGCTATTTCCAGACCCCCAACAACAGCTTCACCTACCTCGGCATCCCCGACTATGACGAGCGGTTCTCCGATGTGCGGCTACGCCAGGCGTTCTCGCTGGCGATCGACCGGCAGGCGATCATCGACGCGGCGTTGGGCGGCACCCAACGGCCGGCCAGCGGCTGGGTCAGCCCGCTGTTCGAAGGCCAGCGCGACGTCGTGTGCCAGTACTGCGACTACGACCCGGAGGAGGCCAAGCGGCTGTTCGACGAGGCCGGCGGCTGGGACGGGACGCTGGAGCTGATGGCCAACGCGGGCGCCGGTCACGAGACCTGGTTGCAGGCTCTGGGTGACCAGTTGAAGCAGAACCTCGGCATCGACTACACGATCAACGTCGATCAGCAGTTCGCCGAGTACCTGGCCACGCTGGAGAACCAGGAGGCGATCGGACCGTACCGGCTGGGCTGGGGCCCGGACTACGCGCTGATGGAGACGTACCTGACGCACCTGTACGGGACCGACCAGTCGTCGAACTACTTCGGGTACTCGAACCCGGAGTTCGACGACCTGCTGAAGCAGGGCGACTCGGCCGCCACCGTGGACGAAGCCATCGGCTTCTACCAGCAGGCTGAGGATGTGCTGGCCGAGGACATGGTCGCCATCCCGCTGTGGTGGGGGACCCAGACCGTGCTCTACAACCCCGACACCGTGGCCGAGCTTGGGTTCAACCCCATCGACTACGAGGACTACGGCCAGACCGTGCTCAAGCAGCAGGGCTGAGCCGGTCGACAGGCAGCCGGCGGTGGCGGCTCTTGGGGTCCGCCGTCCACCGCCGGCTCGCTGCAACCGAGAAGAAGGGCTAGTTCGTGGGGCGCTATGTCATCCGGCGGTTGCTGCAGTTCATTCCGACGGTTTTCGGTGCGCTGTTCTTGCTGCATTACCTGACATCGGTCGCCATCCAGCTCACCGGCAATCCGGTCCGGGCCCTGTTCGGCGACCGGATGCCGCCCGAGTCGGTGTTGCGCAACCTTACTGAGCGGCTCGGCCTTGGCGACCCGTGTCTCGAGCAGCCGTTCAGCCCGTGCCTGGCCCTGTTCACGCAGCGCCTGGAATCGATCTTCCTGCACTTCGACTTCGGGACGAACTTCAGCGAGCGTCCAGTCACCGACATCGTGGCCGGCGCTATGCCGTACACCTTGCGGCTGACGGCGATCGCGATCTCCTTCGAGCTCCTGGTCGGAATCTCGGCAGGCGTGCTTGCGGGACTGCGCAATGGTGGGTTCTGGGACTACTGGTTGAAGATCTCCACCGTTCTGATCATCTCGGTTCCGGTCGTCGTGCTCGGTGTGGTCGTCCGTGACTTCGTCAACCTCAGCTTCGGCAACTGGCTACGCGGGCTCGAAGCCGTTCCCGACGCGATCTCGCGTGGCGTCTTCGCGCCGACCTGGACCCCGAACTACCCGTTGGCCAGCTTGATCATCCCCGGACTGGTCCTCGGCGCGCTGCAACTGGCGGCGACGGCTCGGTTGACCCGGTCCAGCCTGCTGGAGAACATCCGGGCGGACTATGTGCGTACGGCCTGGGCCAAGGGCCTGGGGCAGGGGCGGGTCGTCGGCATCCACACCCTGCGCAACTCGCTCATCCCGGTCATCACTCTCATCGGCACCGACATCGGTGCGCTGATGGGCGGGGCGGTCGTCACGGAGGGCATCTTCAACGTCCCCGGTATCGGCCGGCAGGTGTTCGCTGCGATCTTCACCGGAGAGACCACTGTCGTGATCGGAATCGTCACCCTACTGGTGCTGGTCTACCTGATCGCCAGCCTGGTCGTCGACCTGCTCTACGCCGTCCTGGACCCGAGGATCCGCTATGACTGACCCCGTATCGACAGGTGTGCCGGCCGGTACCCAAGCCCCCAACCGGCCGGAACAAGAGGCCGGGCCCGCCTCGTCCGCTCCACCGGGAACGACCCTGAGTGAGCAGCGCGAGGCGGGCCTGGTCGGGGACGCGTGGCGGCAACTCCGCCGGAACCCCCTGTTCGTGATCCCCGCCATCTTCATCCTGATCGTGACATCGATGGCACTGTTCCCGAGCTTGTGGACCAGCAAGGACCCCCTCGCCTGCACGGTCAGCGGCGGGTTGTCCCGCAACGCACCCAGCGCGGAGCACTGGTTCGGCACCAGCATCCTCGGTTGCGACTACTACGCCCAGGCGATCTACGGCGCCCGCACCTCGATGCTGATCGCTCTGGTGGCCACCATCGGCATCACAATCATCGGCGGGCTGGTCGGCGTGCTGGCCGGCTTCTTCGGCCGCTGGACCGACGCCCTGCTCTCGCGCGTCACCGACGTCTTCCTCGGACTGCCGTTTCTGCTGGGCGCCATCGTCTTCCTGACCATCTTCAAGAATCGCAATGAATGGACCCTCGCCGCAGCCCTGATAGCACTCGGCTGGACGGTCATCGCCCGGATCATGCGGGCGAGCGTGCTGAGCTCCAAACACCTGGACTACGTGCAGGCGGCGCGGGCTCTCGGCGGGGCCCGGCGGCGTCTTGTCGCCCGCCACATCCTCCCCAACGCCATCGCACCCGTGGTGGTCTACGCCACGATCGCGCTCGGAGGATTCATCTCGGCGGAGGCGACCCTCACCTTCCTCGGAGTCGGCCTGCAGCCACCGGCGGTGTCCTGGGGCGTCATGATCGACCAGCACGACGGTTACTACCACGAGGACCCGTGGCTGCTGGCCTTCCCCGTCAGCCTGGTGGTCGGGACCGTCCTGTCCTTCGTCCTCGTCGGGGACGCCTTGCGCGACGCTCTCGATCCGAAGCTTCGCTGAGGCGCCCCTACTCGATGCGGGTCTTTATCGGTGTGCCGAGTTCGATGGTGCGGCTCACCGTGCACCACCGATCATGGGACTTGGCCACCATGGCAGGCAGCATCTCCCGGGCCGCGTCTCCGGCGTCGCCGGCCGGGAACCGGACCCTGAAGATCACTTCGAGGTTCTCCATCCGGTTGCCCGGCTCGTCGCGGATCTTGTCGCCCCTGGCCTCGACCCGAAACTCCTCGGGCTCGGCGCGTCGGCTGGTCACAGAATCGACGTCGGCCGCGGTACAGCCGGCGAGGGCGGTCAGCAGCAACTCGACAGGGCTGAAGCCGTCGTCGCCGTTGAATGCCAGTTGGATGCCACGGGCATTCGTGGCGACGTACTTACCGGCCTCAGTTCGGTGGATCGTTACCGACCGTTCGGTGTCATCCGTCATGCCATCACCTTGCCATGTACCGCTTGCCGGTTCGTCGCCCGGACGGTGGCGACCAGCACTCCGGCGAGCGAGATCGCCATTGCGGCCAGCGTGAGCGGGCGTAGTTGCTGCCCGAACATCAGCAGAGCCCATATCCCGGTCGTAGGCGGAGTCAGGTAGATCAGTGAGCTGGTACGGGTGACGCCGTGCCGGCGGACGCTGAGCCAGTAGAGGCCGTACGCGCCGACGGTCGACAAGCCGACGAGCCAGGCGATCGCCAACCAGAACGACGGCTCGGCGGGCGGAACTGCTCTGCCGGTCACCAGGGCGATGGCGGAGAACAAGACGGCGCTGGTGAGCACGTGGATCGGCAACGCATCCGCGACCGGCATGGCCGCAAAGCCGCGGCGCCCCAGGATGCTGGCCAACAGCAGCCCGGCCATGCCGGTGAACGGAAGTGCATATGCCGCTGGCGGAGCGCCCGCGGTCGCCGACAGGTCGTCTCGCACGGCAAGGGTGACCCCGGCGAAGCCGATGGCCAGCCCGGCCCATTGCCGGGCTCGCACGTGCTCGCCGAGGAGCCGACCGGTCACCGTCGCGGCGACGATGGGCTGCAGAGCCGCGATGAGGGCCGTTGCGCCCAGCGGCACTCCGAGTGCGATCGCCCACACGACCGAGCCCACGTAGACGCCCTGTGACAGGGCGCCGACCACGACCTGCCCTCCGACCGCATGACCAATCAGAGGACGCCGGCGTACCACCAGCCAGGCGATCCCGAGCACAGTGGCGGCGGCGAGGAACCGCCACATCAGAAGCGTGTCAGCGGATGCCGCCCGGGTCCCGAGTTCGGCACCGATGAATCCCGAGCTCCACAAAACGACGAGGCCGACGTACAGGGCCCAGGCGGGCACGGCATCCTCCTTGGAACGAGCTGGTATACCGATCGGTATAGTGCCACCGTAACTAAACCGCTCGGTATAGTGCAAGGAGGGAGGTCACGAGTTGCCAGAACAGCGAGCACAAACGGAGACACCGGCGGCACGTCGGGTTCTGGACGCCGCATCCGAGCTCTTCTACACCAGGGGCATCAATGCCGTCGGCGTCGACCTCATCGCCAAGCGGGCGGGCGTCACGAAGAAGACCCTGTACGACCGGTTTGGGTCCAAGGACGCGTTGATCGTCGCCTACCTGCGCAAGCGGGACGAAAGATGGCGCGCCTGGTTGGTCGCCTATGTGGAGCGCACCGCAGGCGGCGCCGAGCCGGCCGCCCGCATCCTGGCCACGTTCGACGCCCTCGCGGAGTGGGCAGTGCGGGAGAGCCCCCGTGGCTGCAGCTTGGTCAACGCGGCCGCCGAACTCCCGGACCCACAACACCCGGCGAGGAAGGTGATCGTCGGCCAGAAGCGGTGGCTTCGCGATCACCTGCTAGAACTGTGCCGGCAGGCAGGGGCTGCTGAGCCGGAGGTGCTGGCCGACGAACTTGCACTGATGCATGAGGGAGCGAACGTCATGATTGGGCTCGGGGTCTTGCACGACCCTGTCGGCACCGTGCAGCGGCTCGCCGAGCAGGCGCTCGTGCGCGCGGGAGCGCGTAGCTCTTCTTGATCAGTGTGACGTGGCTGGCTTTCCAGCGTCCAGCGTCGTCATCTTGATCATCGGCTCAGCTCCCACTGCCGTACGGGCGTGTGATGATCTCGAGGTTGTGGCCGTCCGGATCGTCGAAGTACACCCCTCGCCCGCCGTCGTTCCTGTTGATCTCGCCGGGGGTCCGGTGACCCGGGTCTGCCCAGAACGCCAATCCGCGCCTCTGAATCCGGCCGAAGATGACGTCGAAGTCTTCCTCGCTGACCAGGAACGCGTAGTGCTGGCTGGTGATGTCTCCGGTGGATTGGACGAAATCGAGCGTCACGTCGTTGGCGGTTTCGACCGTCATGAACGGCCCGAACGGAACCGGGTCGGGTAAGCCGAGGATCTCGGCGAGGAACCGTGCGGACGCGTCCCTGTCGCGGGACGCGACGATGGTGTGGTTCAGCTGGACTGCCATGAGCGCTACCTTTCCGTACCTGGTCCCATCGTGCCTGCTGTAAGCGGCGTGCGCAGGTGTCGCACCGTCGCTCCGTTCCGGCCGGGCTCGTGGCGCCGGGGGATCGGCCGCTGAGTCGGCGATTAGTTCTCGCGGCCCCGCCGGTCTGTACGGGTGAAGCCAGGTGTCAGCGCCGGCTCAGGGGAATGTCAGTGCCGGTTGGCATGCTGTGCGTCGAAGGAATGCAGAGACGGGAGAATGTGGTGACCGATCACGCGATCTGGGCCGAGGGGCTGGTAAAGCGCTTCGGCGAGACGACTGCTCTGGACGGCGTCGATCTCGCGGTGCGCACCGGCACGGTGCTCGGCCTGCTCGGCCCGAACGGTGCCGGCAAGACGACCGCGGTCCGGGTGCTGAGCACACTGATCCGTCCCGACGCCGGACGGGCGACGGTGGGCGGGTATGACGTGCTCACCGATGCGCACCGGGTCCGGCAGCTCATCGGGTTGACGGGGCAGTATGCAGCGGTCGACGAGATGTTGACCGGCGCCGAGAACCTCCTACTTATCGGGCGGTTGCTCGGCATCCCCAAGGCGCAGGCCAAGCAGCGGGCACGCGAACTGTTGAACCAGTTCGACCTGACCGACGCCGCCGACCGGGCGGCCAAGACGTACTCCGGCGGCATGCGTCGGCGGATCGACCTGGCCGCCAGCCTTGTCGGCCGCCCGCCGTTGCTCTACCTGGATGAGCCGACGACGGGCCTGGATCCGCGGGCTCGCATCGAGCTGTGGAACGTCATCCGCGGCATGGTCTCGGGAGGCGTCAGCGTCTTGCTGACGACGCAGTACCTCGACGAGGCGGACGAGCTGGCCGACGAGATCACCGTCATCGACCACGGCAGGGTCATCGCCACCGGCACACCGGATGAGCTCAAGGCCAAGACCGGCTCGCAGTCGCTGGCGGTCCGTCCCGAAGACGAGTCGCAGGTGCAGCTCGTCACGGCGGTCGTCGGTGAGTTGACCAAGGCAACGCCTGATGTCAACGGCACCCGCATCACGGCGCCGATCTCCGACCCGGCGGTGGTGCCCGCGGTGGTGCGGCGGCTCGACGAGGCGGGCGTTGTCGTCACCGAGCTCACACTGCGCAGCGCAACGTTGAATGAGGTGTTCTTGTCGCTCACTGGGCATCCGGCCGAGGAAGGCGACGACACCGACACGGAGGAGAACTGATGGCCACCGCAACGATCACGGCTCCGGCCGCCCCTGAACTGAGCCACCGGGTCAGTCCGGGCGAAGGGCTTCGGCAGACCATGACCCTGGCCTGGCGCACGATCGTCCAGGTGCGACACAACCCGTGGGAGCTGGGCGACTTCAGTTTCCAGCCGATCCTGTTCGTGCTGATGTTCAACTTCGTCTTCGGCGGGGCGATCGCCGGCTCGCCCGACGGCTACCTGCCGTACCTGCTGCCCGGCATCATCGTCATGAACATGCTTTTCGTCACGATGTACGTGGGCACCGGGTTGAACACCGACGTCACGAAGGGCGTCTTCGACCGGCTCCGATCGCTTCCCATCGCGCGGTGGGCGCCGCTGGCCGGTCGGATCATCGCCGACCAGGCCAAGCAGGCCTGGTCGATCGTCCTGATCATCGGTATCGGTGTCCTGCTCGGCTTCCGGTTCGAGACCAGCCTGCTGTCGGTGCTGGCCGGGGTGGCGCTGCTGCTGGCATTCGCGCTCGCCTTCTCGTGGGTGTCGGTGTTCGTCGGCATGATGGCGCGCGACCCGGAGCAGGTGCAGATGGTCGGGTTCACCGCCCTGTTCCCGATCACGTTCGTCAGCAACGCGTTCGTCCCTGCCGCGACGATGCCCGACTGGCTCGAGAATTTCGTCAACGTCAATCCGGTGAGTCACCTGGCCGACGCCGCCCGCGGCCTCATGCTCGGAGGTCCAGTCGCAGAGCCGGCCACGTGGGCTCTGCTCTGGGCGGCGGGGATCGTGCTGGTCTTCGCGCCGCTGTCGGTCTGGGCGTTCAAGCGGAAAGTGTGACGCGAGCGAGCTCGCACGCCTGTTCCCGGGTGGCGGCAAGGCGGCCGCGTTCGTACGCCTCGGCGAATCTCGTCTCGCCGAGGGCGGTGCGCGCGGCCGCTTCCACCCGGTTCGCATCAATAGCCGAGCTATCCGGGAACCCTCGCACTGCGGCGGTTGCCCCCAACAACTCCGCGGCGGCCGCGGGCCGCTGATCGGCCATCGCGAGGTCGGCGATGCCGATGAGCGTGCGGCTGATGGCCCACGGATCGGCGGACGGCGACGTTCGCTCGAGGGCATTGCGGTGGTGCTCGCGCGCAGCTTCGATCTGCCCGTCGGCGGCCGCCACGAGGCCCAGCGCGGTGGCGAACGAGCCGTGATGTTCTGAATCGGGCCGCAGGTCGGCAGCAAATCGCGCGGCTCGGTGCAGCTCGTCGCGAGCCGTGCCGCAGTCGCCCGATAGTCTCGCGATTTCGGCTGTGACCACGCGCGCAGCGATGCGGTTCTCCACGATGCCGCTGCGGTCGGCCTCTTGCACCGCTTGGCGGAGCTCGGCCCTGGCTCGGTCGTGCTCGCCGGTCAGCCAAAGCTGCCGGCCTAGGAAGACTCGCTGCAGCGCCATCTCCTCGACGCTCGACAGCTCTGCCACCAAGGCGAGAGCCTCGCGGCTGTGCGCGGCTGCCGCGTCGAACTCACCGCGCCAAGATTCGACTTCCGCGATCGCCCCGAGCGCCATCGCAATCACGGACCGGTCACCGGTCGACCGGAACTCGTCGAGCGACCGACGCAAGTCGGATGCGCCTTGATCGTGGTCGGCACCGCTGTAGAAACCTGAGTACGCACGCATGATCAAGGCGGTACCTCGGACCCAGGGGTCAGGATCCGCCAGCAGGGCATCCGGGACAGTCCACGAAGTGCCGTCTTTCCACGCCTTGGCCATGCTCGCCATCGGCAGGACAAGTCGCAGCATCGGGTGCTGCCGCTGGTCGACCTGGCCGGCCAGCTGCACGGACGTTTCAAACCATGCCTCGGCACGTTCGTCGTCCAGCGGCCAGTACGAGGCGTAGGCGCACAGCCCGCCGTTGGCGTAGGCGAGGGCCCGCGCGATCTCCGGTGTCTCTCCGGGCAAGCTGACGGCTGCGTTCGACAAGGCCAGGCCGTCTACCCGCTTGCCCCTGAGGTTCCAGTACGCGCCGAGGGCACCGACGAAGCGCACCGCCGTGGCGGCATCCCCGGCGTTGATAGCGCCCCGCAGCGCGGCGTGGATGTTCTCGTACTCCGCGTCCAACCGCTGAAGCCAGTTCAGCTGGTCTGCCGTACGCAGATGGGGCTCCGCAGCCTCGGCGAGGTCGAGGAAGTACTCGGTGTGGGCTCGGTGCACCAGGTCCGTCTCACCTGCCTCGGCGAGCCGCTCGAGACCGTACGCCTTGATGGTTTCGAGCAGCCGATACCTCGCCCCGCCGTCGCGATCAAGCACCAGTAGGGACTTGTCCACCAGGGCCGTCAGCAGGTCGAGGACGTCGTGATGCGGATGGCCGGCGGCTGTCATGACCCGCTCGGCAGCCTCCGGTGTCGCGCCACCGGAGAAGTACGCGAGGCGGCGCAGCAGCGTGCGCTCGTCGTCTGTCAGCAGGTCCCAGCTCCAGTCGACCACGCGGCGGAGTGTCTGGTGTCGAGGCAGTGCGGTGCGGCTGCCCGCCGTAAGCAGGCCGAAGCGGTCGTCCAACCGGCAGGCGATCTGGTTGAGCGTCATGGTGCGGAGCCGGGCCGCGGCCAACTCGATCGCCAACGGCATCCCGTCAAGTGCACGGCAGATCGCTAGGACGTCCTGCACCGTCTCGTCGTCCAGCGAGAACTCGGGGTAGGCGGCAGCGGCGCGGTCGACGAAGAGCCGCACCGCCGGATATGCCGCCGCGATGGCCGCGCTGGCACCTTCCGAGGGCACGTCCAGCGGCTCCACGGGCCGGAGCGCTTCGCCGGTCACGCCCAGCGGCTCGCGGCTGGTGGTCAGGATTCGCAACCGCGGGCACCGGCCGAGCAGGTGATCGGCGATGGCGGCCACTGCCTCGACGAGGTGCTCGCAGTTGTCGAGGACGAGCAGCATGTCTTTGTCGGCCAGCGCACCGGTGAGTCGATCAAGGACGTCGGTGCTGGTGCCGAGGTGGTCGGCGAGCTGGTCGAGCAGGGTGGCCCACGACGTCGCCGGAATCCGCGACCGGGTTCGCGGCACTATCGCCTGCTCATGCAGGCCGAGCGTCGTGAGAATCGCCTGTGGCAGGGCGGACGCGCTACCAAGGGCCGCGAGTTCGACGAGCCAGGCACCGTCGGGCAGCTGGTGGAGCAACGAGCGGGCCGCCTCGACGGCTAGTCGGGTCTTGCCCGAGCCACCTGGACCCGTCAGCGTCACGAGCCGTGATTCGCTTACCAACTTGCCGACTCGCACGATGTCGTCGTCTCGTCCGATGAAGCTCGTGACGCCGGCCCGAAGGTTCGTCGCTGCGGAAGCAACGGAAGGCGGCGGCTCCGCGGCGCCGCGCAGAATTCGTAGGTGTAGGTCGGCCAGTTCCCGACTGGGATCTATGCCGAGCCGCTCGGCGAGCGTCGTGCGCAACCGGTCGTACTCGGCGAGCGCGTCGGCGGGCCGGCCTGCAGCCACTAGAGCCTGCATGAGCAGGTGGGCCGCCCGTTCGCGGGTAGGGTGCTCGGCCACGACTGCGTGAAGTCCAGAGATGTCCGGCGGGCCGTTTCTGCCCCGCAACTGCGCGTCGACGAGATCTTCGATGGCTGAGACTCTGAGCTCGTCAAGCCTGGCCACTGCGGGTAGTGCGACGCCGGAGTCGGCGACGTCGGGCAACGCGGGGCCGCGCCACAGTGCCAGCGCGCGGCGGAAGGCGTCCGCCGCATGCCGTGGATCGCCTGCCAGGGCGTTCCTGCCGGCGGCGATCAGCTGCTCGAATAGGTGAGCATCGACGCTCTCCGGCGCGAGTGCGAGGCGGTAACCGGCGCCGTTCGATTCGACGGTGCCTTCGGGAAGCGCGCGGCGCAACCGCGACACCAGGGCTTGCAGGGCGTTGACGCCGCCTGCCGGTGGATTGTCCGGCCACAGCGAGTCGATCAGCTTGCGCTGTGTTTGAACCGACCCGGTTCCGAGGGCGAGCACGGTCAGCAGCGCCCGCAACCGGGCACCGCTGAGTTCGATCGGGTCGCCCGTGTCGGTGCGGACGTCGAGCGGCCCGAGGATGCCGATCCGCACCCACCTATTGTGCCTGCCCGCACCGACTTCACTGCGCGGCGGCCATGGACGTTCCGCCTAGTCGAGGCTCGGCGACCGGTGCCGGTAGACACACCAGATGCCGACATCCGGTCCGTCAGTCGTCACGCTGCCGCTCGTACATGCCGCGGACATAGCCGGCCTGGCCGGCGTGTTGCAGGCAGTCGTTGAGCACGCTGACCAGCCGGACGCCCACCGTCACCGGCGGGTCGTACGAGCGGTCGACGATCCTGTCGAGTTCGTCGGTCGTGACGGTTGCTGCGTACTCGATGGACCGGTCGGCCACCGCGTCGTGGTAGGCCAGCAATGGGTCGGGACTGTCCGGGCGCAGCGCTGCCACCTGCGCGGACGTGTGGCCGAACCCGGTCTCGTCGAGGTCACCGGCGAAGCCCAGCTGCTCGGCCCACGGGCCGTCGTGCCACACCTGGACCTTTTCGGCGATGTCGGCCACGTGGTCGTCCTGGATCCGGGTCAGGTGCCAGACCAGCCAGGCGATGGAGTTGGCGTCTGCGTCGGGCCGGTACGCCAGCCCCGCCGCGTCCAGCCCTCCGGCGGCCCTGTGCACGGCTCCTCGGATCCGCCCGAACGCGTCGATAAGGATGTCGGATATCTCCATCCGTCCTACTCTGCCAGTTGGTAACCGGCGTGCATCAAGCTTCCACGGTGTTGTCGATGGCGCGCACCAAGGCTCCATGACGTCGCTATCACGTCACCGTGGAAGCTTGATGCACGCCGGTAGCCGCACCGTGGAAGCGTGGTGCAACCGGGAGACGCGCCTCGCGGGCCCTATGCGAGGGGTCAGCCGCCGGAGTAGGGCTGGTCGGCGACGGTGAGCGCGCGATCGAGGATCTCGAGGCCCTCCTTGGCCTCGGCCTCGGTGATCGTGCATGGCGGCACGACGTGTAGCCGGTTGTAGTTGACGAACGGCAGCAATCCGCCATCCTTACAGGCGGCTGTCAGCGAGGACATGGCCGGGCTCGTGCCGCCGTACGGTGCGAGCGGCTCGCGGGTCGCTCGATCGGCGACGAGCTCCAGTGCCCAGAACACGCCGAGGCCCCTCACCTCCCCGACCACCGGGTGGAGCTCGGCCAGCGCGTGCAATCCCGGTCCGAGCACTTCGCGGCCGATCCGGTCGGCGTTCTCAACGATGCCCTCGTCCCGCATTGCGGTGATGGTCGCGACGGCGGCCGCGCACGCGAGCGGGTGCCCTGAGTAGGTCAGCCCGCCGGGGTACGGGCGGTCGGCGAAGCCGGCGGCGATGTCGTCGGAGATGATCACTCCGCCGAGCGGTACGTACCCGGAGTTCACGCCCTTGGCGAAGGTGATCAGGTCGGGACGGAGGTACCAATGGTCGAAGGCGAACCAGCGTCCCGTGCGGCCGAACCCGCACATGACCTCGTCGGCGATGAGCACGATGCCGTGCCGGTCGCACAACTCGCGCACCCCGGTGAGGTAGCCGTCCGGCGGTGGCATGATGCCGGCCGTGCCGGGGATTGTCTCGAGCACGATCGCCGCGATGGTCTGCGGCCCCTCGAAGGTGATGACCTGTTCCAGGTGCTCCAACGCCCTGGCGCATTCGGTCGCCTCGGAGTCCGCGTGGAACGGCGAGCGGTACAGGAACGGGCCGAAGAAGTGGACCACTGCGGCCGTTCCGGTGTCGTTGGCCCACCGTCGCGGATCACCTGTGAGGTTTATCGCCGTCGACGTGGCGCCGTGGTACGACCGGTAGGTCGAGAGCACCTTTGGGCGGCCGGTGTGAAGGCGGGCCATCCGGGTCGCGTGCTCGATCGCTTCGGCGCCTGCGTTGGTGAAAAAGACCTTGTCCAGCCCGGCCGGGGTGAGCTCGGAGATCAAGTGTGCGGCGAGTGAGCGCTGATCGTTGGCGTGCTGTGGAGCGATGGTGCAAAGCCGCGCCGCCTGCTCCTGAATAGCCGCCACGACACGTGGGTGCTGATGCCCGATGTTGGTGTTGACCATCTGCGATGAGAAATCGAGGTAACGCCGGCCATCGCCGTCCCACACGTAGGAGCCTTCGGCCCGGGTGACGACCATCGGGTTGAGGGTGGCCTGGGCGGACCAGGAGTGGAATACGTGGGCCCGGTCCAGGTCGTAGGTCTGCCGGCTGCTCAGCGGGGTCACTGTGGTGTCGGTCATGTTTCAGCTCTGGGTTGGAAAGCCGAGGTCGACGCCACCGTGTGACGGATCGAGCCAGCGGGACGTGACGACCTTACCGCGCGTGTAGAAGTGCACTCCTTCGACTCCATGTGCGTGGCTGTCGCCGAATAGCGAGTTCTTCCACCCTCCGAAGGAGTAGTAGGCCATCGGTACTGGGATCGGGACGTTCACCCCGACCATGCCCACCTGCACCTCGCTGACGAAGCGCCGGGCGGCGCCGCCGTCGTTGGTGAAGATGGCGGTGCCGTTGCCGTACGGGTTCTCGTTGACCAACTCCAGCGCCGATTCGTAGCTCGGCGCGCGCAGCACCGATAGCACTGGGCCGAAGATCTCGTCGGTGTACGCCGTCATGTGCGGCTTGACGTGGTCCAGCAGCGACGGCCCGAGCCAGAATCCGCCCGGTTCGCCGTCTGGTTCTACCGTCCTGCCGTCGACGATAAGCGACGCGCCGTCGGCCGTCCCGGCATCGAGGTACGAGGCGACCCGGTCGCGGTGAGCCCGCGTGACCAGTGGGCCCATGTCGCAGCCGCGCCGGCCGTCCCCTGTCCTGATCTTCCCGATTCGTGCCGTTATCGCGTCCACCAACTGGTCTCCGATCGGGTCGACGGCCACGACGGCGGAGATCGCCATGCAGCGCTCACCCGCGGAGCCGAACCCGGCCGACACGGCGGCGTCCGCGGCCAGGTCCAGGTCGGCGTCCGGCAGCACGATCATGTGGTTCTTCGCCCCGCCGAGCGCCTGAACCCGCTTGCCGGTGGACGTCCCGGTCTCGTAGACGTAACGGGCAACCGGCGTCGAGCCGACGAACGACACCGATGCGACGCCCGGGTGGGTGAGCAGCGCGTCGACAGCTTCCTTGTCGCCGTGGACGACGTTGAACACGCCCGGCGGTAGCCCTGCCTCCGCCCACAACTGAGCCATGAACACCGCGGCCGACGGATCCTTCTCCGATGGCTTGAGCACAACCGCGTTGCCGCAGGCTATCGCGATAGGGAAGAACCACATCGGCACCATGGCGGGGAAGTTGAACGGCGAGATGATCGCCGCTACGCCGACCGGCTGGCGGATCGAGTACGAATCGACCCGGGTCGAGACGTTCTCCGAGTACCCGCCCTTGAGCAGTTGGGGGATCCCGCAGGCGAACTCCACCACCTCGAGGCCGCGCTGGACCTCACCCGCAGCATCAGAGAGCACCTTGCCGTGCTCGGCGGTGATGATCTCCGCGATCTCTTGCTTGCGCGCCGCCACGAGCTCGCGAAACCGGAAGAGCACTGCGGAGCGGGCGGACAACGACGTCGAACGCCACGACTCGAAGGCTCGGCCGGCCGCGTCCACCGCCTCGTCGACGACCTGCTTGGTGGCGAAGTCGACGTGGGCGCGCACCGAGCCGAGGGCCGGATCGAAGACCTCGCCAGTGCGCTCAGCCGTTCGGCCGAACGGCTTTCCATCGATCCAGTGCGTTACGCGTGCCGGTTCTGTCATGCATCGAGTGTGCGGGCCAACGCAGCCGGAGGGCAACTGGCACACCGTCAGCGCCGTCTCTGGCATATTTACACTTTGCTCACTCAGACAACCGTCTCGGCTGGAAGCATTCAAGGGCCGAATCGGCCTAGGGGTTTACACACTGTGCAGGAGGAGCGATGCTGCCGACTGTCCGCCAGGTGCTGGAGCTGCCCGAGGTGCGACGCGGCCGCCCGAGGCTGCTGGCGGGTGAGAGCGCTGTCGCCAACCGGGTCCGTTGGGTCCACGTCAGCGAGTTGCCCGACATCGCGCCGCTGCTGCGTGGCGGTGAGCTGATTCTGACCACCGGCATCGCGTTGTCCGGTGACGAGCGCAGCCTGGCTCGTTACGTCGACGAGCTTGCGGTAGCCACGGCCAGTGGCCTTGTCATCGAGTTGGGCCGGCGCTTCGCGGCGCTCCCGGACGCGCTTGTCGACGCCGCGCGGCGGCGCGGACTCCCTCTGGTGGCGCTCGAACGCGAGGTGCCGTTCGTGCGGATCACCGAAGCGGTCCATAGCATCATCGTGGACGCGCAGGTCAAACAGCTCCAGGACGCCGAAACGGTACATCGCCGGTTCACCGAGCTCAGCCTCCAGGGAGCCGGCACCGAGCGGATCGTGTCGGACATCAGCGAACTCACCGGACGGCCGGTCGTGCTGGAGAACCTCGCTCACCAGGTGCTCGCCTGCGCAAGCGCCGGCGTCCCTGTGGATGAGCTGCTCGAGGACTGGGAGGCGCGCTCGCGATTCGTCCGGCTGAGCCGGCCGACCCAGCTGGTGTCGCTGCCGGACCGGTGGCTGGTCACGACGATCGGCGCGCGTGGAGAAGAGTGGGGACGGGTATTTCTGCGGCCGGATGGCGAGCCATCGTCGCTGGACACGATCGCCCTCGAGCGCGGCGCCGGAGCGCTGGCGATGAACCGGCTCATGGAGCGCGAGCAGGCCGGCCTGGAGCGGATGGCGCACCGCACGATCATCGACGATATCCGGTCCGGAAACTCCGTGACCGACGGTGAAATCGCGGCACGGGCGTCCGCGCTCGGTGTCCCGCTTCAATCGCGCCGGCTGATCGGGGTGGTCGCCAGATTGACGCCCGCCGCAGGCGACCATCTGCGGGATACCCAGCTGCGTGACGCCGCCGAGACGACTGCGACGGCGGTGCGGGAGGGCGGGGTCGCCGCGCTGGTCGGCCCAATGGGGCGCGAGGAGATCGCCCTCGTTCTGGCCTTGCCGGCAGGGGACCGTGATCTTCGTAACGTGCTGGAAAGGGTGATGCGCCGGGTGCGCCAAGCGATCATGCAGGCGGCACCCGATGTCCAGGTCTCGTTGGCCGTCGGCTCGGTCGCCGACCAGCTCAGCGGCCTGCGCCGGTCGTTCGGCGAGGCTCAGCAGATCGCCACGGCCGCGCCCGGCTTGCCAGATGGCAAGGCCTATTACGAGCTCTCCGACATCCACATACGCGGCCTGCTGCACCTGCTCGGGGACGACCCGAGGCTGCAGACCTTCGTCGAGCACGAACTCGGCGCCCTGCTGATGTACGACAGTGCGCACGGCACCGATCTGATCGACACGCTGACGGCCTACCTGGTTCATGGGCGGAACAAGTCGGCTGCTGCGACCGCGATCGGCATGAGCCGGCCGGCGTTCTACCAGCGGCTCGAACGAATTCAGCGAATCCTGTCGACGGACCTGGGGTCGGTCGAGGCGTGCTTGTCGCTGCACGTCGCCGTCCTCGGGTTGGGCGCGTTGCGTCGCACACGCGAAGTCACCTGATCACTTGGAGTAAGGCAGGCGCTGGCGATCAGGTGACGTGTGCGTAGTCTGACCTGCGTGGAAGCCGCGGGTTTGTCACCTGATCGCCGCACCACCTGATCGCCGCACCACCTGATCGCCGCAACACCTGATCGTCGTGCGCCACCGGATCGCTAGGTGACCGGTGTCGGCTTCCGCCTCCGGTGACCGGCCAACGTGATCGCCGTTGCGCCGGCAGCGAGGCCGAGTAATGCCGCACCGAACAGCGCTTGTGGCCCTGACTCGCCGGCGAAGGACACCGGCAGCAGACCGGACTCATGCGCTGCCCCCGGACCGCTGCCCGTTCCGGACGATTCGCCAAGAGCAGATCCGTCCACGTCACCGGACGCGCTCGCGCCGGGTTTGTCGCGGTTGCGGCAGGCGCTCGGGTACCGGTCGCAGTACGCGACGCTGTTGCCCACTGTCTCCGATTCGAGCAGTGCGTGCACGACGGCTCGGCCCAGCGCATCGGCCGCGGCGTTGTAGACCTGGCTTAGCACGCTATTCGAAACATCCTCCGCCGGTGTCGTCGCCATCGCGAAGACCGTGTCGCCGTCACCGAGGTTGTGAACCGGGCGAATGGCGCGAGCCAGGCCGCTGTTGGCGATCATCGCCATCCGTTCGGCCTGCGTCTGGTCCAATGGGGCGTCCGTTGCGACGACGGCGATGGTGGTGTTGAACGGCTCACCGGACGAATCGTCCGCCGGCGATGCCGCATTGGAGGCTCGTGCGGCCGGGCAGTCGTTGGCGTTCGGTGGCACAAGGTTGAACTCGTTGCCGATCTCGAGGAACTCGGCGTACGGCAGGCAAGTGTCCGGGTTGACCGGTGAACCAGCGGGGTTGAGGGCGACGATCGCGCCGACCCGGTATCCGTTGGACAACTCGATGCTGGCCGAGCCGAGCCCCCGGCTTGCCCCCATCCCAGCGCCGTGCCGTCCCATCGGCACGGGGTCCGTGCTGGCCGCCTCCGCTGCGAGGTATCCGAACTCCGCATCGGGCCGAGCCGAGAAGTCGCCGCCGCGGCCGAGGTCGTACAGGATGGCCCCGGGAACGATGGGCACCACACCACCGCCGACCGCGTACCCGTTGCCGTGCTCCTCGAGCCATTGCATGACACCGGTTATCGAGTCCAGCCCGTAGGCGCTACCTCCGCTGAGGACGATGGCGTGGGCTTCGGTGACCAGTCCGCCCGGCTGGAGCAGGTCTGTCTCCTTGGTTCCTGGTGCGCCGCCCTGCTGGCTGTACCCGGTGGTCGCACCCTCCTCGGTGAGGACGACCGTCGTGCCCGTGCGATAACCGTCACCCAGCTTGGTGTAGTGGCCGACCTTGATCCCGGGCACGTCCGTGATCGTGTTGCTGAGCTGATCGTCGTCTGCCTGCGCTACCGCCGGCATGACGAGCAGCATTCCTGCGGCCCATAACCCGGCCAGCGGCAGAGCCCTTCTGGTGCGAGATGTCCGTTGCGTCACGTCAGCCTCCTGTGGGGTGGGGACAGCTGTGTGGCCCGAGTCTTGATCGAGAACACCGTGACGGCAAGGGACAGTATGTAACTCCTACTCGGTGGTTAGTTACATATTGTAAAAAGAAGATCTGAGTGGTATGGCAGGGAGTGAGCCTGGTGGCGGTGCTTCCTCGAGCATCGCTTGCAGCAACGGCCGTTCCTCTGGCGGGACGTACTCGGCGTAGTACGCGTACAGCGAGTGTCGGGCGAGCCGGGCCGCCCGTTCGCCGTCCCTGTCTTTCACTGCCTGTAGCACCTCGGCGTGGTGATTCAACGACCTGCGCATCAAGGCCTTGCTGTCGGGACTGTCAGCGATCTTGTGTGCGATGAGACCGAGTACCACGCCCCGGACCACGTCGCTGCATACCTGGATTAGGGTGCTCCGGCTGCCCCGCGCAACGGCGTCATGAAACGCGACGTCGGCTTCGCTGAACTCGACGTAGCCGCGATCTATGGCGATCTCCATGTACTCCATCGCCGCCTCCATCTCGGCGATCTGTTCGTCCGTCGCCAGCCGTGCTGCCAGCAGGTTCGCCGAGCCGTCCAGCAGCATCCGGAACTGGATGAGCTCGCCGAGGCCGACCTGGTCGGTGCGTACCAGCCGGTTGAAGGTCTTGTGCAAGGTGGCCGACGAGAACGGCAGGATCTGAGCTCCGGCCGGATCCCCAGGACGCGACCGTACCAGCCCGCCGCTCTCGAGAACCCGCAGCGCCTCGCGGATGGTCGAGCGGCTGACTCCGAACTGGGCCATCATCGTCCGCTCACTGGGCAGCCGGTCGCCGGGCTTGAGCTGTCCCCGCAAGACATGCTCCTCGATCTGCTCGACCACGCGCTCGTAGGCGCGCACGGTGTGGACCGGTTCGAACCGAACCTCGCCCGCCATGCCGGCTCCTCCTCGACGATCTGGTTAACGGTAAGGTAACGCGCGCCGCAGCGTGCTGGTCCGCCCCTTGACCCCGAGTCGCGCACGTGTCACCGTACGGCATACCAAGCGTACTGGTCCGACCAGTGAACGGAGTACCTGGTGCACGTCCGTGTCGCCTGCATACCCGGTGATGGCATCGGGCCAGAGGTCCTGGCCGCCGCCCTGCCGGTCCTGCGCGATGCCGCCGCCACCGAGGACTCCTCGCTGGACGAGCTGGTGCTCGACTGGGGAGCCGATCGCTACCTGCGGTCCGGTTCGCCGATGCCGGCCGACGGTGCCGAGGTCGTCCGCGGCTGCGATGCCGTGTTGTTCGGTGCGGTCGGACGTCCCGACGTGCCCGACCACGAACTGGTCTGGGGCCTGATCATCGCCCTCCGACAGCAGCTCGGCCTGGCCCTGAACCTGCGGCCGGTGCGCAGTTGGCCGAACGTCCCGTCGGTGGTCACGTCCGCGCAGGGGACGGACGTGCTCATCGTGCGAGAGAACACGGAGGGCGAGTACAGCGGCGCAGGTGGCCGGACTCATCGGGGCTTCCCCGACGAGATCGCCGTCGAGGTCGCGGTGCATACGCGGCCGGTCATCGCGCAGGCCGCACGGTACGCCTTCGAGGCGGCCAGCGGCCGGCGCGGCCGGGTCGCCCTCGTGACCAAGTCCAACGCGATGCGGCACGCCTATACGCTCTGGGACGACGTGGTCGCTGAGGTGGCCGCGGAGTATCCCGATGTCGAGTACCAGCCGGTGCTCGTCGACGCCATGGCCGCGCGGCTCGTGCAGCGGCCGGCTGAACTGGACGTCTTGCTTTGCAGCAATCTGTTCGGCGACATCCTGGCGGACCTGGCGGCGGTACTGGCCGGCGGGCTCGGCATGGCGCCTAGCGCGAACGTTCGCCCCGGCACGACGCCGGGCATCTTCGAACCAGTGCACGGGTCAGCACCCGATATCGCGGGTCAGGGCGTGGCCAACCCGGTCGCGTGCATCCTGTCCGGCGCGATGCTGCTCGACCACGTGGGCCTGCCGGCGGCCGGTGAACTGGTCCGGCGGGCCGTGGCGGCCGCCCTCGATGACCCGGCCGTGCACACACCAGATCTCGGCGGCACCGGCACGACAGATTCGCTCGCCGCCGCAATCCGTACCGCAGTGAATCGCGAGAGGATACCCAGATGAGACGTACCACCTACCGCTCTGCCGTTGTGCTGGCGGCCGCCATCGTCCTGGCCGGTTGCGGTGCAGGAAGCGACGCGGAGCCAGAAGCCGAACCGACCGGCACCGCATCCGAACCGGCTGCGGCCGAACCATCCACGCTGGCCATCGGATTTACCGCCGAGCCGGCCAACCTGGACTTCACGACGACCGACGGTGCCGCCATTCCCGAGGCATTGCTGGTAAACGTCTACGAAGGACTCGTCAAGATCGATCCGACCACCGGTGAGATCGTCCCGTTGCTCGCCGAATCGTGGGACGTCAGCGACGACGGGCGGACGTACGACTTCATGCTTCGCGAGGGCGTGACGTTCAGCAACGGCGAGGAGTTCACCGCCGACGATGTGAAGTTCAGCATCGAACGAGTGCAGTCGGACGACTGGACGATCTCCCTCAAGTCCGGGATGGACGTCGTCGAGTCGGTCGAAGTGGTGTCGCCGACGCAGGCGCGGGTCGTGCTCGCCGAGCCCAGCAACAGTTGGCTGTTCCGGATGACAACAAGGATCGGCGCCATGTTCGACCCGAGCGGCGTGGACGACCTGGCCAACCAGCCCGTCGGGACCGGTCCCTACGTGCTCGAGGAGTGGAACCGTGGCGACTCGCTGGTGCTCACTACGAACGAGAACTACTGGGGGGAGCCGCCCGCGATCGAGACCGTAACTCTGCGGTACTTCGGGGATCCGACCGCAGCCAACAATGCGCTGCTGACCGGTGACATCGACGTGATCGGGACGGTGCAGGCGCCGGAATCGCTCGACCAGTTCGCCGGCGACGATCAGCTCCAGATCATCGAGGGAACCACCAACGGCGAGGTGACGCTGTCGTTCAACAACGAGTCTGGTCCGATGAGCGACATCCTGGTCCGCCAGGCGGTCAAACATGCCATCGATCACGAGGCCCTGCTGGAGACCGCGTGGGCCGGGCGCGGCTTCCTCATCGGCAGCCACGTCCCGCCGACCGACCCCTGGTACGAGGACCTGACCGGCCTGTACCCGTATGACCCCGACCGCGCCCGGGACCTGCTGGCCGAGGCCGGCCAGGAAGACCTGACATTGCGGTTCCGGATCGCCAACCTGCCGTACGCGGTGGCATCGGCACAGGTGATCGCATCGCAACTGGCGGAGGTCGGGATCACGGCCGAGATCGAGCCGCTGGAGTTCCCCGCCCGCTGGCTGGAGGAGGTGTTCAACAACGCCGACTACGACATGTCTATCGTGTCGCACGTCGAGCCTAGGGACATCGGCATCTTCGGCAACCCGGACTACTACTTCCGGTATGACAGCCAGCAGGTGCGTGACCTGCTGGCCGAGGCCGATGCCGGCACCCCCGAGGAGCAGGTCGAAGCGATGAAGCAGGTCGCCCGCACGATCGCCGAGGACGCGGCGGCGGACTGGCTCTTCCTGCAGCCGAACCTGATCGTGGCGGCGGCCGACGTGCAGGGACTGCCCCAGAACAGGGTCAGCGAGTCGTTCGACCTGACCGCGATCTCGCGCTGACTCACTTCTCTCGTGATCTTGAGACAATCCACAGCGTGCGACGTTGTGGGTTGTCTCGAGATCGCGGAGTCCGGGAGGTGACCTGAGCTGCTGCTCCAGTTGGCGAGGCGGACGCTCGTGTTCGGGCTGAGCCTGCTGCTGGCTTCGATCGTGGTGTTCGCCTTCATGGCCGTCCTGCCCGGCGATCCAGCGCGGGTCGCGCTCGGCGTGCAGGCGACCGAGGAGGCGCTGGCCGCTACCCGGGCCGAGTTCGGCCTGGACCGGCCGCTGATCGTCCAGTACGCGGACTGGGCCGGCGGGCTGTGGCAGGGAGATTTCGGCCGCTCGTACGTGACGCGGGCACAGGTCGGGCCGCAGATCTTCGACCGCCTCCAGGTCACCGCGTGGCTCGTGCTGTCCGGCATGCTCGTCGCGCTCGTCGTCGCCTTGCCACTAGGCATCCTGTCCGCCGTCCGGCACCGCAAGCTCAGCGGCATGCTCCTGTCCGGTGCGGCGCAGGTCGGGATGGCGGTACCGAGTTTCCTGGCCGGCATCCTGCTCGTGACGGTCGTGGCAGTGCAGTTCGGCTGGCTGCCATCGGGCGGATGGACGGTGCCGCAGGAAGACCCAATGGAGTTCACCCGCCGCCTGATCCTGCCGGCGCTCGCGCTCGGGCTGGTCCAGGGCGCAGTGGTGACTCGCTACGTGAGGTCGGCCGTCCTCGACGTCATGCGCGAGGACTACCTGCGAACCGCGCGCTCCAAGGGCCTTGGCCCGTATCGCGCGCTGGTCAAGCACGGGCTGCGCAACGCGGCCATTCCGGTCGTCACAGTGCTGGCGCTGCAACTGGCGACGTTGCTCATCGGTGCGGTCGTGGTCGAGCGTGTGTTCGTCATCCCAGGCCTGGGATCACTGCTGCTGTCCGGTGTGGCGAACCGTGACCTGCTGCTCGTCCAGGGTGTCGTGATGGTCCTCGTCGTGGCGGTCCTGCTCGTCAACTACCTGGTCGACGTCTTGTACACGGTCCTCGATCCGCGACTGCGGAGGGCGGCATGAACCGGCCCCAGGTAGCCGCTCACGCCGCTCGCGCGGCTCATGCCGTTCGCGCCGTTCTCGTCGTTCGCGCGGCTCGCCTGCTCGGTGAGGCGGGCCGCCCACCAGAGCTGTCCGCGTACCTACAGGGCCGCATGCATGTGGGTACGTCGGGCCGCCTGCCGAACGTGATCGAACGGGGGCAGGGATGAGTGAGCGGATGGACGCCCTAGCCGGCATCGGCCCGCCCGAGCCGCCGGCCGCTGCGGTTCGCCGCCGGGACCTGCGGCTGAACCCGAGCCTCGTCATCGGCGGGATCCTGGTCGCACTGGTGATCGGGGCGGCGCTGCTGTCGTTCGTCTGGACGCCGTACGACCCGGTGCGCATCGACGCCGCGAACCGCCTGGCCGGCTACAGCGGCGACCACCTGCTCGGCACCGACAAGTTCGGCCGTGACGTGTTCAGCCAGTTGCTCGTCGGCGCGCGAACCACCCTGTTCGTCGGGATCGTGGCGGTAGGTATCGCGGCGGTGATCGGCGTCCCGATCGGCATCTTCGCCGGCATGGGCGCCCGGTGGGCCAGCGAGGTCGTGATGCGGCTGAACGACCTGCTGCTGGCGTTCCCGGCACTGCTCATGGCGATCATGTTCGCCGCCGTCTACGGCCCCAGCACGCTGACCGCGATGGTCGCCATCGGCATCGCCACCGTCCCCGCCTTCGCTCGGCTCGCCCGCAGCGGGACCCTGCAGGTGATGAGCACCGAGTACATCCTGGCGGCCAGGGCGGCAGGCCGCCGCCGGGTGGCCATCGGCCTCCGGCATGCGCTGCCGAACATCGCCGGGCTGGTCATCGTGCAGAGCTCGGTCGCGTTCGCAATAGCGATCCTTGCCGAGGCGGCACTGTCGTTCCTCGGGTTCGGTACCCGACCGCCGACGCCGTCGTGGGGGCGCATGCTGCAGGAGTCACAAGAGCTGCTGCACTCGGCTCCCCGGCTGGCCCTCTGGCCGGGCGTCGCGATCGCGGTCGCGGTGCTCGGGTTCAACCTGCTCGGCGACGGGCTGCGGGATCGTTTCGATCCCAGGCTGGAGGTGCGCCGGTGAGCAACCCGAGCACGGCCGGGGTAAGCGACCTGGCCCCTCCGGGCGGTGACGCACTGAACGTCCGCGGCCTGCAGGTCTCGACCGGACGGCTGAGCCTGGTATCCGACGTGTCCTTCTCGCTGGCACCGGGAGAGCGGGTCGGCCTCATCGGTGAGTCCGGCTCCGGCAAGTCGTTGACCGCGCTCGCCATCATGGGACTGCTGCCCGAGGGCGTGCACGCCGACGGGTCGGTGCGGCTCGCGGGGGCGGATTTCAACTTGATCGGAGCGAGCGAGCGGCACCTCTCACGGGTGCGGGGCGAGCAGATGGCCATGGTGTTCCAGGAGCCCATGACCGCTCTCAACCCCGTAATGCAGGTGGGCGACCAGGTCGCCGAGGTCATCCTGCTGCACGGCCACCAGCCCGACCGGCGGTCGGCGTCGCGGGCGGCCGTGGAGATGCTGGCGAAGGTGCGTCTGCCCGATCCGGAGGCGGCCGCCAGGGCGTACCCGCACCAGCTGTCCGGCGGTCAGCGGCAGCGGGTGGTGCTCGCGATAGCGCTGGCCAACGATCCGGCGGTGCTGCTGTGCGACGAGCCGACCACCGCACTGGACGTCACCGTCCAGGCGCACATGCTCGAGTTGATCCTGTCCGGGGTGACCGAGCGGGGGGCCGCACTGCTGTTCATCACGCATGACCTGGCCGTGGTCGCAACCGTGTGCGAACGGGTGCTGGTGATGTACGGCGGCCGGATCGTCGAGGCCGGCTCGGTCCGGGACGTGTTCATGCGGCCGCGGCATCCGTACACCCGGGGGCTGCTGGACTCCTCGGATCTCGAGGCCTCGGACGGCGGCGGCCGCCTTCGGACTATCCCTGGAACCGTGCCGGCCGCCGGTCGGTTCCCGAGCGGGTGTGTGTTCCGCAACAGGTGTGACCAGGCCACGCAGCAGTGTGTGCAACTGCCGCGGTGGGAGGGTGGGCAGACCGAGCCGAGCGCCGCATCTCGCCCCGGCCAATGGGCGGGTGTGACGGCTCGGGGTTACGCCTGCTGGCACCCGCTCGAGGAGCGGCGCGATGACTGACCCCGTCCTTCGGGTACGCGACGTCCACCGCCGGTACCGTCGACCCCGCACGTCGTTGTTCAAGCCGCCGAGCGATGTCCACGCCGTCCGTGGCGTCTCGTTCGACATCAACCAGGGCCAGCGCTTCGGCCTGGTGGGGGAGTCCGGTTCGGGCAAGTCCACGCTGATCCGGATGCTGGCCGCACTCGACCATCCGACATCGGGCACGATCGAGTTCGACGGTCAGCCCATCTCCAACCGTCCGGAGCGGCGGCTGGGGTTCCTGCGCCGTCGGCTGCAGGTCGTGTTCCAGGACCCGATGGGTTCGCTGGATCCGCGCATGCGCGTCCGCGACATCATCGCCGAGCCGCTCGTCGCCCAGCGGCAGCCTAAACCAGGGGAGCGCATCGCGGAGCTGCTGGCCGCGGTCGGCCTCCCTCCGGACTCCGGTGATCGCTACCCGCACCAGTTCTCCGGCGGCCAGCGGCAGCGGATCTCGATGGCCCGCGCGCTGTCCATCCGGCCGGCCGTCCTGGTCGCCGACGAGCCGGTGAGCGCGCTGGACGTCTCGGTACGTGCGCAGATTCTCAACCTGCTGGCCGACCTTGTCGACGAGTACTCGCTGACGCTGGTGTTCGTGTCGCACGATCTGTCGGTCGTCCGGCACGTCTGCGACACCATCGCCGTCATGCACCACGGCCAGCTCGTCGAGCTCGGCCCGACCGAGCAGGTCTACGACCGCCCCGAGCACCCGTACACGCGACGTCTCGTCGCGGCGGTGCCCACCCTGCGGCGGGCGCTCGCCGGTGTCAGTGCGGTCGAACTGGCGAGCGCCGTGGTGGCGGCCGGCGCCGATCCCACCGACACCGAGGAGGACGAACTGCCGTGACGCCGTTTCCCGTGGACGAGGCCGGCCTTGTCGAGTTCACCCGAGACCTGGTTCGAATCCGCAGCGTGCACGAGCCCGGCCTTGGTCGTGGTGAAGCCGAGGCCGCCGCACTCGTAGCGGCCAGGATGCGCGAGTTCGGTTGGCGGCCCGAGATCACCGAGGTCGCGGCGGGACGGCCGAACGTTATCGCGGTGGTCGACGGCGGTGGCGGCCCCGGCCCGACCCTCGCCTTCGAGGGTCACACCGATGTCGTGACCGAAGGCGACCTGGACAGCTGGACCGTCGATCCGTACGGCGCCGAACTTCGGGACGGGCGCATCTACGGGCGCGGCTCGGCGGACATGAAATCCGGTGTGGCCGCGATGATCTACGGCGTTCGTGCGCTCCAGCAGGCCGGGCCCTTCCCGGGACGGGTGAAGATCTGCGTGCTGGTCGACGAGGAAGGCCTGATGCTCGGGGCGAAGCATTTCTCGTCGTCCGAAGCAGCGCGAGACGTGGACGGCGCGATCATCTGCGAACCCGAGGAGGGCGAGATCTGCGTGGCTGCGAAGGGCGCCATCCGCCTGCGGGTGGACTTCACTGGAAAGATGGCCCATGGCGCGATGCCACAGCACGCGCGGAACCCCGTCGCGACTGCGGGTTCGTTTGTCGTCGCCCTGGCCGAGTACCAGAAGCAGGTGCAGACAGAGGTCGGTAGCCACGAGCACCTGGGGCTGCCGTATCTGACGCCCACTGTGCTCGATGCCGGCACCGCCGATCAGATCAACGTGATCCCAGCGGTGGCCAGGGTGTACATCGACCTGCGCACCATTCCGGCGATCGACCACTCGACGTTGACCTCCGACGTCACGAAGCTTGCCGAAGCCAGCGGGGCGGTCGACGGTGTCCGCGCGGCGGTCTCCGTGGTCGACGACCGGCCTTCGGTGGAGATCGCAGTCACCGACCCGGTGGTGGTCGCGCTCGCCGCCGCGCACGAGACCGTCACGGGGGAACCGGCGCGGTACGGCGGAGTGCCGGGCGCCACCGACGGCACCATCCTGACCCGGGACGCGGGAATCCCGACGGTGGTCTACGGGCCTGGCGGAAAGTGGATCGCCCACCAGGCCGACGAGTTCGTCGAGGTGGCCGATGTCATCCGGTGCGCCCACGTCTACGCGCATGCGGCCGACAACTACCTGCGCCGAGCCGCGGCATGAGCGCGGTCGCGCTGCCGTACCCGGTGGGACTGCCCGTCGGCGACGGCTGGCATGAGACCGAGCTGACGGCGATGGTCACCTTTCCGTACGACGGGTCAGACGTGGCGGCGGCCGCCGTCGGTTCTCCCGACCACGCGCGGGCTGCGGTCGAGCACGCCGCGGACGTCCGCGGGGCGGTTGCGGCCCTGCCGTCGCGGGTCCGCCGCTCCGTGCTGCTCGCCGCGCGAGAGGAGCTGGCCGCCCACCGAGCAGAGCTCGAGCGGATTCTCGTCCTCGAAACCGGCAAACCCCTGCGCGACTGTCGCGTGGAGGTGGACCGGACGTTGGTGACGCTCGCCGCGTCCGCGGAGGAGGTGTCGCGCCTGCACGGCGAAACGGTGCCACTCGACCTGCTACCGGCCGGCGACGGCATGCTCGGGTTCTGGGTCCGCCGGCCGATCGGCGTGGTCGTCGGCATCGCGGGGTTCAACTACCCGCTGCTGCTGGCGGCGCACAAGATCGGTCCGGCGATCGCCACCGGCTGCCCGGTGATCTGCAAGCCGGCCCCGCAGACGCCGCTGGCCACGCTGTGGCTTGTGCACGCGCTGCGGCGGGCGGCCGAAGCGGCGGGTGCCCCGCCGGCCATGGTCCAGCTGGTCACCGGCGATGCCGCCGTGGGTAGGGCACTGGTGACCGATGCGAGGGTCGGCGCGGTGTCCTTCACCGGTTCGGCGGCCGTCGGGCACCGGATCGCCCGCGACGCGGCGCCCCGCAAGGTCGTGCTCGAACTGGGCTCGAACACCGGATTGTGCGTAGCCGCCGACGCCGACCTGGACGCCGCCGCGGCTGCGGTCGTGCGTGGCGGGTTCTATGCCTCTGGGCAGGCGTGCATATCCGTGCAGCGGGTGCTGGTGGAGCGCGCCGTCGCGAAGGAGTTCCTCGATGAGCTCGCCGCGCGCCTCACGAGCGTCGTCGTGGGCGACCCGCGGGACGAGCAGACCCAGGTGTCCGCACTCATCGACCGGGCGGCGGCGGAGCGGGTAGAGCAGTGGATCGCGGCGGCCGAGTCGGCGGGCGCGCGCCGCATCGCCACCACCGGCGAGGTTCGGCCGCGGCCGACGTTGCTGGCGGACGTACCCGATGACGCCGCTGTGTGGAACGAGGAGGTCTTCGGGCCCGTCGTGTGCGTCCGCACGGTCGCAGACATGGAGGAGGCGTTCGACCAGGTCAACGCGTCGCGGTACGGGCTGCACGCCAGCGTCTTCACCCGTTCGCTGGCGACGGCGATGACGGCCCTGGAGCGGCTGGAGGTCGGGGGAGTCGTAGTGAACGACGTCCCCGGGTTCCGGTCGGACACGATGCCCTACGGGGGCGTCAAGGATTCCGGCATCGGTCGTGAAGGTCCGCGGTTTGCGGCCGAAGAGTTCACCGTGACGCGAATGGCCATCATCCGACCGGCATGACGAGCACACCCAAGGAGGGGCATTGGACTACGCGGATCTGTTCCGGCTCGACGGCCGCCGAGCTGTTGTCGTCGGGGGCGGCAGCGGTATCGGCCGGGAGGCCGCTCTGGCGCTGGCTGCACACGGTGCGGAGGTTGTCGCCGCGGATCTCGACGAGGCCGCCGCGCAACTGACCGCAGACTCGATCGGTAGGTCGGCGACGGCATACCGGCTCGACGTCCTCGACGATGCGGCGATCACGCATGCGGCCGCCGAACTCGCGCCCGTCGACGTGCTGGTGTTCACACCGGCGGTCAACGTCCGCAAGCGGCTGCTCGACTACACCCGCGACGAGTTCGACAGGGTGGTTTCGCTCAACCTGCGCGCCTCGTTCGACCTGGTCAGGACGTTCGGCGCGGCCATGGTCGAACGGGGTTCGGGATCGATCATCGGGTTCGCGTCGATCCGCGCCGTGACCGTCGAGCCCGGCCAGGGAGTCTATGCCGCAACCAAGGCAGGTCTGGTGCAGCTCATGCGCACCGCGGCGGCCGAGCTCGGCGCGTCCGGGGTGCGGGTCAATGTAGTGGCCCCCGGAGTCGTCGACACCCCGCTCACCTCTCCTATCAAAGCCGATAGCGAGTGGTACGACGCGTACGCGGCCAAGAGCGTCCTTCGCCGGTGGGCCAAGCCGGGGGAACTGGCCGGCGCGGTGGTGTATCTCGCGTCCGACGCGGCCAGTTACGTAACCGGCTCGGTGCTGATGGTCGACGGGGGATGGACGGCCATCGACGGTCGATTCGACCCACCCGCGTAGCCCGCCGATGCTACGCCGAACCCACCCCTCCCAGTCGTAGGTGAGGTGAGGGCGAATTGTCGCAAGATTCGGTCAGCAGATGATGGACGGGACGCTGCTGTCAGCGGTAGCGTCCTGGCCCACACCCGACGGGGGTCGTCCGGATCGAACGCGCCGGCGCCGTCAAGGCGACCGGCCCTTGAAGTAGCCAGGGAGGGTCCATGAGCACTACCAAACCCGTCGATCTCAACTATGGCCTCGACGACATTCCCAAACCGATCCCCAGCATCGGGTTGGGCCTCCAGCATGTCCTGACCATGTTCGGTGCGACGGTGGCGGTGCCGCTGCTGCTCGGGCCGGCAATGGAGATGGATCCCGAGCAGATGGCCATCCTGGTCAGCTCGGTGATGATCTGCTCGGGTATCGCGACGTTCATCCAGGTCCGGTTCGGCACCCGGCTGCCGATCATCCAAGGCGTCTCGTTCTCGTTCCTCGGGCCGTTCTTCGCCATCATCGCGGCAACCGCCGCGCAGGGTGGCGACGTCTCGATGCAGTACATCGCCGGCGCGGTCATCGCCGGCGCCGTGCTGGAGATGATCCTGGGATACACCGGCCTGTTCGGCAAGATCCGCCAGTACATCAGCCCGGTCGTGATCGGTCCCGTGATCGCTCTCATCGGTCTTGCGCTGTTCCAGGTGGGAGCGCCACAGGCCGGGGGCAACTGGTGGTTCGGCGGGCTGACGATCGTCGCCGCGCTCGGGTTCGCGCTGATTGTGGCGCCCAGGGTGCGATTCTTCTCGCTCTTCCCCATCCTGCTGGCCGTCGTGGTGGCTTACCTGGCGGCGCTGCTGTTCAGCGTGACCGGGATTCTGGACGAGTCCAATCCCGCGTACGTCAGCTTCGACGCGGTCGCCGACGCGCCGTGGGTGCGGGGACTTGTCGTGGGTGAGGGCGGCATCTTCCTCCCGTGGGGGGTGCCGGAGTTCGCCGCCGGTTTCATCCTGGCCACCTTGGCCGGATACCTCGCCTCGATGATCGAGTCGTTCGGCGACTACCACGCGATCTCGCGTGCGGTCGGCAAGGACCACCCGACCGAGCAGCAGATCAACCGAGGCATCGGGGCCGAGGGCGTCGGCTGCTTCACCACGGGCCTGTTCGGCGGCTTCGCCTCGACCAGCTACACCGAGAACATCGGCCTGGTCGCCATGACGAAGGTGGCCAGCCGCCGAGTCGTCTACATCGCGGCGGGCATTCTCATCGTGCTGGGTCTCATCGCCAAGTTCGGCGCCGTGATCGCGACCATCCCGTCGCCGATCGTCGGCGGGCTCTACTGCACGCTGTTCGGGTTGATCGCCTCGATCGGGCTGTCCAATCTGTTGCAGGCCGACATGACGAGCCAGCGCAACATGCTGATCGTCGGCTTCATCCTGTTCATGGGCCTGTCCGTGCCGGCGTACTTCAGCGGAGTGGAGCTCACCTTCGAGCCAGACTGGCTAGCGGACATGGTCACGACGGTGGGCAGCACCGGCATGGCCGTCGCCGCGATCCTCGGGTTGATCCTGGACAACGTCATTCCGGGCACTCCAGAGGAACGCGGGCTCGCGCGGGTCTCCGAGACCCATGGCCCGGTCGGCGACACCACCGGACAGATACCGGCGCCGAGCGACAACTGAGCGGAATCGAGTAACCCGATCTTGAGACAATCCACACGGTGGGATGCTGTGGATTGTCTCAAGATCGGGGGAGTGGCCAGCGCCGCGATCGCGGACCTGCTCGACGGTCCTGCTCGGCCGGCCGAGCTGATCGGGTCGTTTCCGGTAGCGGTCTACGTACGGACGTCCGGGGGAGTCGTCGCACTCGTCAGCCCGGACGGGGTACGCCTTCCCAACGCGATCGTGTTAGCGCGCGGCGATTTCGGGCCGGTAGCGCGGCATGCCGCCACTGGTGACATCCAGGTGGGGGACGGCGGCGTGCAGGTGGGCCCGGTCCGCGTGGTCGCCGGACGGTGGTGGGATCCGGTGCCGCGGCTGGGCCGGGTGGACGCGGATCTGCTCGCCCGCCGGCTCGAAGCGGTGCGCGCGACGCTGCCGCCGTGGCCCGACACCGGCGATCCGGCGGCCG
>DASUUU010000145.1:0-31426 GCA_036373915.1 Jiangellaceae bacterium | reverse complement strand
CGCTGCAACCCCGGTGGCCTGTGAAATCGAGTTGCAGACCGCGTCGATGGGCCCATTTCCGGACCCCTCGGCGTGCACTTGCTCCCCCTGGCGGGACAGCTGAACGCTGGCCCGCGGCCCGTCCTGCGATCCCCCGGCGTACGTGATCATCTCAATCTGCCAGCTGGTCGATGGTTCGCTCATGCGGTGCTCCTGGGTCGAGCGCAGCGTCGGTTCGGTTCATGGCAGCATAGGCGCCTTTGATCGGTGGCGTAGCCGACTTGCTGGGCTTACGCCACCGCAGGCGCAGGGCGGCGATACGGATGACGCCGTTGGCTCGGGCGCTGGCGTCGCCCGAAACCGACATCGAGACGTATTGCCGCTCATGCCGGAGCGGCGGGGCGTTCCGCAGGACGTAGGGCACTGTTCTTCGTGGCGTTCGGCCCTGGGCGACTCTGCCTGGCTGCGGTGTGCTGAGAGTCGGGGACATGTGGCCCCATGGCAGATCCGCTGAGGAAGTGGTCGCGATGAAGACGGCCATAACGGTTTCTGGACTTGTGAAGGATTTCGGCGCCAGGACGCGGGCACTGGATCATCTCGATTTGCGAGTCGGGACTGGTGAAGTGCACGGCTTCCTTGGGCCGAACGGCGCTGGGAAGACCACCACGATCCGCGTTCTGCTCGGATTGTTGCGCGCCGACGCCGGGAGCGTCGCCCTGCTCGGCGGTGATCCGTGGCACGACGCGGTGGCGCTGCACCGGCGTCTTGCCTATGTGCCCGGTGAGGTGAACTTGTGGCCGAACCTCACCGGTGGTGAAGTGATCGACCTGCTGGGTGACTTGCGGGGAGGGCTCGACTCGGATCGCCGGGAGGAGCTGCTCGAGCGATTCCAGCTCGACCCGACCAAGAAGATCCGCGCGTACTCCAAGGGCAACCGGCAGAAGGTTGCTCTGGTGGCGGCGTTCTCCTCCGACGTGGAGCTCTATTTGCTCGACGAGCCCACTTCAGGGTTGGACCCGCTGATGGAGGCGGTATTCCAGGACGTCGTGCAGGAGCTGCGGGCCGCCGGACGCAGCATCCTGCTCTCCAGCCACATCCTGTCCGAGGTAGAGGCGCTGTGCGACCGCGTCACGATCATCCGGGCCGGCCGGGCTGCCGAAACCGGCACCTTCGATGAGCTGCGTCACCTCACCCGTACCTCGGTGGTAGTCGACACCGCCAAGCCAGTCGAGTCGGTCACGCTGTGGCCAGGCGTGCACGATGCCCGAGTGCACGACGGGCACGCAGAGTTCAGTGTCGACCCGGGCGAGCTGAATCACGTGCTCGAGCGCCTGGTCGACCTCGAGGTGCGGTCGATGATCACTTCGCCGCCCACCCTCGAGGAGCTGTTCATCCGGCACTACGGCGAAGACATCGCCGTAGTGCCCGCCCCTGATGCGGATACCGAGGTGGTGACGGCACGATGAGCGGCTTCACCGGCACGATGCGGCTGGTCCGCCTCGCGTTGCGGCGTGACCGGATCACCCTGCCCGCATGGATCCTCGGCATGGCGGTGTTCCTGGCAGCGACGACCGCCATGTTCGCGGACCAGTACGCCAAACACCCCCAACTGCTGGAGCCGGACACTCGGATCGTGGTCGAGAACCCCGGCATGCGGGTGCTAGGCCTGGTGACAGGCACTAGCGTCGGGGGCTACACCCTGCACCGGGACGCCCTGACCCTGGCGGTACTAGCAGCACTGATGAGCGTGCTCGCCGTCGTGCGGCACACCCGTCAGGCCGAAGAGCTCGGTCGTGAGGAGATGCTGGGCGCCGGCGTGGTCGGCCGCTACGCCTCGCTGGCCGCGGCGGTGATCGTCGCGCTTGCCGCCAACGTGGTGCTGGCCGTGCTGCTCGCGCTGGGCATGGTGGTAGCGGGCCAGCCCGCGGCGGGTTCACTGGTCGCCGGCGCGTCGATCGCCCTGGTGGGCGTCGCGTTCACCGGCGTCGCCGCGGTGACCTCACAGTTGGCCTCGACAACCCGCGGCGCGACCGGTATGGCCGGCGGAGTCCTCGGGGTGGCATTCCTGCTCGCGGCGCTGGGAAACATGCTCGGGACCGTGGACTCCGCCGCCCTGCGGGTCACCAGCGCCTGGCCGGCCTGGCTCTCTCCGATTGGCTGGGGACAGCAGATGCGTCCGTTCGCGGACGACCTGTGGTGGCCGCTGGGTCTCGCCGTAGTGGTCATGGCCTCGCTGTTCTGGTTGGCCGTCGTACTTGTCGGCAGACGCGACGTCGGTCGGGGGATGTGGCCCGAGCGCAGGGGTGCCGCGCACGCTAGCCCGGGCTTGCTGAGCCCGGCCGGCCTCGTCTGGCGGCTTCAGCGCGGCACGCTGCTGGGTTGGGCGATCGGCCTGCTCGGCTTCGGCCTCGTCTTCGGGGCGCTCAGCGACCAGATCCAGGGACTCGAGGGAGAGGCGACCGAGTGGTACGCCACCTTCGGCGGTGATGCCGACCTACTCGGCGCCTACTGGGCCTCCATGATGCAGATCGCCGGAACGGCCGTGGCGATCTACGCGGTCACGCTCTTGCTTCGCCTGCACCACGACGAGGCACAGGGCACCCTGGAATCAGTGCTCGGCACCGCGGTCTCCCGAGTTCGCTGGCTGGGTGCGTACGCCGTCAACGCCCTGGCCGGGGCCATGTTGCTGATCCTCGTCTTCGCGGTCGCGATGGGCATCACCGGCGGTCAGGTCCTCGGCGGCACCGCATCGCTGCTGCGTGATCTGGTCGGCGCCGCGCTGGTTCAGCTGCCCGCCATCGGCGTGCTCGGAGCGACGGTCATCGCGTTGGTCATGTTGCTACCGCGTTGGTCGGTCGGCCTGTCGTGGGCCCTGGTGGTGTTCACCGTCTTCGCAGGACCGATGTTCGGCCCCTCACTGGGACTGCCGACATGGCTGCTGGACCTCTCACCCTTCACCCACGTGCCCAACGCACCCGCCGTCGCCATCAGCGCCGAACCGATACTCGGTCTCGGGCTGGTCTTCGTACTGCTGGCAGCCGCCGGAGTCATCTTGCTGCGCCGAAGGAACCTCTCACTCCCGGCCTGACGGTCCTGCGCGCCGGTGCGCAGCCGACTTTCGGGACGTTTGGCTCGTTGCGCCCAGGCAATGGCGGCCAGGGGTTAGGTCGTCCAGCCGTCCGGAACCGATGACCTCGTCGCCGGTCAATCCCAGACCTCGTCGATGGAGACAGGGCGGATCCAGTCCTCGGCCGGCAGCCGTTCGGGACCCTGCCACTGACGGCCGGCGACACCGTCGGTCGGGTAATGCACGCAGAACGCTTCAACGTCGTCGCGAACGTCGAAGGTGCCGCGCACTCCGGCCGGCATGAAGATCGACTCGCCGACGCCGGCGGTGATGGCCTCGTCGCCGAACCGAACGGTCAGGCTGCCGGAGGTCACCACCGCGACCTCGTCGTAGGCCCACAAGAAGTCAAACCGCACGCCTTTACGGAACCGGATGTAGGCCAACCCCAGCTTTGAGCCCTCCTCCTCGTCGGCGATGTAGCCGACATACGCCTCGTGCTCACCGACCTGCAACCAGTCGGGCACGTCTTGAACGGTGAACCTCTGAATGGCAGTGGGTTCGAAAACCATGCGTTCTCCTCCGATTTCCTGGCAGTGCAGTTCGAGTCACCGGGCACGATGCAGTCCCGTACGGGTTCGGGCCGGATCAGCGACCCGTCGACCATGTCTGTCATCCGCGCGCCCCCGGGCGGTTCGTCGACGGGATGGCCAACTCGGCCGGGAATCCCGTCCGCCACGATGGGAAAGCGGGCTCCCACCCGAGAACACGTCTGGCCCGAGTGTTGGCCGCCCCGCGGAGCTTGGTCATGAACGCGACGCCCCATGACCCGACCACCCACCGGGCCACGAAGGCGGGGGCTCGCCGCGGTTCTGGCGCGCCCAGCTCGCCGGCGAGGTAGGGGAGCCACTGGCTCATCGGCGCCGGGTCGTCGTCGACGACGTTGAACACGCCGGAGTGGCCCGTGGCGAGCACCGAGACCACCGCAGCGGCGGCGTCGCTGGTGTGGGTGAAGGAGAACGTCGCCGCGCCGCGACCGACCAGCGGGACCTGACGATCCCTCACCTGCCGCACGAACGAGCCGTCGGCCGCGTAGCTGGTTCCGGGACCGTACAGGTGACCAAAACGCAGCACCGTGCCCTGGACCTCCAGCGTCGCCCGCTCGAGTTCCTTGAGCGCGTCCAGCACGGGGACGAACGGCTTCGGCGGATCCAGCCACAGCGGCGCGTCCTCATCCGCGGGACCGCTGCCGTGCGGATCGTAGGCGTACGCCAATCCCTGCGAGATGATCTGCCGCACACCGACCTCCGCGGTGGCGGCGATCAGGTTGGCGGTGCCGATCACACGCAGGCGGTTGGTCGCCTCGAAGTCCTGGGCGAGCCGCTTGGGATTGATCTGCTTCGGGATCGCCGTGAGCATGTTGACGATCGCGTCCGGCCTGGTCCGACGGACCGCGCGCAGGACGGCATCCCGATCCAGCGCGTCCGCCGTGATGACCTTCACCGCGGCCGAACCGGCGGTGCGGGCGAGACCGACCACCTCGTGCCCGCCCTCCTGCAGCATGGGCACCAGCTGGCGCCCGATGACGCCGCCGGATCCGGCCACCAGGATTCGCATGGGCTCTCCTTCACTCCGCGGACACTGAACGTTGGTTCAACGCTGGCATCGAGACCCGGTCCGCCGGCAGTGCCGAATGCACGAGAAGCAATGGGCGCAGCACGGATTCAGAGTGCGTTGCGCACATGCTGGTCAGAGCCGGCCGGCCTCACGGGCGAGCCGGATGGCGTCGACCCGGTTGCGAGCGCACAGTTTGGTCACCACCGAAGCCAGGTAGTTGCGCACCGTTCCATGGCTGAGGAAGAGCGCCTCGGCGACGTCCCGCGTCGACAGGCCGTCGGCGGTCATCCGCAGCACGCTCGTTTCGCGGTCGGTCAGCGGACTCGCCGGCGCGCCCAGCGCCGCGTACGCCAGCTGTGGGTCGATGACGCTGCCACCCGCGGCCACCGTCCGCACCGCCTCGACGAGGTCCTCCGGCGTCGCGTCCTTGAGCATGAACCCGGCGACCTGGCTCTCGGCACCGCGTCGCAGGTTCCCCGGCGTCGCGGCACCCGTGAGGATCAAGGTCTTGCAGGACGGCAGCCGTCGTCTGAGCTCCGCCGCCGCCTCGAGTCCGTCCCGCTTCGGCAACGCGATGTCGATGACGGCCACGTCGGGCCGGTAGAGCAAGGCGGTGTCGACGATCTGGTCACCGCCGCCAACGGTCGCCACCACCTTCACGTCCGCTTCGAGGTCCAACAACCTCGCCAGCGCTTCGCGCATCAAAGGGACGTCGTCGGCCACCATCACCTGGATCACCGTGACCGCCAGCCCTCACCGAGTACGTAGGCGACGAGCAGGATCGCCGTCAGGATCCCGTCAGAGACGACCGCGATAGCCGCTCCGTCGACCTCGCCGGGGCCGAGCACGCCCGCAGCGTATGCACCGGCGGTGATGGTCAGCAGCAGCTTGTTAAGGATCACGATCTCCCACAGCCACCGGTAGCTCCGCGGACGCCAACCCAGCAACGCGAACAGGCCGGCGAAGGTGATGAACCCGTAGAGCCGCCAGGTCTCGACCATCATCGTCGCCGTTCCAGCGTCGGCCACGCTCTCGATCGCGCCGAACGCGGCCGCCAACGCACCCAGGGCGGCCACGCCCATCAGAATCCGCACCGCGCGCAGCCGTGCCGCGGACACGCTGCCCACCGATAATTCGACCATCACTCTCCATGCCCTTCCCACCTGTGCTGCCGCCTATCCATGGTGTGGCACGGCGCGTGGGCAGACATCGCCCAGAGGAGCCATTGTCGAGGCGTTCAGGTCGTCGCAGTATCAGCTGAGCAGGCCAAGCTCACGTGCGCGCGCACCTGCTTCGGTGCGGTTGCTGGCGCGGAGCTTGTCGAGGATGTGGGCGACGTGCCGCTTGACCGTGTGCGGCGAGATGAACAGCTCGCCGGCGATCTCCCGGTTCGCTCGGCCGACAGCCAGCAGGCGCAGCACCTCGAGCTCGCGGCCGCTGAGTGGGACGACCGAACCGGAAAAGCCCGCATCGGGACCTGGAGCGCCGCGAACGCGCACACCGAGTACTTCCATCAGCCGACCCAGGTAATCCGGCGGAACTGCGGCCGACGCTCTCCCAGAGGCGGCGAACCGGCCGAGGACCGTGGCCATCGGCTGCCGCTCGTCAGCGAACACCCGGACATATCCCCCGGGCTGAGCGAGTTCGAGCGCTTCGCTTAGGGCGGCGAGCGCGCCGTCGTCGTCCTGTCCGGCCAGCGCAATCGACCGGAGTGCCTGGATCTCGATGATGCTGCCGTGGCGATCGTGCTCGGCCGCGGCCGTGTGCAGCCGGTCCAACAACCGCAGCGCGTCCGCTGGCCGGTTCTGACGAATGAGGATCCCCGCAAGGACCAGGTACGCGGGCTCGTGCACGTAAACGGGCTCGTCGTCGGCGTCCAGCCCACGTTCGGTGGCCCATCGCGCGGCGGCAACGACATCACCGCGGCGGAGCCAGAGCCGAGCCTGCATGGCCGGCACCGGATTATGGAGCTCGACCACCGCCGGTGGCGACGCCGCGACGGCCTCGGCCATCCCCGCATCCGCACCGAGGACGTCACCCCGCACGTCGCGAATCAACGCCCGCAGGGCGAGACCGATCGCCAAAGGCTGGGTGTACCCGAGCTCGCGGCACAGCGGGAGCGCCGCTTCGAGATGACGTTCGGCGGTGTCGAGGTCGTTGCGCTGGTACGCCACCTCGGCCGCTACGACGAGCACTGCACCGGCGGCCGGGCGCTGCGCGGAATCGGTCGTGCCGTCGAGCGTCAGCGCCCGCTCATATGTCGCAGCCGCCGCGCTGAGGCGGCCCTGAGCACATTGGATCCGGCCCAGGATGAAGCTCCACAACGTGGCGTAGTCGAGGGCACCTCGCGCCAGCCAGCGGTCGATGATAGGCACGATGGCGCGTTCGGCCTCGCCGGAATTGCCCCGGGACCATCCGGCCATGGCGAGGTGCGCCCGCGCCAGCGCGTCCAGCATCCATTCGTCCTCGCCGAGGGCGCCCAGCGCTCGGGTCGCGAACTCGGACGCCGTGTCGGGATCGCCCTGCAGGTTGGCAATGAACGCACGATTCACCGCGATGATGGCGGGGACGTTGGCAAGGGGGCCGGCCGACTGGCCGACGGACGACTCGTAAGGAACATCGGCGGCGTCCGGGTATGCGCGCTCGGCCACATCGAGCAATTCGCCGCCCTCCGCCACGCGTCCCGACATCACCGCCAACCGGGCCTTCGTCACAAGCAACCGCGGCTGGGCCGCGACCGCCTCCGCAGGCAACACCTGGAGCCAGCGCTCGAGTGTCGCGTCCTCGCTGGAGTTCAAGTACTCATCCGCGTGCCGCTCCACCAGCCGGGCGGCCGACTCGGCGTCGCCCGCGGACAGCGCATGCCTGATCGCATCGTCGATGAGGCCGTGCTCTTGGAGCCAGCTCGCAGCACGGCGATGCAGCTCCAGGACTCGTTCCGGCCGCTGTTGCCGCATCCGGGCGTAGAGCAGGTCTCCGAACAGGTGGTGGTACCGCCACCAGCCGCGCTCGGCGTCCAGCGGCACTAGGAACAGATTCGCGCGCTCGATGTTCTCCAGCATCTCCTGGGCGTCCGCCCGCCCGGTGACCGCCGCGCACAACGGGCCGGACAACCGCCCGAGCACGGACGTTTCGAGAAGGAACTCCTGCATCCCCGCGGACTGGTGCGCGAGAACCTCTTCGGTCAGGTAGTCGAGGATGTACCGGTGGCTGCCGGAGAACGAGGCGACCATGCCCGCCACGTCGGTGCTGCCCTGCAACGACAACGCGGCTAGCTGCAATCCGACAGCCCAGCCTTCGGTGCGCGTCGCTAAGGTCGCCACCGCCTCGTCCGGCAATACCGTCGTCGGGCCGACGAGCCCGCGGAGCAGGCCGGCGGCCTCCTCGGCGGTGAACCGCAGATCGGTCACCCGCAGTTCGGCCAGCCTGCCGGCGGCCCGCCTGCGGGCCAGCGGGATCGGCGGATCCGACCGTCCGGCTACGACCACCTGCACCTCGGCTGGCAGGTTCTCCACGAGCATCTGCAACGTGTCGTGGACGAACTCGGCCTCGATCAGGTGATAGTCGTCGAGCACCAGCACCAGGCCCGTGGACTCGGCGGCAAGTCCGTTGACGATCGCCGTCACCACCCGGTCGAATGCCGGCCCGGACGCGGCGAGCAACGGTTCGACCCGGGCCGCCACGTCGGCTCCCGCCCGATCGAGGCTGTGCGCGACGTGCCGCCAGAACCGGACCGGGTCGTTGTCGCCCCCATCCAACGACAACCAGGCGACCGGCACGTCGATCCGGCTGATCCACTCGGCGAGCAGCTCGGTCTTGCCGAAGCCCGCCGGGGCGACCACCAGCGTCAGCCCCCGATGTAGCCCCTCATCGAGCTTGTCCGACAACCTCGGCCGAAGCACCAGACCCGCACGTGGCCGTGGTACGAACAGCTTCGTCGCCAGCAGATCGACCACACGCTGAGGGTATGCGATCTGTTCCGGCGTGCGATCTGCACACCGAAACCATGCGGTCGACCGGGTGACCGGTGCGTCGGGCACTACCCGATCGTCTGGCCGCACTGCCAGCGTTGGCCGGGTGAGCCAACGGATCGACGATGCACCACGCAGACCACCGGGTGTGGCTCGAACCGCCGGCGGATGGTGGCCCCTCCCCCGCCGATTGGCCCAGGCGGCCGCCGCGAGCTCGCCTCAACCCATCGACCTGAACCAGCATCACGCCAGGAGTTGACGGTGAATCCAGCAGAAACCGCGGGGCCGCTCGGCCGGGCGCGTCGGCGCCTCCGCAACATCGTCCGCCCGAACGTGCAGATCAGCCCGCCACCAGACGGGGTGATCCTGGAACGAGACGTCGAGGTGGTGGTGCGCGACGGCACCACATTGCGGGTCAACGTGTTCCGTCCCGAGGACGGCGGACGATATCCCGTCCTGATGTCCGCCCACCCTTATGGCAAGGACTACCTGCCCAAACAGACCCGCAAGGGTTACCGGCCATTCCCCAACCTGCGGGTGCTGCCGCAGTCCCAGCCGTTCACGATCTCCGCCTGGACCGGCTGGGAGGCTCCCGACCCCGGGTACTGGGTGCCACGCGGTTACGTGGTGATCAACGCTGACCTGCGCGGCTGGGGACGCTCGGACGGCATCGGCGACCTGTTCGCGCCCGACGAGGGCGCCGACTACCACGACCTGATCGAGTGGGCGGCGGCCCAGCCCTGGTCAACCGGAAAGGTCGGACTGACGGGCGTGTCGTACCTCGCGGTCTCACAGTGGGCGGCCGCCGCCACCCGGCCGCCGCACCTGGCCGCGATCTGCCCGTGGGAGGGTTTCACCAGCCTGTGGGACGTCGCGCGCCCCGGCGGCGTACGCGAGGACGGGCTGATGATCGTCTGGACGCGAGGCACCAAACGGTCGAGGCCGGAGAACCCGGTCGACCTGCGCACCCAGCAGAAGGCCCGCCCGCTGCGGGACGAGTGGTGGGCCGCGCGCGACCAGGCCTTGGAGAAGATCGAGGTACCGGCGCTCGTGTGTGCCAGCTTCTCCGACCACAACCTCCACAGCAAGGGATCGTTCGACGGCTTCCTCGGCATCGCGTCCGCGCGCAAGTGGTTGTACACACACCGCGGTCCGAAGTGGTCCGAGTACTACGGCCGAGACGGTCTCGCCGCACAGACCCGGTTCTTCGACCACTTCCTCAACGGCGAAGCAAACGACCAGCCCGACCTGCCGCCGGTACGACTCGAGATCCGGTCCGACGCCGACACCGTGACTTCCGTCCGCTACGAGCGGCACTGGCCGCCGCAGGCGACGGTCTGGACCAGGTGGCGGCTGCACCCGGACGGCCGGCTGGACGAGTCGCCGTCGCTCGGGGGGCGGAAGTCGTTCCGGACCCGTGGCCGAGGTCTCGTGTACACCCACCGATTCACGGCCGACACCGAGATCGTCGGGCCGATGCGGCTGCGGCTCTCCGTCGAGGTCGAGGGTGGCGGCGACGCCCACCTGTTCGCCGGTGTCCGCAAGCTCCGGCGCGGCCGGCCGGTCGCTTTCGAAGGCGCATACGGCTTCCGTGGCGCGTTGGTGACCCACGGCATCCGCAAGGCCTCCCACCACGTCATCGGGCCGGGCGGCACACCCCGCGACGATGTCGCCGAACCCCTCCTGCCCGGGCAGATCGTCCCGGTGGAGATCGAGTTGCTGCCGTCTGCGACCTTCTTCCGATCCGGTGAGGACCTGGAGCTCGTGATCCAGGGACGGTGGTTCTACGCCCGCAACCCATTCACCGGGCAGTTCCCCGCCTATTACGAGAAGAGCCCGCGAGGCCGCTGCGCCGTTCACCTCGGCCCGTCCGCCGACAGCCACCTCGAGATTCCGGTACAGCCGGGCACGGCGTCGGCCGGCTGACATTCGGCGGGCCGAAGCCCCGTGGGCCGATCAACCCTCATGACGGCCTCTTCCACTGCCCTGCTCGGAGCCGGTAGTAGTCCCGTACCTTCGGCCGCGGCCGCATCACAGAGGGCCGTGTCAAACGCGATGAAGGTTACGTCGCCCCCAGCGGCGCGCTGCGTAGCTAGGGCGCTCGCAAGCTGGACACCGCCATCGGCTCGAAGCCCGTGACACCGACCAACCGGCTGCGTCGTCCAGGATCGCAGCGGTCAGAGCCACGACAAAGCAGGCGCCGACCGCGGTGCGGACGCTCCCCCTCCCGCACCCAGTTGCGTCACCAATAGGCTCACCGAGGAGGACATCATGATGAATAAGCGCACGATCGGAACCAACGGCCCGGAGGTCTCGGCCATCGGCCTCGGCTGCATGGGCATGAGCTCCGGTCTGGGACCAGCCGGCGACAGAGCCGAAATGATCAGACTCATCCGCGCCGCGGTCGACCGCGGCGTGACCCTTTTCGACACCGCCGAGGTGTACGGCCCGTTCGCCAATGAGGAGCTGGTCGGCGAGGCGCTGCGGCACGTCCGCGACCAGGTCGTGATCGCGACCAAGTTCGGCTTCGACATCGACGCCGATGGTCGCCAGCAGGGTCTGAACAGTCGGCCAGAGCACATCAAGCAGGTCGCGGAGGCTTCACTGGGCCGGCTCGGTGTCGAGGTGATCGACCTGTTCTACCAGCACCGGGTCGACCCGGCTGTCCCGATCGAGGACGTCGCCGGCACGATCAAAGACCTCATCGAAGCCGGCAAGGTCCGCCACTTCGGCCTGTCCGAGGCCGGTGTACAGACGATCCGCCGCGCACACGCCGTCCAACCGGTCACCGCCTTGCAGAGCGAATACTCGCTGTGGTGGCGCGAGCCCGAGGCCGAGATCATGCCCACCCTCGAGGAACTCGGCATCGGCTTAGTGCCGTTCAGTCCGCTCGGCAGAGGTTTCCTCACCGGCACCATCGACCGAACTACCTCCTTCGCGGGTGACGACATTCGCGGCAGCATTCCCCGGTTCTCACCCGAGGCACGCGAGGCCAACCAGGCCATGGTCGACCTACTTGGCGACATCGCTGCCCGTAAGGCCGCCACCCGGGCCCAGATCGCGCTGGCCTGGCTGCTCGCCCAACAGCCCTGGATCGTGCCCATCCCCGGGACCCGCAAGCTGGAACGCCTCGAGGAGAACATCGGCGCAACCGACATCAATCTCACCGCCGAAGACGTACGCGATATCGATACCGCCGCTGCGCAGATCGACCTCCACGGCGAGCGCTATCCCGAGCAACTCCAGCGACTCATCGACAGGTGAACTGGATGCGACGCGGCCGGGTTGTCGTCCCCGATGTCAGGTAAGACCAGTTGGGTGTCGCGCAGTTCATGCGCGCTCAGTACGGCGCGCTAGACCTGGATCTTGCCGACGCGGTGACCGTCGCCCTCGCGTCCGTCTACGACACCGACGTGATACTCGCCCTCGACCGTGCAGGGCGTTCTGCTCAGAGACCCGCGCGGGTGAACATTACATGCGTGACTCCGCTGGGTGAAGACGTCGCCTCGACCTCGTAGTTTTCCTCCAGACCCTCCAGTCCGTCCCACAGGCGTACGCCCCTGCCGAGCAGGATCGGGACCACAACGATGTGCATGTGATCGACGAGCCCGGCAGCAAGGAACTCGCGGATCATGCTGGGACCGCCGCCGATGCGCACGTCCTGGCCGCCGGCAGCCTCACGGGCCACCTCGAGCGCCTCGGCGGGCGACGCGTCGATGAAATGGAACGTCGTACCGCCGTCCATCTCGATCGACGGGCGCGGGTGATGGGTCAGCACGAAGACCGGTGTGTGGAACGGCGGGTTAGGACCCCATGGGCCCTTCCATTCCGGATCCTCCTGCCATCCGGGGTGGCCGAACTTCCCGGCGCCCATGATCTCGGCGCCGATCGTCGGAGCGAATAGCCGCAACAAGGCGTCGTCGACGCCGGCGGTCCCGCCGGGCTCGCCGACCATCTCGTGCCACCACCGGGTGTCGAACATCCACTCGTGCAGCCTGTCTCCGGCGTGGCCGAACGGTGCGTCGGGGCTCTGACCTTCGCCGGTACCGAAACCGTCGAGCGAGATGGAGAAGAACTGGACACGGGCGAGGGACATGGCTGGTGCTCCTTCGGTACTCGGTGGGTCAGTCCTCGTAGGGGTGGAAAACGAAGACTAATCGCGGCGTTCGGGTCACTTGTGCTGCTGCCAACGCTAGCGAGCGCCACCGAGTGACCGAGTTCGCAATATCGCCGGTCTTACGCCTGAGGACGGGCGCCGCAACGCGAAGCGCTGGGGTACGCCGTACTGGCCGTACGGGCCGTCGGCTGAGCGAGTCGGGTCGGAGGTTTGGCGGCGAGAGGTCATTCCTAGGCTCCGTAAGCTGGGCGTGTGTTGCTAGGTCGATCACGTGAGCAGGCCACGGTCCGTGACCTGCTGGACCGGGTGCGCGCTGGTTACGGCGGCGGCCTGTGCCTGCTGGGAGAGGCGGGAGTCGGCAAGAGCGCGCTTCTCAAAGAGGCAAGCGACCAAGCAACCGGGATGCTCCTGCTGACGACAGAGGGCGTTCCGCCGGAGTCGGACCTCGCCTACGCGACGCTGCACCAACTGCTGTTACCGATCGCGGACCGGCTGGACCGGCTACCGCCGCCACAGGCTCGCGCCTTGAACGTCGCCTTCGGACGGTCGGACGGGCCGGCTCCGGACCGATTCCTGGTCGCACTGGCGACCCTGTCGTTGCTATCGGAAGCCGCCGTGACAACTCCGGTTCTCTGCGTGGTGGACGATGCCCAGTGGGCCGACCACGCGAGCCTGGACGTGCTGTCATTCACCGTGCGGCGGCTCGAGAACGAACCAATCGGCGTCCTGCTTGCCATGCGGCCTGGGGAAGGTGACCCGCAGCACTTTGAGGGGGCCGTCGACATCAGACTGGCCGGGCTTGATCCGGGCGCCGCAGCAGAACTGCTCGCTCACCATGACCGTGGGCGATTAACCCAGGCGCAGCGGCGCCAGATCCTGGCGGTCGCCCACGGCAACCCGCTCGCCCTGCGTGAGCTGCCTGAAGCAGCCCTGAGGTCAGGTTCGCTCGATGAGCCGCTCCCCCTGACCGAACGGCTTCAAGACACCTTCCTCGCACGAGCCCAGCGACACGACGAGAAGACGCAGAAACTGCTCCTCCTGCTCGCCGCCGACGGATCGGGCCGACCCGAAACCATCCGGGCCGCCGCAGCGCTGCTGGGCGTCACCGGCGACAGCACCGCCATCAACAATCTGAGCGACCTGGTCCATTTCGACGGCACGCGCATTCATTTCCACCACCCGCTGATGCGTGCGGCCATCTATAGAGCAGCCACGACGTCCGAGCGTCTGGACGCACACCGTGCGCTGGCCACGGCGCTTCAGGGTGACTCGAGCGAGTTCCACCGCTATGCGTGGCACCTCGGCCACGCGGCCCACGGTCGCGATGAGTCAGCAGCAAGGGAACTGGAGCGGTCAGCGGAGCAGGCCGTTCGACGCGGCGGGCAGGCTGCCGGCGCCGCCGCTCTTGCCAGCGCAGCCGATCTGAGCGAATCCGACCAGGAGCGTGGCCGCCGACTGGTCGACGCCGCCACCGCGTACTGGCACGGCGGTGATGTCGCGCGAGCCCGGGAGTTGTTGGGCCAGGCGGAGGTACTCGATGAGCTGCCCGACGTCGCCCGGCTCGCCCGCGCAGAGTTGCGCGCGCTGTTGGAGGCCACAGTCGGATACCCCGGTGACGCCCTCGACGTCCTACGGCCGGTGATCCCTCAGGCCATCCAGAGTGATGTCCGCAGCGCACTGCCTCTGCTTCTCCTGTACGGCGAGGTCGGATACAAGACGAACACCCCGCAGGCGTGGGCCGAGATCGCCGGCTGGCTCGAGCCAGCCCTACTGGACGGCGACGGCCCCGACGATGCCCTGCTCAGGTTGCTGCGCGGGAGCATCCGGGCGCGCTCAGGAAAGGATCCACACCTGCGTCCCGGCGATCTGGAGTCGATCGCGGGGCTCGCCGACCCGGTCAAGCTGACCAGAGCAGCCGGCATGACGTGGGCAGTCGGCGAGCACGCACTCCGAGGTCGCCTGCTCCGTAAGGCGGTACGGCAAGCCCGAGCGATCGGCGCCGCCGGCACGCTGGCCTGGTCGTTGGAGTTTCTCGTCCTTGACGAGCTGGCTACCGGCCGGTTCTCCATCGCCGAGGCATTCGCCGAGGAAGGCTTCCGGCTCGCGACCGAGACCGGCCAGCTGAACACAGCGTGCCGACACCGGACCATGCTCGCGTGGCTTGCCGTCCTGCAAGGCCAGGGAGCCGAGGCCAAGACCTTGGCGGACGAGGTGCTCGCCGACGCGAGCCGCCGGCGGCTGGCCGACAGCCTCGCCTACGCGCACCTCAGCCTGGGACATCTTGAACTGGTCGCAGGCAACAACGAGGAAGCCGTCCGCCACTACGAAGCCATGCAATCCCGCGGCTCATCGGGAGTGCAGTCGGGCCTCGCCATGCACAGCGTGCCCGATCTCATCGAAGCTCTCGCCCGGGCCGGCCAGCGTGAGAAGGCGACCGAGTACCTGCACCGATTTGAGCAATGGACGACTCGCACATCCTCTCCCCTGCTCCAAGGGCTGACGGCCCGGTGCCGCGCCCTGCTGACGTCCGGGCAGGAGGTGGAGGACGAGTTCCGGCAGGCACTGAGAGTGTTCTCCGAAGCTGACGCCCCACTGGAGCTGGCCCGGACCGAGTTGCTGTTCGGTGAGCACCTGCGGCGAGACAGGCGCCGCTCCGACGCCCAAGCCCACCTGCGGACCGCCGTCGAGACATTCCGCCGCCTGGGCGCATCGTCCTGGGCCGATCGTGCCCGCGGTGAGCTCCGTGCAGCCGGCGGATCCGATCTCACGCAAGGCCAGAAGATCCTTTCCGCGTTGACACCGCAGGAGCGCAGAATCGCGCTGGCCGTCAGCGAGGGCGTCACGAACCGGGAGGTCGCCGCGCAGCTGTTCCTCAGCCCTCGGACGGTCGACTACCACCTGCGAAAGATCTTCCAGAAGGCCGGCATCAGCTCCCGCACCGAACTCGTCCGGCTCACGCTCACCGATGGCGAGCGGCCGGATGGCGGCTAATGCCAGCGGTCGTGGCTATCGATCGCGAACCAGAGCATCGGCTAGCGGTAGCGGCGAGCGCATCGCGGGGCCGGGCTTTGGATGCCTGTCAGGTCATGGCGTAGCCACGGATGGGCGTGTGCGGTCGGCGAGCAGGTGGATCGCGATGCCGGCCAGTGCCGTTCCCATCAGGTAGCGCTGAGCGCGCAGCCACAGCGGCCGCTGCCCGAGAAAGGCGGCCAAGGCCCCCGCTGACATTACGATCATGGCGTTGACGGTGAGGGCGACTGCGATCTGGGTCCCTCCCAGTAGGAGGCTCTGCGCGGCAACATTGCCCAGCATGGGGTCGACGAACTGGGGAAGCAGCGCCACGTAAAGAATGGCGATCTTGGGGTTGAGCAGGTTGGTGACCATCCCCATCGTGAACAGTTGGCGCGCTCGATCCACCGGAATCGATCTCGGTGCGAAAACTGCCACACCCCCTGGCCGGATCGCATTCCAGGCAAGCCAGAGCAGGTACGCCGCACCGCCGATCTTGACGGCTGTGTACAGGGCGGGTACCGCGGCGAAGATAGCTGTGATCCCCGCCGTCGCGGCCATGAGATAGACAAGGAAACCCGCCGCGACACCGAGCAGCGAAATGAGCCCGGCCCGGCGGCCCTGCGTGATCGATCGGGAAACCAGGTAGATCATGTTCGGTCCTGGCGTGAGGACGAGGCCGAGCGCGACCGCGGCGATACCCAGCAGGGCGGAATGGCTGATCACGTCTTGGCAACCGGCCCGGCGTGCGGAGGTATTCCGTTCTCGGATGCCGCGACCGGCGGACCGAATCTCCGTCGGGCTGCCAGTAGCGGTCCGCCTGCTCGCTGCCGCACCCGACACGATCGGCTGCGGGTGGCTCAGACCGTCGATCGCTACATGGTCCTGTTGTCCAACTGCTGCAGCAGCTCGTGGGCCGCAAGTTCGATCTCCTTGTGCCGCCATTCTGCGGCCCGATATACGCACGCAATCAATCCCGTGCGGTGAACACGACGGAAGTCGCCGTATACGAACGCGTACCGGGCCTTTCTCCCATCGGCCACGCCGTCGGTCAGCCCGAGATGCCACGCGGCGTACTCGTCCCAGGAGTGGGACTCTAAGTACTTGTTCTGGGCCGCCGCGCGAGGCTGGACATCGCCCCAGTCGCTGTCAAGAACGTACTGACGAGAATCGATGAGACGACGGGCATGGGCCACTGCCTCAGTGTTGAGCGAGTAGGACGCCATCGGTGTTCTCACTGATCAGCTGTCTGGACCAAGCAACCAACGATTACCCGACGAGGACCGGACCATGCCGGCTCCGCACTGCCGGCCGGGCACCTCTGCTCGCATTCAAACCGATCGGGTCCTACGGACGACACGGAGTGTGACCAATACCCCATGATGGTTGCGCTCTCGGGCTGGACATCAGTGGCATTCTGCTGGTCGGCACTTCGTCACGAACCACGGCGCAAGGATGATCGAGCGGGAGGGTCGTCATGAGTACCGGTGTTGCAGGGCCGACGCGAGCTCCGATCGCAGACAGGACGCTACGCCGCGACCGCTGGTGGTCCGCGCCGCTAGGCGTCGGCGTCATTCTGGCCTTCTTCATCGTCTACGCGACGGTTCGCTACTTCATGAACGACTACTATTGGGCATCCGACGAGCACTACCTCACACCGTTCTACTCACCGTGCCTGAGCCAGGCGTGTGTTCCAGGGTCAAGTCACTTCGGTTCGCCAATACCGGAGATGCCGACATTCATTCCGATCGCGATCATCACCTTCGCCGTGCTCGGCGGATTCCGTGCGACGTGCTACTACTACCGCAAGGCCGGATATCGCTCTTTCTTCCTGGCACCGGCTGCGTGCGCGGTTCCCGAACCGCACAAGCGGTACACCGGCGAGACGCGCTTTCCCCTGATCCTGCAGAACTTCCACCGGTACTTCTTCTACGCCGCCGCCATCTTCGCCTTGATCAACTTGTATGACGGCATCTTGGCCACGCAGGGCATTGACGGTGGCATTGGCATCGGCGTAGGCACCGTCATCATCTGGATCAACCTTGCCATGCTGGCCGCCTATACGCTCTCCTGCCACGCGTGCCGGCATGTCGTCGGCGGCAGGCTTCGCAGCTTCTCCAGACATCCGATGCGCTACCGGTTTTGGACGTTCGTCACGAAACTCAACGGCCGCCATGGCCAGTTCGCCATGACCTCGCTGGTCACGGTCATCGTGACTGATGCCTACATCATGGCCGTTTCGGCAGGCTGGATAACCGACCTTCGCCTGATCAACTGATCCGCCCACTGGACGGCCAGGCCAGCTTGCGCGGGCCACGGGCACCGAAGGCGCGAGACGTCGACGCGCTCCGGATTGTCAGTGCAACTGTTGGCAACTTGTTGCCGTCGTGTTGCCGTGCGTCTACGGTCGTCGGGATGAGCACCTCACCGTACGTGCCCTGCGCAGCAACTGAGGCGCCGCGCCGATGAGAGCCATCGTCCTGTCCGCGCCTCGCCGCGTCGGCGTGGTCAATGATTGGCCGGAGCCGGAACCCGGCCCGCACGACGTCGTAGTCGCGATGCGTGCAGTCGGTCTCTGTGGTTCGGATCTCAGCGTCTTCGACGGTACCCGCCCCACCCCACGGCTGCCGTGGGTGATGGGTCATGAAGGAGGAGGGGACATCGTCGCTGTTGGCGAGCTCGTCCGCGACCGCGAAGCCGGGCAACGGGTCGTCATCGAGCCGAACTACCCGTGCCTAGCGTGCCGGCAATGCCGGTTGGGCCATACCTCGGCCTGCGCTGAGCGTGGCATCGTCGGGATCAATGTGCCGGGTTTGCTGGCCGAGCGGGTCGCCGTGCCGGCCCGATTCACCTGGCCCCTTGACTCCGAGGCACCCGGCGAACTCCTGGCTTCGGTCGAGCCCTTCGCGGTGGCCCGCTCAGCGGTGCACAGCTCCGGCGTCGGAAAGAATGACCGGTGCCTTGTCGTCGGCGCCGGCTCTCAGGGCTTGCTCGTGTGCCTGTCGCTGCTTGCCAGCGGCGCTCAGCCCGACGTCATCGATCCGCACCAGGGCCGGGCCGAGCTTGCCGTGGACCTCGGCGCACGGCACGCCGGGCTCGGCCATGACTATCCGTTCGTCTTCGAAACGGCCGGCGCCCCCGCTGCGGTCCGCGAAGCACTGGACCGGGTGGCACCGCTCGGCACGGTGGTGCTGATCGGACTGCACCCGGACGACCTTCCGCTGTCGATCCTCGAACTTGTCCGCCGACAGCTCACGCTGAAAGGCGCGCTCATCTACGACCACCCGCGGGACTTCGCCGACACCCTCCGCATGCTCGATCACGGATTCCCGCCCAGCCGCGTGATCGGCGCCAGGTTCGTCCCGGACGACGCGGCCACCGCATTCGCTCAGGCCCGCGCTGTCGTTGGAAAGACCTGGATCGACCTGGCCGCGTGGCATGAAACGGGATGACCGCGCGATGTCAGCCCCCACCATCTACGACGTCGCCCGCGAAGCAGGGGTGGCCGCCTCGACCGTGTCGCGCGCGTTCAACAATCCGAATCGGGTCCGCGACTCCACCCGTGACCACATCCTCTCCGTAGCGGGAAAGCTCGGCTACCAGCACAATCCACACGCGCGGGCCTTGCTGTCGGGCCGCACGCACGCCATCGGCATGGTGGTATCTGACATCACTAACCCGCACTACTTCGAACTCATCAGGGGCGCTGAGCAACGCGTCAAGGCATCGAAGTACACCCTCGTGCTGGTCAATGCCGGAGAGTCGCCACGCATCGAGTACGACCACATTCGCCGGCTCGCCCAGTCGGTCGACGGCTTCGTACTCGCGGCCAGCCGCTTACCTGACGAGAACATCCTCGAATTCGCCGGCATGCGACCGCTGGTGCTCATGAACCGGGAACTTCCGGGGCTGCCAAGCGTGATCGTCGACTACGCGGAGGGCTGCCGCCGGATCGTCGACCACCTCGCGTCCTTCGGGCACCAGTCAGTCGTGTACCTGGCCGGTCCTCGCAACTCCTGGACAGCCCAACAGCGCTGGAGATCAATTCGCCAGGCCTGCGAGAAGATCGGGATCGAAGCCGAGCGCATCGGATACTTCATTCCCACGGTGCCGAGCGGCGTCGCAGCGGCTGACGCAGCTCTGCACACCGACACGACCGCAGTCATAGCCCACAACGACCTGCTCGCCATCGGCGTATTGCGCCGGCTGGCCGAAAGGGGCGTTTCTGTTCCGGCCGACATGAGCGTCGTCGGATTCGACAACATCTTCGCCGCCGACCTCTGCACTCCCGCCCTCACGACGCTCGGTGGCGCCCACGCTGAGGTCGGCGGGGCGGCGGTCGAACTGCTCCTCGACAGAACGCGAGTCATCGGCGCGCCCAGCGACGCCGAACCACACCTGATTCTGCCGTCATGGCTGCACGTCCGTGCGTCCACGGGTCCCGCGAGCCGTGGCAACCAGAGTCACTGAAGATCAAGTGTTCACGACACGCTCGAATGCCCGCCATCACTTCGGCGTGTCGTGAACACTTGATCTTGCGTAGTGCGCGGGGGCGGGTTGTCCACACCCAGGCCACCGCTCAGGGGTCATCCACAACTCCGGGCCGGGGCAACAGAATCCCCTTCGAGCGACGGCACGCTCGTCGTCATGCTCGAAATCCCACGTATGGCGTTCCGTACCACGACACGGCGCTCATTGCTGATCAAACTAGGCATCAGTGACCACGAACTGCGCGGGCCGCTGTGGCGCCGTGCCACCCATGGGCACTACTACTTCGCACTCAACGACCAGGACGATCCGATGCGTCCCATCCACGATGCCATTGGGTTCATGCCGAAGGACTGCGCGATATCCGGTTGGGCCGCCGCCTATCTCCACGGAGCCCGAGAGCTCGACGGGCGGCGGTGGAGCGACGGTGGACGCGACCCGGTGCTCATCGTCGCGCCGAAACACCGGCAGATCCGACGCAAGGAGTTCACGACTGTGCGGGCACCACTTGCCGACTCGGAGCTGACGACCTGGGGATCGGTCCTGATCACCAAATCGGAGCGGACCTGCTTCGAAATGATGCGACGCACGACAGTAGAGGAGGCTGTGGTCGCACTCGACGCAATGCTCCGCGCGGACGTGGTGAGCTTAGACGGCATGCGCGCGTTCGTGGCAGGTAAGGCAGGGTGGAACGGAGTGCCGGTCGCGCGAGCGGCGCTGGATCTGGCCGATGGCCGAGCAGCGTCGTGTCCGGAGAGCAGGCTGCGGTACGTGTGGCAGGTCGAGGCCGGCTTGCCGAAGCCGGCGGTCAACGTCGCTGTACTGGACTCGTCCGGAGTCTTCGCCGGAATCCCCGACCTTCTGGACGAAGCCTCGGGGCTGGTCGGCGAGTACGACGGTGGGCAACACCGGGAGCTGATCCAGCACACGAATGACAACACCAGGGAAGAGCGGCTCGAGGCGCTCGGGCTGGTCGTCGTGCGCGCCACGTCGGTAGATCTCAAGTCACGAAGGAAGCAGCTCGTCGCCCGATTGCGCAGCGGTTATCAGCGCGCACGAGCCCAGCACTGGAGGGAGTGGCGCGTCTGACGCGGGCGGTGGGGGCCGCAACCCAAGATCAAGTGTTCACGACACGCCCGACCCACAGCGGTCGGTTCGGCGTGTCGTGAACACTTGATCTTGAACAGCAAGCGCGCTACCGCCCGGTCACGCGGTTTGGGCCCGATCGCCCGCAGCCGGGTGCGTCTCCGCGGGAGCCGAATCTAGGTGTCGGCGGGCGGCGGTAATCGCCAGGCGGGCATGTTCTTTAGCGCCCACCTGGGCTACCAGCGTCGCCCGCGGTATCTCCAGCGCGTACGGGATCCCGCTCGGCAAGGCGGAAAGAATGCCGGGCATGTCGATTCCGCCCTCGCCTGGAAAGAGGCGCTCGAAGCGCGCGGTGTGGATGAGCCCCGCGGTGGTACTCGGCACCTCACCGGGAGCGTCGCACACGTGGGCGAAGTGGAACCACTCCGGCGGAAGCTCCCGCAGCTCGGCCAGGCTGGAGTCCGAGCGCGCAAAGTGCAGCAAGTCGATCAGCATTCCCGCATTGGGTTGGTCGACGGCCCGCAGGACGCGCGCTGCTTCAGCCAGGTTCGGCGTCTCGGTCCACGACGGGAACTCAAGGTCGAGGGTGAGGTCGAGTGGCTGGGCCAACTCGCACAGCTCGGCGAACCGCTCAGTCTTGCGGGCAAAGTCTGCGTCCGGCAGTTGCGTGATGACGTGTCTGGCGCCCAGCTCCGCTCCGGCTTCCAGGAAGCGCAGGTAATCGCGCGGATTGTCGCCAGAGGTGATCCGTGCAAGTTCGATGTCGAGAACCTCGATCCCCGTGGCCGCGAGGTGTGTCTTGGTGGCCCGCATGAGAGCCGGGTCGTACGTCAACGGGTAGTGCGGCTCTTCCTGGGTGACCTTGGTCATCCGCAGGCCCACGTAGCGGTAGCCTGCGGCGGCGGCCGCATCTACCAGCTCCGGAGGCGACAGGCTCAGCGCGGTCAAATGCGCAAGCGAATAGTCGTGCCGGTGCTCGGTTCGGGTCTCGGTGGGCGCACTTGCCAACATGCGCAGCCGCTGGCGGCGGTGTGCGGCCATGCGTAAGGGAATGACGTTCGGAGCGCCGTAGGCGGCATAGTCGTCGATCCGTTGCACCACCTCGAAGAACACGCGCGAACCCAGCATCTCGGTGAAGAAGTGCAGGTACGCACCTCGCTCATCGCTGTCGTAGAGGATCGAGTACTCGCGCATCGTGTCGAGCAGTTCCGCTGGAAGCGCGAGGCGTGCATCGAGGTCGTCGTAGTAGTTGCTCGGGATTTCGAGTATCGGCGCGTTGAGTTCCTGCATTGCCTTTGCGCATGCGACCGCATCGTCGGTGGCGAAGGCGACATGTTGGGGGCTCGACACCGCGGGCGCCCAGTCACCACGTCGCAATGGAGCGGTGCTCAACGTGATCCGCACACGGTTGCTGGGATCCGTGGCCGACCAGCTACGGATCAGCCCGAACGGAGCGGTGATCTCAGCGGGCTCGCCGGGAAGCAGGCCGAGCACCGAACGGTAGAACAGAGCTGCCTGGTCGAAGTCGTCGATCGACTCGGTGAGCGACACGTGATCGATGTCCGTCAACAGCAGCGACCTACGTGGCGAGTTCCCGGTGGGAGCGAAGTCGTCGAGCCAACCGTCCTCCTGCCCGGTGTCGCAGAAGAACAGGGCGGTTCCGTCCGGGGCGGCCACGCAGTTCAGATCGGTCTCACCCGGGCGAAGAACCCGCGGAAGCCTCGGTGCCAGTAGCCGCTCCGCCCGTCGGCCGGAGTCCACCGGGTCCGCACTCTCGACAGCCAGTGCGCAAATCGCAGCCGTAGCGGGGTCGATCGATCGTTGTGGTGCGAGGTTCAGCAGAACCCGCGCGCTGCCCTGCTCCCAAAGCTGGACGGGCTTGGAACGATGCTGCCCAGTATGCGTGAACCCGAGAGCGGCGAGAGTACGCGCCACAAGTGAAGCGGAGACTTCGTCCACGGCAATCTCGGCGAATGCGAACCCGCCGAGATCGGGCGCCGGCGGCAAGAGGTCGGAAGGGAGTTGTTCGCGGACTGCCAGCCGGCCCCGCGCGCCGACCTCCTCGGCGAGCGCGAGCATCGAACGCATGGCATCCGTGGCCGCGTGCCTGGGATCTTCCTGCTGGTAGACGTCGTTGAACACCTCCACTGCGATCGGGCCGGCGTAGCCCGTGGCCAGGATCCGGCCGACGAAGCCGGCCAGGTCGAGCGAACCTTGGCCCGGGAACATCCGGTAGTGCAGGCTCCACTCGCGGACGTCCATGTTCAGCCGTGGTGCGTCGGCGAGTTGGACGTGGAAGACCTTGGCGCCTGGCACGTCCCCTATCCCGGCGGGATCGTTGCTCGTGGATAGCACGTGAAAGCTGTCGAGGCACAGCCCGAGCGCCAGGTGGTCGGCACGTTGGATGATGCGCCACGCGTGGTCGTGCGTACGCACGCGGCCCCACGGAACGGCTTCGTACGCAAGTCGCAGCCCGCGGCGTTCGGCTCGGTCTGCCAGTGCACGCAACTGTTCCGCTGCGAGGTCGTCATCGTCAAGGCCGCGGGGTGATTTCGATGAGCAGATCAGCAACACATCCGCGCCCAGTTCCTCGAGCACATCAAACTTACGCTCGGCGCGGCGCAGGCCAGCCTCGAACATGTCGGGCGGTACCGCTTCGACATGGAGCGGCTGATACACCTCGACGGACAAGCCGAGACGTGCCGCCTCTCGGCGCACCTGACGCGGCGACCAGGGTGACATGACAAGGTCGTTCTCGAGGATCTCGACGCCATGGAACCCGGCCGCAGCAGCGGCACTCAGCTTGTCTTCAAGGGTGCCGGACAGGCACACGGTCGAGATGGCCAGGCGCGGCGCCATCCCAAGGCCGTCGCCTGGCGCACGTCCGGTGTCGCGTTCAGCGGTCAGCATGAGCACACTCCCTTTCGCGCGGGTGGACGACGGTCGGTCACGTCCCGGACGCCGACTCGTCACCCCAGATCGATATGCCGCGCAGGATGAGGGTCTTGGTCACCGTGTAGTCATCGATCATCCAGCGAGGGGACTCGCGGCCGATCCCCGAATCCTTCACGCCCCCGAACGGCACGTGATCGAGCCGAAAGTTGGACGTACCGTTGACGACCAGCCCACCGACCTCGAGACGCCGCCATGCATCGAACACACGCCTGACGTTCTGGGTGAACAGCCCTGCTTGCAGGCCGTAGCGACTCTGATTGCAGATGTCGATGACCTCGTCGAACCTCTCGTACCGCAGCACCACAACCACCGCTCCGAAGGCCTCCTCGACGACGACCGCCGACCCGGGATCTGGTTCGGCCACGACCGTGGGTGCCAAAGTGGCGCCATCACGAGACCCGCCACAGGTCACCCTGGCCCCGCCGGCCTCCGCCTCCTTGATCCACTTCTCCACCCTGGACGCGGCGTCGTCGTCGACCATGCTTCCGACGTCCGTCGCAGGATCAAGCGGGTCGCCGACCGTCAGGCCGCGCACGGCAGCGGTCAACGCGTCGGTGAAGCGGTCGAAGACCGACGTGTGGACATAGATCCGCTGCACCGAGATGCAACTCTGTCCGGAGTTGCTGAAGCCGGTCGCCGCAGACATGGCTGCCGCGGTCTCGACGTCGGCGTCTTCGCACACGATGGTCGCCGCGTTGCCCCCGAGCTCGAGCACGAGCCGCTTCGGCCCGGCCTCCCTCGCCACCGCTGCACCTACCGCGGCGCTGCCGGTGAAGCTCACGGCCGACACGACGGGCGACGCGCACAGCCGGCTTCCGACGTCCGCGCCGCCGTGGAGGACCTGCACCGCCTCCGGCGGCATTCCGGCGTCGAGCAGCACCTGGACCAACCGAACGGACACCCCTGGCGCCTGCGGCGGCGGCTTGACAATGGTCGTGTTCCCGGCGGCGAACGATGCGGCCAGCTTGTGAGCGAGCAGGTTCGCCGGCGCGTTGAACGGCGTGATCGCCACCACGACACCCACTGGCGCTCGATAGGTCATGGCGGTCGTCCCGACGCCGCGCTGCCATCCCGCAGTCGGCAGCACCTCTCCCCCGATGCGACGAGCCTCGGCAGCCGAGACGCGGAAGGTGTCCGCGACCCGCACCATCTCACCGCGACCGTCTTTCACCGGCTTGCCGAGCTCGAGGGCGAGAAGCCGAGCGAAGTCGTCACGCTGCCGATCTACGAGGTCCGCGGCACGGTCCAGCACGTCGGCACGACCAGCTGGAGACATCCGTTCGACGACTGCCTTAGCCTGCCGCGCGTAGGCCAGAGCTTCATCGACCAGCACCGAATCGGCGACGTGCGCGACGCTTACGAGGCGCCGAACATGCGGTCCGATGCGGTCCTCGCGGCGCGGGCTCGTGCGCCACTCGCCTCCCACCAGGCATCGGGCGTCAGCTACCTTCCCGCTATCTTCCATGGATGGCCGGTTTTCTGGTGTTACGCCGGACATGTCGTTATCTCCAGACCGCCTAGTGGATCCTCTAGACCGTAGTGTGGACCCAATGCTACCGTACGTACACGCTATGAAGCGACGTCATGGAGCTGTACTGGATGCCCCATGACAACACGGCCCGGCGGTGAGCCCGCTCAATGTTGCTGGAGGAGACTGCTCGATGAGGAATGGCCCATTAACCGGGACACGGGTCCTCGATCTGACCAATGTCCTGGCCGGACCGTACTGCAGTTACCAGCTCGCACTGCTGGGCGCAGAGGTGATCAAGGTCGAGGCACCGGGAGTTGGAGATCTGGCCCGCCAGCTAGGCGCGGACTCCGAGCTGAATGCCATCGGCCTCGGGACGTCCTTTCTCGCCCAGAACGCAGGCAAGAAGTCCGTCGTCATAGACCTCAAGAGCGACGACGGCAAGGCCGCGTTCAGAAGGCTGGTGGAAGGCGCAGACGTGCTCGTCGAGAATTTCCGGCCGGGTGTGCTCGCCCGGCTCGGCTTCCCTTGGTCGGAGCTGCGGGAGATCAATTCGGAGCTCGTCTACTGCGCAATCTCGGGGTTCGGCCAGACCGGCCCGATGAGCCAGCGGCCAGCGTACGACCAGATCATCCAGGGCCTGTCGGGCATGATGAGCATCACTGGGACGAGGGATACCGCCCCATTGCGTGTCGGCTTCCCGATTTGCGACACCATCGGTGGACTGACCGCTGCGATGGCGATCAACGCTGCGCTGGTCGGCCGCGCCCGCACGGGCGAAGGTTCCTTCATCGACGTCTCCATGCTGGAGGCCTCCCTTTCCGCCATGGGGTGGGCGGTGTCGAACTACCTCATCAGCGGGCAGTTGGCCGAGCCCATGGGTGACCAGAACGCCACTGCCGCCCCATCGGGCACCTTCGAGGCCGCCGACGGACCACTCAACATCGCAGCCAACCGGCAGGAGCAGTTCGTCACGCTGTGCCGGATCATCAACCGTCCGGACCTGCTCGAGGATGAGCGGTTTCGCGATCGGGACGCCCGCAAAGTACACCGAGAGGCGCTCAACCATGAGATCAACGCCGTGCTACGAACTCGGCCCGCCATCGAGTGGGAAGAGACACTGTCGGCCGCTGGTGTGCCGGCTGCTCGAATTCTCACCGTAGACAAGGCCCTCGGCCTGGAACAGCTCTCCAACCGCGGCTTTATCGCCGAGTTGCCGATGCCCAACGCAATGCCTCGCACGATCCGCGTCGTCGGCAACGGCGCAGCCTTCGACGGCCAGCCAAGTGTCCCGGTCTTGCCCCCTCCCTTGCTCGGAGAGCATGACGAGGAGCTGCTATCCGATGTCAGCGATCACGCCACCGGCCAGATCGATTCGGCGGCTGCGTCATGACCAGCGGCACAGATCGGCAGCACGACGAGGTTGCCGAGTGGTGGGCCACCGCGATCACGAGGATTGAGCCCGGCGTCATTGAATACCGCGGCGAACCCATCGCGGAGGTCATCGCCAACCGGGGGCTGGCCGAGGTGATCTGGTTGTTGCTGCGTTCGGGCCGCCCAACACCAGCCCAGGCCCGGCTCCTCGAAGCCGCCATGGTGGCCTCGGCCGACCACGGTCCGCAGGCACCGTCCATCGCTGCGGCACGGATGGCCGCGACGTGCGGTGTCGGGCTCAACAACGCGGTCGCGACCGGTATCAACATGCTCGGCGATGTCCATGGCGGAGCAGGAGAGCAATGCCTGATGATGCTCGGCGAGGTGGTGGAGCTCGAAAGTGGGGGCCGCGAGCCTCAGGAGGCAGCCCGCGTCACTGTCCAGGCCTGGCGAGACAAGGCGCGCTACCTTCCGGGCTTCGGACATCGCTTTCATCTGGTCGATCCCCGACGCGAGCCGCTGATCACGCTTGTCGCCGAGGCACGCGACATCGGTGAGGTGTCCGGGGCGTACTTGCGGGCAGCGCTCGCCGTCGAAGCCGAACTCGTGAACGTGATCGGTAAGAACGTGCCGATGAACATCGACTGCCTCACGGCGATCATCTACGGGGAACTTGGATTCGCCGCCCCCCTTGCCCGCGGGTTGTTCGTGCTCAGCCGGGCCGTCGGAGTGCTGGCACATGCCTGGGAGGAGTCCCAATCGGGTCGGCGAATCAAGGGACCGATGCCGCCCTCGATCCTGCCTCCTTACCGACCATCGACCGAATTGTGATCTTGCGACAATCCACAGCGTCGGACGGTGTGGATTGTCGCAAGATCACGAAATTGAGTGCCATCCGGCTTTCTGCAAGGTGGCCAGGTCGGTGACGAAGCCCTCCGCGACATTGCCCTCGTGCAACGTCTCGAGCACGAACTCCCCTTCGTACCCGAGCCCGGACACCGTTGCCGCGACACTCGCGAAGTCCAGCTCTCCGGCACCGATCGGATCATGCGCCCATGAGCCCTTCGTGGTGTCGGAGAGGTGGACCAAGCCGAGGTGCCGCCCAGCCGCCCGCAACCCGGCATCGACGTCCTCCACCATGTGACCGTTCGCAACGTCATAGCAGACCCGGAGTGCGCCCGAACCCACCGTCTCGATGAGCTGCACGATCTCCTCGCCGGTGTCGAGTATCCCGGTCGGGGTGTTCTCGAAAAGCACGCCAATATCCAGGTCGAACACCTCATCGATGACCCGTCGGACGCCGTCAGTCACCCATTCCTGGTAGGCGTCGTACGGCGCCGGACGAAGCGGATGGCGCCGTCCGGGATGGATGATCAACCAGCGGGCGCCTACGTCGGCCGCCAGCCGACCGATCGTGGCAAAGTACCCGACACTCCACTGCCTCATGGTCGAGTCGGGGCTCGCCAGGTTGACGTCCACGCCGGACGGCGCGACGCTGTGCACGCTCACGCCGGCATGCCGGCACGCGGCGCGGATCCGCTGAGCAGACAGCTGCCATTCGCCCGCATCGACATGCGGTGGAGCGGCCAGGAGCTCGACCCGGCGAAAGCCGGTCTTGGCGATTTCACCGACCGCGGTCTCGATATCCGCGCGCCATAGAAACGTATAGGTCGATGCGACGAGCTCCATGCATCCTCCCAGTGCTCAAATCGCCCACTGCGACGAGGACGTGCCAGCTAGCGAAGCGACAACGGCGAGGGCAGCAGCCCGCCCCGAAGCTGTCGCGTGATCGATCGTCGCTGCGTCTCCGAGCGCGTCGCCCGCGAGTTTCACGCGGTCCGCGGTAAGCCCATGCTCCTCCGGATCGATCACGGCCGGCGCCGGTAGTGCCCCGTGCGATGCGATCACAATGCCCGGGTAGTGGAGGGTGAAAAGCGATCCCTCGCGCCCGCAGATCAAGTGATCGTCACCGATCGTCTCGATGCTGGTGCCAAGGTGAATTGTGACTCTGGATGACGCCCGCAGCCGCTCCACGGCCGGCAGCTTCTCACGCGCTCCCGCATCTGGGGCCAGCTCCTGCTGCGATCCGACGAGCAGGACGTCATATCCGCGCCCGGCTAGATCGTCCGCGACGGCGACTCCCACCCGATCGGCACCCCAGACGGTGACGTGCCGGTCTGGCGGGTCAGCGCCGTGCCGTAGCCAGTCGCGGACCTCGACAAGCCGGATATGATCGCTGCCCGGGACCGGCGGGACGTATCCGGTGCTCCCAGTGGCGACGACTACGGCGTCAGCGTCCGGAAGAAACTCCTCGACCCGCGCCGTCACGGCAGCGTGGACGTCGACGTCCAACCGGATGAGCTGCTCTTCGTACCACGCGAGGAGGCGGCTGAACTGTGGCTTGCTGCGCAACCGGGCCGCGAGCGCGAACTGGCCGCCGATCGCTTCCGCCCGCTCGAGTAGCCGGACCCTCAGTCCCGACTTAGCCGCCGTGATCGCTGCTTCCAAGCCGGCTGGGCCGCCGCCAACGACGAGCAGTCGACCCGACGCCGCCCCCGATGCCGGACTCCGGCGACCCTCGGCCCCAGTTTGTGGATTGACCGCGCACCACAACGGCAACCCCCGATGGATGACGTCGGCACAGCCTTGGTTGCAGGAGATGCACGGTCGCGGATCGGTGCCCTCTATCGCATGCCTGGCCCAATCGGGATCCGCATGCAATGCGCGGCCGACGACCACCAGGTCGGCCTGCTCATCGGCGAGCAACCGTGCGGCTCCGGCCGGTGTGGTGATCCGGCCTGCCACGCTCACGAATCGCCCGAACTTTCGGTATCGCTGAGCGATACGGCCGAGGTAGCCCTCCTTGACCTCACCGGACGGCGTGATCCATTGACCGGCGCCGTATGTACCTGCGGAAATGTCGATGACGTCGACGGTGTCCAGAGCGATCCGATCGGCCAGGGCCAGGGACTGCTCCTCGTCCAAGCCGTCGGGTAGACCCTCGAAGGCCGACAGCCGCAAGAAGATCGGTACGGACACTCCAACCTGGTTCCGGACAGCCGCTACCACCCGGTTGAGAAACGCCGTGGGCTCGGCGTACTCGTCGGTGCGGCGGTTCGACCGTGGGGAAAGGAACTGAGCGATGAGGTAGCCGTGTGCCCCGTGCACGGCGATGACGTCGACGCCGGCATGAACGGCTCGTGCGGCGGCCGCCGCGAAGTCGGCGACCACCTGGTCGATTTCGGCCGCGGTCAGCGCTCGTGGCACCTCACCATCCACCTCTGCGCAGGGTGTGGCCGACGGTGCCACCGGCTGCAGATTGGACACGGAGGATGGCACGACGCGGCCCGCATGGTTGAGCTCGACGCCTAGGAGCGCTCCTTCGGCGTGCACGGCAGTGGCCAGTTTCCCGAGACCGTCGATGACGTGGTCACCGTGCAACCCCATCTGGTACGGCCGAGCCTTGGATGCTTGCGTGACGTAGCTCGATTCGGTGAACAACAGGCCGGTGCCGCCAGCCGCCCGGCGAGCAAGGTACTCGACGTACCGACGAGTGACCCGGCCAGCCAAGTCACAGTAGTTCCGCTCCATCGGTGCACCCACGATCCGGTTCGGCAAGGTGACATGGCGTATCTGAAGCGGCGAGCCGAGGACAGCCGGGGATCCTTCATTTCCACTCATAGTCCGAGCCGACCGGGAAGCCACAGCACCAGCCCGGGTGCGAACGTCACGATGCCGAGGACCAACAACAGCGGAACAAGGAACGGCGCAACCCCGCGGAACACGTCGGCGACCGAGATACGCGTCACCGAGCTGAGCACGTATAGGACTCCTCCCATGGGCGGCGTGAGGAGTCCGATCATGAGGTTCAGCACTGCAATCACGCCGAAGTGCACGGGGTCGACGCCGAACTCGACGGCGACGGGCAGCAGGATCGGGACGCTGAGTACCAGCGCCGACGTAGGCTCGATGATCGCTCCGAGCAGGAGAAGGAACAGGTTCACGAGAATCAGGAAGACGATCTTGTTATCCGTCACCGTGAAGATCGCCTCGGCCACTGCCTGCGGCACCCGTTCGCGGGCGAGGATCCAGCCGAGCAACGCCGATGCGCCAAGGATGATCGTGATCGACGCCGTCGTCAGAGCGGTGTCGCGGAATATACCCGGCAGATCTCGCAGCCGAACCGAGCGGTAGGCGAGGCCGAGGACGAGCATGTAGCACGCGCCGACACCGGCTGCCTCGGTGGGGGTGAACAGGCCGGTCAGGATGCCTCCGATGATGATCACCGGGGTGAGCAT
>DASUUU010000144.1:0-25930 GCA_036373915.1 Jiangellaceae bacterium | reverse complement strand
GCCGGCCGCCGAACTGTGCCGGGCGCTGGCCGATCGGCGGCCGAGTGCCGAGCACGCCCTCGAACCGGCCTTGGAGAGGCTGTTGCGGATTGGGCATACCTCCGGCCGCGACCTTGCAGAAGGCCTGCTGCTCGGCGCGTGGGCAGCCTTACCAAGATCAAGTGGTCAGGACACGCCGAGATCACGCGGGTGATTCGGGCGTGTCGTGATCACTTGATCTTGAAGCCCGCCCCTGATCAACGTTGAGTGGAGGGCAGCGGGGGTGCTTAGCCGGCCAGCGGGGGCGCCGATTCGGCGAGCGCGGCCAGGGCGGCGGTGAAGCACTCCATCGGCGGCTTGACCAGGCCGGCGCCGACCTGCCCAGTGCCGGCCACCTTCCCCGCCATACCGGTGTTGATCTGGGGGAGGATTCCGGTACGGATCACCCGCGAGACGTCGATACCGGTGGGCGCACCACGGAACTCCAGGATCGGGAAGGCGTACGCCTGGTTCTCGCCCAACGTGATCTCGTACATCAGCTGCGACGTCCGAAGTGCGTCCGGGACGCTGCCGCCGACGAAGCGAACGATCGCCGGCGCCGACGCCATCGCGAACCCGCCGAGCCCGATAGTCTCCATGATCGTCGAGTCACCGATGTCGGGATTGGCGTCCTCGGGTCCGAAGTCGCCAAGGAACAATCCGTCCGGGATCTCGGCCGGCCCGGTGAACCACCTGTCGCCAGTGCCGGACACCCGGATGCCGAAGTCGGTCCCGTTGCGCGCCATCGTCGTGACAACTGTGCTGCCCGGTATGCCGGCCGCGGCCATGGTCTGCAACTTCGCCGCCGGCATCGCCAGGTTCAGGAAGAAATGGTCGTTGCCCGACACGAATCGCACCACCTCGGCGACCTGTGAGCTCGGCGCGCCGCTGTCGATAAGGTCGGGCAGCAGGTCGCGCAGCAGCATCAGAGTGCCGGCCCGGTTGCGGTTGTGTCCCTCGTCACCCATCTGCACCATCTGGGCGAGGATCGCCTTGATGTCGATCCGGCCCCGCCGGCGGACGGCGGTCTGGAGCATGGGGCCGAGCACGTCTGTCATCCAGCGCAGCCGCTGGATCACCTCGGGCGAGTAGGCGCCGTACCGGAGCACCTTGCCAAGCCCCTCGTTCAGCGAGCACCACGCGGTTCCGTCGTTGGCTTCGTCGCGCAGTTCGAACATCCACATCGACGGCGAGACGATGCCGGCCATCGGCCCGACCGCGCCGTGGTGGTGGCAAGGCTCCAGGGTGATGCCAGTGCCGTCGGCGAGCCGTTCCTCGGCCTGCTCGGCAGAGTCCGCGAGGCCCTCGTAGAGCATGGCCGCGATAAGCCCGCCTCGCATCGGCCCGGACGCGCGGTCCCAGCTCAGCGGGGGGCCGGAGTGCAGGAAGTGTCCCGGTTCGAGCCCGAGCGCCTCGCGGGCCGGCCGGACGTCGACGAGTTCGGCGGTAGACCGCAGCATCCGCTCGATCGCCTCGGAGTTGGCCTGGGCGCGCCTCGGGTCGGCGGCCACCAGCGCGAGCTGGACCTCACTGCCGGGTGGCGGCGGCCGCCAGTCGACGGGGATGGTCGCGACCGCGTGTGCGGCCAGCGCCTCCGCGAACAGGTCGACACCGGTGGTGACCACGCCGGGTTCGCTGCGGAGCAGCTCGCCGGTCATCGGACCTCCTCCGCGAGTTCGACTGCCTTGCGGGCTGCGTGGGCGTTGGACAGGTGGACCGACGCGCCCGCTTCACGTAGCGCCTCGGCCTGACGTTCGAGGCCCTGAGGGTCGCCTGCCGTGCCGATGAGCGAGATCACTACTGCCACCTCCCGGCCGTCGGCGGCGGCAGTCGCGTGGGCGTCCTTGATCGCGGGGACGAGGTCGGCAGCCGGATCGGAATGCGCGCCATGCCCCAGGACCACGTCGAGCAGCAGCACGCCACAGTCGGGGTCGCGGGCCTCTTCGGCCATTCGCTCGACCCGAAGCGTGTTGTCGATCATCGGATGCGGCCGGGCCTGGGTGTACCTGTCATCACCGAAGTCGATCATGATGTGCCCGGAGCGACGGACCTCGTCCCCGGTGCGCATCTCGGCGATAGCGCCCCACTCCGGCCGGAGCGGGATGTTCGAGTGGACGGGACCAACGGCCGGGCTCGCGATCAACATCGCCTCCTCGCATAACGTCCCGCCAGAGAACAGTCCGCGAATGTAGGGATAGCGGCCGTTCCGCTCCTCCGGCGCGAGCCACCACCGCGGTTCTTCCCAGGACCGGCCCGCGGCGACGACGACGGCTTCCGCCGTCGAGGTGAGGTCCGCGTCGCCCTGGCCCAGCAGGTGCACGATCACCGGTTTGCCGATCTGGCCGGCTCGTGCGGCAACTGTCTCGGCCACCCCAGGACCCGGAGGCTTGCCGATCACCGCGATGACCTCGGTGGCCTCGTCCGCCGCGAGCATCTCCATTGCCGCGAGGGTGCTTCGCCCACCCACCGCGTCGGACATGTCGCGGCTACCCACGCCGAGGCAATGGCTGATTCCCACGCCTGCCCCGTCCAGCAGGCTCATCAGCTGTTGGGCACCAGTGCCGGACGCGGCGACGATGCCCACCGGCCCGGGCCGCACGACGTTTGCGAAGCCGAGCCCGACCCCGCTGACCACGGCGGTGCCGCAGTCCGGGCCCATCACGAGCACCCCGCGCCTGGTCGCCTCCTCCTTGAGCCGGACCTCCTGCTCTAGTGGGACATTGTCCGAGAACACCATGACCGAGCGGCCGGCCTCCAGCGCATCCATCGCCTCGACGAACGCGTGTTGGCCGGGTGTCGATACCAGCGCGATGTCGGCATCGGCGCGCCGTAGTGCCGATGCCGTCGTCCGCGGGGCTGGAGCATCGCCGAAACCCGCCGGCTCGGCCGCAACCCGCGCGGTCAGCGCCGATTCCACGTGCGCCAGCGCTGCGGTGAGCGAGTCGTCGTCGGCGGCCTCGATGGCGATCAGCAGGTCGGTCGGCGCGGCACCCGACGGCGCGGTGAAGCCCATGCCGGCCAGCAAATCGAGGTTCAGCTCGGTGGCCATAGCGACGAGCGCCGAGCTCACTCCGTCGCCGGCTGCGGCGTCCCGGCTGACTTGCATCAGCGTGACCGAGTCGAGGTACACGCCGCTTCGGACGTCAAGATGCCTGGGCATAGGGAGACTCTACGGCGACGGTCCGGCCCGGCCAGACGCTGACACCGAGCTTCCACGGGCTCGTTGATAATGCACACCAGGCTTCCATAGGGCCGCAATAACGACATTGTGGAGGCTTTGTGCGGTCCGGTGGCGGCATTGTGGAGGCTTGGTGCGGCCCGGTGGCGGCGCCGTGGAGGCTTGGTGCAGGCTTGGTGCAGCCGCCCCACCCTTTGCGAGCGGCGGCGCGGCAGGCAGGATATTGACGCATGAAACCGCCCCCGTTCGTCTACCACCGGCCGGACAACGTCGACGAAGCACTCGACGTGCTGGCCGAGGTGGCTTCAGATGGCAAGATCCTCGCTGGTGGGCAAAGCCTTGTTCCACTGATGTCGATGCGGCTCGCCGCTCCGGGCCACCTGGTCGACATCAACGGGCTGTCCGAGCTCGGCGGTATCCGGATAGGCCACGACGGCGTCCAGGTCGGTGCGACTGTTCGGCACGCCGAGCTGGAGGGGGACGAGGCGGCGTTCGCCGTCCAGCCGTTGCTCCGCCAGGCGTTGGCGTACGTGGCGCATCCGACCATCCGTAACCGTGGGACCAGCGTCGGCAGCCTCGCGCACGCCGACCCTGCCGGTGAGCTGACCGCGGTCCTCGCCCTGCTCGGAGGCACGGTGACAGTCCGCAGCAGGGCGGCCGAACGTACCGTGCCCGCCGCCGAGTTCTTCTTGGGACCGCTCGAGTCCGCCGTCCGACCGGACGAGCTCGCCACTAGCGCCTATTTCCCCGCCCTGCCACCGAAGACCGGCTCGGCCTGGACGGAGGTCTCGCGGCGCAACGGTGACTACGCGATATGTGGTGTAGGCGCGCTTGTCACCGTGGACGACGACAGGAGGATCGTGACCGCACGGCTCGGGCTGATATCCGTGGGGCCGACACCTGTCGTGGTGGACGTCAGCGAGTCGTTGGTGGGGCAGCGCGCGAACGCGGCCACCTTCGCCGATGCAGCGCGACTCGTGGAAGACACCGTCGACCCGGAGGGGGATATTCACGCTACCGCGGAGTACCGTCGCCACCTTGCCGGCGTGCTCACCGGCCGGGCGCTGGCCAATGCCACCGAACGGGCTCTGGAGGTGACGACGTGACCGATCTGCACACCGTGGAGCTGACCGTCAACGGCGTTCCGCGAACCGCGGACGTCCCGGCCCGGCGGCTGCTGTCGGACTTCCTGCGTCACGACCTCGAACTGACCGGCACCCACGTCGGATGCGAACACGGAGTCTGCGGCGCCTGCACTGTGCTCGTCGACGGTGCCCCGATGCGCTCGTGCCTGCTCTTCGCGGTCAGCGTCAACGGCGCGTCCGTCACGACAGTCGAAGGCTGTAGCACCGCGACCGGCGAGCTAGGGCCCGTCCAGCAGGCGTTCCTGGAGTGCCACGGGTTGCAGTGCGGGTTCTGCACGCCCGGGTTCGTCACCACGATCACCGCCTATCTGGAGCAGAACCCCGAGCCGACCGAGGACGAGGCCAGGCACGCCATCGCCGGCAACCTCTGCCGCTGCACCGGCTACCAGAACATCGTGGGGTCCGTGCTGCGAGCCGCCGAACTCAAGCGCGAAGCCGGGGCGGCGGTATGAGCCCAGCCACTCGCCCCGCATGCTCGGCGCGCGGACTCGTGGAGGCATGCCGATGAGCACTCGAGACCTCGGCGCCCTCGGGGAGCCGATAGCGCGTCGGGAAGACCCGCGCCTGCTGACCGGGCGCGGCCGGTACGTCGACGACTTCGGCCAGCATGCGCTCGAGGTGGCGTTCGTCCGCAGCCCGCACGCCCACGCGCGGATCCTCGACATCGACGTTACCGGGGCGCTGGACGTCGACGGGCTTGTCGCCATCTACACCTACGACGACCTGGAGGAGCGGGTCGCCGAGCCGCTTCCGATCCTCATCCCGCACCCGGCGTTGACCGACGGCCGGACCCAGTACGCGCTGGCCAAGGACGAGGTCAACCACGTCGGCGAAGCGGTGGCCATGGTGGTCGCCACGGACCGGTACGTCGCGGAGGACGCCGCGGGACTTATCCGGGTCGACTACGAACCGCTGTCACCGGTCGTCGGCATCGAGGCCGCGCGCGAGGCGACCGAGCTCGTGCACGACGACGTACCCGGCAACGTGGCGGCGAACATGGTGCAGGAGCGAGGCGACGCGCGCGCCGCGATCGCCGCCGCGCCGCACGTGATCGAGCTCGACCTGGCCATCGAGCGCAGCGCATCGACACCGCTGGAGGGCAAGGGCGTCTATGCCAGGTGGGACGCGGACGACGCCAGCCTGCGGGTCTACTCGGCAACCCAGGCCTCGACGAGTGTCCGCTCGGCGATCGCCGCCAAGCTGGGCCTGCCCCCGGATCGGGTGGAGGTGATCGCTCCGGACGTCGGCGGTGGCTTCGGCGTCAAGATCGTGCACCCCTGGCCGGAAGAGATCCTCGTCCCGTGGGCGGCTATCCGGCTGGGCCGGGAGGTCAAGTGGACCGAGGACCGCCGCGAGCACTTCGTCTCGGCGGCCCACGAGCGCGGCCAGTTGCAGCACGTAACGGCCGGGTTCGACGACGAGGGGCGGCTGCTCGGGCTCGATGTGCGGATCTGGCACGACAACGGCGCCTACACCCCGTACGGGATCGTCGTGCCAATCGTGACATCCACTCAGCTGCTCGGGCCGTACAAGCCGGGCGCGTACCGGGTGGAGTTCGACAGCCTCTACACGAACACGGTGACGGTCACGCCGTACCGCGGAGCCGGCCGCCCGCAGGGCTGCTTCGCGATGGAGCGGACGATGGACGCCATCGCGGCGCAGCTCGGCCTGGACCGTACGGTGGTCCGCGAGCGCAACTTCATCCAACCCGACGAGATGCCCTACGACCACGGGCTGATCTTCCAGGACGGCCGCCCGCTGATCTACGACTCAGGCGATTACCCGGCCACCCTTGCCAAGATCAAGAAGTTGGTGGGCTGGGACGATTTCCAGGCCTACCGCGAGCAGGCGCGTGCCGAGGGCCGGCGGGTCGGGATCGGCCTGGCATGCTACGTCGAAGGCACCGGGGTCGGCCCGTACGAGGGCGGCTGGGTGAAGGTGGAAACGGACGGCAGCGTGGTGGTCGCCACCGGGCTGACGACTCAAGGTCAGGGCCATCAGACCGCGTTCGCCCAGGTCGTCGCGTCGGAGTTGGGCGTGCCGATCGACCGGGTCACCGTGGTCACCGGCGACACCAGGCGATTCCGGTACGCCGTGGGAACGTTCGCTTCGCGGGCCGCCGTGATGAGCGGGAACGCGGTGGCGGCCGCGGCTCGCAAGGTACGCCAGAAGGCGCTACGGATCGCCGCCGAGGCGCTGGAAGCCGATCCCGGCGACCTGGAGATCCTCGACGGCATCGTGCAGGTCAAGGGTGTCCCCGGCGCGTCGATCCCGCTGTCGACCGTGGCCGTACTGTCGAACCCCCTGCGGTACGCGTTCGACGAGGAGGCCAAGCGCGCCACGCAGTTCGCCACAGCTGCCGACCCGGACAAGCCGCCGGTGGCCGAGGGTGACGAACCCGGGCTGGAGGCGACCGGCTACTACTCGCCGCCGCGATCCACGTTCGCCAACGGCATGCACGCGGCGATCGTCGAGACCGACCCGGACACTGCCGAGATCAAGATCTTGCGGTACTGCGTCGTGCACGACTGCGGCACGCTGATCAACCCGCGGATCGTCGAAGGCCAGATCCACGGTGGGGTCGCGCAGGGCGTCGGTGGCGCGCTGTATGAACGGATGGTCTATGACGAGAGCGGGCAGTTGCTCAACGCATCGTTCATGGATTTCCTGATGCCGTATGCCACCGAGGTGCCGGTCATCGAGACCGACCACCTGCAAACGCCATCACCGCTGAACCCACTCGGCATCAAGGGTGCCGGCGAGGCAGGGGTCATTCCCGGCTCCGCGGTGCTCGCAGCCGCCATCGAGGATGCCGAAGGCATATCCATCACACGGATGCCGATAAGCCCGTCCGAATTGCACGAGCTGCGCCACGCTCACGCCGCACCGAAGGAGCGCCCATGAAGGTCACCGGATCGGCCGTCCTGCACGCACCCCGCGATCGGGTGTGGGCGGCGTTGACCGACCCCGAAGTGCTGGTGCGCACGCTGCCCGGGTGCCAGCAGCTCGAGCAGGTCGGGCCGGACTACTACAAGGCGACGGTGTACGCCGGCGTCGCCTCGATCAAGGGGCTGTTCTCCGGCGAGGTGAAACTGAGCGACCGGATCGAACCCGACTCGTTCGTCATGCACGCCTCCGGAGCGGGGGGTCCCGGTACGGTCAGCGCGGACGTCCAGGTCAGGCTGGCCGAGGTCGACGGCGCGAGCACCCGACTGGACTACGACGCCGATGCGGTGATCGGAGGGATGATCGGCGGCGTCGGGCAGCGGATGCTCACCGGCGTCGCCAAACGAACGGCGGAGGAGTTCTTCACGGCCGTCGACGACGTTCTCCTCGGCCGGGCCGAGCTTGCCGCACCGGCGGTCGGCGTCCCGGGGGTGACCGGTGCGCCGATCGAGATCGCCGCCGAAGGCGAGCGACCCGTCTATACCGCCCCACCCCGGGCACGGCCGGCCACGTCGGTCGCCACCGTCCTGGGCTCGGCCGTCGTGGGCGCGCTGATCGCGCTGGCAGGCGTGCTCATCGGCTGGCTGATCGCTCGATGAGATGACCGAGCTGCCCGCGCAACCTATCGACGAGCTGGCCCGCTTGCTTCGAACCGGCGAGCTCGGCGCGGTCGAGCTCGCAACTGCGTGCCTGGACGCCATCGAGCAGCGCGAGGACGAACTGCGGGCCTGGGTTCGCATCGACGCCGAGTTGACGCTCGACCAGGCCAGGAGGCTGGACGCCGTGCCTTCCGGCGAACGGGGACCGCTACACGGCATACCGGTCGGCGTGAAGGACATCATCGACACCGCGGACCTGCCGACCGAGTACGGCTCGCCCATCTACGCGGGTCATCGCCCGGCTGAAGACGCAGAGGTCGTATCCCGCCTGCGAGCGGCCGGCGCCGTGATCGTCGGCAAGACCGTCACCACCGAGTTCGCGCTGTTCCAGGCCGGTCCGACCACCAACCCGCACGACCCCAACCGGACGCCGGGCGGCTCGTCCAGCGGATCGGCGGCCGCCGTCGGCGCGCGCACGATTCCGCTGGCGCTCGGGACCCAGACGGCGGGCTCGGTCGTCCGTCCGGCGTCATTCTGCGGTGTGGTCGGAGTCAAGCCGACGTTCGGCGCGATCCCGACTCGCGGAGTGAAGCCGTGCAGCCCGTCGCTGGACACCGTCGGGATATTCGCCCGGGACGTGGCCGGTGCGGCGTACGTCTTACCGGTTCTGACCGGTGCTCCGCTGGTCGGAGCCGCAGATCGCGAACCGGTGCGGGTCGGATTCGCCCGAACTCCAGAGTGGTACCGCGTCCCGGCCACGACCCGAACAGTGCTCGAGAAGATGGTGAAGCTGTTGGCCGCGGGGCTCGACGTCGTGGACGTCGACGTACCGTTCGCGGGCCTGGCCGAGGCGCAGACGGTGATGATGCAGGTCGAGTCCACCCAGGCACTAGCCGCCGAGCGGGCCCACCATGCCGAGCAGCTCAGCGCGACCCTTCAGCAGGTGCTCCGGGCCGGCGATCACATGGCCTGGGCCCACCAGGCCGCACGTGGATTCGTGGACCGGTGCCGCGCACGCCTGCCGGAGATCTTCACCGATGTCGACGTCTTGCTGACCCCCAGCGTCCTGGGCGAAGCGCCACCGCTGGCCGAAGGCACTGGCGACCCCCTGCTCTGCCGGGCCTGGACCGCGCTGGGCACACCGGCGGTATCGGTGCCCGGGCTCACCGGTGCGGCCGGGTTCCCGGTCGGCGTCCAGGTCATCGCTCCGCCGGACAAGGACGAGCTTGCCCTGGCCGGCGCGTACCAGATCGCCGCGATCATCGCTGCACGGACTGGAGAGTAGCCCGTGGAGGCCGACCACGATCTGGTGGTAGCCGATGCCACGCTGCGTGGCCGGTCGGGCCGATACTGCATCGGCATCACCGGGGGAAAGATCGCCGCCATCCAGACCGGTTCGCTGCGGGGCAGTACCGAGATCGATGCGGCGGGGAACCTCGTCACCGAGTCGTTCGTCAACGCCCACCTGCACCTGTGCAAGGTCTACACCCTGGACCGGATCGGCGACGATGCGCTCGCCGCCTACACCGGCGGCTCGATGGGCGCGGCCATGACCGCGATCGAGCTCGCGGCCGCAGTGAAGGAGCAGTACGACGAAGCCTGGATCGAGCCGAACGCCCGGCGGGCGGTACTGGAGGCGATCCGCCACGGCGTCCGGCACGTGCTCGCGTTTGCCGACGTCGACACCAAGGCCCGCCTGCACGGCATCCGGCCGCTGCTCAAGCTGCGGGACGAGTTCCGCGGCATTGTCGATCTGCACGTGGTCGCCTTCCCGCAGGACGGGCTGTTGCGCGACCCGGGCGCTGAGGAGTTGGTTCGCGAAGCCGTCGAACTGGGCGCGGACGTCGTCGGGGGCATCCCGTGGATCGAGTACAGCGACGAGGATGCTCTCGAGCACGTGCGCCGGATGTGCTCTCTCGCCGTTGAACGTGGCCGCCGGGTCGCGATGCTCGTCGACGACGCCGGCGATCCGGCGCTCCGCACGACCGAGATGCTGGCCACCGAGATGATCCGGCAAGGCCTGACCGGCCGGGGTATCGCCAACCATGCTCGGGCGGTCGGGACGTACGCCGAACCGTCTGTGCGCCGGCTGGCCGGACTGGCCCGCCGGGCCGGGCTTGGGTTCGTCACCGACCCGCACACCGGACCGCTGGGGCTGCCGGCGTTCCTGATGGCCGACCTGGGTGTGCCGGTCGCGCTCGGCCAGGACGACATCGAGGACGCGTACTACCCGTTCGGCCGCAACAACATGCTCGAGGTGGCCTTCCTGGCGGCGCACGCCCTCGAGGCGGTGTCGCAGCCGGCCATGGACCGCATCTACGACATGGTGACGACGGCGGCGGCGGACGTCATGGGTGTCGAGGGTCATCGCCTCGAAGCCGGTGCGCCGGCAGACCTGGTCGTGCTGGACGGTTCGTCGGTACGCGAGGTACTAACCAGGCACAGCCCGCCGCATTACGTCATCGCCGGTGGCCGCCTCGTCGCGGAGTCGACGGCCACGTCGACCCTCCACCTGGACTGAGCGGTCGAGATGTCCGGGCTCGCGTTCTCGCCGCTTTGCAATGCGCACCAGGAGGAAGCGCTTCCCTGTGGTGGGCATTGCAAAGGCGCTGGGGCGGGACCGCGGAGGTCGAACCTGGGGGCTCGCGAAGAGCTGCCCGGCGGGCCGGTTGAATGAGGGCCGGAGAAGGGAGCACGCATGCCGCCCAGCATTCGCATCGGCATCGACACCGGAGGGACGTTCACCGACGTCGTCGCCGTCGACGAGCAGACCGGCGAGCTCGTCACTACCAAGACACCGTCCACGCCCGCCGATCCCGCGGACGGCTTTCTCGCCGGTGTGCGCAGGGCGCTCGAACTGCTCGGCGTCGACGCCCACGCCATAAGCGCGGTGAGCCACGGCACCACCGTGGCGACCAACGCGCTGCTACAAGGCAACGTCGGCAATCTCGGGTTCATCACCACGGTGGGCTACCGGCACATTCTCGAGATCGCCCGCCAGTCGGTGCCGGACGGGTACGGCAACAGCTACTTCTGGGTCAAACCCGATCGGATCGTTCCGGCCGACCTGGTCCGCACGGTCGGTGGGCGGCTCGCCGTCGACGGCACTGAGATCCGGCCGTTCGACGAGGCGAGCGCCGGAGCAGCCGCCAGGTTCTTCAGGGATCGCGGGATCACCACCGTCGGTGTCTGCTTCCTGCATAGCTATGCCAACCCCGAACACGAGCTGCGGATGCGCGAGGTGCTCAGCCGCGAACATCCAGAAGCGACGGTGTCGATCTCATCCGAAGTGCTCCGGGAGTATCGCGAATACGAGCGCAGTGTGACCACTCTCGTCGATGCGGCGGTCAAGCCGACCATCCGCCGCTACATGGAGAACGTAAGGAACCGGTTGGACGGCCTGACCGGCGAGTCGGTCCCGTTCTACGTGATGAAGTCCAACGGTGGCGTGCTCTCGGCGACCGAGGTCGTCCATCAGCCGATCACTACCGTGCTGTCGGGTCCGGCGGCGGGCGCGTTGGGCGCCGCAGTGGTGGCGACCGCCGCCGGGTACGCCAGGGTGCTCACCCTCGACGGCGGCGGCACGTCGACCGACGTCACAGTAGTGCGGGACGGGCACCCCGCACTGACCACAGAGGGCAGCGTGGGCGCATACCCGAGCAAGATTCCGATGATCGACGTCGTCACGGTGGGCGCCGGTGGCGGCTCGGTGGCGTGGATCAGCCCGGAGGGCACGCTCAAGGTGGGGCCACGTTCGGCCGGGGCCGATCCCGGGCCGACGTGCTACGGGAAGGGCGGCACCGAGGTAACTGTCACGGACGCCCACGTGGCTCTCGGCCGGATACCGCCACACCTGCTGGGTGGCGAGATACCGCTGGACGTCGGAACCGCCCGCGCGGGACTCGCCGAATTGGCCGGGCGGCTCGGCATGGAGGTAGACCGGTGCGCGGCCGGCATCTTGGAGATATCGGCTTGGAACCAGGCCAATGCGCTGCGCCAGGTGACGGTGAAACGGGGCCTGGACGCGCGCGATTTCACCCTTGTCAGCTTCGGGGGCTCGGGATCGCTGCTGGCCTGCCGGCTGGCCGATGTGCTCGGCCTCGACGGCATCCTGGTGCCGCCGAATCCGGGCAACCTGTCGGCGTACGGGCTGCTGACGGTGGATGTCCGCAATGACTATGTCCGGACGGCGGTGGCTCGGCACAGCGCGGTCGACGTGGCCTCGGTGGAGAAGGTGCTGGCCGACCTCGAGGTGGCCGCAGACGATGCGCTCGCGCGGGAAGGCTTCGAGCCGGCATATCGGCGCTTTCTCCGTACCGCCGACCTGCGCTACTTCGGCCAGGCCTTCGAGGTGCGGGTCGCCGTCCCCGACGGGCCGGTGACGGCCGAGCTGCTCGACGCGGTCGCCGACGCGTTCCACGCCGAGCATCGTGCGCTCTACGGCTACGACTTCCGTGGCGATCCGCGGCAGGAGGTCGAGTGGGTGAACCTGCGGGTGACCGGAATCGGGCCGATCCGCACACCGTCCCTTCCCGAGGTGGCGCCCGGTGCGGGTGCTGATGGGGCGGTCTCCGGGTCTCGGTCGGTGTACTTCGACGACTGGACCGAAACCGCCGTGTACCAGCGGGCCGCCCTCGGCGCCGGAGACACGGTCGCGGGGCCGGCGATCGTCGAGGAGTTCGGTTCGACGGTGCCGGTCCATCCCGGGTTCACGGCGGCCGTCGACCGACATGGCAACCTGCGCATCTCGCGAGCCGGCAGCCAACCTGACCGTGGGGGTGTTCGATGAAGCCGGATCCGGTGCTGGTGGAGATAATCCAGGGCTACCTGGCCTCGGTGGAGCAGGAGGTCGAGACGGCGATCGGGCGCACCGCACGCTCACCGATGATCCGCGACGCGCACGACTACCGGGCCGGCATCCACGACCGCAAGCTGCGCAAGCTCACCGGGCGCTCGTACTCGGCGCTCGTGCACCCGGTCGTGCGTGACTACCCGATGGACACCATGAAGCCGGGCGATGTGTTCTTCCACAACGACGTCTATCTCTCCGAAGGCGGCATCGGCCACCTGCCGGACCTGTGCGTCACCGTGCCGGTGTTCTTTGACGACGGTGCCGGCGAGTCCGTTGTCGCTTTTGTCCAGGCGTTCGGCCACCACGACGACATCGGCGGCACGGTGCCAGGGTCGATGCCCTCGCACGCGACAAGCGTGTACGAGGAGGGCCTGATGGTGCCGCCGATCAAGTTGTGGTCCGAGGGTGTGCCGAACGAGGCCGCGTTGAAGATCATGACCCGCAATTCCCGGATGCCCGAGTCGTTGGCAGCCGATCTGGACGCGGAGTGTGCGGCCTGCCTGATGGGCGCCCGTCGCATGGGCGAGCTGTTCGCCCGGTACGGCAGGGCGACGGTCGACGCGTGCTTCGACGCGATAATCGACAACACCACCGAGACGTTCCGCCGCGAGGTGCTGGCCAAGATCCCGGAGGGGACGTACTCCTTCGAGGACTACGCCGAGCACGACGGCATCGACCCACCGAAGCTGCACACTCAGCGGATCACCCTGACCCGCGAGCCGGACCGGCTCGTGCTCGATTTCACCGGCACGGGCCCGCAGGCCAAGGGGCCGATCAACCACGCCGGCAACTACGCCGACGGGGTGTTCTTGAAGAAATGGCTGGCGCCGATCCTGCGCAACCTGGCCGACAACCCGGAACGGATGGCCGAACTCGACGTGAACGAGGGCGTCGTCCCACTGATCGAGATGCGGTTCCCGCCGCCCGGGACGCTGCTGACGCCGGTGTTTCCGGCGCCGACAAATGCGCGGACCTTCGTGATCCTGCGCCTGCTCGGCGTCCTCGCCGGTGCGCTCGCCAAGGCGGTCGACGGCCGGATGCCGGCGGACCAGGAGACCATCCGGTACACCGGCGTGTACGGGACGGACGCCGACGGCCAGCCGTACCTGATGCGGGAGGTCTTGGGCGGCGGGTCGGGCGGGCGTCCCTACGCCGACGGAGAGGACACCATCCACGTCGTCCCCGACTCGCGGAACCTGCCGACCGAGTTCAGTGAGTCGCGGTTCCCGTTCGTCGTCGAGCGGCTGGAGTTGGCGGTCGACTCGGGCGGGCCGGGTCGGTACCGGGGCGGGCTCGGCTACGAAAAGCACATCCGGATGCTGCGCGCCGCGCACTTCATGTCGATAGCCGACCGGTCGATCCTGTCCTGCTGGGGGGTGGCCGGCGGACGGGCCGGGCGGCCGTTCTCGGTGACGGTCGACCCGGGCGGGCCGCACGAACGTGAGGTGGACGCGCTGGCCGACGCCGAACCGGTCGCCGCCGGAGAGGTGATCAGGATCAGGACGACCGGCGGCGGCGGCTGGGGCGACCCGCTGGACCGCCCGGTCGACGAGGTGCTGCGCGATCTGCGCTGGGGCAAGGTCTCGGTGGCCGGTGCCCGCGCCGACTACGGCGTTGTGGTCACCGGCGACGCAGACGATCCCGTGCTGGACGGGCCGGCCACCGCAGCGTTGCGCGACGAGCTACGGTCGGCCCGCACCGGCGGCGAGCCGTTCTTCGACCGCGGGCCTGGTTACGCCCGCCTCTCCGGTGGGGCCCGGGCGGCCGACGTGGACTACCTATCGCGTTGATCAAGCCCGCGCTGATCATGCAATAGTGGTGCGACACGCCGTTATGTCCGAATTCCGCCGAGTACAGCAAGGCGGACATTTCGGCGTGTCGCAGCACTATTGCATGATCGACGCGGGAGGGGGAGGGGAGGGTTAGTCGGTCGGCCTGGTGAGCTGATAGACCCGGCCGGTGGTCCCGCTCGGACCGGCGGTGTCGGATGTCAGGACGTAGACCTCGCCGTCCGTGTCCTGTCCGAAGCCGGTGATGAAATGGCCGAGCCGGCCGTTCGGGCGTCCCTCGACGTCGAGCTCCTGAAGCTTCCACAAGCCCTTGGGCCGGGCCTTGGCGATCATCAACGTTCCGTTCGGCTGCCCGAACGAAGTGCTCCAGTCACCGAATACGTACCGTCCTGTCAGCTGCGGGAGCTCGCTTCCGCGGTAGACCCGGCCGCCCACCACGGCGACACCCACTCCACCGGGCACATTGCTGGCGTTGCCGTACTCGACGATCGGGTCGAGCAGCGGGTCGCCGAAAAGCGGACCGGTGTTCGGGCAGGTCTCCGGCGGGTTCAGCGGGTTGGCCGGGTCGAAACAGTGGGTGGCCTCCTTGATGTTCCAGCCGTAGTTGCCGCCACGTTCGACCAGGTTGACCTCTTCGAAGAGGTTCTGGCCGACATCGGCAACGTAAAGGTCGGCACCGTCGAAGGTGAACCGGTACGGGTTGCGGAACCCGTAGCCGAAGATCTCATCGCGGGCCGGCGTCCCGACGAAGGGATTGTCAGCAGGAATCCCGTAGGGATCTCCGCCGTCGACGTCGATCCGCAGCAGGCTGCCGCGCAGATTCGTGGCGTCCTGGCCATTGCCCAGGCCGGGGGTGTGGCCGAGCCCGACGTCGTTCGCGCCGCCCCCGTCGCCGAGCGTGATGTACAGCATGCCGTCCGGGCCAAAATGCATGTCGCCGGCGTTGTGGTTGAACTGAGGCTGGTCGACCTGAAGCAGGATGCGCTCGGACGCCGGGTCGGCACGGTTCGGGTCGGTGGCCGCCACGGTGAACTCGGCGACGTGACTTGTGTGGTCCCAACCCGCAGGTGCACCATCGCGCAGCGGAGCGCTGTAGTAGACGAAGAAGCGACCGTTGTCGGCGAAGCCGGGATGGAATGCAAGGCCGAGCAGGCCGCGCTCATCGAAGCCCGGTCGGAGACTGACCATCCTGTCGCGCACGTCAAGGAACGGCTCAGCGAGGACTGTGCCATCGAGCATGATGACGTGTACGACACCGCTCTGGTCGACGACGAAGCGTCGCTCCGATCCGTCAGGCGGCTCGCTGAGATGGACCGGCTGTACCAAGCCTTCAGCGACAAGTTCCACCCCTACGGTCGGGCCCGACGGGAGGACTTGGCCGCTGCCTTCCTGGGCGGCGGCACTCCCCATCATCAGGGTGGCAGCGAGCACGGCCACTGCGGCAACGCTCAAGTGTCGTGGCATTTGGGCTCTCCCTTCCGAACAACAGGTACAGGGACGCCCCCCCGAACGAGCACGGGCATAGCCCGGCCCCGGTTCATGACATCAGCACATTTGCGGCAGGTCTGCGAACGCGCCATGCCGGCGGTGCCGTACCGCGACCTCGTGCCTACCCCTAGGCTCACCTCCTATGCGGCTATTGGTGGCGCTCGGGGGGAACGCGATGACTGCCCCCGACGGTCGTGCTCGCCCTGAAGACCAGATCGAAGCGGTCGCCAGGGCCGTCGAACCCGTGGCCGACCTCGTCGCCGAAGGTGAGGACGTGGTGCTCACCCACGGCAACGGCCCGCAAGTGGGCAACCTGCTGGTCAAGAACGAGTTGGCGGCGGCAGTCGTCCCGCCGGTGACGCTCGACTGGTGCGGCGCCCAGACCCAGGGAACCATCGGCTTCATTCTGGTCAACGCGCTCGAGCGTGCGCTGGCCGTAAGGCACGTCGAACGCCGCGTAGCCGCGGTGGTGACGCGCACCAGGGTGGACAAGGACGATCCGGGGTTCCAGACCCCGACCAAGCCGATCGGCCGGTACCTGCCCGAGGCGGAAGCGAGGGCCATGATCGAGCATGGCCAGAACTGGGAGGATCGCGGCGAGCGCGGCTGGCGGCGGGTCGTGGCCAGTCCAGAGCCGCTGGAGATCCTGGACGCACCCGCCGTGTCAGCTCTCATCGCCGCGGGATTCGTGATCGTCGCGGCCGGCGGCGGGGGAGTGCCGGTGGTCCGCCACCCGGACGGCACTATCCGTGGTGTCGAAGCAGTGATCGACAAGGATCTCGCGGCGGCCGTGCTGGGCCGCACCGTCCACGCCGACGTGCTCGTGATCGCAACTGATGTCGACCACGTCATGCTCGGCTACGGAACGGACGAGGCCAAGACGATCGAGCGGGCGGAGGTCCGCACGATGCGTGGCTACGCCGCCAGCGGCCACTTCGCCGCCGGCAGCATGGGCCCGAAGGTCGAAGCCGCGTGCCGGTTCGTCGAGCAGGGCGGGCGGCGAGCCGTCATCACATCACTCGAACGCATCGCCGCCGCCGTGCACGGCGAGACCGGAACCGAGATCATCCCCGGGTAACTGAAAGGTGGAGTCAACGTCATGCCCGAGCCCATCGAGGTCCGCAAGATCCCGCTCAAGCACGTCAGCGACGCGTCTGGACTGGCCGAGCTCATCGACGGCGGCGTGCTGGAGGCCGACCGGGTGATCGCTGTGATCGGAAAGACCGAGGGCAACGGCGGCGTGAACGACTACACCCGGATCATTGCCGACCGGGCATTCCGCGAGGTCCTGACGGCGAAGGGGTCTCGCTCCGAGGACGAGGTCAGGCAGGTGCCGTTCGTCTGGTCCGGCGGTACGGACGGGGTGCTCAGCCCGCACGCGACGGTCTTCGCCACGACCGAACGCGCAGAACCGACCGACGAGCCGAGGCTGACGGTGGGCATCGCGATGAGTGAGCCGATCCTGCCGGAGGAGATCGGCCGTCGCGGCATGATCGACAAGGTGGCGGCCGGCGTCCGGGTGGCCATGGATCGGGCCGGTATCACCGACCCCGCGGACGTTCACTACGTCCAGACCAAGACGCCGCTGCTGACGATCGATACCATCCGGGACGCCAAGTCCCGCGGCCAGACCGTGTGGACCGAGCACACGCTGGAGTCGATGGACCTGTCCAACGGCTGCACGGGGCTCGGCATCGCGGTCGCCCTGGGCGAGATCGAGACGCCGTCGGACGAGGACGTGATGAAGAACCGCGACCTCTACTCGTCGGTGGCGTCGTGTTCGTCCGGCGTGGAGCTGGATCGCGCGCAGATCGTGGTGGTCGGCAACGCGCGGGGGCTCGGCGGCCGGTACCGGATCGGGCACTCGGTCATGCGCGACGCGCTGGACGCGGACGGCATCTGGGCGGCCATCAGGGATGCCGGCCTCGAGCTGCCGGACCGCCCGCACCCGGACGATCTAGGTGACCGGCTGGTCAACGTGTTCCTCAAGTGTGAGGCGAGCCTGGACGGGATGGTGCGTGGGCGCCGCAATGCCATGCTGGACGACTCCGATGTGCACTGGCACCGCCAGATCAAGGCCTGCGTGGGCGGTGTCGCCGCCGCCGTGACCGGCGACCCGGCCGTGTTCGTGTCAGTGTCCGCGGCTCACCAGGGCCCTGACGGGGGCGGTCCGGTGGCCGCCATCGTCGATCTCGGCTGAGTGCGATCTTGCGACGATCCACAGCGTCGGACGCTGTGGATCGTCGCAAGATCGATGGTCGCTCAGGCGGCGATAGGTTTGTCGCGCCGGCGCTCACCTGGGTCGTCGTCCAGCCATTCGGGGGGTAGGTCGACGTCGTCGACGAAGTAGTCGCGGAGCCGGGTCAGCGTCCTGGTGAGTAGCCGCGACACGTGCATCTGGGATATGTCCAGCTCTTCGGCGATCTCGCGTTGGGTCCGCTCGCCGAAGAACCGGAGGGTCAACATGCGGCGTTCGCGCGCCGGCAGCCGCCTGAACACCTTGCGGAGTGCCTCACGGGCTTCGACGTCGTCGAGCGCCGTCTCGTCGAATCCGAGTCGCTCACCGATGGTCGGCCCGCCGGTCTCCTCCTTCATGGCCGGAGCGTCCAGGGACGTGGTCGAGTAGGCAGAGGCCGCGTCCAGCGCCTCGAGCACCTCGTCCTGGGTGACATCGAGCAACTTGGCGATTTCGGCCACCGTCGGCGAGCGGCCGAGCTCGCGGGACAGCTGTTCGACGGCCGCCTGGACGCGCAGGGTGAGCTCCTGCAGACCGCGCGGCACCCGGACAGCCCAGCAGGCGTCGCGGAAGTGCCGGCGCAGCTCGCCGAGGATCGTAGGTACGGCGTACCGCGGGAAGTCCGAGCCCACCTCTGGGTCGAACCGCTGGGCCGCCTTGACCAGACCGAGCATGGCGACCTGCACCAGGTCCTCGAGCGGCTCGCCACGGCCGGCGTAGCGACTCGCGATTCGCCGGGCCAGCGGGATGTGGCTCTCGACGAGCTCGTTTTGGTTCGGCACTGTCGTCACTTCAGTATGCGTGGTCACATCGAATCCTCAGGTTGAGTACCGCTAGTCACCTTCCCGTGACGGCTCGGTTGCAAACTTGTGATCACGCGTCGAGGTGACGGCGCCGGTTAAGAAGGCCCCACTTGAGCCGTCCGCGTTCCCGCGTGTCGCGCCTGGACAGCGAGCCGGTCCTTGGGCGTTCGTGCAGGTAGACGCGGGTATGACCCGCACGGCACCGGGCAGGCGCTGTGATTGCGGCGAGGCGACGAACGGAACATCTTCTTGAAAAGGATTTACCACTCAAATAGTTTGACTGCCTTCGATGAGCTGTTCGAAACAGTGGCCGATCGCTCCTGCCCTCGACCGCCGGGTGGGTCTGACGCTGGGGCGGACGGGTGCGAGACTGATGGTCGTGACAACCGACCGACCCAAGCTCTCTCCCGTCACCCGCCTGGTCACAAGGGGTCGCCCCGACCGTGGACCCGACGTTCCGGTCAATCCGCCGGTGACCTTGACGTCGACCTACCACGGCGGTGGCGAGATCGGATACGGCCGGTACGGCAACCCGACGTGGAGCGCGCTCGAGGACGTCATCGGTGACCTCGAGGGTGGAGACGCTCGGGTGTTCGCCTCCGGGCTGGCCGCCTCGTCTGCCATCGTGTCGCTGCTCCCCGAAGGAGCGACAGTGGTGGCTCCGACGGCGGCGTACCTCGGCGTGATCGAACAGTTACGGGAGCGTGAGGTCGCCGGACGACTGGCACTGCGCCAGGTGCCCGTCGACGACACCGCGGCGGTCAAGGAATCCCTTGAAGGCGCCGACCTGCTGTGGCTGGAGTCGCCGACCAATCCGATGCTCGAGGTGGCCGACCTGCCGGCGTGCATCGATGCGGCCCGCGCGGTCGGCGCCCGGGTCGTCGTCGACAACACGTTCGCCTCCCCGTTGCTGCAGCGTCCGCTGGAACTCGGCGCCGACATCGTGATGCACAGTGCGACGAAGCTGATGTCCGGACACTCCGATGTCGTCATGGGTGCCGTCGTGGCCCGTGACCCGGCCGTCATCGATCGCATCGACGGTCATCGGAAGCTGCACGGAGCAATCCCCGGTCCCATGGAGACGTTCCTCGTTCTCCGCGGCCTCCGCACGCTCGCCGTCCGCCTGGATCGGGCAGCGGCTACCACGGCCGAGCTGGCCGGGCGGCTGGACGCGCACCCGGCCGTCGAGAAGGTCCGCTATCCCGGTTTCGGCGCGATGATCTCGATCGAGGTTCGGGGCGGCGCCGATGCCGCCGACCGGTTTACCGCGGCGCTGCGACTGTGGGTGTTCGCGACCAGCCTCGGCGGCGTCGAGTCCAGCCTCGAGCGCCGCCGCCGTTGGCCGAGTGAGCTCGACACGGTGCCGGAGTCCCTGGTCCGGATGTCAGTGGGCCTCGAGGACGCCGACGATCTGTGGGCAGACCTGGCTCAGGCGCTCGACTCGGTCGCCTGGGAACCGACCACGTGAATTCCGAGTGAGCTGCGATGGCGTGTCAGCTCTGCTGCGCTGGCCGACCGGCCCGCAGTAGCGGCTCAGTCGTCGGCCGGGTCGTCGGGCAACTGCGACCAGCCGATGACCTGCAGCACAGGTCTCAGGTGTGGCGCAAGGTCCTTGAGTACGAGCCGGCGGTTCTCCTGGGCCAGCCGGCGAGAGACGTCCGCGAGCACGCGCATGCCGCTGACTTCGATGAACTCCACCTGGCTGAGATCTATATGGATATCGCCCCGGTACGTATCGACCGCATGCGAGACGGCTGTGGTGAATTCGTCCAGGCTGCGGAAATCGACGTCTCCGGCAATAGCCAGTCCCGGCGGATCGGTGATGTTTGTGATTCGGAGGGTCTTGGCACTCTGTGCCTCACGACCCTCGGTGCTCAACGCCGTTCTGCCTTACGCGACGAATCGATCATTGGTGTTCCCTTCAGCTACGGGGTGTTCTGGCATCCTTACGGCTAGAACGACGAGGTCGTCGCGTAACGGTTGATCGTTCCCAGTGATGACGTTGCGGAGAAGTTCGACCGCGTCCTGTGCTGAGCGTAGCTCGCGATCGCGTAATGCCGCACTGACCCCCTCCACACCGAGCCATCCTTCGCCCGTGAGCAGGTCGGTCATCCCGTCGCTGTAGTAGACGATCGTATCGCCCGGGCCGAGCGTGAGGGGGGTCGTCGAGTACTGCTGGTGTTCGAAGCTGCCGATGATTGTTCCCTCCGCCGTGACGGTCTCCACCGAACCGCGGCGGATGAGCAGCGGTGGGGGATGGCCGGCCAGTGCGATGCTGGCCCGCCAGGACCGGCCGCCGTCGTGGGGCGCGAAGTCGCCGTACGCGATCGTGCAGTACATGCTCTCGCCGGAGGCGGGATCGCGCCGGACCGCTTCATTCACTGCCGCCAGGACCTCCGCCGGTCCCTGTTCGACGACCGCCGCCGCGCGGACGCTGTACCGCGCCAGGGAGGTGAAGGCGGCGGCCTCGACACCCTTGCCGACCACGTCGCCGACGAAGATTCCCCACCGCCTGTCGTCAATGGGGAACACATCGAAGAAGTCGCCGCCGACGTCCTCGTCAGCAAACGGCTCGTAGTGCACGGCGAGATCCAGCCCGGGGATGTCGGGCAATCTGGACGGCGTCAGCGTGTCGTGGAGAGTGTCGGCTATGTAACTGATCCGTTTGGCTTCCGCGAGCAGTCGGCTCCGGGCTTCCTGCTCGACCTCGATCACGGTCACCGCCGCGCGGCGCAGCTCGAGCTGGTCGGTGACCAGTCCGGCGAGCTCGGGCAGCATCGCGAGCTGGGTCGCCGCGGGAAGGCGGGGTTCGGTATCCATCACGCTGACCACGCCGATCCGGTGACCGTCGGCGGTGCGGACCGCAGCGGCGGCGTAGAACCGGATTCTCGGGTCGTCGGCCACCATCGGATGAACCGAGGCCCACGGGTCGGCCAGAGCGTCGATGAGCACGTACGTGCCCGCCCGCTGAGCGGCGGTGACACACAGCCCGGGCTGTGCCGGTGCCCCCGGAATCTGCAGACCGAAACGCCCCTTGAACCACACCTGCTCGTCGCCCACGAAGCTGACCGCAGCCAACGGCGTATCGAAGATCCGCGCGGCGAGCCGGCAGATTCGGTCCAGTGCGTCGTCGGGCCCGCTGTGGAGTGCCAGTGCCCGCCGGACCGCCTGGAGGCGGTCGGCCTCGCGAGTCTGGTCTGGGGCCACTGCCATCCTTCCCCGTGCAGTACGGTGGCGTGAGCCCGAGCCTAGCCCTGCATGGCTCTCATGGGACCGATCCGCGCCCTGGGCCCGGCCCGCGCCGCCGGTCGGCGTCACCCTGATGACTCGGGTCCTGGGGTTCGCCGGTCAGTCTGGATATGTCCACGGAGGGATAGCCATGCCGGTCTCCCCTACTTCGTCGTGGCGGCTCGTCCACCGCCTGGCTACCCTCCGGCCCAGCCGTTATGCATCCACGAAGACAGCCGCGCCCGCACGCCACTTGCCGTAGGCCCGAAGCCGCACACGTTTGGTCCCGCCGGCAACGGGCATCCGCAGGCGTGACGGGCTGGACTCGGCCGGCGAGTTCCTGCCCGGGCACGTAAGTCAGGGGACGGCCCGGGGTTGCCCTCTCACCGGGTCGGCCCCGGGGGTGTTCAATATTGATGAGGCGGTCGTGCACATCATCGACTCGATGTTCGAGATCATCCGCAACCGGAAGCGAGCGGCATCGCGATGACGTACCCCACATCGTCCGCGCCCGGCCGCAAGCGGCTGACACACCTCGACCTGACCCGGCTCGATGCGATCATCTTCGACGTCGACGGGGTCCTTACGGACACGGCACGCGTGCACGCAGCGGCCTGGAAGAAGGTCTTCGACGAGTTCCTCCAAGAACACGTCGGAGCAGACTTCAGGCCCTTCGACGAGGTCGCTGACTACGGACGGTACGTCGACGGCAAGCCGCGGCTGGAAGGGGTCCAGACCTTCCTCGAGTCCCGCGGCCTGATCCACGTGGTCCGGCGCGAGCAGATCGACGAGCTGGCCGCCCGCAAGGACGCGGAGTTCAGCAAGCAGATCGAGCGTGACGGCGTCCGCCCGTATCCGACGACGGCGGCGGTAGTGAGCTCGCTGCGAGACAAGGGAGCCGGGACCGCTGCGGTTTCTGCGAGCGAACACGGCGGGCTGGTGCTCGATACGGCCGGCCTGCTCGAGCTTTTCGATGTGGTCGTCGATGGTGTGGTGGCCAAGCGACTGCTGCTCCCGGGCAAACCGGACCCCGCACTGTTCCACGAGGCGGCCTACCGTCTGGGTGTACCAGCGCGGCGCGCGGCGATCGTCGAGGATGCCCTCTCAGGGGTCGAGGCCGGCCGGCGCGGCATCTTCGGTCTTGTCATCGGTCTGGAACGAGCCGGGGAAAGGGCGCGTCGTGACGAGATGCGGCGCCGAGGAGCTGACATGGTGGTAGGAGACCTCGCGGAGATCGAGGTGACGCAGAGGTGACCTCCGATGACCGAATGGCAGTTCGCTGTCGACGGCTTCGAGCCGGAAGCTGAAGGCTGGCGGGAGGCGCTGCTCACCCTCGCCAACGGCTACCAGGCCTGCCGGGGGGCTGCGCCGGAGTCCGAGGCTGACGGCGTGCACTACCCGGGCACCTACCTGGCCGGGTGCTACAACCGGCTCGAGTCCCGGATCGATGGGCAGACCGTGCAGAACGAGGACCTTGTCAACGTCCCGAACTGGCTGCCTCTGCGGTTTCGGACCGAACCCGGCGACTGGTTCGACGCCGCGTCGGCGGATCTGCTGGATTATCGTCAGGTCCTCGACATCCGGGGCGGCGTGCTGACCAGGCGGATGAAGATCCGTGACGCCGGCCGGGTCCTCACGGTCGTCCAGCGCCGCCTGGTGTCGATGGCCGATCCACACCTGGCCAGTCTGCAGACAACGTTCCGGGCCGAGGGTTGGGACGGGCGACTGACGGTGCAGGCCGCCCTCGACGGTCTCGTCGCGAACACCGGCGTCGCGAGATATCGCAGCCTGGAGAACCAGCATCTCGTACCGCTTGGCGAGGGCGAGGACGGCAACCTGCTCTGGCTGGAAGTAGAAACCGTTACCTCGAAGATCCGGATCGCCCAAGCCGCGACGATCACGGTGGACGGCTCCCCTCCCTCGTCCCTTTCGGCCGATCGACGAAGGGGGTGGGTCGGGGCGGAGTTCGATCTCGAACTGACTTCGGGCCGCCCGCACACAGTCGAGAAGACGGTCGCGATCTTCACCTCTCGCGACTCGGCGATCGAGGAGTGCCTGCTGGCCGCCCAGAGCCATGCCCTCCACGCCGGCACCTTCGACGAATTGGAGGAACGCCACCGGATGGCCTGGCGGCGACTGTGGAACGCCTGCCGGATCAAGGTGGGCGGGGAGTCGCAGCTCATCCTCAACCTGCACCTGTTCCACATCTTCCAGACCGTCTCGGAGCACACCGTTGAACTCGACGTCGCCATCCCGGCGCGCGGCCTGCACGGCGAGGCGTACCGAGGGCACATCTTCTGGGACGAACTGTTCGTACTGCCCCTGATCTTTCTGCGGTTGCCGCACGTGGCGCGGAACCTGCTGCTCTACCGCTGGCGTCGGCTACCCGCGGCACGCCGGGCGGCCCTCGAAGCCGGGTACCGCGGGGCCATGTACCCGTGGCAGAGCGGCAGCGATGGCCGCGAGGAGACCCAGCAGTGGCACCTCAACCCGCGCTCCGGACGCTGGTATCCGGATCATTCCGAACTCCAGCGGCACGTGGGCAGTGCGATCGCCTACAACATCTGGAAGTACTACGAAGCCACCGGCGACCTCGAGTTCATGAATCAGTACGGCGCCGAGATGCTGGTGGAGATCGCCAGATTCTGGGGCAGCATCGCTCAACGCGACGAGGGAGACGACCGGTACGACATCCGGGGGGTGATTGGCCCGGACGAGTACCACGACGCCTACCCCGACCGTGCCGAGCCAGGAATCGACAACAACGCGTATACCAACGTGATGGCCGCGTGGGTCATTCAGCGGGCACTTGACACACTCGAGATGCTGCCCGAATGCCGGCGGGGCGAGTTACGCGAGCTGCTCGAATTGGACGACGCCGAGATCGCTCACCTGCGATCGGTGAGCACCAGATTACGGGTGCCGTTCACCCCGGACGGCGTCATCGACCAGTTCGAGGGGTACCACCGGCTTGCCGAGCTGGACTGGGACAAGTACCGCCAGAAGTACGGCGACATCCATCGGATGGACCGGATCCTGGAGTCCGAAGGGGACACGGCTAACCGCTACCAGGTGTCCAAGCAGGCGGACGTGCTGATGCTGTGGTTCCTGTTCGGCGAGGAGGAATTACTGAAGATGCTGGCCGGTCTGGGTTACCAGGTCGACTCCGGTGTGCTGACCCGCACGCTGCACTACTACCTCGATCGAACGTCGCACGGTTCCACGCTGAGTGCGGTGGTGCACGCCTGGATCCTGGCGCGTACCGACCACGGAATGGCATGGCAGTTCTTCAAGCGGGCACTGGCGAGCGACATCGAGGACGTTCAAGGCGGGACGACGGCCGAGGGAATCCATCTCGGCGCCATGGCCGGCGCCGTGGACCTGGTGCAGACCCGCTATACCGGGCTGGAGATCCGCGACGGCGTCCTCCACCTCAACCCCGTCTTACCGCCGGAGTTACCGGAGATGGAGATGCGAATACGATTCCGCGGCCATGAGGGTATGACGGTGCGGTGCACACACGAGCGCGTGCAGGTCTCGCTGTCGAAGTCCGGTGCACCGCCCATCCAGGTGGCGGTCGGCGATCACCGGCGTACCCTTCGCGACGGTGATACGTGGGACGTGGCAATCCAGGCGAGCCGGCCCGA
>DASUUU010000143.1:0-52342 GCA_036373915.1 Jiangellaceae bacterium | reverse complement strand
GTCGACGCGGCTGGCGCGCTGCCGCTTGCGCTGGTGGCCGGTGCGGTTCCGGCGGGCGTCCCGACCGTCGATATGTGGTGCGCAGTGGTCGGGCTACCCGAGTGCGGGATGCTGGCGGCCGCCGGCATGGGTGCGAACCTCGATCGACTGGTTCTTGTCGATCAGCCGGGGGAGCGCTGGGCCGACGTGGTCGCCACGCTGCTGTCCGCAGCCGGGGTGGTGCTGGTCCAGCCGCCCGGGCCGCCTCCCGCCGGGATCATCCGGCGGCTGACCGCACTCGCCCGCCAGCACGGCGCCGCCTTGGTGGTGGTGGGGCACTGGGAGGGGGCGCGGCTGCGCCTTCAGGTGACCTCATCGCTGTGGACCGGGCTGGATCACGGTCACGGTCACCTGCAAGGTCGTCGGGTGAAGGTCGTGGCCGACGGACGAGGCGCCGGCGGCCGGCCCAGGTCGGCATGGTTGTGGCTGCCAGGCCCGCACGGTTCGGTGGCCGGTGCCGACCTCGAGGTCGTCGAGTCCCTGGAGGCGGCTGGATGACCCGAGTCGTTGCCCTGTGGTGCCCCGACTGGCCGGTCGTGGCGGCCGGCGCCGATCCGCGGACTCCTGCCATCGTGGTCTCGAACGGCCGGGTCACCGCATGTACGGCAGCGGCCAGGGAGTTGGGCGTCCGGCGGGGCCAGAAACTCCGCGACGCCCAGCGTCGATGTGCCGACCTGGAGGTCCACAACGACGATCTCGACGCCCAGGCCAGGCTGTTCGAGCAGGTCATCGCCGTCGTGGAGGCGCTGTGCCCGCGGGTAGAGATGATCCGTCCCGGGCTGCTGGCCGCTCCGGCGAGGGGGCCCGCCCGCTACTACCGGAGCGAGCAGGCTGCGGCCGGCACGATGCGTGAAGCGGTCGAGGCTGAGGGGTTCGAGTGTGCGGCCGGAGTGGCCGACGGCTCGTTCGCGGCGGCACTGGCGGCACGGGTACTGCCGGCCGGCATCGTCGTGCCGCCAGGCGAGACCGCGCGGTTCCTGGCACCTCATCCGGTATCGGTCCTGAACCGTCCGGAGTTGGCGGGGTTGCTCGTCCGGCTGGGTATCCGGACGCTCGGCGATCTGGCCGCTCTACCGGCGCCCGACGTCCTTGCCCGCTTCGGCGCCGACGGAGCGCTGGCCCACCGACTGGCACAGGGATTGCAGGCCCGGCCGCCCGCTACTCGCCCACCTGGGGAAGACCTCGCCGCGGCCATGTCTTTCGATCCGCCGCTCGATGCCGAGCCGGTGGTCTTCGCCGCCAAGGGCCTGGCCGATCAGCTGCACGAGAACCTCGGCTCGCGGGGTCTGGCCTGCGTCCGGGTGGAGGTCGAGGTCACCACCTCCGACGGCCGGAGCTGGACGCGGCTGTGGCGGCACGACGGCCTGCTGTCGTCGTCGGCGCTCGCCGAGCGAGTGCGCTGGCAGCTCGATGCCTGGCGAGCCGCACCTCGCGCGGGACCGCCCGGCCCGCTGGGCGGTGGCGTCGTACGGCTACGGCTGGCGCCCGACCAGGTCGTAGTCGACAGCGGGCGGCAGCTGGCACTGTGGGGCTCGGCGCTCGCCAGTGACGCGGTCGAGCGGGCGGTCGGCCGGATTCAGGTCATGCTCGGTCACGCCGCTGTAACCAGGCCGGTGCTCACAGGCGGGCGCGGTCCGGATGAGCAGGTGACAAAGATCCCGTGGGGCGATCGGCTCGAGACCGTTCCGGCGGCGGAGGCGCCCTGGCCGGGGCGGGTGCCGGATCCCGCACCGGCGGTCGTCCACCCGGAACCACAGCCGGTGCTTGTCGTGGATGAGTACGGGCGGCCGGTCACCGTCAGCGGCCGGTGCGAAGTCTCCGCACCGCCCGCCGAGATCGTGCTGGCCGGCGAGCCGCTGGCCGTCACCGGCTGGACGGGGCCGTGGCCTGCACACGAGCAGTGGTGGGACGCCTCCCTGACCCGCCGGCTGGCCCGGTTCCAGGTCGCCACCGACGACGGCCGGGCCTGGCTGCTGCTCGTCGAGGGCGGCCAGTGGCTGGTGGAGGCGTCATATGCGTAGGGCGCTGCGGCGCGTCCTGCAGCGGCTCGCCCGCCGGCTTCGGCGTGGGGTGGCGCGCGCGGTCGGGATGGGGCGGAGCCGACCTACTCGACCGTGAACGCCTCGTTGTTGGCCGGCACTCCCGATCGCACCTGCCCGCCGATCTCGTAGCGGTCGAAGTCGAACGGCACACCGGCTGCGACCGCAGCCCGCCGGTGATCCATCAGGTGGAAGTGCAGATGCGGCTCAGACGTGTTGCCCGAGTTGCCGCATTCGGCGAGTTGCTGCCCTGCCTGGACCCGATCTCCGACCCGGACCAGCAACGAGCGGCGCTTGAGATGCGCCAGGACGGCGTAGACCCCGTCGCCGAGGTCCAGGACGACGTGGTTGCCGATCACGAAGAATCCGTTGAGCAGCGACAGAGCGCCGCGGACCAGCATCTCGGGTACCAGGTACACCAGACCCGGTACGGAGTTGCGGCTCAGATGATCCCGCTGCCACCCGGAGGCCGCCACCACCACGCCGTCGGCGGGAGCGAAGATCGGCTGGCCGAACGCCGGGAACGTGCGCGGGCGGCGGGCCGGTGGCCAGCGGTGGACGCCTCGCCACCTGACGCGCGGATCCGGCTGGTGAACCAGGTCGATGGCGTACGTCTGCCCGAGTTCGCGAGTCCCGTGGCTCGGCACCCGGCTGGCCGGGCTGTTGATGGCCAGCCAACGCCCACGCACCGGGGGTCGGACGGTGACAGGCTCGCGGGCCAGGTCCTCGGCCCGAACGAAGTACAGGGCAAGACCGATGACGATGAGCGCGGTTCCGGCGAACCCGACCCGGCCGATCGAGAACACCGTGTTGACTACGATCATCAGAACGCCGAGCACTATGGCCGGCCCGGCTATCCGGGGTGCGTAGCGCTTCAGCGTCGAGTTCCGGCGAGTACCTGCGGTGGTGTCGGGCACGAACTACCTCCTCGCGGCAGTCAGAATGATGAGCAACGGGATGATCCGCTCGGGCGCGAGGGCGTATCGCCCGCGTCCGGCAGGGCGCAGCCAACCGGCTGAGACCAGCTGGCGCAGGTGGTGGTAGAGCTGGCCGCTGGTGCCGAATCCCGGGTTCTGCTGCAGCTCGGACACCGAATGCGCGCCGGCCAGGACCTGTCCGATGAGGGCAAGCCGGACCGGATGGGCGAGTGCGGTCAGCTGCGGCACGAGATCTGACGCCAGCGCCTCCCAGTCGGCCTCGAGAAGTGCTTCAGCCGGTTGGCCGTGCTGCCATTCGTAGTGCTCACCGGTGGGCAGGTCGACCGCTCCGGTGAACAGCAACCCGCCGCCCGGAGCCCGCGCCTTGAGCCCTTCCAATGCCCAGAAGGCACCCTCGGCCGCTGGCACAGGAGCCGCGGCACCACGGGTTTCGAGGCGCTCGACCCGCTCCTCGAGGGCGGCGATCCGATCAGTCAGGTGCACGTCGTACGACTATACGTAATTACGTAGGAGTTGAGTCAAGGCATACTCGGACTTCGTGAAGGACGTGTTGGTGGCCCCGGAACGGCTGCAGCGCTGGCTCGACGGATTCACCGAACGGCATGGCCCGACGTCGTGGCGATTCGGCCCGGACCTGGTGGTCGGGTCAGCAGAGGACGGTACGCGCGCGGAGTGTCGCGTCCCGTTCCCTCCTCTGCGGGTGGACGAGTCGCTGCCGTACGGCGGATTGGTCGCGCATGCCTCGCGCGACAGGGCCGTCGGTGTCATCGTGGTGCGGCGGGGTGGATATGCCGCAGGCATCTTCGAGGGGCGGACGCTGGTGTCATCGAAGGTCGGCGCCCGGCACGTCCAGGGACGCAGCGCCGCCGGCGGCCAGTCGCAGCAGCGCTTCGCTCGCCGGCGGCAGAAACAGGCTCGGGAAGCGTTCGAGGCCGCTGCCGACGTGGCGACCCGCGTCGTCGTGCCCGAGGGCGGTCGGCTGGACGCGGTCGTCCTCGGCGGCGACAAGTCGGCGGTGCGGCAGGTGTTGGAAGATCCGCGGCTAGCGCCGCTGCGTGAACTCGTGGTGGACGACCACCTTTCCGTCCCAGATCCGAAGCTGGCCGTACTCAAGGACACGCCGCGGCAGTTCCGGGCCGTCCGGATTCGCCTGACGGAGCAGACTTGAATCCAGTACCTAGGTACGGGTTTATCGTGATGGCATGGATGAGACCTGGGTACCAGCGGCGTGCACCCTCCCGACGGCCGAGCGGCCGATTCGCGTCGCCGAGTTCGACGCGCTGCTCGGTACGGCAGTGCGGGGTGTCGCCCGGATGGACGAGACCCGGCTGCGGCTCGAGCTCGATCCGTCTCCTGACGTTGCCGGGCAGGCCGCGCAGCTTGCGGCCAAGGAGACGGGTTGCTGCTCGTTCTTCACGTTCACCCTCACCGCTGACGGTGCGGGTGTGCGGCTGGACGTCGCCGTGCCTGAGGGCCGCACGGACGTCCTGGACGCACTCGCCTCACTGGCTCGGCCATGAGCGGGCTCCGAAGCGGCCAGGTCGCCTCCGCGGCGGGGGTGAATCTTCAAACACTGCGCTACTACGAGCGGCGTGGCCTGCTGGCCGAGCCCGAGCGCACGCTCGGCGGCCACCGGATGTACCCGCACGACGCCGTCGCGACGGTGCGAGTGATCAAGGCGGCGCAGCGGCTCGGATTCAGCCTCGGTGAGGTCGCCGAGTTGCTGGAAGCGGGACGGCACCGGCATGGCCGGCGGCCGGACGCGAGTCTGCAGCGGCGAGCGGCGTCGAAGCTGGCCGAGGTGGAGGCGCGGATCGCCGATCTCGAAGTCATCCGCGACAGCCTCCGCGCCGCGCTCGATGCCGGTTGTGACGATCTTGTCGAGTGCGCTCATACTCCGGGATGCCCATTGCCCTTCGCCGAGCTCGCCGCTGGTTCGTCGGCACTCGTGCAGCGGTAGCGTTCTGTCTCCATGACGGTAGGTCGCTCGGTCCTGCTCTTCGTGGCCGCCGCCGTTGCCGAGATCGGTGGCGCGTGGTTGGTGTGGCAGGGCCTGCGAGAGAATCGCGGCCTGTTCTGGATAGGCGCCGGGATGCTGGTCCTCGGCGGGTACGGCCTGGTTATGACGCTGCAACCGGAGGCCCATTTCGGCCGGATCATGGCCGCTTACGGCGGCGTCTTCGTGGCCGGCGCGCTGGTGTGGGGGATCGTCGTGGACCGGTTCCAGCCTGATCGCTGGGACGTGCTAGGAGCGGCGATATGCCTACTCGGCGTCGCCGTGATCATGTACGCGCCGCGAGGCTGACGCTCGAGTTCCCGTGGGTGTACGGGACGGGAGCCTTTCGGCTGCCGGTGCTTTGGGAGGTTGTCGTGTCAGGTGTCGAGAATGTGGCGCTGGCTCCGTCCCAGGGACACAAGTGGCCCGGCCGGGTCGCGCGACGAAGGAGGAGGGCCGACCGTGCTGCCCGACGAGATCACTGAAGTACTGACCCGCCCGATCAGCCAGGAGCTCCTGGCCCGCGATGTGACCCGGCTGGCCTACATCGCCAAGGACGGCACCCCTCGCGTTGTCCCGATCGGATGTATGTGGAATGGCGCGGAGATCGTCATGTGCACGGCGAAGAACGCCCCGAAGGTCTCGGCCCTGCGCCACAATCCGGCGGTGGCCCTGACGATGGACACCGAGGTGCACCCGCCCAGAATCCTGCTGATCCGTGGTCGGGCCGAGCTGGACATCGTCGAGGGCATCCCCGACGAGTACCTACAGATGAGCGGAACCTACACGATGACGGCCGAGCAGCGAGTCGAGTGGGAGGCTGGAGTCCGCTCGCTCTACGACGGCATGGTCCGGATCGTCGTGACCCCGACCTGGGTGAAGCTGATCGACTTCGAGACGACGCTTCCGAGCGCTGTCGAGGAGCTGGTCGCGCAGCGGGACGAACGCCAGCGCGCCTAAGCGCTGCGTGACGGAAGAAGGAGAACCAGTGTGAAGTATCTGCTGCTCAAGCACTACCGAGGTGGCCCGGCCCCCGCGGTCGACGTTCCGCCGATGGACCAGTGGACGCCCGAAGAGGTCGACGCGCACGTGCAGTTCATGCGCGAGTTCGCAGCCCGCTTGGAAGAGACGGGTGAGTTCGTCGACACCCAAGCCTTGGCGCCCGAAGGTGCGTTCGTGCGGTATGACGGCGAGGGGCGCCCACCGGTGACCGATGGTCCGTTCGCCGAGACCAAGGACCTCATCGCCGGCTATTACGTCATTGACGTGGAGTCCTGGGACCGCGCGGTCCAGCTGGCAGGGGAGCTGTCCGCCGCTCCCGGGCCCGGCGGCACGCCGACTCACGAGTGGCTCGAGGTCCGGCCGTTCTACGGCGTGCCTGCCGCGGTCACCGAGTGAACGAACTTCTGCTGCGGGAGCTCGTGCCCGCGGTGATCGGTGTCCTCGTCCGGCGTGGAGCCGACTTCGCGTCAGCCGAGGATGCCGTACAGGAGGCCCTGATCCGGGCGCTGGAAAGCTGGCCGGACGATCCACCGCGCGATCCCAAGGCGTGGCTGGTGGCGGTCGCGTGGCGCAGGTTCCTTGACGCCGCCCGTGCCGATGCGTCGCGGCGGGGGCGGGAGCTCGTCGTGGGGGTCGAGCCTCCCGCCGGTCCGGCAACGGCGCTCGATGACACATTGCGGCTCTACTTCCTGTGTGCGCACCCCAGCCTGCCGCCGGCCTCGGCCGTCGCCTTGACGCTGCGTGCGGTCGGTGGGCTGACCACGCGACAGATCGCGACCGCATACCTCGTCCCCGAGCCGACCATGGCGCAGCGGATCAGCCGGGCCAAACGGCGGATCGCGGGGCTGCCGCTCGATCAGCCCGGCGATCTCGGGACGGTGCTACGGGTGCTCTATCTCGTCTTCAACGAGGGGTACAGCGGAAACGTCGACCTGGCGGCCGAGGCGATCCGCCTCACCCGCCAGCTTGTCGCCTTGACTGATGAGCCCGAGGTCGCGGGGCTGCTCGCGCTCATGCTGTTGCACCATGCGCGCCGGGCTTCTCGCACCGGCCCGGGAGGTCGCCTGATCCCACTTAGTGAGCAGGACCGATCGTGCTGGGACACCGGCCTGATCACCGAGGGGGTGGCGATTCTTCAGGCCGCGCTGGCCCGCGACCGGTTGGGTGAGTACCAGGCCCAGGCCGCGATCGCCGCCCTGCACGCGGACGCCCGCAGCACCTCCGAGACGGACTGGGTGCAGATCGTCGAGTGGTACGACGAACTGCTGCTCCTCACCGGAAGCCCCGTGGTGCGGCTCAATCGCGCAGTTGCGGTCGGTGAAGCCCACGGACCGCAGGCCGGCCTGGCGGCGCTGGCTGACGTGGAGCCCGACCTGCCCCGTTACACCGCAGCGTCGGCATACCTGCACGAACGCGCCGGCGACCTCGAGCGCGCCGCCGAGCTGTACGCCGAAGCCGCCCGCGCCGCCGCCAGCGTGCCAGAGCGCGACCACCTCACCCGAGAAGCGGCGCGGGTGCGGCAACTGCTGCGTCCGTAAGCGGCATCCGCCCGCACTGATTTCGTGCGACCTGCCCACGCCCCGACCGGAGCAGATCCACGCGATACGTCCAACTGCTCGTCAACTGAATCGGTGTCGCGACGCTGTGGCGTAGGCCGGAGACCAAGGATGTCAGTGGGCGGTACTAGAATCGAACACATGTTCCAGGAAGGTGTGCTAGGCGAAGCTCGGGGCGGTGGCGTTCCGAGCCGGTCAGGCGAGTCTGCCCGGTCGGGAGGTGATCTCTTCGCCTTGGTTCCCGGGTCTCCAGATGCGGCCGGCTCCGCGCGTGTGCTGGCCGAGTGCCAGGCCGGCGATGACCCGTGGTTGGAGGAGTTCGTCGAGTCCGGATGGATCGGGCCGTCTCCAGAGGAGGAGCTCGAGGCGTCGCTGTTGCACGCTCGCCGGCAGGACGGCCCAGGTGACGGCCCGGGTGACGAGCCACACGACGACGAGCCGGTCGGCTTCCCCGAGGCGGCCGCGCCGGTGGCGCTGGTGCACCATCCGGGGGCGCGGGTGCCGGCCCGGATGTTGGAGGAGTTGCCCGGCGGCGTGCAACTGGCCGCGGTCCTAGTCGGGGCGCAGGTCGCAGACTTGGGCGCGTACGAGCTGGTCGAGTTCATCGCCGGGTGCGAGCGAGTCTGCGCGGCTATGCATGCACTCCAGGCCAGGGGCATCGCCGAGCTCGCCCACCGGGTAGAGATGCGGCCGGTCGACGGTGCCCGGGTGTCGATGTCACCGCAACGGGTGACGGCGCTGGAAGTGGCGGCTCGACTTGCGGTCTCGAGCGCCGAAGGCGAGGCCATGGTGGCGCGGGCCGAGTACCTGCAGAGCGTGCTGCCGGCCACATTCGCCGCCTGGGCAGCGGGGTGGGTCGACACCGGCAAGGCAGAGCTGATCGCCCGCAAGCTGGGCAGTCACGAAGACGATCTGGCTCGCAAGGCCGAATCCCTGGTGCTGCCGAAGGCTCCGGAGCTGACGGTCGAGTCGCTCCGCCGGCTGATCGACCGAGAGATCCATCGGTTGGCCCCTGAAGACGCGCAAGCCCGGCACGAGGACGCCAAGCAGCGGCGGCACATCACGATCACTCCGGTGGGCGACGGCATGTCCTGGATCGAGGGGTACGTGCCGGACGAGGTGGCCGCAGCGGTGAAGGCCACTCTGGACGCCGGTGCCGCATCGCTCAAACAGGAGAATCCCGACGACGGGCGAACCATGGGTGCGCGGCGGGTCGACGTACTGGCCGCGCTGGCGTTCGCGGCCATCGCCGCCGGCCGGATCGGCGGCTGCACGGCATGCGATGGCGGCATCAAGCTCACCGGTGCGCAGCACCGGCCGGTCGCCGTCAACGTCACCGTGCCGGCCAGCAGCCTGCTCCGGCTCGACGAGCAGCCGGGCGAGCTGGTCGGATTCGGCCCGATCACCGCCGCCACCGCCCGTAAGCTCGCAGCCGGTGGAGTGTGGCGACGGATCTTGACCGATGCTGCCTCCGGCACGGTCCTCGACGTCGGACGCACTCGCTACCGGCCGCCGGCACCGCTGGCCGAGCACATCCTGCTGCGCGACGTCACCTGTGTGTGGCCGGGCTGCGACCGGCCGACGATAACGCCCGGGGTCGACATCGACCACATCCTCGACTGGGCGCTCGGCGGAGAGACGGCCGACCACAACCTCGGCCCGTTCTGCGAAAAGCACCACGTCGACAAGCACGGTTCCAGGTGGCAGGTCAGCCAGCCGGAGCCGGGCAGGTTCGAGTACATCTCGCCCACGGGGCACCCTTACGTCCGTGAGCCCGAGCCGGTTGGGCCGACCGGCGCTCCGGCGGCGCAAGAGGTCGGCAACGACCCGGATCCACCCCCGTTCTAGCCGTGGGTTCGGTCTAGATCATGGGATGGCACAACCCACCGATCTCCTGGCGTGAGTTCAACGCGCGGCTCACCTGGGGATCGAAGGTCGCCCAGCTGCACCCGGAGCAGTGGCAGGTAGCGAGCGCGAGCCCACCGGAGGTCACGGCCGGTGGCTCCGCCTTGCCCTGGGCAGAGCTGCACTGCCACTCGTCGTACAGCTTCCTGGACGGCGCGTCCGACCCGGATGTGCTAGTGGCCGAGGCCATCCGGCTCGGCGTCGAGGTGCTGGCTGTCACCGATCACGACGGTATGTACGGCGTCGTCCGGCTGGCCGAGGCCGCCGAGCGGGTCAGTCAGCCGTCTCGCCCGGCCGGGCTCAAGACGGTCTATGGCGCCGAGTTGAGCCTGGGTCTGCGCGCACGCCAGACCGGCGTCCCCGATCCCGAGGGACGGCATCTGCTGGTGCTCGCCCGTAACGCCGAGGGTTACGGCCGGCTGGCCGGTGCCATCACTCAGGCGCAGATGCGCGGTGAGAAGGGCCGGCCGGTGTACGAGCTCGACGAGCTGGCGGCTGCTCACGGCGGAAACTGGGTGATCCTCACCGGCTGCCGCAAGGGAGCGGTGCCGGCCGCGCTGGCGGCCGATGGACCAGCCGCCGCCGAGAAGGAGCTGCGCAGGCTGGTCGACATGTTCGGTCGCGACAACGTCTTCGTCGAGCTCATCGACCATGATCAGCCGCTTGACGACGCCCGCAACGACGCTCTGTACGAGCTCGCGCAACGAGTTGACGTAGCCGCCGTCGCATCCAATAACGTCCACTACGCACGTCCGGCCGACGCCGATCTCGCGCAGGTGCTGGCGGCGGCCAGGGCGAGGAGCAGCCTGGACGAGATGGTCGGCTGGTTACCCGCGAACGGCACAGCGCACCTGCGGTCCGGGGCCGAGATGGCGGCCCGCATGGCCAGGTTCCCGGGGGTCTACGAGACGACGCTCGAACTAGGCCGGGCGTGCGCGTTCGACCTCAAGCTCATCGCACCCGACCTGCCCCCGCGGCAGTTGGGAGAGGGGCACAGCGACGCGAGCTGGCTCCGTCACGAGGTCGAGGAGGGCGCCCGGAAGCGGTACGGGCCACGCGGCCCGGCGACCGCGCACATTTACGACCGCATCGACCACGAACTTGCGGTGATCGAGGAGCTGAACTTCCCGGGCTACTTCCTGATCGTCCACGAGATCACCGAGTTCTGCCGCAAGAACCGCATCCTCTGCCAGGGACGTGGCTCGGCGGCCAACTCGGCGGTCTGTTACGCGCTGGGCATCACAGCGGTCGAGCCGATCTCGAACAAGCTGCTGTTCGAGCGCTTCTTGTCCACTGCCCGCGACGGCCCACCGGACATCGACATCGACATCGAGAACGGTCGCCGCGAGGAGGTCATCCAGCACGTCTACGACAAGTACGGCCGCGACCGAGCCGCCCAGGTCGCCAACGTCAACACGTTCCGCCCCAAGATGGCCATCCGCGACACCGCTCGCGCCTTCGGCTACAGCCCGGGGCAGGCCGACGCCTGGACTCGTCGGATCGAGTTCACCGTCGGCCCGGACGACGGCCCGCAGGGCGAGAAGACGCCGGCGCAGCCCCTGCCGGACGACAACACCTTGCCGGACCGGGTCGCGAACATCGTCGGCCGGATGCTGCGGTTGCCTCGACACCTGTCCATCCACTCCGGCGGCATGGTGCTCTGCGATCGGCCCGTTGGTGAGGTGTGCCCTGTCGAGTGGGCGACCATGCCGGGCAGAAGCGTCCTGCAATGGGACAAGGACGACTGCGCGGCGGCGGGGCTGGTCAAGTTCGACCTGCTGGGGCTGGGCATGCTGTCGGCGCTGAGTGACTCGTTCGCGTTGCTCGAAGCGCATCACGGCCTGAGCTACGAACTTCGTACCCTGCCGCCTGAAGACCCGGCCGTGTACGACATGTTGTGCGACGCCGATACCGTCGGGGTGTTCCAGGTCGAGTCGCGGGCCCAGATGGCGACGTTGCCCAGGTTGAAGCCGCGGAAGTTCTACGACCTGGTGATCGAGGTGGCGCTGATCCGGCCGGGGCCGATCCAGGGCGGCTCGGTGCACCCGTACATTCGCCGGGCGAACAAGCAGGAGCGCGTCACGTATCCGCACCCGAAGATGGAGTCGGCGCTGGAGCGCACCAAGGGCGTCCCCCTGTTCCAGGAGCAGATGATGCAGCTGGCCATCGACTGCGCGGGATTCACCCCGAAGGAGTCCGATGAGCTGCGCCAGGCGATGAGCTCCAAACGGTCGCCGGAACGCATAGCGGCGCTGCGCGAACGGCTGCTGACCGGCATGACCGAGAACGACATCCCGCTCGACGTCGCCGAGGACATCTACGCCAAGCTGCACGGGTTCGCCAGCTACGGGTTCCCCGAGTCGCACGCGTACAGCTTCGCCTACCTGGTCTACGCCAGCTCGTGGCTCAAGCGGTACTACCCGGCGGTGTTCACCACGGCGCTGCTGAACAACCAGCCGATGGGCTTCTACGCGCCACAGACGTTGATCGCCGACGCGCGCCGGCATGGCGTCGTGGTCCGAGGGGTCGACGTCAACGCCAGTGACGTCAAGGCCGTCCTTGAAGAACGTGTGCCGGTGGCCTCTGACCATCGCCACGCCCCGGAGGTTCCCCAGCCGGCGATCCGGCTCGGGCTGTCCACCGTCCGCAACCTCGGGGACGACGTCGCCCAAGCCATCGCGGACGGCCGTCCCTACGCGAGCCTGGAGGACCTCGTCCAGCAGGTACGGGTGCCGCTGCCTGCCCTCGAAGCGCTCGCCACCGCTGGGGCGTTCGGTTGCTTCGGCCTGGCCCGGCGCGAGGCGATCTGGGCGGTCGGTGCTCTGGCCGGCGCGGGACCGGGTCAGCTGACCGGTACGACACCAGGAACCAGCGCACCGAAGCTGCCCCCGATGACGCCTGTCGAGCAGACCTTCGCCGACCTGTGGGCCACGGGATCGTCGTCCGACAGCCACCCCGTCCAGCACATCCGGACAGAGCTTGACGAGTTGGGCGCTGTTCCCGCCAGCCGGTTGGCCGGCATGAAACACGGCGAGCAGGTGCTGGTCGGCGGGTTGGTGACCCATCGTCAGCGGCCACCCACCGCGAACGGCACGGTGTTCATGAACCTCGAGGACGAGACCGGCATGGTCAACGTCATCTGTCCCCGCAAATGCTGGGAACGGCAGCGACGGATCGCCCTCGACTCGTCCGCCCTGCTGATCGATGGGCGCCTGGAACGCGCCGGGGGCGCGATCAACCTGCTGGTTCAGCGGCTCCGACCGCTACGGGTCAGCGGGAACATTCGCAGCCGCGACTTCCGGTAGCCCGTCAGCCCTCCTCGTCGTGGGTACCCTGGCGGGTCTTCTCCCTGTCCTTCTTGATTGCCCAGAACATCAGGAACGCGACGATGACGATCGTTCCGCCGAACAGGATCAGCGTCCAGATCCAGGTCTCGGCATCCATCTCGGCCTACCTCCCACTCTGCCGCTCGCGGCCCACTCCCGACGCGGTCAACGGCCCGTGCCCGACCCGCCTGGTGAGCGCGTTGTTCAGCAGCAGCAAGATCGCCGCCACCACGACCCACTGGACCACCATGGCCGCCAAGCTGAATGTGTCGAACGGGTCCCACCAGGCGGTGGTGGCATCGGTCACCGACTGGTACAGGAACCAGCCGAACAGGATCGCGAACATCACCGGGAAGATCCGGATCAGGAACGTCCACCAGGCGCCGACACCAAAGTCGCTGTCGGCGTCCATCTCGCGGCGTACCTCTTCGAGCCCGTACTTCATCATCGCGATCGCCACGAACAGCATGCTGATCAGAAGGCCGATGCCCCAGACGTTGTCCTGGTTGCTCAGGTAGTCGAGATTGAGCGCGGCGGGGATGCCGACCAGGAAGGCCACGACGGCAATGAGCGGTACGGCCCGCTCCCGCCGCATGCCGAGGTCGACCACATTCCGCGCGGCCAACTCGACCATCGCGATCAGGCTGGATACCCCGGCCAGCGCCAGGACCAGGAAGAACAGTGGCGCGAAGAAGTACGTCCCGCCCGGCATGTCCCCGAACAGGGCAGCCAGGTAGATGAACGTCAGTCCCTCGTTACCAGCCCCGGTGGCCTCGTCCGCCAGGGCCACGCCGCCGACCGCGAAGACGGTGCAGATCACGGCGATACCGGCCAGCAGCGACGCGAGGTGGTTGCCGGCGACGATGGCGGTGGCGTTGAGTGCGAAGTCCTCCCGCCGGCGCATGTAGACGCAGTAGGTGAGGTAGAGGCCCCAGCCGGCGCCGGTCGAGAACGCCATCTGGGCGAACGCCTGCAGCCACAGCTCAGCGTTGCCGAGCAAGTCCCACTCGGGGACGAAGAGGTATCGCAGGCCCTCGGCGGCGCCGTCCAGGGTCAGGGCCCGGATCGCCAGGATCGTGAGCATGACGAACAGCGCCGGTACAACGATCTTCAGAACTGCCTCGAAACCTCGTTTCAGGCCGCGGTAGACGATGAACCCCACCAGGCCGATGGCGATGGCGTGGAACAGCACGGTCTGCACACCGTTGTCGACGAACCCTTCCCAGATGCCGGTGGTCTCGTCGACCGTGATGCCTTGCTCGAACCGGCCGGTGACCGCATAGACGAAGTAGCGGATCGCCCAGCCGCAGACCACCGAGTAGTAGAACATGATCGCGATCGTGACGACCGCCATGAACCCACCCATCCAGCTGAACCGGCGTCCCACGAAGTCGCGGAATGCACCGACCGTCCCGAGCCTGGCCTTCGAGCCCATATAGGACTCCGCCATCAAGATCGGGATGGCCCAGACCAGGTTCGCCACGACGACGGCGAGAAGGAACGCGCCACCTCCCCATGCGTGCACGTCCCTGGGAAATCTCCAGATATTGCCGGTGCCGACGGCCATGCCTATCGCGGCGGCGATGAATGCGAATCGGCTGCCGAAGACCTCTCGCTTCGCGGCAGGCTTCACGTCCGACATGGCGCACCTCGCTTCGTTGCGACGTCCGTTAGTACGATCTTGCACCGCGGATGCGGCACTGGCAACCCCCGACGCGGTAACGTCATGCGACGTGCGTCTTGTGATAGCCAGGTGCCAGGTCGATTACGCGGGACGGCTCACCGCTCACCTGCCGATGGCGACCCGCCTGATCCTGGTGAAGGCGGACAACTCGGTATCCATCCACGCAGATGACCGCGCCTACAAACCGCTCAACTGGATGAGCCCGCCCTGCCGGCTGGAGACGACCGACGGGGTCTGGACGGTCGCCAATCCCGCGGGGGAGCGGCTGGTGATCACGATCGAGGAGATCCTCCATGACAGCTCGTACGAGCTGGGTCACGACCCCGGACTGGTCAAAGACGGCGTGGAGGCGCACCTGCAGGAACTGCTCGCCGACCACGTCGAGACCTTCGGTGACGGGTGGCGGCTGGTACGGCGGGAGTTCCCGACCGCGATCGGCCCGGTCGACCTGCTGTGCCGGGACGGAGCCGGGCAAACCGTCGCCGTCGAGATAAAGCGGCGTGGGGAGATCGACGGGGTCGAGCAGCTGACCCGCTACCTCGAACTGCTGAACAGGGACCCGCATCTGGCGCCGGTGCGCGGTCTGTTCGTAGCCCAGGAGATCAAGCCACAGGCCCGGACGCTTGCCGCCGACCGCGGCATCGACTGCCTCACGGTGGACTACGACGCGCTGCGCGGCCTGGACGACCCGTCGGCTCGCTTGTTCTGAGCCGAGCCCGCCGTGCGACACTGCGGTTCGTGGCACGTGAGATTCGGAAAGTCGGTGTGGTCGGTCTCGGCACCATGGGTGCCGGCATCGCCGAGGTGTTCGCCCGGCACGGACGGGCCGTGGTCGGGGTCGAGCGAGATGCCGAGATGCTGGCAGTCGGCAGGGGTCACGTGGAACGGTCGACCGGAAGAGCCCTTCAGCGGGGTCGGCTGACCGAGGAGGAGCAGGCGGCGCTGATCGGACAGATCACCTTCACGACCGACCTCACCGAACTCGGTCCGTGCGACCTGGTGGTAGAGGCGGTTCCCGAGCTCACCGACATCAAGATCGACTTGTTCACGCGGCTCGATAGTGTGGTCGACCCGCGTGCCATCCTGGCCACGAACACCTCGTCGCTGTCGGTTACGGAGATCGGCGCGGCAACCAAGCACCCAGGCCGGGTCGCGGGCATGCACTTCTTCAATCCGGCACCGGTGCTGAAGCTTGTCGAGGTGATCAGGACCGACGCGACGGAGCGGGATGTGGTCGACACCATCGCGGCAGAGGCCCGCGCGCTCGGCAAGGTTCCTGTCGTCTGCGGAGACCGGGCTGGCTTCATCGCCAACGCTCTGCTGATCGGCTATCTCAACCAGGCCGCCGGCATGGTGGAGTCCGGTTACGCGTCCCCTGAAGCCATCGACGCGGCAATGCAGAGCGAGTACGGGTATCCGATGGGTCCGCTGGCGCTGCTGGACCTGATCGGCCTGGACACTGTGGTGCAGATCCTCGACCGGATGCATGGCGAGTCCAAGCGCGAACGGCACGAGGCCGCCGGCATCTTGCGCCGACTCGTGGCCGATGTCCGGCTTGGCCGCAAATCGGGACGGGGGTTCTACGGTGATCCCGCGCTACCCGCGGTGACGCCCGCGGCAGCCGCGCCGTCCCGGGCTGAGATCGCCGAGACCCTGATCCGGCCTTATCTCGACGACGCCGTCCAGATGCGCGACAGCGGTTATGCCTCCGCCGAGGACATCGACACGGCGATGAAGCTCGGCTGCGGTCTTCCGAAGGGGCCTTTCGAGATCATCGCCGGTCGATGACGGATCACCCGATCGGGCGGCTGCTCACCGAGGCGGCGATCGGACGGTTCCCGGACGCCGACGGGTCCGTCGAGATCGTGCGGCCCTGGCGCCCAGGGGTGGAAGGCGTGTTGTCGATGACCGGCCGGGCATACGTCGCTACGACCCGTTCGCGGGAGTCCGTGCTGGCCCACCGGCCGGACGGCTACGGGCGGGCGGTCGACCCGCTGTTCGTCTCGTGGCTGGCCGGACCGGGAGGTTGGGCCGACTGCTTGGACGCCGTGCTGACGGCGCTGGGCACCGGCGTCGGAGGACCGCCCTCGTTGCCCGCCATGGCCAACCACCCGAGAGTGGCGCACGCGAGGTTGATCCGGGACGACGTGGCGGTCTTCGGTGATGACCGTGGCTTGATCACTCTCGGCAGAGGGTTGGGCGGGCTGGCTGAGCTCGGCATCGAGATCAGGGCTGCGCACGGCACCGGTGCCGGGAGATCTCTGATCCGTGACTCGCTCGGTCTGGTCCGCGAGAGACAGCCTGTTGTGGCGTCGGTCGCGCCGGGGAATGCGCGAGCGCTTCGGGCGTTCCTCGCGGCCGGCTTCACGCCGGTCGGGTCGGTGCAGTTGGTACGTCCGGTGCGGCGCTGATCAGCTGCAGCCGCACGCACCGCCGCAGCAACCGCCGCCACCCGACGGCGCGGGTGCTGAGCTGCCCGATCGTCCCGTGATCGCCACAGTCGACAGCAGCTTGACGGTGTCGTCGTGACCCTCCGGGCAGACGGCCGGCTCAGCAGAATCGATCATCGGACGCGAGACCTCGAACGTGGCGCCACAGGCGCGGCAGCGGAAGTCGTACCTCGGCATGGCTCAAGAATACGCCACACAAAGTTGCTACCGCCTAGTAGCAATCTTGGTAAAGCTCGGGTTCCATGTCAGTAATCTGCTTCGCGCTGCAACGAGGAGGTTGGCCGATGGATTTACGACGACGCGTCCTTGCGTCTGTGGCAGCGGTGCTCATGGTGGGCGGTGTCCTGGCGGCGGCCAACCCGGCGGTCGCCGAATCCCGTCCGACGGCGGTGGTCTCACTCGGCGACAGTGCGGCGTCCGGCGAGGGCGCCCGGAACTACGAGCCCGGGACGAACCAGTCCGACAACTTCTGCCACCGGTCGCTGGACTCCTACGTTCACGAGACGGCGATCCCCGGCATCGACGCCACGATCAACCTGGCCTGCTCGGGCGCGCGGTCCACTCATCTGCAGATCGGGGGTGAGTCGCGATACGGCGAGAACCAGGCGGCCATGCTGGCCGACGTGGCAGCGCAGTACGACGTCAAACTGGTCACGGTCCAGGTCGGAGCCAATGACGACCCAGGGTTCGGGGAGACCGTCTTGGAATGTGTCATTCGCTGGGCCGCCATCGTAGGGCCCGGGTGTCGCGACACCATCGGCGCCGAGTGGCCGGACCGGGTCGAGGCGATGAAACCGAAGGTGGCGAACGCCGTCACCGACGTCCGCAAGGTCATGAGTGATGCCGGCTATGCCGAGCCGGATTACGAGCTGGTGCTCGTCTCGTACGCCTCTCCGGTGACCGAGAACATGCGACTGCTGACGCACGCGTTCGAGGGCTGCCCGATAAGGATCGCAGACGCGAAGTGGGGCCGGACGGTCGCCACGGTGATGCTCAACGACGCCCTGCGTGATGTGGCGCAGGACGTCGGCGTGCGCTTCCTCGATCTGTCCAGGGCCACTGAAGGCCACGAAGCCTGCAACCGCAGCGTGTCGGCGCACTGGGTCCGCGGGCTCACCGTCGCGGTGCGTGACGTGGTGTACGGGATCGGCGGCAACCTGGTCCAGGAGTCGTTCCACCCGAACGCCCGCGGACACGCCCAGATGGGCCGGTGCATCGGCGAGTTCTCCACCACCGACGCCACGCAGGCCGCATGCCGCCGCGGAGCGGACGGCAACCTCCATCCGGTGCCGATCGGCTGATGATCTGATCGGTTCTGCCCGGTGAGGGCGGGTGAACGACAATGGGCTACATGTCCCGCCGCCGCCCACCCCGCCGGCAGAGCCGGCTCGGCAACGATCGCGTTGAGGAGTGGCCCGACGGCGAGTGGGTGGTTCGGCAGTTGACCGGCAGTTCGGCGACCAAGGCGTACCGCTGTCCGGGCTGCGACCAGCTGATTTCACCGGCCACTCCGCACGTGGTGGCCTGGCCCGTCGAGGGCGGAACGTTGAGCGGTGGCGGCACGAGCGAGCGGCGGCACTGGCACACCGGCTGCTGGCGAGCGCGGGTACGCCGCCGCCCGCGCGGTTAGGAGATCGACCGTGCGCAGCAACGTGCCCACCCGGCCGGCACATTAGGCTCAGCGGTGTTATGAGCAACCGAATCCGTGGCAACACGATCCTGCCCGCGCGCCGGGAGCCGTTGAAGTTGCACACCGCAGATGGGCTCGATCTGGTCGGCGAACTGGCGCTGCCGCCCGAGTCCGACCCGGTCGCGACACTGGTCTGCTTCCATCCGCTGCCGACCCATGGCGGCATGATGGACAGCCACCTCTACCGCAAGGCGGCCTGGCGCCTCCCCGCCCTGGCCGACATCGCGGTCCTGCGGTTCAACAGCCGCGGGACGTCGAGCTTGCAGGGCACCAGCGAGGGCGCCTTCGACAACGCTCGCGGCGAACGATATGACGTTGCGGCGGCCATCGAGTACGCCGATTTCCACGACCTGCCCAACATCTGGCTCGTCGGCTGGTCGTTCGGAACCGATCTCGTTCTGATGTACGGCCTCGATCCTGTCGTCGTCGGAGCGATTCTTCTCTCGCCTCCGCTGCGCTATGCGACGAACGACGAGCTGGCCGCCTGGGCGGACGACGGCCGGCCGCTCGTAGCCTTGATTCCGGAGTTCGACGACTACCTGCGCCCGCCGGAGGCGCGCGAGCGGTTCTCCAGGGTGCCACAGGCCGAGGTGGTGGCTGTCGAGGGAGCCAAGCACCTGTGGGTCGGGCACGCCGAACGCGTCCTGGACGAGCTCGTGAGCCGGGTCGCCCCCGGACGTGCGCCCCTGCCGACGACCTGGAACGGACCGATGGAATCCGCGGACACCAGCGCATACGCGGACCGCACCGTTGCGGCCTTCGCGGACGTACCGGTGCCCCGGCCGGAGCGAGACGGGTGAGCGTCGAGCTCGCCTTCGACGAAGCAGGCACCGGCGCACCGCTGGTGCTGCTTCATGCGTTCCCGCTGTCGCGGGCAATGTATGCAGAACAGCTCACCGGGCTCGCCGATCGGGCTCGGGTGATCGTCCCCGATCTTCGCGGGTTCGGCGATTCGCCCGGGCCGGGCGATGCTGATCCGTCCGTCGACGCGATGGCCGACGACGTCGCTGCCTTGCTGGACCGGCTGGGAGTTCAGACCTGCGTGGTGGGCGGACTCTCGATGGGCGGGTACGTCGCGATGGCGATGTTGCGCCGCCATCGCGAGCGGATCACCGCCGCGGTGCTGATGGACACCAAGGCCGGTGCGGACGGTGACGAGGCGCGCGCCAACCGCGAACGCGTCGCGAGTGCTGTGCTGGAGCAGGGCTCGGCAGCGCTCCGGCCCATGCTGGACTCACTGCTCGGCGAGACGACAAGACAGGACCGGCCGGGCACCGTCGAACAGGTGACGGAGTGGCTCGATGCCGTCCGTCCCGATGGTGTCGCCTGGGCGCAGCGGGCGATGGCGGCGCGGCCGGAGTCGTTCGACACGTTGCGCGGCAGCGGTGTGCCCGGCTTCGTGATCGTGGGCGAGGAGGACGAGGTGTCGCCGCACGAGGACGCCGTCGCAATGGCGGAGGCATTCGTTCCGCCGGCGCCGGTCTACGTGATACCCGCCGCCGGCCACCTGTCGGCGGTGGAGAACCCCGACGCCGTGACCGGCGCGCTGCGTGACGTGCTGCGCCACCTCCAGCAATCTTGAGACAATCCACAGCGGACGACGGTGTGGATTGTCTCAAGATCGACTAGGGTGTGGCGCCTACTTGTTCTCGTCCTCGACGACCTCGGCGTCGACGACGTCCTCGTCCCCCCCGGACGACTCGACGGCCGGCCGCGGTGACTCGAACCCGAGCATGCTCTTGAGCTGGTTGAGCGTGGACCGGGCGGCTTCGGCCTGCCGGTTGTAGTCCTCGGCGATGTGCTGGGCCTCGGACTTGATCCGAGCGGCTTCCTTCTTCGCGTCGCTGACCGTCGACTCGGCCTTGGCCTTGGCCTCGGCAACGATCTGCTCGGCGTTGCGCTTGGCGTTGTCGACAAGTGCCTTGGCCTGCTCGTCGGTCTCGCGCTTGACCTTGGTGGACCGCTCGTCCTCAGCCTTGGCTCGAGCCTCCGCGGCCTTCGCCCGCGCTTCGGCCTTCTCGATGAGTTCCTGAGTGCTCCGATCCGCCTTCTTGCGGCGGTCCTCGAGTTCGGCCTCGGCCTCCTGGCGGCGAGCGTTGAGCTCGGTCTCGAGGTCGTGGAGCTCGCGGTCGACACGAACCCGCAGGTCGGCCAGCTCGGCCTGCTTCTCGGCGATGTCGCGCTCGATGTCGCGAACGGCCTGCTTCTTCTGTTCGGCGATCTCGGTGCGCAGCTTGGCCCGGGTCTCCTGAACCTCGCGGTCGGCCAGTGCCTGCTTGCGATCGAGCTCCTGCTCGAGCTTGGACCGCGCCTCGGCCGCCTCGTGCTCTACGGCCGTGCGGATCTTGGTGGCTTCGCGCTCGGCACTCTCGACGAGGGCCGTGGCTTCGCGTTGCGCGGCCTGGCGGCGCTGCTCAGCCTCTCGGCTCGCCTCACCGATCAGCTCGTCGGCCTCACTCTTGGCGTTGGCCCGAAGCTCCGCGGCGTCGTTCTCGGCGGCAGCGCGCATCTCCTGGGCATCCAGCCGGGCCTCGGCGCGCATCTCCGTTGCTTCAGCATCGGCCCGTCCGACAAGCTCGTTCGCCTGCTCCTCCGCAACTCGGAGCAGGTGCTCGATGCGAGCGCCGAGCCCGGCGTACGTCGGCTGCTCCATCTGCTCGAGTTGGCGAAGTTTGGTAGCCGTTTCCGCGTTCTCGGCCCGGAGCCGCTGGACCGCCTTGTCCAGTTCGACGTTCTTGTTGCGCAGCGTCGCTATCGCAGACTCCATGTTGCGGATGTGCTGCTCTACCTGGACCTTGTCGTAACCGCGCAGCTGGATCTCGAAGCCGCCCGTGGGTTCCTTGTCGAAGATCGACAAGCCGTCTTCGGGCACATCGGTGGTCATGAGTTCGTTCTGTGCCTTGTCCATGATCTCCCTCGTCAGGGTGGCGTTCCCTGGGTGTGGCCCGAGTCTCCCCGCGAACGCCGAGCCGTGCCGTGTGCTAATACGCGAATAGGCAGACTACTCCGACTTCGGCGCGTTGCCGATGGGCTGTGCGTCCCGATCTCGACAGAGCACATATCAGTTTGGTGACATGAGCAGCCGGCGCAGTTCGATGATTCGCTTGTCGAGCTCTTCGTTCTTCTTGCGCAGGTCCGAGATTACCGCTTCCAGCGCGCGGACATGCTGCTCGACCTGGCGCTGATCGAATCCGCGAAGCCTGATGTCGAACTCCTCGAAGGGCTTCCTATCGAAGATCGATTCCTGGTCAGAGCGGCTCATCGGGTTCCTCCATCGTCCCCCGTTTCGGCAGCTGATCGGCCGCAGCGTATCGGCGGCTTGTGTTTCTGACCAGTACTCTCCGAAGGCATGACCCCGCTGTTCGTCGCTGTCGACCACGTCGGCATCGCCGTCGCCGACCTGGACGAAGCGATCGCCTGGTACCAGGAGACCTTCGGCATGCAGGTGGTGCACCAGGAGGTCAACGAGGAGCAGGGAGTTCGCGAGGCCATGCTGGCCGTGGGGACCGCCGGCGGGACCCAACTACAACTTCTCGCGCCGCTGCGTCCGGACTCGCCGATCGCCCGCTTTCTCGACAGGACCGGGCCGGGGATTCAACAGATCGCCTACCGCGTCGAAGACATCGAGGCGGTGGCCGCCGAACTGCTGTCGCGCGGACTGCGCCTGCTGTACGAGCAGCCGCGCCGCGGGACGGCCGGCGCTCGAATCAACTTCATCCACCCGAAGGACGCCGGGGGAGTGCTCGTCGAGCTGATCGAACCGCCTGCTTGATCGCTCCGGTCGGTCGGCCCGGTCGGCCCGGTCGGTCGGCCCGGTCGGTCGGCCCGGTCGGTCCGGTCGGTCACTCCGGCCCGAACTCGGGAATGATGCGTTTGGTCAGCTTCCCGCCGGCACGCCACACCCAAACGTGCCGCCCGCCCTCGCCGAACTGGACGAGGCTTGCCTGGTCGATGTCGTAGGCGAAGCAGTGATAGGGCTCGGGCGGGCGCCAGTGGATCCGCTTGTCGATGGCGTCTTCGTAATCGTGCTTGCGGTCCGGTTCGGTGACCTCGATCGCCCGGCCGTAGAGCTTGAGGTCGCCCTCATTCTCTGACTCGTGCGCTTTGTCAGGGACAAGGCTGTGGATGGTCATGCGGTCGTCGCGGAGGAGGTCCAGCGCCTTGGCGGAATGCCAGATCATGCCGCTCATCAGATCGCTCTCCACGAAGTCGCACTCGACCCCGCTGACTCGCGGCATCCCGTCTGGCCGGAGTGTTCCGAGCAGGAAGATCTGCTGGTGCTCGAAGCGGCGGCGCACCACACCGGCCAATTCAGGACAAGCGGATTCGAACTCGTACCATCGCATGGATCCCACGGTAGGACGCGACCCTGGCAAGGTCGGGACGCCAGGCGAGCTGACGATCAGTTGGGCTGCTCTTGCTTTGACCTGCAGCGGACCTCGGAGTTGCCCACCTGATCGTTTCGCCCGGACGGGTGACATTTCGATCAGATGACCTGGCCGGCTCGCGAGCAGCCACGACACCGGGTCGGGTCACCTGATCGTTGTGTCATAGCCGATCAGGTGAGACAACGGCGATCAGGTGACAAACGGCGGGGTTGGTGGATCATCGGTTTGCGTCTTTTGCGAGGAGTGACTCGCCTTCGGCCCAGCGAGCCAGCGTCCAGAGCAGGTCGGAGCACCGGTTCAGGTAGGGGACCACGTGCGACCCATCGGCGGCGGCGTCCAGCGCCTCCCGTTCGGCGCGACGCACTACCGTCCGAGCCAGGTCGAGGGCCGCGGCCACCGGATGTTCACCCGGCACGGCGAAGTCCTTAGGCGGCTCGAATCGTGCCGATATGTCGTCGATGGTGTCTTCGAGCGCGGTCACCATCTCGGGCGTCACCAGAGTCTGGCCGGGCTTACCCCGCTCCCGCCGCTCGGGGTTGAGTGCCAGATCGGTCATGAGAACCCACAGGTCTCGCTCGATCCCGATCAGCAGGGTGTCGAGCTCGAAACCGCGCTCGACACCGGCGCGGGCCAGCCCGATCGCCGCCTGCGCTTCGTCCACCGCTCCGTTGGCCCGGACCACCGGAGCGTTCTTCGGTACCCGCCCGCCGAACAAGAGGCCGGTCGTGCCGTCGTCGCCGCGTTTTGTGTAAACCTTCACACTGGAGAGCTTGGCACGGACACGTATCGTGGTCATTATGACCGTCATCGTTGCCGGCGCCCGCACGCCGATCGGCAAGCTGCAGGGCTCGCTGTCCGGATTCTCCGCTGTTGAACTCGGTGGCATCGCCATCAAGGGTGCCCTGGACAAGGCGGGCGTTGCGCCCGACCAGGTCGACTACGTGATCATGGGACAGGTGCTGCCGGCCGGCAGCGGGCAGATCCCGGCCCGCCAGGCCGCGGTCAAGGCCGGTATCCCGATGACGGTTCCGGCGCTGAACATCAACAAGGTATGCCTGTCCGGCATCGACGCGATCGCCCTCGCCAGCCAGCTGATCCGGGCCGGCGAGTTCGAGATCGTGGTGGCCGGCGGCATGGAGTCGATGACCAACGCGCCGCACCTGCTGATGAACTCGCGTAAGGGTTTCAAGTACGGCGACGTCACGATGCTCGACCACATGGCGTACGACGGCCTGTACGACATCTTCACCGACCAGGCCATGGGCGCGCTGACCGACTCCACCGGCGTCCCCACCCGCCAGGAGCAGGACGAGTTCAGCGCCCGCTCGCACCAGCGGGCCGCGGCGGCCTGGAAGAACGGTCTGTTCGACGACGAGGTCGTGCCGGTGGAGATCCCGCAGAAGCGTGGCGAGCCTGTGCTCTTCAGCGAGGACGAGGGCATCCGGCCGGACACGACCGCAGAAGGTCTGGCCAAACTCCGTCCGTCGTTCTCTCCTGACGGGACGATCACGGCGGGCTCGGCGTCGCAGATCTCCGACGGGGCCTGCGCGGTCGTCGTGATGAGCAAGGCCAAGGCCGAGGAGTTGGGCCTCGACTGGCTCGCGGAGATCGGCGCGCATGGCGTCGTCGCGGGTCCCGATTCGTCCCTACAGAGCCAGCCGGCGCGCGCCATCGCAGTGGCCTGCGAGCGGGAGGGGATCGATCCGGCCTCGCTTGACCTTGTCGAGATCAACGAGGCGTTCGCGGCAGTGGGCATCGCCAGCACCCGCGAACTCGGGCTGGACCCCGAACGCGTCAACGTCAACGGTGGCGCGATCGCCGTCGGCCACCCAATCGGGATGTCCGGCGCCCGCCTCGTCCTGCATATCGCGAACGAGCTCGAGCGGCGCGGCGGCGGCGTCGGTGCCGCGAGCCTGTGCGGTGGCGGCGGGCAGGGCGACGCGCTCATCGTCCGGGTGCCGCGGAGCTGATGGCACCGTCCATAGCCGAGCTTGTCGAGCGGGCTCGCGCCGGAAGCCCCAGGGCGGTCGCCCGGCTCATCTCGCTGGTCGAGGACGCGTCACCGCAACTGCGCGAGGTGATGGCCGCTCTCGCGCCGCATTCGGGACGCGCCGCGGTCATCGGACTCACCGGCTCTCCCGGCGTCGGGAAATCCACCGTGACGTCCGCGCTGGTGGCCACGTTCCGGGCGAGGGATCAGCGAGTCGGTGTACTCGCAGTCGACCCCACGTCACCGTTCTCGGGAGGCGCCCTGCTCGGAGATCGGATCCGGATGCAGGAGCACGCTACCGACGACGGCGTCTACATCCGCTCGATGGCGACCCGCGGGCACCTCGGCGGCCTGGCCTGGGCCACTCCGCAGGCGCTGCGTGTGCTGGATGCCGCGGGCTGTGACGTCGTCTTGATTGAGACCGTCGGTGTGGGCCAGTCGGAGATCGAGATAGCCGGCCTGGCGGATACCACCGTCATCCTGCTCGCGCCCGGGCTCGGCGACGGTGTCCAGGCGGCAAAAGCGGGTCTGCTCGAAGTCGGAGACGTCTACGTGGTGAACAAGGCCGACCGCGAGGGTGCCGACCAGGTGGTGCGCGATCTGCGTGGCATGATCAGGCTTGCCGAGCGGCGCCCCGGCGATTGGCGCCAGCCGATCGTCATGACGGTCGGATCTCGCGGTGAGGGCGTGGACGAACTCGCCACCGAGATCGACAAACACCGAGCCTGGCTGGACGGCTCCGGCGAGCTTGATCGGCGTCGTCATCGCAGGGTCCGTGAGGAGATCGAGGCAATTGCGATGACCGCACTTCGAGAGAGGTTCAGTCAAGTTCACGGCGACACGCGGCTCGATACGCTGGCCAAGAAGGTGCTTGCCGGTGAGCTTGACCCGTACTCTGCTGCTGATGATGTGATCGCTGCGCTGTGAATTCGATGCGGCGCGGCGTGGCGACATCGCGCCCGTTTTCGGGTAGAAACGAAGATAGCAGCCATCTGATGAGAGGACCGGGCTCACGTGTTCAAGAAGGTGTTGACCGTGCTGGCCATCGCCTTCGCCGCGTATTACCTGATCACCGCCCCCGAGGCGGCGGCCGATGCGGTGAGTGGCGCGGGATCAGCGGTTGCCTCCGTGTTCGAGTCCATCATCAGGTTCTTCACTGAGTTGTTCTGATGATCGACGCCTTCCTCCGGTGGCTCGACCGCATTGCCGAGGACGGCCCGTTGCGGATGTTCTTCCGCTGGATCACCGCCATGTTCGGTCGCCGGATGGTCGCCCGCAAGCTGATCGCCGGCGAGGAGGTCCTCTCGGTCGCGCTGCACAGCTGGATCGCCTACGTGGTGCCCATTCTGATCGGCGTCGTGGGCCTGGTCGTGGGAATCATCTGGCTTCCTCGGGCCCCTGTGTCGACGGCGTGGTTCGCGATAGCGGTCGTCTTCGGCATCCTGGGTTACAGCTTCTACAGGATCCTCGAAGTGGCCCGGGACCGGTTCGTGATCACCGACTCGCGGGTCTTCCGGGTCTGGGGGGTGTTCTCCCTGAGGGAAGCAGAGATGGAGATCGTCAGGGTGCTCGACATCACCGTCGACCGGCCGTGGTACCTGCGGCTCGTCGGCTCGGGCAATCTGGTGCTGGAGAACGCTGCCCAGGAGCAGGGGCTCCGCGAGATAAAGCTGATCCCGCGGGCATCGGAACGGGCGATCGCGATCCACCGGCGGCGCCGGCGGATGATGGGCCTTGTCGGCGACGAGGAATCCGGCACCGAGCCGTCGGAGAGCACCGTGCCGCGATCGCAGCATCCGCGCAAGCCCCGGCCGGTGAGCGCGCGCCGCTACAGATAGATTTGCCGCGTGACTGACCCACTCGACCTGGCGTTCGACCCGATCGAACGGGCTGCGTCGATCTGGCGTGACCGGTTCGGGCCGGCCGATGCCATGGCGGCGGCCACTTCGGTGATGCGGGTGCAGCAGTTGCTGCTGGCCGAGTTCGACCGCATCTGCAAGCCGTACGGCGTGACGTTCGCGCGGTACGAAGCGCTCGTGCTGCTGAGCTTCAGCCGTACCGGAGCGCTACCGATGGCAAAGATCGGCGAACGGCTCATGGTTCACCCGACCAGCGTCACGAACATCATCCAACGGCTCGAGGCCGCGGGTTTCGTCATTCGTGAGCCGAACCCGCGTGACGGTCGAGGGACGCTGGCGCGGATCACCGATCTTGGGGCGGACATCGTCGACAAGGTCACCAAGGAGCTGATGGACGCCGATTTCGGCCTCGGCTCTCTGGACGCGGCCGGGCGGGCGCGGCTGTTCGACGTGCTGCGAGACGTTCGGCTGGCGGCCGGTGACTTCCGTCCTTGACGTTGATCATGCAAAAGTGGGACGACACGCCGACGATCCGCTGTGTTCTGGCATGCCAGCAAGTGGACAAATCGGCGTGTCGTCCCACTTCTGCATGATCAACGTGGTTAGCGGCGGGCCCAGGAGTCAGGGCGTTCGGTGAGGGCCCGGACGTGATCCGGCAGCGTACCGGTCAGCACGTCCGCGATCGTGGTCGTCTCCAGGACCTGTCGCATGCTCGCCCTGACGGCCACCCAGACCTTGGTCAGGTTTCCGGCCGCACCGGGGTACGCGGCGTCCTCGGGCGGCATCCCGCGCACTGCGGCTAGCGGTCCCTCGACAGCCCGGATGACGTCCGCAAGGGTGATGTCCGCTGCATCCCGCGACAGGCGGTACCCGCCGGCCGAGCCCCGTTGCGAGTCGAGCAACCCGGCGCGGCGCAGGCTGCCGAGGATGCTCTCGAGGAACTTGCCCGGTATGTCCTGAGCATCGGCCAGCTCGAGCCGGGTGGCCGACCCGGGTGCCCGCGCGGCGAGTTCGATCACCGCTCGCACAGCGTAGTCGGCTCGGGCGGTGACATGCACCCGTGCATCCTATGAGTCCCAGTGGCGTTCGGTAGTTGCTTGGACGTCCTACTATTGAGCCATGGACGCCCACGAGATTGAGGCCGGCCGGCAGCGCTGGTTGCAGCGATACGAAGCCGCCCGCAAACGTGACGCCGATTTCACGACGTTGTCCGGAGTGGACGTCGATCCGGTGTACGGCCCGCCGCCGGGCATCTCCGACCCGAGGTTCGACCGGATCGGGTGGCCCGGCGAATTCCCGTTCACCCGCGGGCTCTACGCCACCGGTTACCGTGGCCGGCCGTGGACGATCCGTCAGTTCGCCGGCTTCGGCAACGCCCGCCAGACCAACGAGCGGTACAAGATGATCCTGCGGTCCGGCGGTGGCGGGCTATCGGTGGCCTTCGACATGCCGACTTTGATGGGACGCGATTCTGACGACTCGCGCAGCCTGGGTGAGGTCGGTCATTGCGGTGTGGCCATCGACTCGGCGGTCGACATGGACGTGCTGTTCGACGGCATCCCGCTCGGCGAAGTGACCACCTCTATGACGATCAGCGGCCCGGCCATCCCGATCTTCTGCATGTACATGGTGGCGGCCGAGCGCCAAGGTGTGGACCCGTCGGTGCTGAACGGGACGCTGCAGACCGACATCTTCAAGGAGTACATCGCCCAGAAGGAGTGGCTGTTCGAGCCCGAGCCGCATCTGCGCCTCATCGGCGACTTGATGGAATACTGCGTCGAGAACATTCCGGACTACAAGCCGTTGTCGGTGTCCGGCTACCACATCCGCGAGGCCGGTTCAACGGCCGCGCAGGAGTTGGCCTTCACGCTCGCGGACGGGTTCGGGTACGTCGAACTCGGCCAGTCCCGTGGGCTCGACGTCGAACTGTTCGCACCGGGGCTGTCGTTCTTCTTCGACTCACACATCGATTTCTTCGAAGAGATCGCCAAGTTCCGGGCCGCGCGTCGCATCTGGGCTCGCTGGATGCGTGACGTCTACGGCGCGAAGACCGACAGGGCGCAGTGGCTCCGGTTCCACACTCAGACCGCGGGTGTGTCGCTGACCGGCCACCAGCCGTACAACAACGTCGTACGGACGGCCGTGGAAGCCCTTGCCGCCGTGCTTGGCGGGACGAACTCTCTGCACACCAATGCCCTGGACGAGGTTCTCGCGTTGCCGTCGGAGGCGAATGCCGAGATCGCGCTGCGGACCCAGCAGGTGCTGTTCGAGGAGACCGGCGTCGCCAACGTCGCAGATCCGCTCGGTGGCTCGTGGTACGTGGAAGCGCTGACCGACAAGATCGAGTCGGAGGCCGAGAAGATCTTCGAGCAGATCCGCCGGATGGGGGAGTCGGAGTCGCGCTGGAGGGAGACATACGGACCGATCACCGCGGGCATTCTGCGCGGCATCGAGGACGGCTGGTTCTCCGGTGAGATCGCCGAGGCGGCCTTCCAGTACCAGCAGAAGGTCGAGAAGGGCGAGAAGAAGATCGTCGGGGTGAACGTCCAAACCGACTCCGTCACCGGCGACGTCGACATCCTGCGGGTGTCCCACGAGGTGGAGGACGAGCAGCGGCGGCTGTTGGCCGAGCGGCGGGCAGGGCGCGACGAGGCCGCGGTCCGGGCGGCGCTGGACGTCATGGTCGAGGTTGCCCGCGGCTCGGGCAACCTGATCCCGCCGATGCTGGACGCCGTGCGAGCCGAGGCGACGCTCGGCGAGATCTGCGATGCGCTGCGCGACGAGTGGGGCATCTACATGGAGCCCGCCCGCTTCTAGCACAAATCCGGTAGGCCGTATAGACCGAAACCGCTTGGCCGATCGCCTCCCGATGGCGTACAAGCCGGAACAGCTGACGCGCCCGTGTCGTTGCACATGACCGGACGCCACGGGTCGGATTTCGTTGTGCCTAGCTGTCGGGAGAGGATGGAGCCATGAGTGCGGAAAGCTTCATGCGTCCAGGTGTGGTCGACCTGTCGGCCCTCAAGGCCAGCACAGGTTCGGCCGCCTCTGGCACCGCTGCCAACGGTTCCGGCGTCGTCCGCGACGTCAGCGAGGCGACGTTTCAGACGGAGGTCCTGCAGCAGTCGATGTCGGTTCCCGTCGTCATCGACTTCTGGGCCGAGTGGTGCGGGCCGTGCAAGCAACTCTCGCCGACGCTGGAGAAACTCGCCGGCGAGTACGGCGGCCGGTTCGTCCTGGCCAAGATCGACGTAGATGCCAACCAGGCGCTGGCAGCCTCTGCCCAGGTGCAGAGCATCCCGATGGTGATCGGTGTCGTCAAGGGCCAGGCGGTGCCGCTGTTCGCGGGTGCCCTTCCCGAGGCGGACGTCCGCAAGTACATCGACGAGTTGTTACGGGTGGCGGCCGCCAACGGGGTCTCCGGCACGTTCACGCCGGCAGCGGACGACGAGCAGGCCGGCCAGCCGGCCGAGCCACCCCACGACCCGCGGTTCGACAAGGCCTACGAGGCGATCGAGCGCGGCGACTACGACGCCGCGGTTGCCGCCTACGAGGAGTTGCTGGCCGAATCGCCCGCTGATGCCGACGCCAAGGCCGGTCTCGCCCAGGTTTCGCTGCTGAAGCGCACGGCGAACGTCGACCCGGCGTCCGCGCAGGACGCAGCCAACGCCGGACTCGCCGACGTCGACGCGCAGTTGCTTGTCGCAGACCTCGAGGTCGCCGCAGGGCGGGCCGAGGCGGCGTTCGATCGGTTGATCAGGACGGTTCGGGCGACCTCGGGCGAGGACAGGGAACGCGTGCGGGCTCGACTGCTCGAGCTGTTCGACGTGGTAGGCCAGGCCGATCCTCGCGTGGCCAAGGCGCGCGCCGCACTCGCCAGCGCCCTGTTCTGAATCCCGAGGGCGAGTTCCATGATCACGAAGAGAATGCGACCGGATTCGGCCACAATGTCTACGTGATCATGAGACTGGGCCCGGACCCGGTGCGCAGCCTGCGGCATCGTTCGGTAGCGTCGCCACGGCATGAGAGTGCTGGGAGGGGTCCGGTTAGGTGATGCGGCGCGTAGCGCGAGTTCTCCTGCTCGTCATCGGCTCGATAGTGACGTTGGCCGGGCTCGCCACAGCTCTGCTCACCGGACCCGACGACACCGTCACGACCGGTGAGCGTGAACTGACCAGCGAGACGGTGGCCTTTGTGAGCTCGGCATCCATGTTCGACTTCATGGGACCGAGTCTGCATGTCGCCGCCAGCGCCGACGGCGAACGCGAGGTGTTCGTCGGCGTCGCACATGAGGTGGACGTCACCGCGTACCTCGGCGGGATCGCGTACGACCAGATCTCCAGACTTCGTTTCCCGGCGTCCTACGAGCTCGAACGCATCGACGGCGCCGTAACCGGGGTCGAGCCCGAACCGGCATCCAGGGACTGGTGGTACGTCCAGTCCGCGGGGTCGGACCGGCAGGAGGTCGTCTACCCGCTCGGTGCAGATCCGGTCAACGCTGTCGTCATGGGAGCCGACGGAGACCCTCCGCTAGCGGTGAGCATGGAGCTTGGCTTGCAGATCGACAACCTGTTCGTGACGGCTCTGCTGGTCCTCGCCGTGGGCCTGGGCCTGATCCTTGTCGCGATCTTCGCGTTGCGCCGGCGGCGCGGTGCCCGGCGTCCACGCCCGGCGCAAGCCACCGAACCTGCCCGGCAAACGGAGGGCCCACGGTGAGGATTCGGGTACTGGCGGTAGCGCTGTCCGGGAGTCTGCTGGCTGGTGGCTGCGCGGCCGTTCCGCAGGCGCGGCCGGAGCTGCCGGATGGCAAGGTGGCCGCGACGAACGAGCAGGCGACCCGGTTCTTCAACCGATACGACGAAACCAACAACACTGCGAACGCCGAACGCGACGTCCAGGCGATCACCACCATCGAAGCCGGTCCGGCCCTGGAGGCCTCGCTCACCGGCTACGAGCTCGCCACAGCCAACAACGCAGAGCCGCCGGAGGCCTACTTCCACACCGACGTCTCGGCGTACTCGCCGCGATTCACCGAGTACCCGATGTGGTTCGTCGCGACGGCGCAGATCAACAACGACCCGAACCGCACCGCCGTGCTCGCCGTCATGCGGGAGAGTGCCTCGGCAGAGTGGGTCGTGGAGCAGGGCGGGACGCTAGGCGAGGCCGATCTGCCGGACATCCGCCTCGAGGACGGCGCGATTGCAGAGGCGACCGGCGAGCAGCAAGGTCGCGTCGCGGCACTGCTGGAGGACGCGTACAGCTACCTGGCCGGGGGCGATGCCCCGGCGGGGGCCGACGTGGGTGCCGAGAGCCTGTCGAGTTACCGCGACTGGGCCGAGAACTCGACCATCCAGCTAGAAGAGGTCACCGCCCCCGAGATCACCTGTAGCACCGACAGTCAGGCCGAGGTGCGGGTCTTGCCGACGACCGACGGAGTGCTCGGGGTCGCCACCGGCCGGTGCGTACTGAGCCAGACGCTTCGTGACGACGTTCCGGGAGAGATGACGCTGGGCGGTGAGCTGAGCGCCCTCGCCCCGGAGCCGGGCCGTTCCGTGGAGTTCGTCAGCTCACATCCGCTGGTCGTGCATGCGCCCGACGACGGTGAGGCTGTCGTTTACGCCGGCGGTTGGCGATGGGCGGACGTCACCATATCGGCTGCCTAGCGCTCGGGGTTCCGGCCTGCGCGGTGAGCCTGGCTGGAGCCGGCCTGCTCCGGCGCGGGCCGTAACCACAACGTGCCGAGGGGTGGCAATCGAAGCGACGCGGACACCGGGTGGCCATGCCAGCCGACGTCCTCGGTCTCGATCACCCCGAGGTTGCCAACGCCCGAGCCGGAGTAGACAGTGGCGTCGGTGTTGAGCACTTCCTCCCACCGTCCGGCCACCGGCAATCCGACGCGGTAGCTCTCGTGGGGGATGGCGGCGAAGTTGCTGATGCAGGCCAGCGCCGAGCCGTCCGATCCCCACCGCAGGAACGACAGGACGTTGCCGGCGGCATCGTTGGGATCTATCCAGCCGAAGCCCGCCGGGTCGGCGTCCTGCGACCACAGCGCCGGTATCTCGCGGTAGATCCGATTGAGGTCGGCGACCAGCTGCTTGACGCCGGCATGGTCGGCGTGATCGAGCAGCCACCAGTCCAGCTCCCGCGACTCCGCCCACTCCGCTTCCTGGGCGATCTCGCCGCCCATGAACAGCAACTGCTTGCCCGGGTGCGCCCACATGTAGGCGTAGAACGCCCGCAGGTTGGCTAGCTGCTGCCACCTGTCACCCGGCATCTTGCGAAGCAGCGAGCCCTTGCCATGGACCACCTCGTCGTGGGACAGCGGCAGCAGGAAGTTCTCGCTGAACGCGTACATGAGCGAGAAGGTCATCCGGTGGTGGTGGAACTGCCGGTGAATAGGGTCCAGAGAAAGGTAGTCCAACGAGTCGTGCATCCAGCCGAGGTTCCACTTGAGCCCGAAGCCGAGCCCGCCCAGGTGTGTTGGCTTCGTGACGCCGGGCCAGGCGGTCGACTCCTCGGCGATCATCACCGCGCCGGGGACCGCTTTGTACACGGTGGCATTGACCTCCTGGAGCAGTGAGATGGCCTCCAGGTACTCCCTGCCGCCGTGGACGTTGGGCAACCACTGGCCGTCCGAGCGTGAATAGTCCAGGTAGAGCATCGAGGCGACGGCATCGACCCGCAGGCCGTCGATGTGGAACTCCTCGAACCAGTACAGCGCGTTGGCCACCAGGAAGTTCCTGACCTGGGGACGCCCGTAGTCGAACACGTAGGTGCCCCAGTCGGGATGCTCGCCGCGCCGGGGGTCGGGATGCTCGTACAGGGGGGCGCCGTCGAACCTGGCCAGCGCCCACTCGTCCTTGGGGAAGTGCCCGGGCACCCAGTCCAGGATCACGCCGATGCCCGCCTGGTGGAGCCGGTCGACAAGGTAACGGAAGTCGTCCGGTGAACCGAACCTAGCCGTGGGTGCGTAGTAGGAGGTCACCTGATATCCCCAGGAGCCGCCGTACGGGTGCTCAGCCACCGGCATCATCTCGACGTGGGTGAACCCGGTTTCGGTCAGGTAGGCCGTGAGCTCGTCGGCGAGTTGCCGGTACGATCGCCAGCCGCGCCACGAGCCGAGGTGAACCTCGTACACCGACATCGGGCGCTCGTGGGCGTGCCAGCCCTGCCGGTCGGCCAGCCAGGCCGAGTCGCCCCACTCGTAGTCCGAGGAGTACACGACAGAGGCCGTCGCCGGGGGGTTCTCGGTGTGGAAGGCCATCGGGTCCGCCTTCAACCGCCACATCCCGTCCGAACCGAGGATCTCGAACTTGTACCGGTGGCCCGGCCTCGCGCCCGCGACGGTCGTCTCCCACACGCCCGTGCTGCCGTGCGACCGTAACGGGTTCTCCTGCCCGTCCCAGCCGTTGAAATCGCCGGAGACCCGCACTTCGCGGGCATTCGGCGCCCACACGGCGAACACCGCCCCGTCCTCGCCGGGGTGAGCGCCGAGGACGTCCCACAGCCGTTCGTGCCGGCCTTCGCCGATCAGGTGAAGGTCCATCTCTCCGAGTAGCAACCCGTGCTGATCATGCAAGACGGGTTCGACACGCCGACGGTTTCGGCGTTTGCGCGGCGTGTCGGACCCGTCTTGCATGATCAGCGCATTCCTTTCGCGAGGCGTTGAGCCGCAGCGAGCGGTATCGGCAGCCAGGCCGGCCGGTTGCGCGCCTCGTACACGGCTTCGTAGACGGCCTTGTCGGTCTCGTACGCCCGCAACAGGACCGCATCGTCGCGCGGATCGCGGCCCGCGGCGCGGGCGTAGCCGTCGCAGAACGCCGACCGGTTGCGCTCGGCCCACTCGCTGGCCCGGTAGGTGATCTGGTCGTCCCCCGGATGGTCCGCCACCAGCAGGTGCCAGGCCGCATAGTCGAACGAGCGCAGCATGCCGGCCACATCGCGGATCGGGGAGTCCAGGGCGGTGCGCTCGGCAAGGCTCTTCTCCGGCTCACCTTCGAAGTCGACAAGCTTCCAGCCGAGGACGGTGCGCAGCACCTGGCCGAGGTGGAAGTCGCCATGGATGCGCTGCGTGGGCACGTCCTTGTTGAGTTCGGCCAACTCGTCAAAGGCGGACTCCAGCGCGGGCGCGTGCTGGGTCAACTCGGGCACCGTGACGACCGCGGCCTCGAGCCGGGTCCGCATCGCGTCGGCGAGGTCGGTGAGGTCGTCCGGGTTCATCGTGCCGACCGGTAACACCTGGGCCATCCGGGAGTGCACCTGTGCGGTAGCCTCGCCCAGCCGTGCGGCTTCGCCGGCGAAATCGCCGCCGACCTCGTCGGCATGCAGGTCACCTTCGGCGAACAGGTCACGGACGCTGGCCGAGGCCAGCGACCACCCGTCTGTCGCCGTGGTCAGGAACGACTGGAGCATCGCCAGGCTGGCCTCCTGCCGGCGGCCGTGGCCGTCCTCCCAGCCGCCTTCCAGCCAGCCCAGCAGGGGCGCGATGTTGGTGCACCCCGCGCGGGTGAGCGCGTCGTGGATCTCGACGTCCGGGTTTAACCCGGGTTGGATGCGCCGGAACACCTTGAGCAAGGCGACGTCGCCGTAGGCCAGCGAGGTATTGCTCTGCTCGCCGGTGAGGACGAGGGACGCCTCGCCAAGCGGCAGCGAAGCGCCCGGCTCGGTGATGAACCGGAGCCCGCCGACGGTGTCCTGGCGGGCGAACCGCTCTAGGACGTCCGCTGTCGCCGCCTTGTCGTGCAGCGCGTCGTAGATGTACCCGGCGTCGATCTGGCCGAGCATGGCATGTTCAAGCCGGTCGTCCGGATGCGGCCGTATCGACAGCGGCACCTGGTACAGGTCGGTGTCCGGGCCTTGCGTTATCTCGACGAGCAGGTGCCAGACGGCGGGGTCCTCGGCGCGTAGCCGGGTGGCGGCCAGGACGCGTACGTCGTCGACCGGCCGGTCCTTGCCGGCGAACCACCGCTGGTGCGGCAGCCAGCCGGACAGTAGTGCGGAAGCGCTCACTAGCCAGTTCTCCGAGCTCACGGGAGTGCCTCCCCCAGCCGGAACCAGTAAAACCCGTGCGGTGCGAGGGTCAACAGGTACGGCAGTTCGCCGATCGGCGGGAACCGGACGCCGCCGAGCAGCTCGACCGGCTGCATGCCTTCGAATCGGCGCAGGTCGAGCTCGACCGGCTGCGGAAACCGGGACAGGTTGTTGACGCACAGCACGATGTCATCGCCGAACACCCGGACGTAGGAGATCACCGATGGGTTCGAACCGCCGAGGTCGGTGAAGTCGCCGAGCGAGAACGCGGGGTTGGCCTTGCGGATCTGGATCATGCGCTGGGTCCAGTGCAGCAGCGAGGAGCTGTTCTGCAGTTGGGCCTCGACGTTCTTGACCTGGTACCCGTGTACTGCGTCCATGACCACCGGCAGCGTCAGCCGGCCCGGGTCGGACGTGGAGAAACCCGCGTTGCGGTCTGGCGTCCACTGCATCGGCGTCCGGACGCCGTCGCGGTCGCCAAGCCAGATGTTGTCGCCCATGCCGATCTCATCACCGTAGTAGAGGACCGGTGAGCCGGGCAGTGACAGCAGCAGTGCGGTGAACAGCTCGAACTGGTTGGCGTCATTGTCGAGCAGCGGGGCCAGGCGCCGCCGGATGCCGATGTTGGCCTTCATCCGCGGGTCCTTGGCGTATTCGGCCCACATGTAGTCGCGCTCCTCGTCGGTGACCATCTCCAGGGTCAGCTCGTCGTGGTTGCGCAGGAAGATGCCCCACTGGCAGTTGGCGGGAATCTGAGGCGTCTGGGCCATGATCTCGCTGATGGGGTACCGCGACTCGCGGCGGACCGCCATGAAGATCCGGGGCATGACTGGAAAGTGGAACGCCATATGACACTCGTCGCCGCCAACCGAGTAGTCGCCGAAGTACTCGACGACGTCGGCCGGCCACTGGTTGGCCTCGCACAGCAGCACGGTGTCGGGATACTCGTCGTCGACCATCTTGCGGATCGACTTCAAGAACCCGTGCGTCTCCGGCAGGTTCTCGCAGTTGGTGCCCTCGGCCTCGTACAGGTACGGGACGGCGTCGAGGCGGAACCCATCGATGCCGAGGTCCAGCCAGAACCGCAGCGCGTCCAAGATCGCTTCTCGGACGGCGGGATTCTCGAAGTTCAGGTCCGGCTGGTGGCTGAAGAACCGGTGCCAGTAGTACTGCTTGCGGAGCGGATCGAAGGTCCAGTTGGACGTCTCGGTGTCGACGAAGATGACCCGCGCGTCCGGGTAGCCCGTGTCGTCGTCCGCCCACACGTAGAAGTCGCGATAAGGGCCGTCGGGGTCGGTCCGGGACGCCTGGAACCACGGGTGCTGGTCGCTGGTGTGGTTCATGACGAAGTCGACCACGACCCGCATACCTCGGTCATGGGCGTGCCGGACGAACAGGGTGAAGTCCTCGAGCGTCCCGAACTCGGGGAGAACTCCCTTGTAGTCCGAGACGTCGTACCCACCGTCGCGCAGGGGGGACGGGTAGAACGGCGGCAGCCACAAGCAGTCGACCCCTAACCAGGCCAGGTAGTCGAGTTTGTCGATAAGTCCACGCAGATCGCCGACGCCGTCACCGTTGGAGTCCTTGAACGAGCGGACGAGCACCTCGTAGAAGACGGCGCGCTTGAACCACTGGGGATCCGTGCCGGGGGCAGGGATCGGGTGTTCGAGGGTCACGGACTCCACCGCCGGACCGTCAGAACATGGGCTGGCTCGGCGGCCGGGTCGAGACGTACGTAGTTGTGCTGACCCCACGGGTACGTGGCCCCGGTCAGCTCATCGTGCGCGCTGAACGTCTCGTGCCAGTCGAAACCCAGCGCGGGCATGTCGAGGCTCACCGTCGCCTCACGCGTGGCGTGCGGGTCCAGGTTGACCACGACGATCATGCAGTCTTCGCCCTCTCGCTTTGAGAAGCAGATGATGTCGGGGTTGTCGACATGGTGGAACTGCAAGTTGCGCAGCCTCCGCAGGGCCGGGTGGTTTCGGCGGAGGTCGTTGAGTTTAGTGATGTACGGGGCGAGTGTCTCACCGGCGCGTGGGCCGTTCGGTTCGTACGCCGCCCAGTCGCGCGGGCGGTACTGGTACTTCTCCGAATCGAGGTACTCCTCGCTGCCGGGCCGGACGGCCACGTGCTCGTAGAGCTCGTAACCGGAGTACACGCCCCAGGTCGGGCTCGCCATCGCGGCCAGCGTGGCCCTGATCTTGAAGGCCGCCGGGCCGCCGTACTGCAGGTAGGCGTTGAGGATGTCCGGGGTGTTGACGAACAGGTTGGGCCGCATGTGGCCGGCCGAGTCGCGCAGCTCGGTGAGGTAGCTTTCCAGCTCGTACTTGTTGTTGCGCCAGGTGAAGTAGGTGTACGACTGCTGGAACCCGACCATCGCGAGGGCGTGCATCATGGCCGGCTTCGTGAACGCCTCGGCCAGGAAGATCACGTCGGGATCGGTCTGGTGGATGTCGTCAAGTAGCCGGTGCCAGAAGTTCACCGGCTTGGTGTGCGGGTTGTCGACCCGGAAGATGCGCACGCCGTGGCTTATCCACAGGTGGAGAATGCGTTTGATCTCGGCGTAGATGCCCTGTGGGTCGTTGTCGAAGTTCAGCGGGTAGATGTCCTGGTACTTCTTGGGCGGGTTCTCCGCGTAGGCGATCGTCCCGTCCGCGCGTTTGGTGAACCACTCCGGGTGCTCGGTGACCCATGGATGGTCGGGGGAGGCTTGCAGGGCGAAGTCGAGGGCGACCTCCATACCGAGCTCACGAGCCGCCGCGACGAAGTCGTCGAAGTCACTGATCGTGCCGAGGTCGGGGTGCACGGCATCGTGACCGCCGTCCGGGCTCCCTATGGCCCACGGGACGCCGGGATCGTTCGGGCCGGCGGTCAGCGTGTTGTTCGGGCCCTTGCGGAACGTGGTGCCTATCGGGTGGATCGGCGGCAGGTAGACGACGTCGAACCCCATCTCGGCGATGGCCGGCAGACGTCCGGTGGCGGTCTTGAAGGTTCCGGACGTCCAGCTGCCGTCCTCGTCGCGCCGCGCACCTTCCGAGCGCGGGAAGAACTCGTACCAGCTGCCGTAGAGCGCCCGCTCGCGTTCGACGCGTACCGGGAAGGGGCCCGCCTCGGTGACGAGGTCGCGCAGCGGATGCTCGTCCAGGATGGCCGCGACATCGGGCGCGAGGGCGGCGGCGAGCCGGACCTCCGGCGGGCGGCGCTCATCCCGCATCGCCTTCGCGGTGTCGAGGAGCAGGTCGCGCTGGTTGGTCAAGCCGGCGGGTAGCGCGGCGGCGGCGCGCTCGATCAGGTTTGCGCCGTCGGTGAACACGAGCTCGACATCCTGGGCCGCCTCGACCTTGATGTGCGCCGTATGGCGCCAGGTGTTGATCAGATCGGCCCAGCCCTCGATGACGAAGGACCAGTCGCCTGGTGAATCGGGCGTGAGACTGGCCGCCCAGCGATCTTCGGCAATGCCGTGCATGCGGACCCGCTGGTGGTCCTCGCCGGCCCGGTTCCGCAGCACGGCGGTGGCGGCCACGGCGTCGTGGCCCTCGCGGAACACGGTTGCGGTGACATGGAACGTCTCGCCCACGACCGCCTTGGCGGGATAGTGCCCGCACTCGACGATGGGCGAGACGTCGAGGATCGGGATTCGTCCAGTCATCGGGTCAACGCTACTGCGACCCGGCGCCGTTCGCGGAGCCCAGTTCACCCCGGGATGGATGCGACACGTGCGTAGCGTCACACGTCTCGAAGGGCGGGCGGCGTTGGAGTTGACACGTCAAACAGCTACCGTTTCCCGTCGTGCGTGCCATTCGACGACTTACCGTTCGCACCGTGCTGCCCCAGGAGCTGGAGCCGCTGGGCGAACTGGTGTCCAATCTGCGCTGGTCCTGGCATCAGAAGACCCAGGACGTCTTCGCCGCGGTCGATCCAGAACTCTGGGAGCAGGTCGGCCGCGATCCGGTCCGGCTGCTCGGTGACGTGCCGTCCGAGCGCCTGGCCGCGCTGGTGAACGACGAGGTGTTTCTCGCTCGGGTCCGCGAGGCTCACGATGACCTGCACCGGTACCTGAGCGACGACCGCTGGTACCAGGAGCACGACGGTGACTCTCCCAAGACGGTCGCGTACTTCTCCCCGGAGTTCGGCATCACTCACGTGCTGCCGCAGTACTCCGGCGGCCTGGGCATCCTGGCCGGCGACCACCTCAAGGCGGCCAGCGACCTCGGCGTGCCGATCGTCGGCGTCGGCCTGCTCTACCGGCACGGGTACTTCGTCCAGTCACTGTCACGCGAGGGCTGGCAGCAGGAGCGCTACCCGCTCGTCGACCCGAACAACCTGCCGCTCACGTTGCTCCGCGAGACGGACGGCACGCCGGTGCGAATCCACATCGGGCTGCCCGGAGGCGGCCAGCTCGCCGCTGCTATCTGGGTGGCGCAAGTGGGTCGCGTCCCGCTGCTTCTGCTCGACTCCAACGTCGAGGACAACGGGCAGGCCGAGCGTGAAGTAACCGACCGCCTCTATGGAGGCACGGGTGAGCACCGGCTCCGTCAGGAGTTGCTGCTGGGCATCGGCGGGGTGCGTGCGCTTCGCGTGTACAGCCGCATCACCGGCGCCCACGCTCCCGAGGTGTTCCACACCAACGAAGGGCACGCCGGCTTCCTCGGGCTCGAGCGCATCAAGGAGCTGATGCACGAGGAGGGCCTGGACTACGACACAGCGCTGGAGGCGGCCCGGTCGGGTACCGTCTTCACGACGCACACTCCGGTGCCCGCCGGTATCGACAGGTTCTCGCGCGATCTGATCCAGCAGTATTTCGGCGGCGATCACGCGCTGCCCGGCGTCCCTTTGGACGAGATCCTGGCCCTGGGCGCCGAGGACTACCCGGGCGGCGACCCGAACATGTTCAACATGGCCGTCATGGGCCTTCGGCTGGCCCAGCGGTCGAATGGCGTGAGCCGCTTGCACGGGTCGGTCAGCCGGCACATGTTCAGCGGCCTGTGGGCCGCGTTCGACGAGAACGAGGTGCCGATCACCTCGATCACCAACGGCGTCCACGGCCCCACCTGGGTCGCCGACGAGATGATCGCGCTCGCTCGCCGGGCCGCCGGCCCGGACCTCGCCGAGAACGGCGAGGTCTGGGAGCAGGTCCGCGACGCCGAGATCTGGACGGTCAAGCACCGGCTCCGTCAGCGCCTGGTCGACGAGGCACGCCGCCGGCTGCGGGCGTCCTGGCGGGACCGGGGTGCCAGCGAGGCCGAGATCGGCTGGGTGGACGGCGTCCTGGATCCGGACGTGCTCACGATCGGTTTCGCGCGGCGGGTGCCGTCGTACAAGCGGCTGACCCTGATGCTGCGCGACCGCGACCGCCTCAAGTCGCTGCTGTTGCACCCGGAGCGGCCGATCCAGATCGTCATCGCCGGCAAGGCGCATCCCGCCGACGACGGCGGCAAGCGGCTTATCCAGGAGATGGTGCGCTTCACGGACGACCCTGAGGTCCGGGACCGCATCGTGTTCCTTCCCGACTACGACATCGCGATGGCGCAGCCGCTCTACCCTGGCTGCGACGTGTGGCTGAACAACCCGCTCCGGCCGTACGAGGCGTGCGGGACTTCCGGCATGAAGGCCGCCTTGAACGGCGCGCTGAACCTGTCCATCCGGGACGGCTGGTGGGACGAGTGGTACGAGCCGGAGTTCGGCTGGGCCATCCCGTCCGCCGAGGGCGTGGAAGACACCGACCACAGGGACGATCTCGAGGCCGCAGCCCTGTACGACCTGATCGAGAACGAGGTGGCGCCGCGGTTCTACGACGCCGGATCGGACGGCGTGCCGCGCCGCTGGCTGGAGATGCTTCGCCAGACGCTCACCTCGCTCGGGCCGCGGGTGCAGGCGACCCGCATGGTGCGCGATTACGTCGAGCTGCTCTACCGGCCGGCCACTGCCTCGGGCCGCGCGCTGAACTCGGACTACGACGGCGCGAAGGAACTGGCGGCCTGGAAGGACCGGGTCCGCTCGGCTTGGGGCGGGGTGACGATCGAGCACGTTGAGGCGTCGTCCACCGCGGACGCGTTCGAGATGGGCCAGCCGCTGTGGCTGCGGGCGTTCGTCTCGCTGGGTTCGCTCACACCCGACGACGTGGACGTGCAGGTCGTGCACGGCCGGGTCGACGACTCGGACGAGCTGCGCGACCCTGGCGTGACGTCGCTGTCGGTGGGGGAGACCTACGAACACGGCCGTTACCGGTTCGACGGTGAGATAGGGCTGGAGCGGACCGGACCGTTCGGCTACACGGTGCGCATCGTGCCCAAGCACCCGCTGCTGGCCAGCGGCGCGGAGCTCGGCCTCGCCGTCCTCCCTTGACCCCGTCGATCATGCAAAGGTGGTGCGACACGCCGGTTTGTCCGATTCCGAATCGGACAAACCGGCGTGTCGCACCACCTTTGCATGATCAGCGAGGAGGTTTGGGGTCATTTGGCGCGCAGGAGTAGGCAGCTGCGCCCGGGCAGGGTGATGGCCTGCCCGGCGGCGTACTCGGCGGGCGGGGCGTCCGGTTCGGTCGTGATGAAGACGCGCTCGTAGCGGCCGGCCCACAGGCCGCCCGGCAGCTTGACCTCGATCGGATCCGGCGCCGCGTACAGCCAGAGCAGAAACGACTCGTCGGTGATGCGCTCGCCGCGAGGGCCGCGCGTACGAATACCGTCCCCGGCGAGGAATATGCCGAGCGCCCGCAGCGACTCGTCGTGCCAACGCGCGTCGGTCATCTCCTGGCCGTCGATGTCGAACCAGGCGAGGTCCTTGCGGCCGTCGGGCACCACCGGGCGTCCCTCGAAGAAGTGCTGCTGGCGGAACACGGGGTGGTCGCGGCGCAGCGCGAGCAGCCGTTTGGCGAACGCGAGCAGGTCGGCGTACTCGGTGCGGAGTGACCAGTCGACCCAGGTGAGTTCGTCGTCGATGCAGTACGCGTTGTTGTTGCCGGCCTGGGTCCGGCCCATCTCATCTCCGGCGAGGAGCATCGGAACGCCCGTCGACAGCACCAAGGTGGCCAGGAAGTTCCGCGTCTGCTGCCGCCGGAGTTCTCCGATGGCGGGGTCGTCGGTTTCACCTTCGACGCCGCAGTTCCAGGACCGGTTGTCATCGGTCCCGCCGTCGCTGCGCTCGTTGTGCTTGTGGTTGTACGAGACGAGGTCTCGCAGGGTGAACCCGTCGTGTGCGGTGACGAAGTTGATCGATGCGGACGGGTGGCGGCCGTCGGCGGCGTAGAGGTCCGACGAGCCCGAGAGCCGGTAGGCGAGGTCGCGGACGCCCGCTGCGTGCCCGCGCCAGTGGTCACGGACGGTGTTGCGGTAGCGGTCGTTCCACTCCGTCCAGAGGTGCGGGAACTCGCCGACCTGGTAACCACCCGGGCCGACGTCCCACGGCTCGGCGATGAGCTTGGTCTCGCGCAGCACCGGATCCTGCTCGATGACGGTCATGAACGAGCTCAGCATGTCCACGTCGTGCATCGACCGGGCAAGTGCTGAGGCGAGGTCGAAGCGGAATCCGTCCACGTGCATCTCGCGCACCCAGTACCGCAACGAGTCCATGACCAGCTTGAGCACGTGCGGGTGCATGACGTTGACCGTGTTGCCGCAACCGGTGTAGTCGAGGTAGCCGCCGTTCTCGTCCAGCCGGTAGTAGGCGGGGTTGTCGATGCCGCGGAAGGAGAGGGTCGGGCCGTTCGCGTCCCACTCGGCGGTGTGGTTGTAGACGACGTCCAGGACGACCTCGAGCCCGGCCTCATGCAGCGCGCGGACCATCTCCTTGAATTCGGTGACCTGCCGGCCGAGCGTGCCGGAGGACGAGTACGGGCCGTGCGGGGCGAAGAACGCGAGTGTGTTGTAGCCCCAGTAGTTCTCCTGGCCGCGGGCGAGCACGGGCGGTTCGGTGACGAAATGGTGCACCGGAAGCAGTTCGACGGTGGTCACGCCGAGGTCGAGCAGGTGCTCGATGGCAGCCGGATGGGCCAGCCCGGCGTACGTCCCTCTTAGTGTTTCCGGGACGTCTGGGTGGCGCATGGTGAAGCCGCGGACGTGCAGTTCGTACAGGACGGTGTCGGTCCACGGGATGCGCGGGTGATCGTCGCCGCGCCAGTCGAAGCTGTCGTCACCCACGACCACGCCGGTCGAGCGTCCGGTGACGGCTCGGACGTACGGGTCGATTAGGAGCTTGGAGGCGTCGAATCGCAGGCCATGGCGGGGGTCGTACGGGCCGTGAACGCGGTAGCCGTAGCGCTGGCCCGGGTGAACCCCCGGGACGCGGCTGTGCCAGACGTCGAACGTCCGCTCGGTGAGGGGGATGTTGGTTTCGATGCCGTCCGCGTCAAGCAGGCAGACCTCGACCCACTCTGCCCGCGGTGCCCACAGGGCGAAGTTGGTGCTCTCGCCGTCGTAGGTACTGCCTAGCGGCGACCAGTGGCCCGGCCAGGGGGACGTCGAGCCGCTCATTCAGAACGGCATGTTGATGAACGGCGACGAGTACACCGGCTCGGCACTGAGCACTCGCTCGGCGGTTTGCGCGTCGAGGGAGTGACGCTCCTGCTCCGCCTGGATCATGAGCGAGAGCAGCCGCACGTCGCTCGGGGTGGCCAGACCGGTGACCTCCCGGTGATCGAGTACCCAGGCGACAGTGGCGGTGATCTGGCGCTGCTGGTCGAACGGCTCGTACCAGGTGGTGTAGGTCTTGGCGTCAGGATCGGGCCAGTTCTGCTTGGCCACCGTCTTGATGATCATCAATCCGGCGTCCTGTTGCTCGACCTCGGCCACCAGCGCCTCGTAAGCGTTGAGGTACTCCGGGTCGCGGGCGAGCACGGGGTTGAGCGGGGTCAGGATCGTCGCGAACGGGTAGCGCTTGAGCGCCTCCAAGTGAACCGCCGGGGCCTCGTGCCCGTGGCCGGTGATGCCGACGGCTGTGGTCAGTCCTTCCTCCTGCGCGCGGATGGCGGCGTGGAGGGCGCCGTCGGCGCCGGTAGCGGCGTCGAGCTCGGCTCGGTCGCCGATGGCGTGCAGCTGGAGCAGGTCGACGTGGTCGGTCTGGAGCCGCTCCAGCGACTTGTTGATCTGCCGCCAGGCGGCTTCGCGGTCGCGTTCCCCTGTCTTGGTGGCCAGGAAGATCCGGTCGCGGATGCTTTGCATGATCGCGCCGAACCGCAACTCGGCGTCGCCGTAACCGGCCGCGGTGTCGAAGTGGTTGATACCTGCGGCCAGTGCCTCCTCGATGGAGGCGTCGGCGACTTGCTGCGTCACGTCGGAAAGGGCCGCACCGCCGTAGATGAGGACGGAACTTTCGTGGCCGATGCGGCCGAGTCTGCGTCGCTCCATGACCACCAACTTACTTGCTCATCGGGGTATGGCTCGCGCTATCCAAGCGCTGCGCCGCGAACGATCAGGTGCACGGTCATGGCGCGGCTGTGAAGAACTGCGGCACGATCTCGAAAGTGCGACCGGTGTGTTCCCGGACTTGCCTTTCCAATCAAGATCGTGCCGCAGTTCTTCACGCTTTAGTCGCCCGCATCGGCTGGAGGCTCGTCCTGCCAGATCGCAGTAAGGCGCTCGTCGTCAGCAGCCACTGGCCCAACGCTGCGGGCGATGTCGAGGAGCTCTACCTGCGAATCACGGCCCGTGTGGTTCACCTGGACGAGGATCCCATCGCTGCTCACCCAACGGACTCGGCCGGAGGGACCGGTCCGCAACACGCCTGGCTGGCCGTTGATGTCGACAAGCTGATCACCGACCTCAACGTCGTCCCAGTGCGCGACCCCGGAGAACGGGCCTTCCCACGCCCACAAGCTCACCGGTCCTCCCATGAGGTTGAACGAAGTCAAGTCGCGATCAGGGTCGGGCTTAAGGTCGCTGGCCTGCAAGATGACCGTGCGATCGGTCGCGCCGGACCAGTTCGCGATGTCCACTCGACCATTCGCGAGCGTCACCGATTCGGCCAGCTCGATCAGTTCTGCGTCGCTCATCTCGCCGTGAATCCAGCTGACCCAGTAGCCGTCGGTACCTTCGGCCGGCCACACTGCCTGACGTCGGTCGTACCGCATGGCGCTCAGTTCGAGGGGGCCTGCCTCGGTCTCGATGACTCTGCGGCCGTCGTACGCCTGAGGTGCTTTCGGATTCGGTCCGGAGACGGAGACCACGCGTGTCACCACGTTGTCCTCGACATTGAACAGCCACACTCCGGCGTGCTCGTCGTCCGGGTCAGTGCTTTCCGGAATTTCGCAGTTCGCTGGAATGCGATCTGTGACGATCTCCTCGGCGTTGCTAAAGTCGATCATGTTCGCTTCGGTGGGCTGCGGGGCGCTCTGCGTCCACAGGAGTCGCATCTGATCCGGAACTTCCGCGAGCGTGCGGAATTCGCCTCGCTGTTCACCTGTCCAGGAGTCGCAGGTGGAGGCCGGAGTCGTGATTGCCGGGGCGGCCGGCTGGGCGTCGCGCACAGTCCCGCCGGCGAAGGTGCCTAACGACGGAACCGCAACAGCGCCGGCCGCTGCGAGGGCAATCCCAGCGACGGCTGAGCGACGGCGGTGGCGGATGGTGCGGGCACGGCGTTCGATGAGTTCTATCGGTCGCTGGCCCTTGGTGGGCACATCGCGGAGTGCCTGGGCCAGGGGTTCTTCGAAGTTCGTCACGACATCTCCTCGCGGATGGCGGTGGGTGCCGGCTCGGACCGGCTGTGAGCGAGGACGGAGTTCAGTTGCTGGCGCGCCTTGCTCAGCGTGGACGCGACCGTGCCGCGAGTGACGCCCAGCATGCTGGCGATCTCCGCTTCGGGCAGGTCGAGTACATACCTGAGCGCGACCATCCGACGCGCCCGGTCGGGAAGGGCGGCGACGGCGGACCACAGGGTGTCGTCCCGAGGCTCAGGCTCGACGGCGTGGTGTTGTGATTGCGCGCCGAGCCGTTCGAGAACCCTGTGCTCCAGCCGCGCGCGCCGCCAGTGTGAGCGCACTTCGTTGAGCGCCACCGTGTGCAGCCACGCGGCCGGTGAGTGCAGCTTCGCCGGACCCGGCCACCGGGCGAGCGCCCGGGCGAAGGCCTCCGCGGTGGCTTCCTCGGCCAGGTCCCGATCGCCGACGGAGATGGTGACGGCGCGCAAGACTCTTGGCCATAGCGCGCCGTACCAGTCGGCGAACTCGTCGTGCATCGTCCTCACGGTGTCATGACGCACGAGCCGCTCGAAATGTTGGTCGCCGGTCCAGTGATCGATGTCCCGAACGTCCCGGGTAGCCGGGATGAAGGGTTCTTCGATCATGGCAGAGCGCGACGATTGCCAGTTGACCGCAGCGGGAGGCTAGGCTCCGCCGCATGAGTTTGGTGACGCTCGAAGTCAAGGACTCCATCGGCACGATAAGGCTCGACCGTCCACCGATGAACGCCCTTAACGCTGAGGTCCAGGACGGTCTGCTCAAGGCCGCCCAGGAGGCCGCCGACCGCAAGGACGTCCGCGCGGTCATCGTCTACGGCGGCGAAAAGGTCTTCGCGGCAGGCGCCGACATCAAGGAGATGGCGACCTGGTCGTACACCGACATGGTCGACCGCTCGAGTGCGCTACAGGCGGCGTTCACCGCGGTCGCGCGGATCCCGAAGCCGACCGTCGCCGCGATCACCGGGTATGCGCTCGGCGGCGGCTGCGAGCTGGCGCTGACCTGCGACCGTCGCATAGCCGGCGACAACGCCAAGCTCGGCCAGCCGGAGATCCTGCTCGGCGTCATCCCGGGAGCAGGCGGAACCCAGCGGCTCACGCGGCTCGTCGGCCCGGCCAAGGCCAAGGACATCGTCTTCACCGGTCGCTTCGTACCCGCGGACGAGGCCCTCGAGATCGGCCTGGTCGACCAGGTCGTGGCACCGGACGAGGTGTATACCGCGGCCGTGGAGTGGGCCTCACAGTTCGCCAACGGCCCGGCGTACGCGCTTCGTGCAGCCAAGGAGGCCATCGACCGGGGCATCGAGACCGACGTCGACACCGGACTCGAGATCGAGCGGCAGCAGTTCGCAAGCCTCTTCGCCACTGAGGATCGCACCATCGGCATGGAGTCGTTCATCGAGAACGGCCCTGGAAAGGCGCGATTCCGTGGCCGCTGATGCCGCCGACGTCGAGCGCGCCTGGCACGACACCAAGCTCGCCCAGGTGCTCTACCACGACTGGGAAGCGGGCACCTACGACGAGAAATGGTCGATCTCGTTCGACCAGCGGTGCATCGACTACGCCCGAGACCGGTTCGTCGCGATAGCCGGCACCGATGGCTGGCCGTACGGAACAGCGCTGGAGATCGGCGCGGGCACCGGGTTCTTCGCGCTGAATCTTCGCCAGGCCGGCGTGCTCGACGAGGTGCATGTCACCGACATTTCCCCGGGCATGGTCGAAGCCGCCAAACGCAACGCCGAGCGGCTCGGCTTCACGATCGAGGGCCGGACGGCCGACGCCGAACGGCTGCCGTACGAGGACGGGACGTTCGACATCGTCGTAGGGCACGCCGTCATCCATCACCTGCCGGACGTCGAGCAGGCGTTCCGCGAGATGCTGCGGGTGCTCAGGCCGGGCGGACGGCTCGTGATATGCGGCGAGCCCACCCGGTACGGCGATTTTGTCGCGCGCCGGCTGTCCCGGGCCACCTGGTGGGCGACCACCCGCGTCACCCACCTGCGGTTCGTCAAGGACCGCTGGGCCCGTCCACAGCAGGAGCTGGACGAGTCGTCCCGCGCCGCCGCGCTCGAGTCGGTTGTCGACCTGCACACCTTCGACCCGGACGAGCTCGCCCGAACCGTCGAGCGCGCGGGTGCGGCCGATGTCCGCACGACTACCGAGGAGCTCACCGCCGCCTGGTTCGGCTGGCCGGTCCGGACGTTCGAGGCCGCGGTCAACCCCGACCGGCTCGGCTGGCGGTGGGCGACGTTCGCATACCGGACGTGGCAGCGGCTGTCCGCCCTGGACCGTGCGCTGGCCCGAGTCGTTCCTGACAATCTGTACTACAACGTTTCGATCACCGGCCGGCGACCGTAGGAGTGGGCGGCGTGCCTGTTCGGCGACATCGCGACCCCAGGCAGGCCAGGTATCTGACGGTGGAGAACCTGCGCTGGGTCGTCCGGCACCGCGCCTGGACTCCGTACTACCTGGTCCGGTACTGGCGGCTGTTCCTGCTTCGGCTCCGACATCCCGAGGTGGTCACTGAAGGCCTGGTGTTCCTTGGCCGGCGAGTCGAGGTGGGGGGACGTCCAGGTTACGGGCGCGTCGTGCTCGGCAAGTGGGTCCATCTTGGGGACGGGACGGCGTTGCGGGCCCATGAGGGCACGCTCAGGATCGGCGACAAGGTCGTGTTCGGCCGCCACAACACGGTCAACTGTTACCTGGACGTCGAGATCGGCGCCAAGACGCTTATCGCGGACTGGGTGTACGTCGCGGACTTCGACCACCGCTTCGACGATCTGGATAAACCGATCAAGGACCAGGGCATCGTCAAGTCGCCGGTCCGGATCGGGCCGGACTGCTGGATCGGCGTTAAGGCCTCAGTGCTTCGCGGGGCCGCCGTGGGGCGGGGCTGTGTGCTGGCCGCCCATGCGGTCGTCAGAGGGCAGATTCCGGACTTCAGCGTGGCCGGCGGAGTGCCTGCCAAGGTGCTCAAGCGCCGAAAGAAGCCGGCTCGGACAAGCATGCGCGCGAAGTCGGCCTGATCAGCTGCCGGCGGGTTCTCCAGTGAGCACGGGTTCTTCAGTGAGCACGGGTTCTCCTGTGAACACGTTGCCGAGTCCGACCGGTCTGGGTCGCCGCCGCGGCGAGCGGGCGTCCGCAATCGCCTCGGCATAGACCTTCTCCGTCGCCCGGGCCGCAACCGGCCAGACGAACCGGGCCTCGATGTCGCGTTGCGCGTCCCGGACCAGCCGAGCGGCCAGCGCCGGATCGCGCAGCACTGCCGCCACTGCGGCGGCGAGCGCATTTGGGTCGCGGGGAGGAACGAGCAGTCCCGTCCGGCCATTCGCCACGACCTCGGGCAGACCGCCCGCTGCGCCGGCGACGACGGGCGTCCCTGCCACCGCGGCCTCGAGGGCGACCATGCCGAACGGTTCGTACGAGCTGGGTACGAGCGCGACGTCGGCCGCACCCAACACGGCGGCGAGGTCGGCCTCGTCGAGGTGGCCCGCGAACCGGACCGCCCGGAAGACCCGCCGGGCGCGTGCCAGCTTCTCGAGTGCCGGCCGCTGGCTCCCCGTACCCGCCACCACCAGGTGCGTACCGGGCCGGGCGCGGCGGATGGAGGGTAACGCCCGGACGGCGACGTCGCCGCCCTTCTCCCACTCGATCCGGCCGGCCAGCACGACGAGTGGGGCACCGGACGGGACTCCCAGCGCGGCTCTGGCGCGTGCTTGCTCGTCGCTCGACGTGCGCCAGGCCGCAAGGTCGACGGCGTTGTGCACCTTCGTCAGATCCTCTGCCGATGCCTTCAGCGCCGCCGAAACCTCGGCGCGCATCGCCTCGGAGCAGACGATCGTTCGGGTGGCGGACCGGACCAACCAGGTTTCGGTGTCGTGCCGGGCCTGGGACAGGACAGTGGTGATCCAGCCGTTCCACAAGCCGGCCTCTGTCGCGTGGATCGTCGCGACGAGCGGCCGGCGTGCCGCCTTCGCCAGGGCGATGCCCGCCTCGGCGGCCACCCAGTCGTGGGAGTGGAGGACATCGGGTTGCCAGCGATCCAGCAGAGCACGTCCGGCGCTGGCCTGAGCCCGGTTGAGAGCTCGCACCCAGCGCGGAAAATCACTGCGGTCGTCTCGCGGCCGCACGCGCACGATCCGTACGCCGTGCACCGACTCGTCGGCGGCAGCGTCTTCGTGTGCCTGGGTAAGGACGGTGACCTCGTGGCCGTCGGCGGCGAGCGCCTCTGACAGGCCGTGCACGTGGCGTCCCAGCCCCCCGTAGACCACGGGTGGGTACTCCCAGCTGAGCATGAGCACGCGCATCGCCGACGAGGCTAACCCGGCCCGGCGCGGAGCCGCGCGTCGTGGTGACGGATCGGCGAGTACCCGCCCGTCGTCACGGGCGACCGGCCACAAGATACAGGTCCAGGCATTCGTCCAGCCCGTCGGACGAGAAGGTGAAGTCGTGCGCGGTCACGCTCCCGACGAGTGCGGCCAGCGCAGAAGACCACGCCTCCGGCTCGGTTGCGAGCTGGTCGGAGACCACGTCACCGGAGTATTCGTCGAACTTCGGGCCGTGGTGGATGCCGAGGATCGTCTCGGTCTTCAGCCCGGCACCGGCCACGACAGCCAGCAGTTCGGCGGCGTCCATCTCCCGATGGTGGAAGACGTTGCCGGGAGGGAAGGTCAACCGGTTCGGCGTCGTCAGAACCACCCGGCCGCCGGCGCCCAGCACGCGCGCGCATTCGGCGAGGAACGCCGGCTGATCCCACACGTGCTCGACCGCCTGAAGGCTGAGGACCACGTCGAACGCCGAATCGCGAATCGGCAGCGCGACAAGGTTGGCTCGCACGGCCGGCAGGCCGTACTCGGTATGGGCGTGCGATGCGGTCGTCATGTCGTAGTCCAGGGCCACGACCCCGGCCGCGCCCGCAACACGAACGAGGGCCGCGCCGAAGCCCTCACCACTGCCGGCATCGAGCACGTGCGAGCCTCGACACAGCCGAGCCGCCGCCAGGTAGGCGACCTCGTGCCGCCGGAACCAGTAGTTCGGCGGGCACGCCCGGAACCGTCCGCTCTCCGGTGATGGGCAGGGTCACGGGCGTGATTGTGGCACTCGCCGGATAGGCGCAGGTGGCGGACCTGTCAGCTCCGTCGTGTGACCCGAAACACGACCCGGTTGCCTTGCCCTCTTGTTACTCACGGGTAACATCAATGCCGTTGGCGATCTGCCACCCGGTTCGGCATGTACCGGTCCTGGATGGCAGGCTGGCGTCAAACCGCGGGTGGGCAATGGCGACTGCGCCCGCCACCAAGAGACCGCACAGGAGGGTCGGCATCCGGCCATGAAGATCGTTGTTTTGGTGAAGCATGTTCCCGATGCGACGGCCGATCGGGGGTTCTCCGAGGATCTGACCACGGATCGGGTGGGGGTTGACGGGATTCTGTCGGAGTTGGACGAGTACGCCATCGAGGAGGCGTTGAAGGTTTCAGATGCCAGCGAGGCCGAGGTCGTCGTGCTGACGATGGGACCCGAGCAGGCCGCGGAAGCGGTACGCAAGGGTCTGCAGATGGGCGCGGACTCGGGGGTGCATGTGGTCGATGATGCGCTGCATGGGTCGGATTCGGTGGCGACGTCTGCGGTGCTCGCCGCGGCCATCGGCAAGATCGGGGACGTTGACCTGGTGCTGACCGGCATGGCGTCGACCGACGGGAGCATGAGCGTGGTTCCGGCGATGCTGGCCGAGCGGTTGGGGATCGCCCATGTGGGGTTCGTCGGGGAGTTGACGGTGAGCGAGTCG
>DASUUU010000142.1:0-9572 GCA_036373915.1 Jiangellaceae bacterium | reverse complement strand
CGCGCCGTACGACGCCACACGACCGACCTGCGGCAAGTCCGTGCGTTCGATCGTGCCCAATGCCACGATCATCTTCGGGCCACGACACCTCGAGACACGGATTAGGTCTATGCGCCTGTTCAAGCGAAAGCGGGCGGAGCCGATCGCGCCCAAGCGCAGCATGCGGTCATCGTCCGCTACTCGCTGTCAGACAGCGAACGTGGGACCGTCGCGGAGCGCGAGGCGATCTTCGGGCTTGAGGACAGATTGCTCTCGGTCTTCGACGCGCGAGGACTTGGCGAGTTTGACGGCAACGAATTCGGTGAGGGCGAAGCAGTGCTTTACTGCTACGGGCCGGATGCTGATCGACTCTTCGCTGGCATCCAGGCCGAACTCAGGGCCTTCCCGGCCCGTCCGGCCTACGCCCAACTCCAATACGGCGACCTCTCCGATCCAGATGCAAGAGAGCAGCGAATCGACCTCTAGCACGGAGTCGGCCGGCGAGCGACGCGCGCTGTCGGTGGCATGTGCAGTCGTGTCATCAGGTCCGCTCCCTGCCCCGAGCGAGTCCTGGACGTCCAGACGCCAACCGCAGTTCAGGCTAGATCCGGGGAAGGCAACCGCAGAAACTGAGACCGTCAGGCCCCCGTCGAGGCGGTTGTTCAGCGGCCACATCGGTCCGGGCGTTCCCACGGCCAGTCGGTGGCGACCCAGTTCGCGACGGCGGCGGCGAGCGGCTCGTCGAGGTCTGCCCTGTCGGCCCGCACCCAGGACTGGATTGTCACGTCATAGTCCTCGGAGGCCGGAGGGTAGAGGTAGACGCAACCGATGACGTCGCCGTCGACCGTGTCGAGGACGGTGAAGGTGAACCCGGTACCCTTCGTGAAGTCGGCAGCATGACGGCGCAGATCGGAGAGATTCTCCTCGAGCGACATGCCGCCGAGTGGTGGCCAGTCGCCGTCCGGGTAACCCGCAGTGGCGCGGATGTGCTCGATGCTCGACATCCAGGCAGCCTGATCCGCCTCGTTGTGCTGGGGGCCCAGCGGTTCGAGGCGAAACCGGTCGGTGACGAGCAACGTCGGCGGATCGAAGCCGAGTGGTACGAAAGCATCCGAGGTCATGACCAGAACGCTACTGGTCTGGCCAGCCTTGATGCATTCGATCTCAGATCGGCGTGAGATTGGCCGCATCCCGACCCTTGACCCCGCCTATCGCGGCATGATCGGACGTTGCGCGTGACTCGACTTAAGTCATATGAGGACGCCACCTGCATATTCCAATACAGGCGGCAGATGTGCACGTTAGTCCCGATCACCCGCAGAACCTCAACGCTGCCTCTAACCTCGCCGACCGCATTCTGCGATGCCGCGTGCTGTTCTAATCACGGCGTAATGTGACCGCGGCATGTGTTGCCATTATCATCGCTGTTCGATCCGTCTGGGCAGATCGTGGAGGACCACCGAATTCCTGCGATTCTGGCGTCGGTGAGATCGGCTCCTTGAAGGTTCGCAAAGCTGAGGTCTGCGTCGCGAAGATCGGCACCGCTCAGGTCTGTGTCGCGAAGATCGGCGCCGGTGAGATCAGCAGCGCGCAGAGAGACTGTGCTGGATGCAGGTTCTGGAGGGTTTGCCGCCCACGCAAATGCGACGATGCCGATGGCTGCGAATGCAGATGCGCCGAGTAGTTTCCACAAGAGACTACGGAAATGGGCTTGCAGCAGTTGGAAGCTGGCGATTCCGGTGACAGTCCTAACCTGGTCTTGCCACCGCTCAAATTCGGCCTCGGCGTTCTGGAGGACGTGTTTCTTGGCCGGCTGCTCCCCCTCGGTGGCCGCTTCAAGATCTAGCTTGGCGTTCCAGAGGCGATTCCATGCCTCGGAGCGACATCGTTCCAGTGCTTCGGGTGATTCGACGCTGAGGTATTGGGGATTCGCCCTAAAGAACTTCCCGTCTGCCCAGCGACCTGGGTTTTTCCAGTGGTCGTCTAGTTCGTTGAGTGACACAGCGACGGGTAACAGCAGTCGGGTTCCCATCCAGACGATCAACACTACCGAGGCTAGCGCCATCACGGCACCGGAAACCGCGACGGGAAGCCTGCTACACGCGACGGTCCCCCAGTCCGAGCAGGTGTCCAACTTGCCAATACTCGATAGCTGACTGCCTGCGATGAGAGCTGCGCCGACAGCCGCGGCAGCGGCGATCAACCACTTGCCAGCGCTGCGGATCTGCTGCGTTGCTTGATCGAGTCGGCTTGACTGAGAGTTCGAGGTGTCGGCCTCAGACATGTAGTACTCCCGACATCGGCGATTGGCGTTCTGTCATCACCGTGGCTCGGGGTTCGGTCTTGTCGGCGGCGGGGGAGGGGGTTGCCGCGGTTCGTACGGAGGAGGCGGGGGTGGTGGAGGTGGTGGTGGAGGTGCCGGAGGCGGCGTTTCGGGTGAGTACGACAAGAGCGGGTCGTGGCGCGCTGTCATCTATTACCTCGGCTCTTCGCTTGGCTCCTCACCCTCGCCTGGGCTTGGCGGGGGTTCTTCGGCAGGGCGCGCCGGATAAGGGGGTGGAGGAGGGGGCGGCGGTTCTCTTCTATCGGGTTCCACGCCTCCTCCAGTCCCGGCGTGAACGAACGCGGCTGTGGACGGCCACACCGGCGTCAGATCAAGATCTCCTTTGAACAAGATTCTACTTGCTGAGGATCGGTGATGAGCGGTCGGCGGCCTCGAAGCCCAAGGATAGGCCGATGGTAGGAACGACGGTACTGCATGGGACAAGGTGATATGAGCAGTGCAGCTTCCGCACGGAATGAGTCCAGGTAGCCACGATGAATCCGCTCATGGTGCCGGCGGCTGCCGTACATCATTCGCGATTCGTCGCTCTCCTCGTACCGCTGCCGCGCGTCCCCGACGACTGACGACAGGTCAACTGCCGCCAGCGGGTCGTGCTCAGGCTCGAAGCACACAGGAAACACCTGGTTAGGGTCATCGGTGAAGCCAACGAGGAACGCTCGGGCGCCGAGGCCGAACCCGATCTGCTCGAACACGTCACGCGCCACGCGCTCCAAGCCATTCCGGAAGTGAGGCTGAAACCCCCACATTAACTGCGCAATCGACCTTCTCACGGACCAATCTCCTCAGATTTCGGCACGCACTGGGTCAACCGAACTGTCGAGCAAGGGCCTCAGACCCCGTCCGACCGAGAATGGCCGTCCTGCACCCGGCTGACGGCGTCGCTCCGGCGAACACCTGTCATTCTGGAGTGACGCGCCTGAGGTCCTGGCTAATCCGCACCCTCGCTTACGACACCATCGTGACAGGGTAAGAGAGTGCGTTTACGACCACCACTGAATGTGCCGTCTCAAGGCCCGCAATGGAGGTCCGCGAAGGGTTCAGCAGAAGGTCAAAACGTTCGACTGGGGAAGGCCGGGTCACGCGCCATAGTCGACGTGGCTCTGCAGACGTTAGGAGTCAAATCGCGGCTCACTTCGGGTAGAAGAATGGACCATCCTTCCCGCCGCGTGCAGCGTCAGCTGCGCTTGGGGCCCACTGTCAATGCCGTTCGAGGGCCCATTGCGCATCGTAAGTACGCCTTGGCACAACGTCTCCGATGCGAGAGCGAAGCTGCCCCGACGCTGGAACGACGCGACTTGACCGAGGATGCCACACGCCACGACAGTAGCTCTTCGCCGATCGGGCCCGCGGGTGGGTACCAGCCGCGCCTTCCCGCTGACGTCCAGGGATCCCTCGCCGGGCTGGCTACGGCCGTGGCCTGTGCAATGCTCCCACCGGCTCCACCGGCAGGCCGAGCGCAGCGAGATCAGCACGAAGCTGCTCCGGCGACGTGAAATGCAGGCTCCGTAGGCCGTGCGCTGCCGCCGCCTCAACGTTGTGCCGCGCGTCGTCGATGTACACCGCATCGGCCGGCGAGATGTCGTACCGGTCGAGCAGGATTCGGAAGATCCGCGGATCGGGCTTGACGACCCGCTCCTTGCCCGACACCACGATTCCGGCGAACCACGACAACCACTCGAAGCGCGGGTAGGTGAAGTCGAACTTCTCCGAGGACCAGTTGGTCAATGCGTACAGCCGGACACCCGCCCCGCGCAGGGAGCGCAACACATCGACAGTGCCGGTGATCTCCCCGCCGATCGTCTCCCACCATCGCTCGTCATAAGCACGGATCAGTTCGGCCCGGTCGGGGAACTGCCTGGTCAGTTCGGCGACTGCGACCGACCACGAGCGGCCCGCATCCTGGGCCGCGTTCCATTCGGGCGTGCAGACCTCGGCCAGGAACTGCTCGACCGCCTCTTCCGACGGGAGCAGCGTGCGGTAGAGGTAGCGGGGATTCCAATCGATGAGAACGCCGCCGAGGTCGAACACGACCTTCGACGGCACCCCAGGTGGGGGTATGCGTGGGCTCGCCCCCGCAGGGTCAGACATTGAAGCCGAGCGCTCGAAGCTGCTCCCGACCGTCGTCCGTGATCTTGTCCGGACCCCACGGCGGCATCCAAACCCAGTTGATCTTGAAGTCGGACACCAGGCCGTCGAGCGCCGCCTGAGTCTGATCCTCGATGACGTCGGTCAGCGGGCAGGCCGCGCTTGTCAGCGTCATGTCGATGGTCGCAACGTTGGCCTCGTCGACGTGAATGCCGTACACCAGGCCCAAGTCGACCACGTTGATCCCGAGCTCGGGGTCGACGACGTCTCGCATCGCCTCGGTGACATCGTCAACGGAAGTCGTACTTGTTGTCATGGCATCTCCTCTACAGCCTCGGCCAGCGCGCGGGCGGTCGCGTCCTTGAATGCCATCCAAGAAAGCAACGCACACTTGACCCTGGCCGGGTATTTCGCGACTCCGGCAAAGGCAACGCCGTCGCCGAGGACGTCTTCGTCCGGTGCCACCTCGCCGCGGCCCTGCATCAGTTTGACGAACGCCTCGTGGGCGGCAAGGGCCTCCCTCACCGAGTGGCCCGACACCACCTCGTGCATGACGCTGGCGGACGCCTGGCTGATCGAGCAGCCCTGCCCGTCGTAGGACACCTCGACGTTGCCGTCGTCCAGCCGCACCCGCACCGTCAGCTCATCGCCGCAGGTCGGGTTGACGTGGTGAGCCTCGGCATCGAACGGCTCCCGGAGGCCCCGGCCCACCGGGTTCTTGTAGTGGTCCAGGATGATCTCCTGGTACAGAGACTCGGTCGTCACCGGAAAACCCTCTTCACCCGCTCCAGCCCATCGGCCAGCGCGTCGATCTCGCCCATGGTCGTGTACACATAGAACGACGCTCGCGTGGTCGCCGGAATTCCGTACCGGACGCAGACCGGGCGCGCGCAGTGGTGCCCGACCCGCACCGCGATGCCCCGCTCGTCTAGGAGTTGCCCCACATCGTGCGGGTGAATCCCGTCCAGCGTGAACGAGATCGTGCCGCCGCGCTCGACCGGCTCGGCGGGCCCGATGATGCGCACGCCGTCCACCGCCGCAATCCGGTCCAGCGCGTAGATGGTCAGGGCCTTCTCGTGGGCGGCCACCGCGGACATCCCGAGTCCGCTCAGGTAGTCCACCGCGGCGCCGAGACCGACCGCCTGCGCGATCGGTGGCGTGCCCGCCTCGAACTTGTGCGGCACGGGCGCGTAGCTCGACCTCGCCATGTCGACGGTCTCGATCATCTCGCCGCCGCCGAGGAACGGGGGCAGGCCGTCCAGGACATCCCGCCGTCCCCAGAGCACACCGATACCGGTCGGCCCACACATCTTGTGACCGGTGAAGGCGACCAGATCGGCTCCGAGGGCCGCGACGTCCACCGGCCGGTGCGGGACCGACTGCGAAGCGTCGATGAGCACCAGTGCGCCCACCTGGCGCGCCCTGTCCACGATGGCCGGCACGGGGTTCACGGTGCCGAGAATGTTCGACTGGTGGACGAACGAGACGATCTTCGTGCGCTCGTTCACCAGCGATTCGAGGTTGGACAGGTCCAGCCGGCCCTCGTCGGTTAGCCCGAACCACCGCAATGTCGCGCCGGTGCGCTGGCAGGCCAGTTGCCACGGCACGATGTTGGAGTGGTGCTCCATCTCGGTGATCACGACCTCGTCACCGGGGCCGAGCAGGTAGCGCGGATCGTCCGCCAGACCGCTGGCCAGCGTGTGGGCGACGAGGTTGAGCGACTCGGACGCGTTCTTGGTGAAGATCACCTCGTCGCGTGACGGCGCGCCGATGAAGGCCGCGACCTTGTCCCGGGCTCCCTCGTACGCGGCCGTCGCCTCTTCGCCGAGCTGGTGCACGGCGCGGGCGACGTTGGCGTTGTGCCGTTCGTAGTGGTCGGCTATCGCGTCGAGCACTGCTCGCGGCTTCTGGGACGTGTTCGCCGAGTCGAGGTAGACCAGCGGGGTGTCGCCGGCCAGCCGCCGTTCCAGGATTGGAAAGTCCTTACGGACCAGCTCGACGTCCAGTGCTGGACCGTTCTGGCCTGGCACTACGGTCACCTCCTCGGCGTGTCGTCGTCCCCGTTCTTGCATGATCGGCGGGTGTGGGGTCAGGCCTTCGCGCCGGTGTAGCCGACGTAGCCGTCGGCCTCGAGCTTGTCGGCCAGCTCCGGGCCGCCTTCTTCGGCGATCCGGCCGCCGACGAACACGTGCACGTAGTCGGGCTTGATGTACCGCAGGATCCGGGTGTAGTGCGTGATCAGCAGCACACCCTTCTCTTCGCGGGCCGCGAACCGGTTCACGCCCTCGGAGACTACCCGCAGCGCGTCGATGTCGAGCCCCGAGTCGGTCTCGTCGAGGACGGCGACCTTCGGGTCGAGCAACTCCAGCTGCAGGATCTCGTGGCGCTTCTTCTCGCCACCGGAGAAGCCGGTGTTCAGGTCGCGCTCGGCGAACTTCTCGTCCATCGCAAGGTGGCTCATCGCCTCCTTGACGTCCTTGACCCACGTCCGCAGCTTCGGCGCTTGGCCGTCGACCGCCGTCTTGGCGCTGCGCAGGAAGTTGGACACCGAAACGCCGGGGACCTCGACCGGGTACTGCATGGCCAGGAACAGCCCCGCGCGGGCGCGCTCGTCGACGGTCATGGCCAGCACGTCCTCGCCGTCGAGAGTCACCGTGCCGCCCGTCACCGTGTACTTCGGGTGCCCGGCGATCGAGTACGCCAGGGTGGACTTGCCGGACCCGTTCGGACCCATGATCGCGTGGATCTCCCCGGCCCTCACGGTCAGGTCGACGCCGCGTAGGATCTCCACCGGGCCGGTGTCGGTCTCGACCGACACGTACAGATCGCGGATTTCAAGAGTGCTCAATGTGGTGCCTCATTCTTCTCGTCAGGTCAGTCAGTGGGCTCAGCGTTCGGCGCGTTCGAGCTCGCGTTCGACGGCGTCGTTGAAACGATCGGTCAGCTCCGGCACGCCGATCCTGCCGATCAGGGCGGCGAAGAATCCGCGGACGACCAGCCGGCGCGCCTGCTTCTCCGGGATGCCTCGCGACTGCAGGTAGAAAAGCTGCTCGTCATCGAACCGTCCGGTGGCGCTGGCGTGGCCGGCGCCCTCGATCTCGCCGGTCTCGATCTCGAGGTTGGGCACGGAGTCGGCCCGGGCACCCTCGGAAAGGACCAGGTTCCGGTTGAGCTCATAGGTCGAGATCCCGAGCGCTTCTGGCCGGATCAGCACGTCGCCGATCCACACCGCGTGCGCCTTCGCTCCCTGTAGCGCGCCCTTGTACTCGACGTTGCTGCGTCCCTGCGGGTTGTTGTGGTCGACGAACAGCCGGTTCTCGATGTGCTGGCCGGCGTCGACGAAGTACATCCCGAGCAGGTCGGCCTCGCCTCCGGTTCCGGCGTAGTCGAGCGAGGTGTAGGTGCGAACCAGGTCACCACCGAATGTGACGACCACGTGCTTGACGGTGGCGTCGCGGCCGATCCGCACGTGGTGGTGTGAGAGGTGGGTCGCATCGTCGGCCCAGTCCTGCAGACTCACAAGCACCAGCTGAGCGCCCTCGCCGGTGACGATCTCGACGTTGTCGCTGAAGGTCGCCGATCCCTCGTGCTCGAACACGATGACCGCCTTGCTGTAGGCCTCAGCGGTGACCACCACGTGGCCGGCGGCCGCCTTTTCCGCGGAGTGGCCGCGCAGCCGGATGTACGTCGGACGCTCAGCGACCGCCTCGGCTGGTACGGTCAGCACCAGCACCTTGTCCGCCGCAGCCCAGGCCCGCGCGCTTGGCCGGTCGATCGGCACGTATCCGGACGAGCCCCGGACCGCCTCGCCTCGCGGGTCGTCTGCCTCGAGCGTCTCGACCCGGACCACCGGGTCGGCGTCGACGGTCACCTCGTAGTCGTGACCGTCCAGGCTCGCGTCGTCGTGCAAACCGCGCAGCCTGGCCATCGGCGTGAAGCGCCACTCCTCTTCCCGGCCGTGCGGGACGGGGTGAGCGTCGACGTCGAACGACGCGAACTTGTGCAGCGAACTGCCCCCGTGGCCGCGCTTCTCGGTCCCGTCGCCGTGCGAGTGCTCGGCAAGGCCGTGCTGTGCCCTCATCAATCCCTCTTCTGTGGTGTCTTCCGGTGAGAGTCGTCGTCGCAGGCGTCAGCCCACCGCACCTTCCATCTGCAGCTCGATCAGCCGGTTCAGCTCGAGCGCGTACTCCATCGGTAGTTCGCGCGCGATCGGCTCGACGAAGCCGCGGACGATCATCGCCATCGCCTCGTTCTCGGTCAGCCCACGGCTCATCAGGTAGAACAACTGGTCCTCGTTGACCCTCGATACGGTCGCCTCATGTCCCATCGACACGTCATCATTTCGGACGTCGACGTACGGGTAGGTGTCCGAGCGCGAAATAGTGTCGACCAGCAGGGCATCACACACAACCGAGCTGGCGCTGTGCTCCGCCCGCGGCATGACCTGGACCAAGCCGCGGTAGGACGTCCGTCCACCACCCCGTGCGACGGACTTGGAGACGATCGCCGAGGAGGTGTTCGGCGCCATGTGAACCATCTTGGCGCCGGCATCCTGGTGCTGGCCCTCACCGGCGAATGCCACCGAGAGAGTCTCGCCCTTGGCATGCTCGCCCATTAGCCAGATGGCCGGGTACTTCATGGTGACCTTCGACCCGATGTTGCCGTCGATCCACTCCATGGTGGCGCCCTCGGCTGCGGTGGCCCGCTTGGTCACCAGGTTGTAGACGTTGTTCGACCAGTTCTGAATGGTCGTGTACCGGGCTCGAGCGTTCTTCTTCACGATGATCTCGACGACCGCGCTGTGCAGCGAGTCCGACGAGTAGATCGGCGCGGTACAGCCCTCGACGTAGTGCACGTACGCACCCTCATCGACGATGATCAGCGTCCGTTCGAACTGGCCCATGTTCTCGGTGTTGATCCGGAAGTAGGCCTGTAGCGGGATGTCGACGTGGACACCGGGAGGCACGTAGATGAAGCTGCCACCGGACCAGACCGCGGTGTTCAGGGCAGAGAACTTGTTGTCTCCGGCCGGGATCACCGTGGCGAAGTACTCCTTGAACAGCTCCGGGTACTCGCGCAGCCCGGTGTCGGTGTCGAGGAAGAGAACACCCTGCTCCTCGAGGTCCTCGCGGATCTTGTGGTAGACGACCTCGGACTCGTACTG
>DASUUU010000141.1:0-4888 GCA_036373915.1 Jiangellaceae bacterium | reverse complement strand
AGGCGGTAGGTTTACGCCCAGTCTGTCGGACATCTTCCCCCCAACCCCCAGGAGGACGCCCGTGGTCCAGGCATACATCCTGATCCAGACCGAGGTAGGCAAGGCGGCCGACGTGGCTCGGGCGATTGCCGAGATCGACGGCGTGACGCAGGCCGAGGACGTCACCGGGCCATATGACGTCATCGTTCGCGCCGAAGCCCGTAACGTCGACGAACTCGGCCGACTCGTTGTCGCCAAGGTCCAGGGAGTCGAAGGCATCACTCGAACCTTGACGTGCCCCGTCGTCCACATCTGATCCTGCTCGCACCGCTCGCGCTTGCCGGGTGCGGGTTCGGCGCGGTCGAGGTCGAACCGTACGACGTGCAGCCCGGTGCGGACAGGGCCTGTGCGCCGTTGCTCGGCGACCTGCCCGAGGTCGTCTCCGACGCGGTCACCCGTGACGTCGAGCCCGCCGAGCTGCCCGTGGCCGCGTGGGGTCAGCCGCCGATAGTGCTGCGGTGCGGGGTCGGCCTGCCCCCGGAGTACCAGCCGGATGCCGTCCTGACCGAAATCGACGGCGTCGCATGGTTTCCGGTCGAGGGCGTCGGCGGGCAGTTCTTCGCTACGGTCGACAGGGAACCCATCGTCGAGGTGGCCGTTCCAGACGACTACGACCCGGCGACCGTACTGGGCGATCTCGGCCCGTCGATCGCTGCTAACGTCCCACTGCGCTAGATCCCGCTGATCATGCAAGAGTGGTGCGACACGCCGTTTTGTCCGACTCAACGACCAGCAGCAGAACTGGACATTTCGGCGTGTCGCACCACTTTTGCATGATCAGCGGGGTTTAGCGCAGGCCGGTTGGGCGGGTCAGCGCTGTAGTGATCAAGCGATTCACGAGAGCCGGGTAGTCGAGGCCGCTGGCCGCCCACAGCATCGGGAACATCGACGTCGGCGTGAAGCCGGGCATCGTGTTCACCTCGTTGACAAGCACTGAGCCGTCCTCGGTGTAGAAGAAGTCCACGCGTGCAAGCCCCTCGCAGGACAGCGCCTCGAAGGCCCGAGTCGCCAGTGCGCGAACCTCCTGCGCGACCCCTTCCGGTAAGTCGGCCGGCACGTCGAGGTGGACGTGCGTCTCGTCCAGGTACTTGGCGTCGAAGTCGTAGAACTCGTGCGTCTCGTCGACGCGGATCTCGCCGACGACGCTCGCCTCCGGCGGCCCACCGTCAACACCCTGCAGCACGCCGCACTCGATCTCTCGACCGACGACCGCCTCCTCCACGATCACCTTCGGGTCGTGCTCGCGGGCAGCATAGACGGCGGTCTCCAGCTCGTCTGGTTTGCTCACCTTGGTGATTCCGACGCTCGAGCCGGCCCGCGCGGGCTTGACGAACACCGGCCAGCCGAGCTCGGCTACCCCGGATTCCACTCGCGCGCGCTGAGCGTCCCATGACCCTGGCTGCACCAGCACGTGCCGGCAGACCGGCAGGCCGCTGGCCCGCAGCACGAGCTTCATGTAGTGCTTGTCCATGCCGACGGCGGACGCGAGCACACCCGAGCCCACGTACGGAACGTCCGCCAACTCGAGCAAGCCCTGCAGCGTGCCGTCTTCACCGTACGGGCCGTGCAGGAGCGGCATGACGACATCGACGGACCCCAACGCCTGCGGGACGCTGCCCGGCTCGTAGACGCTGAGTTCCACACCGGCGGGGGTCGCCGGCAGCATGACCGTGCCTCCGATGTCGGCCACCTCGGGCAGTTTGCCGTCGGTGATGGCGAGCCGCGACGGGTCGTTGGGACCCAGGACCCACCGTCCGTCCATCGTGATGCCGACGGGGACGACCTCGTATCGGTCCTGGTCGATCGCGCGGAGGACACTGCCTGCGGTGACGCACGAGATACCGTGCTCGGAGCTGCGGCCGCCGAAGACCACGGCCACTCGGATGCGGCGGGATTGCTGGTTGCTCATCGCGGCCGACCATACCCCTTCGACCCCGATCCACGCTCCTGTGATCACGTGGGCTTTGCTACGGATCGGGCTACAAACCGATCACGGGGTCCACGTGTCAGTAGCCGTGGCGTTCCGGCTTGGCCGAGCGAGTAACGAAGCTGTGCAGCATGTCCAGCGGTGACATCTCGCCCCTCACCACGTAGGTGACGTGCTCCACGATCGGCATGTCGACATCGACCCGGCGGGCCAGATCGAGGATCGACTCGCACGACTTGACGCCTTCGGCCACCTGGCGCGTGGCAGCGGTGATTTCAGCCACCGACATGCCCTTGCCCAGCTTCTCGCCGAACGTCCTGTTACGCGACAGTGGCGACGAGCACGTAGCGATCAGGTCACCGAGCCCGGCGAGGCCCTGGAACGTATAGACGTCCGCGCCGAATGCGGCGCCGAGGCGCGCGGTCTCGGCCAGGCCGCGGGTGATGACGCTGGCCCGCGCGTTGTCACCGAAGCCGAGGCCGACCGCCATCCCGACGGCCAGTGCGATCACGTTCTTCACCGCGCCGCCGAGTTCGGTACCGACAACATCGGGGTTGGTGTACGGGCGGAAGTAAGGAGTGTGGAACGACTTCTGCAGCCGGGCGGCGGCCGCTTCGTCCACGCAGGCGATCACGCTGGCCGCCGGCTGGCGCTGGGCTATCTCACCGGCCAGATTAGGGCCCGACAGGACGGCAACCCGATCTGGTTCCACGCCCGCCACTTCGACGATGACCTCACTCATCCGCTTCGCGGTGCCGGTTTCGATGCCCTTCATCAGGCTGACCAGCATGGCGTCCGGCGGCAGCACAGAGCGCCAGGCGGTGAGGTTCTGGCGCAGCGTCTGCGAGGGCACAGCCAGCACCACCACGTCCGCGCCGACCGTAGCCTGCGCGGGGTCATTTGTGGCGCGCAGGCCGGCCGGTAGCTCGATGCCGGGCAGGTAGTCGGGGTTGGCTCTCGTGTTGTTGATCGCCTCGCACAGCTCCTCGCGGCGCGCCCAGATCGTCACGTCGCATCCGGCATCGGCCAGCACCATCGAACACGCCGTTCCCCACGAACCCGCACCGAAGGTAGCTACCTTCATCGCGCACCCCCTCCACGGCCCGGATTGCCGGTAGGCGGGACGCCCGAGCGCCGTGGATCGAACCGGTCTTCGGGCGGCGACTCGCCGCGGATCTTCGCCAGCTCGGAGGTGATCGCCTCCATGATGCGTTCAGTAGCGTCCAGGAGAAGCTCTGTGGTGATGGGCCGGCCCTTGAAATCGTCCAGGTCCACCGGCGGGCCTGCCACGACTCGCATGGTCTTGCGCGGGAGAAGCCGCGGTTTCTTGCTATAAGGCGCAAGAAGTTCCTGCGGGCCCCACTGCGCGACCGGAATGACGTCGCAGCCGGTCTCCAGCGCTACCCTCGCCGCTCCTGTCTTTCCGACCATGGGCCACAGCCCCGGGTCGCGGGTGATCGTCCCCTCCGGGTAGATCGCAACGCACTCACCCTGCTCGATCGCCTTGACCGCAGCCGTGAACGCCTTGGCCGCGTCGCGCGATTCGCGGTACACCGGAATCTGCCCGCACGCTGCGATGATCCGTCCGATGACGGGAATCCGGAAGACGCCCTCCTTGGCCAGGAACCGCGGTGCTCGGCCGTTGTCCCACAGGAAGTGGGCGAAGGTCAGCGGATCCGCGTACGACACGTGGTTCGGTGAGACGACGACTCCCGTGCCGACTGGAGGCAGGTGCTCGGTGCCACGCCAGTCGTGCCTGGTGAACAGCACCAGGATCGGCCTGATGATGCCCGCGACGACCCGGTACCAGAAGCCGAGCCGCTGCTTGGGTCCGCTCACGTGTCCTCCTCGGTGTTGGGCCGCGTGGCGAGGTACTACCCGCATCGTGCCCTACACAATGGCGGGCTGACACGATAGAGGCAATGAACTGGTCGATCGTCATTCCGGTGAAGCGCCCGGAAATCGCCAAGACCCGGCTGTCCGAAGCCGTCGGCGAGCTCCGTCCAGCACTCGCGCGTGCGTTCGCCGCCGACACGGTCGCTGCGGCGCTGGCCTGCCCAGCGGTCGAACTGGTCGTCACGGTCACCGACGACCCCACGTTCGCTGCGGAAGCCCGCCGGCTCGGAGCCGTGGTGATCGCCGACGCTCCTGACGCCGGGCTCAACGCGGCGCTGCGGCACGGCGCCGAGCAGGCGCGGGAACGCCGTCCCGACCTCGCCGTCGCTGCGTTGTCGGCGGACCTGCCGGCTTTACGCCCGGACGAACTATCACTCGCATTGACGGCAGCGGCGGAGCACCCCGTTTCGTTCGTGGGTGACCTCGCGGGGTTGGGTACGACCCTCTATGGGGCACGACCTGGTGTGCCGTTCTCGCCACGTTTCGGTGGCCGGTCGCGAGCCGCGCATCGAGCCGCAGGAGCCGTCGAGTTGATGCTCGACGGCATCGCCTCGGTCCGGCGCGACGTCGACACCGAGGTCGATCTGTGGGACGCCCTCCGCCTGGGAGTGGGACCGCGAACAAAGGGCATCGCCGCCGAGCTGTGAGCACCCGCCGCGCATGGGCCGGGCGCCGATGTACGCTCGGCGGCATGCAGGCGAGCATCTACGACTTCGACCCGCAGACACGGTCCGGCTCCGTGCTGCTGGACGACGGGACGCTCCTGCCTTACGACACGGCCGCCTTCGACGCCGGAAGCATGCGCCTGGCTCGGGTGGGCCAGCGGGTACGCATCTCGGTCGAGGGCACGGGAGCCGACCGCCGAGTCACCTTCCTGACGCTCGCGACCCTGGCTGACTGAACCGACCTCGGTCAGCTGATGGGCGGTGGTGCCTCCGGCGCGGTCTTCTTGGCCGGTGGTCCCGTCACCGGCGGCTCCGGAGCGGCGGCCTTCTTGGCAGGAGCCTCCGGAGCGGCGGCCTTCTT
>DASUUU010000140.1:0-4801 GCA_036373915.1 Jiangellaceae bacterium | reverse complement strand
AGCGGGTCCAGGATGGCACCGTCGTGTTCCGGGCAGGCCAGAGTCAGGCCGGGGTTTGGATCGTGCGAGAAGGACGGGTCGAGCTTTCGCTCGGCTCGGGGCCACGGCGAGCGGTCGTCCACATCTTGCGACCGGGCGACGTGGACGGTGATATCGAGTTGCTCCTGGACATGCCGATGCCTTACACAGCCCGGGCCCTGACGGCTGCGACCTGCCTACATCTCAGCAATGAAGCGTTCGACCAGCTGATCCGGAACAACCCGACGATCGCGCGGCGGTGGTTGTCCAGCGTGGCGCTCCGCCTCGCTACCAGCCAGACGCGGATACTCGGCCTGCTGGGCCACTCGCTGACCGAGCAAGTAGTCCGGTTACTGCTCGACGAAGCGACCGACGGGGTCGTGGAACTTACCCAACGGACCATCGCCGCCATGCTTGGCGTGCGCCGCCCGTCCCTGAACAAGATTCTGAAGGATCTCGAGGCCGACCGGCTGATCAGCACCGGATACGGCTCGATCACCATCCTCGACGAGCGGCGACTTGCGAAGCGGGTGGGGTGACTCCCGGTCGGGGGTCTGTGTGCTGGCGCACGGTTCCAGGACGTCGGTTCGGGAACAGTGGCCACCATCGAATCCCGAACGACGAAAGGAAGTGCTGATGAACCCGATGGCCATCCTCGTACTGGCCGACACCCAGACCCACGGCGACCTCGGCCGCGTGGTCAACGCCATGATGGTGGCGAAAGAACTCAAGGAGGCCGGCGACGAGGTCCAGATGATCTTCGACGGAGCCGGCACTCAGTGGCTCGGCGAGCTGTCGAACACCGACCACAAGGCGCATGGCCTGTTCGAACAGGTGCGGGATGTCGTGTCGGGCGCCTGCGGATACTGTGCCCGCGCCTTCGATGCCGAGGATGGTGTGGCCCACGCCGACGTGAAGGTGCTGGAGGAATACCACGATCATCCCAGCATCCGCGGGCTGCTGACGTCGGGTCACCAAGTCATCACTTTCTGAGCGGTCGGGCATGGTAGTCACACCGTCGAGGCAGCAGGCCGAGCCCAGCCGCGGTCACCCCGGCCGGCTCCCCACATTGCGGATCGGCATCACGGGCGGACTGGTCGGCATCTTGTGCTGCGTCGGGCCGACGGTGCTGGCGTTGCTGGGCGTTGTGAGCGCCGGGACGGCATTCGTCTGGGCGACTGACCTGTACGCCAACCACGCCTGGTGGTTCCGGCTGGCCGGCCTAGTCGTCATCGTTGCGTTGGTGTGGCTCGCACTTCGACGCCGCAACCAGTGCACGGTGGCGGGCCTGCGCCGGGTCTGGTTGCGGCTGATTGGCACGGTGGTCGTCGCCATCGTCACTTACGCTGCCCTGTACGCGTTCACGACCTGGCTGGGGACGTTCGCATGATCGGGCCGGCACGGTGACGGCCACGACGAGGACGGCACGACCTACCGGAGCCCCGGCGGGAAGGTCAGGACGACGGCGCCATCTTTGTAGTCACCGCCGGGTTGGGCCGGCATCGCGCTTGACCTTCCAGCTAGCAGGAACGTCTACGGTCCAGTCATGACGACTAAGCCTTCCGCCATCACCCCGTACCCCTCTGGAGCGTGAACGATGTCCACCCGGACGAGGATGCCCGCGTGGCCCGGTGGCCGCGGTGGCGAGTTCGACCTGGTGATCGTGGGCTCGGGTTCGGCGGCGTTCTCCGCGGCGATCCGCGCGAGCGAGCTGGGGGCTCGGGTCGCCATGGTGGAGCGGTCAACGATCGGCGGCACGTGCGTGAACGTGGGCTGTGTGCCGTCCAAGGCGCTGCTGCGCGCCGCGGAGGCCTACCACGCCGCGGCGCACCACCCGTTCTCCGGGATCGGCACGAGCGCCGGCGGGGTGGACCTGCGCGCGCTGGTGGCGCAGAAGGACGAGCTGATCGGCGGGCTGCGCAAGGAGAAGTACGAGGATCTGCTCGGCGAGTACGGCATCGACCTGATCCGCGGCACCGCGCGCTTCGTCGACGAGCGCAGCCTGGAAGTGGACGGCCGGCCGATAACCGCGCCGGCGTATCTGGTCGCGACCGGCGCCTCGCCGGCGGTTCCGCCGATCCCCGGGCTGGCCGAAGCCGGGTACCTGACCTCAAACGAGGCGCTGGACCTCGAGCGGGTGCCCGAGTCGCTGGCAGTGATCGGAGCGAACGCCATCGGCCTCGAGCTTGGGCAGCTGTTCGCGCACCTCGACGCCGAGGTGACGTTCTTCGACATGCTCGACCGCATTGCCCCGTTCGAGGAGCCGGAGATCTCCGCCGCGCTCACCGACGCGCTCCTTGAGCAGGGCGCACAGATCCACGCCCCGGTGACGATCAGCAGGATCGAACGGGACGGCGACAAGCGGGTCATCATCGCCACCATCGAAGGTGGCGAGCGCCGCGTCGCCGTGGACCACGTCCTGTTAGCCGCCGGCCGCCGTGCCAACACCGCCGACCTGGGCGCCGACGCCGCCGGTATCACGCTCGACGAGCGAGGCTCGATCGTGGTGAACGAGACGCTGCGCACCACGAACCCGACCGTGTTCGCGGCCGGGGACGTCACCGACGCGCCCCAGTTCGTCTACGTCGCCGCCCACCACGGGGCGGTGGCGGCGGAGAACGCCCTACCCGGCCGGACCCACCGGGTCGACCTCGCGGCCCTGCCGCGGGTCACGTTCACCAGCCCGCAGATCGCCGCGGCCGGGCTCACCGAGGCCCAGGCTCGCGATGCCGGCCATGCGGTGAAGACGGCGGTGCTGCCGCTCCGCGCCGTCCCTCGGGCGCTGGTCAACCATGACACCCGCGGCATCATCAAGATCGTCGCAGACGAGAGCACGGACAAGCTGCTCGGGGTGCACATGCTCGCCGACGGCGCCGGAGATGTCATCCAGGCCGCCGTCTACGCGATCAAATACGGCCTGACCACTGCCGATCTCGCTGAGACGTGGTCGCCGTACCTCACCATGGCCGAGAGTCTCCGGCTGGCTGCGCAAGCGTTCACCAAGGACGTCAGCAAACTGTCCTGCTGCGCGTGACACCGCCCAGAGATATGGGCTGTGGACTACGTGAGCGCGCACACGGTGCAGGTCTGCAGAGTGCGCCTAACCTCGAACCATGTCGATCAGAGCAGTGTGGAACGGGCGAGTTCTCGCAGAGGCCGACCAGACGGTCGTCGTCGAGAGCAATCGATACTTTCCGCCGGAGTCGCTCAACCGCGAGTACTTCGCGGAGAGCTCGATGAAGACCGTCTGCTTCTGGAAAGGTGTAGCGTCGTATTACTCGGTCACGGTGGGCGGGTTGACGAATCAGGATGCCGCCTGGTACTACCCGAAGCCGTCGCCTCTCGCCCGGAAGATCAGGAATCATGTGGCGTTCCGCCACGATGTACAGATCATCGAGACTTCACGTCGAGGGAGCAACTGAGATATGGGCCAGCAGGTGGACGTCGTCGTCATAGGCATGGGTGTAGGCGGCGAGGCCGTAGCGGGCCAGTTGGCTGATGCCGGGCTCGCGGTCGTCGGCATCGAAAGCAAGCTCGTCGGTGGCGAGTGTCCCTACTGGGGCTGCATTCCCACCAAGATGATGATCCGAGCGGCCAACCTGCTCGCCGAAACGCGACGGGTCGACGGCATGGCCGGGCATGCTGAGCTGACGCCGGACTGGGAGCCGGTGGCTGCTCGCATCCGTGACGAAGCCACCGACGACTGGAACGACCAGGTCGCGGTCGACCGGTTCACTGAAAAGGGCGGCCGGTTCGTCCGTGGGCGGGCGCGGCTTGCCGGGCCCGGCCTGGTCGATGTCGATGGTGAGACCCTCGAGGCACGTCGCGGCGTGGTGCTGGCGACCGGTACGGCACCCGTCGTGCCACCCATCGAAGGGCTGGCGGACACGCCGTTCTGGACCAACCGCGAAGCGGTGGAGGCGAAGTCTTTGCCCAGTTCACTGCTCGTTCTCGGCGGCGGGGCCATCGGCCTGGAGCTGGCCCAGGCCTTCGCACGGTTCGGCGTCGACGTCACCGTGGTGGAGGCGATGGACCGGCTGTTGCCGGCCGATGAACCCGAAGCCTCCGCCTTGGTGGAGGGTGCCCTAGCGGCGGACGGTGTCACGGTCCACACGAATACCCGTGCATCCGCAGTCCGGTATGACGGCGAGCAGTTCACCGTCGCGGGCGGCGACGGTCTCGAGTTGACGGGCGAGAAACTGCTCGTCGCCGTCGGACGTCGAGCCGAACTGGCCGGCCTAGGGCTCCATACCGTCGGGCTCGATCCCCATGCTGATGCCATCAAGGTCGACGAGCACATGCGCGCCGGTGACGGCGTGTGGGCGGTCGGTGACGTCACCGGCCACGGCGCGTTCACCCACGTGGCGACCTATCAGGCGGCGATCGCTGCCCGCGCCATCCTGGGCGAGCCCGGCTCGCCGGCTGACTACCGCGCGCTACCGCGGGTCACGTTCACCGACCCCGAGGTCGGCCTGGTGGGCATGACCGAGGCCGACGCGCGGGCGGCTGGAGTTCAGACCGCGGTTGGCGTTGCGCAGGTGCCGTCATCAGCCCGCGGGTGGATCCACAAGGCCGGCAACGAAGGTCTCATCAAGCTGGTCGCCGATTCCGAACACGGCGTGCTGGTCGGAGCGACCTCGGCGGGGCCAACCGGCGGTGAGGTTCTGTCGGCGCTCGCTGTCGCGGTCCACGCTCGTGTTCCCATCAACGCGCTACGGCACATGATCTACGCGTACCCCACCTTCCACCGCGGTATCGAGGACGCGCTACGCGATCTAGACAT
>DASUUU010000139.1:0-18037 GCA_036373915.1 Jiangellaceae bacterium | reverse complement strand
GTAAGGTTAGGCTGCAAGGAACCGATCGGCCGGGGTGTCCTGTGCTCGCAGGGCTGAGATCACACCCGCCGAACCTGAACCGGGTCATGCCGGCGAAGGGAGCCGACACGGTCGCGCCCCGCTTCATAAGCGCACCGCAGCACCTCCCGTCCCGGCTGGAGGGAGCGCTTTATGGTCAGCCCGCTCGACGTCTGGACGGCATTCTCCGCCGTTCGTGAGCGAGGCCCGCTTGTCCACAACATCACGAACTACGTCGCGATGGATCTGTCTGCGAACGCACTGCTCGCGGCGGGAGCGTCGCCGGCGATGGTGCACGCCCAGGACGAAGCGGCCGACTTCGCCCGTATCGCCGACGCCGTCGTGATCAACATCGGCACGCTGTCGCCGCCCTGGGTCGAAGCCATGCACGATGCCGCCGCAGTCGCCGCCGAGCGGGGCATCCCGTGGATTCTCGACCCGGTCGGTGTCGGCGCCACGCCCTACCGGACCAAGACCGCGGCCGCCCTGCTGGACCGCAGTCCCACCGTCGTGCGGGGCAATGCCAGCGAGATACTCGCGCTGGCCGGTGCTGCCCAGGGCGGCAAGGGAGTCGACAGCGCCCACGACGCGAGCGACGCGGCGGATGCCGCCCGTGACCTGGCCGTTCGCACCGGCGGAGTGGTCGCCGTCACAGGTGCAGCGGACCTGGTGACCGACGGGCGCACCGTCGTCACGGTTCGCGGCGGGCACCCCATGATGTCGCGCATCACGGCGTTGGGTTGTGCCGCGAGCGCGCTGGTCGGCGCATTCGCCGCCGTGGAGCCGGACCGGCTGACGGCAACGGCCGCCGCGCTGGCCGTCCTAGGAGTGGCGGGGGAGCGGGCGGCCACCAATTCGCCCGGCCCCGGGACGCTGCGGTTGCGAATCCTGGATGAACTGCACTCGATGGACGAACGCGCGATCCAGGTCGGCGCCCGCCTTGGGGACGGCGACACGCCGTGACCGCCCCGGACGTCCGGCTCTACGTCGTCACCGATCCCGATCTTGTCCCTGCGGCCAAGCTCGTCGAGGCATGTCTTAGCGCTGTGCGTGGTGGCGCCACGCTCGTGCAGTTGCGTGACAAGTATGTGAGCGATGACGAGTTGCTGGCGCAGGCGATCAGATTGCGCGACGCACTCCTCCCGCACGGCGTGCAGCTCGTTGTCAATGATCGGGTCGACGTTGCCCGCGAGGCGGGCGTGGGGGTGCATGTGGGTATCCACGACATGCGGCCGGCGCAAGCCCGCGCGATCCTCGGCCCGGCGGCGATCGTCGGTTGGTCGATCGAGGACGAAGCGCAGCTGACCGACACCGAGCAAGTCGCAGCGTGCACTTACCTGGCGGCCAGCCCGGTGTGGTCCACCCCGACCAAGCCGGACGCCGCACCCCCGCTCGGGCCGGACGGCGTCGCGAGCATCCGGATGCGTACGGACCTGCCGCTGGTCGGCATCGGCGGCATCACCAACTCCAACCGGGCGGCGGCGGTCATCGCCGCGGGCGCCAACGGAGTGGCCGTCGTGTCCGCCGCGTTCGGCTCACCGGAGCCAGAGGTCGCCGTGCGCGAACTGCGTCACGCGGTCGACGCCACACTGGCCGAAAGGAGTGCTCTGCAGTGACCTTCACCGTGCTGTCGGTCGCCGGATCGGATCCGTCCGGTGGCGCCGGCATCCAGGCCGATCTCAAGACCTTCTCCGCGCTCGGAGCGTACGGCGCAGCCGCGATCACCGCGCTGACGGCGCAGAACACCCGGGGCGTGACGGGCGTGTTCCCGGTTCCGGCGACGTTCGTCAGCGAGCAGCTCCAGGCGCTGTTCACCGACCTGGACGTCCGGGCGGTCAAGACCGGCATGCTGGGAGATCCGGACGTCGTTGAAGCCGTAGCCGCGGCGATCAGGCAGTACCGCGTGCCGAATCTCGTCGTCGACCCGGTCATGGTCGCCACCTCGGGCGACCGGCTGGTCAGCGACGACACCGTCGCCGCGATTCGCGACCGGCTCGTCCCACTGGCCACGATCATCACGCCGAACCTGCCAGAGGCGGCGGCGCTGCTCGGCTGGGACGCGGTCACGCCGGAAACCGCGACCAAAGCGGCCGAAGAGCTGCGCAGCCTCGGCGCCAACGCCGCGCTGGTCAAGGGCGGCCACGGCGACGGCGACGAGGCGGTGGACGTGCTCGCCGATCCGGACGGGACGTACGACTACCGGGCGCCCCGGATACGAACGCGCAACACCCACGGCACCGGGTGCACCCTGTCCAGCGCCATCGCGGCTCGGCTGGCTCAGGGAGCGTCGCTACGCGAGGCCGTAGGAGTCGCCAAGCGGTACGTCACTGGTGCGTTGCGCGCGGCGGACTCGCTACGCGTCGGCCACGGCGCCGGACCGGTGCACCACTTCCACTCGTGGTGGGAACCCTGCCCGTGACATGGTCCGACGACGCGTGGCGATCGGCCCAGCCGACATACGCGCAGATCCTCGAGCACCCGTTCGTCCGGGAGTTGCAGGCAGGGACCCTCGATCGCGACGTCTTCCTGCGCTACCTGCTCGACGACGCCCGATACCTTTCGGGATACGCGAGAGCACTGGCCATGATCGCCGGCCGGTTGCCGGAGACCGTAGACGTGGCCATTCTCGCCCGGTCCGCGGCCGGCGCCGTCGAAGCCGAGCGCGCCATGCACGCGACGCTGCTCGGTGAGCACGGCATCGACATCGACGGCCCCGGCGAGCCGTCGCCGACCTGCCGGCTGTACACGGCGAGCCTTATCGCCGCGGCGGCCGCCGATCCGGTGGAGGTCGCCCTTGCCGGCGTGCTGCCGTGTTTCCGGGTCTATGCCGAGGTCGGTGCTGCCATCGCGAGCGCCGCGGCGCCGGACCACCCGTACGCGGCCTGGATCGCGACGTACTCCGATCCGGAGTTCGCCGCCATCACCGGTGAAGTCGAAGCGCTGGCCGACCGGCTGGCCAAGCGCGCCGGTGCCGGCGTCCCCGAGCGGATGGATGCCGCCTACGCCCTCAGCACCAGGCTGGAATGGATGTTCTGGGATTCGGCGTGGCGGGGTGAGCGCTGGCCAGACGTCTGACGGCGCCGGCACCGGCTACACTCGTGAGACCAGGGGCAACGGCGCTCGCTGTCACGAACCTCAACCAGAAATCCAGATCCAAGGGTGTACCAGACGTGAGCAAGCCTGTGGTCCTCATAGCCGAGGAACTGTCGCCGGCGACAGTAGAAGCACTCGGCCCCGACTTCGACATTCGCTACTGCGACGGCGCCGACAGATCGTCCCTGATTCCCGCGATCGGCGAGGCCGACGCCGTACTTGTTCGCAGTGCCACCCAAGTCGATGCGGAAGCCATCGCGGCCGCGCCGCGTCTGAAGGTCATCGCCCGCGCAGGCGTGGGTCTTGACAACGTCGACGTCAAGGCGGCGACGCAGGCCGGCATCATGGTCGTCAACGCCCCGACGTCCAACATCGTCAGCGCCGCCGAGCTCGCCGTGGGTCTGCTGCTGGCGACCGCCCGCAACATCGCCCCGGCCAACAACTCGCTCAAGGCGGGGGAGTGGAAGCGTTCGAAGTACACGGGCACGGAGTTGTACGAGAAGGTGGCCGGGATCGTGGGCCTCGGTCGCATCGGCGCGCTCGTTGCCCAGCGACTGTCGTCGTTCGGCATGACCGTCATCGCATACGACCCCTACGTCCCCGCCGCCCGTGCCGCACAGATGGGCGTGCGCAGCGTGTCGCTCGACGAACTGCTCGAGCAGAGCGACTTCATCTCCGTCCACCTGCCCAAGACACCGGAGACCAGCGGGTTGATCGGTGAGCATGCGCTTGGCAAGGTCAAGCCGTCAGTACGCATCATCAACGCCGCTCGCGGCGGCATCATCGATGAGCACGCACTGGCCGTGGCCCTCAAAGAGGGGCGGGTGGCTGGCGCAGGCATCGACGTGTTCGCCTCAGAGCCGTGCACGGACTCGCCGCTGTTCGAGTTCCCGTCGGTGGTCATCACGCCTCATCTCGGTGCATCCACCACGGAGGCCCAGGAGCGGGCCGGGGTATCAGTCGCGAGGTCGGTCCGGCTTGCGCTGGCCGGCGAGCTCGTCCCCGACGCGGTCAACGTCAAGGGTGGGGCGATCGCCGAAGACGTCCGTCCTGGCATTCCGCTCGCGGAGAAGTTGGGCCGTATCTTCACGGCCCTGGCCGGCGAAGGGCCGACTCAGCTCGACGTGGAGGTTCGCGGCGAGATCGTCGAACACGATGTGAAGATTCTCGAGCTGGCCGCCCTCAAGGGCGTGTTCGCCGACGTCGTGGAAGACCCGGTGTCGTACGTCAACGCTCCAGTGATCGCCGCCGACCGCGGCGTGGAGGTCCGCCTGCTCACCGAGGAAGAGTCGCCCGACTTCCGTAACCTCATCACCGTGCGGGGCGTGCTGGCCGACGGCCGGGTCGTCTCCGTGTCCGGAACCCTGTTCGGAACCAAGGACGTCGAGAAGCTTGTCGAGGTTCTCGGCTACGACATCGAGGTCCAGCCGAGCGAGCACATGGCGTTCTGGCGGTACGAGGACCGTCCCGGTGTAGTCGGCACGGTCGGGCGGATGCTCGGCGAGGCCGGGGTCAACATCGCCGGTATGCAGGTCAGCCGGGACGTCAAGGGCGGTCACGCCCTGGTCTCCATGACCGTCGACCAGGCGGTACCGCCGCAGGTCATGGACGAGATCGTCGCCGAGATCGGCGCCGAGTGGGGCCGCACGGTCGACCTGGCCGACTGACCCCGGCTCCGGTCGATCACGTTCAGCAGGGCGGTGCCTGCCGTACCAGGCGCACGCGGGTGGTACGGCGCCGTCGAGCATGGTGGGCGGCCCACGTGACCCGATCATGGCCGGTCGCAAGCGCACCGCCACCCCGGTGACCGATGGCAGGAGTCTCGGCATGCGAGACTGCTGTCTGGTTCACGAGACAGTTGGACGTCCAAGGAGTATTGTCGGCCGAGTCATGTCGTGGACGGTACGAATTCTTAGCCGCCGCGACGAGGTCCGCTAAGGCCGGCGCCTCGTCGCGGAGTCCGGCGTTGCCAACGCCGAGCCGACCGCCACCAGACGAGGACAGCCCGCGATCCGGGCCCAGCCGCCGGACCTAGCTCCGCACCACAAGTGTTCTGTGAGTTCTGGCGACTCAAGTTCTCGTCCGACATCTGTTCGGAACTTCTACGGAGCAAGAGCAATGACTGAAGCAGAGCAAAACGCTCGGCATGCGCTGCAGGAGGCCATGGACCGCCGCGACAACGGCGGCGAGACCGGCCACTGAACCGCGTAGCCGCATGATGCGTTCCTTCACACATCGAGGGTCCGTGCCCGCAGGGGAGGCGCGGACCCTCGGCTCGCAGCGGTGCGTTCGAACGGCGCCGTCCATATCGTGGGACGTCCCGGTCGGGCTGCGGGACGCCGCCGTACGGTGGCCCGCATGAGCCGCAGCATCAACCTGGCCGTGATTCCCGGCGACGGCATCGGTCCTGAAGTGATCGCGGAGGGCCTGAAGGTGCTCGACGTCGCTCTGGCCGGCACCGATACCAAGGCCGAGGCCACGCACTACGACCTTGGCGCCCGCCGCTGGCGCGCTACCGGTGAGACCCTGCCGGACTCCGTCTATGACGAAATCCGAGGATGTGACGCCATCCTGCTCGGCGCGGTGGGGGATCCGAGCGTCCCGAGCGGCGTACTCGAGCGTGGACTTCTGCTCAAGCTCCGCTTCGGCTTCGATCACTACGTGAACCTCCGCCCGTCCCGGCTCTACCCGGGAGTCTCGTCCCCCCTGCGCGATCCCGGCGACGTCGAGTTCGTCGTGGTCCGCGAGGGCACCGAGGGCCCGTACGTCGGCAACGGCGGAACACTCCGCGCGGGCACGCGGCACGAAGTCGCCAACGAGGTGAGCGTCAATACCGCATTCGGCGTCGAGCGGGTGGTGCGGTACGCGTTCGCGAAGGCCGCCGCCCGGCCGCGCAAGAAGCTGACCTACGTGCACAAGCACAACGTGCTGATCCATGCCGGTCACCTCTGGCGGCGCACGGTCGACGCCGTCGGTGCCGAGTACCCCGACGTGACCGTCGACTACCTGCACGTCGACGCCGCAACGATCTTCCTGGTCAACGACCCGGCGCGGTTCGACGTGATCGTCACGGACAACCTGTTCGGCGACATCATCACCGATCTGGCAGCGGCGGTCACCGGCGGCATCGGGCTCGCGGCCAGTGGCAACATCAACCCCGACCGCACAGCACCGTCGATGTTCGAGCCGGTCCACGGATCGGCCCCGGACATCGCGGGTCAGGGCATCGCCGACCCCACCGCGACGGTGCTGTCCGTAGCGCTGCTGCTGGAACACCTCGGGTTCGACGCCGAAGCCCGGCGCGTCGAGGAAGCGGTGGCCGCGGATCTGGCCACACGAGGCGACGCCAGCCGTTCGACGGTACGAGTAGGCGACGCACTCGCTGCCCGCCTCGGCTGACTCGTTCGGCGGGCCGGCGGGCCCCTTGCGTTTACGTCCGGCGCAGTGGGCGGTAGCGTTCTGCTTGGACGTCCTAGTAGTTACCGAGACGCATTTCGACTCCTGAGAGAGGTCAGCATGGCAACGGCAACCGCGCGCAAGCTCGAGTTCTCGACCACCCTGTCGCAGAACCCCGTAGACGCGCAGCGCCGGGCCGAGATCCTGGCCAGTCCGGGCTTTGGGACTTCGTTCACTGATCACATGGTCACCGCGACATGGACGCCCGAGGCCGGCTGGCACGATGCCGGCCTGCGCCCGTACGCGCCACTGTCGATCGACCCTGCGACCGCTGTCCTGCACTACGCGCAGGCCATCTTCGAAGGGCTCAAGGCGTACCGACACGAGGATGGGTCGATCCGGGCGTTCCGCCCCGAGGCCAACGGCGCGCGCTTCGTGCGCAGTGCGCGGCGGATGGCGCTTCCGGAGTTCCCGGTCGAGTCGTTCGTCGACGCCATTGACCTGCTCGTCCGCACTGACGCCGATTGGGTGCCGTCCGGCGGCGAGACCAGCCTGTACCTGCGTCCGTTCATGTTCGCTTCGGAAGTCTTTCTCGGCGTGCGGCCGGCCAAGGAGGTGCTGTTCTGCCTGATCGCCTCGCCCGCGGGCGCATACTTCGCCTCCGGCGTGAAGCCCGTCGACATCTGGTTGTCGACCGAATACACCCGCGCCGCCCCCGGCGGCACTGGCGCTGCCAAGTGTGCCGGCAACTACGCGGCGAGCCTCGTCGCACAGCAGCAGGCGATCGAGCACGGCTGCGCCCAGGTGTGCTTCCTCGACGCCACCGAGCGCAAGTGGGTCGAGGAACTCGGCGGGATGAACCTCTACTTCGTCCGGTCCGATGGCTCGATCACCACGCCCGATCTGACCGGAACGATCCTGGAAGGAATCACCCGCGAGTCGATCATCACACTCGCCGGCGACCTCGGCTACAAGGTGGAGGAGCGCCCGGTGTCGATCGACGAATGGCGTGAAGGAGTCGCGTCGGGCGAGATCACGGAGGTCTTCTCGTGCGGGACGGCCGCGGTCATCACGCCGCTCGGCCGGCTGGTGTGGGACGGCGGCGAGGTGTCGATGGGCACCGAGCCGGGGCCGGCGACGACGGAGATCCGGCGGGCACTGCTGGACATCCAGTACGGCCGCGCCGACGACGTGTACGGCTGGATGCACCGCATCGCCTAGCGGGTGCTCCCATGATCAACGGAAGATCCGTCCCGGCTTCCCGGGAAGATCGGTTCTTCGATCACCTGGCTGTGGATAATTAAGACGATCTTGCGCGCTGGCCCGCCAAGCTAGATCACATGTCCCGTATCGCAGCGTTCTGCGCCGACTACCTCGGCAAGCACGGGCCGACACCCGTGGAGACGATCTATCAAGCCGCATTTGCGGCTGGCGTCACGGCCGCGCGCACCTCGTCCAGCGTGACGCAGGCAATGCGCGACCGGACCACCTTCGTGCAACTGCCGGACGGCCGGTACACCTGCGCACAGCACATCCTCGTCGGCGCGACGTTGACGCACCGAGTCAGCGGTGATCGGGCTGGAGATCAGTATGTTTGGCCCGGCCCCGAACTCGAACCGTTGCGCCGGCTCATCAGGGATCTCGGCGAGGTTCCCGTGGAGGGCGGCGGAACCGTCCAAGTCGACCCGTACGGACGGGAGATCTGGAAGGTGCCTGCGGGCAGGCTGGACGGTGTGCCGCGCGGAGGCCTGCTGGCCTTCACCTGGACTGGAACTCACCTGAGGGCCGCGGCGCTCGAGTCTGGCGTCGACCGCAACGACCCTAGGGCGCTGGAGGTTCGGGCCGTGCTCGTCCGCCACCGCCGTCGCGCGCTGGAAGATCGTCATAGGTATGGATACTTCGACTGGAGTGCCAGGGAGGACCTTGGACGCATCGTGCTGAGCGCGCTTACCGAAGCGCCGAATCTGCTGTCCGAGCCGGTGCCTCCGCTGGATGAGCTGCTGGGCGTGTCACCGGCCGAGGCGGTGAATCAGCTGTACGAGGGCGTGGCGGACGTACTCGAGCGCGAGCACCGCCGCAACGTCACACTCGACCTGCCCGAGCCGCTGTACGCCACTCTGGAGGCGCGGGCGGGCTTGTTGAATATCGCTCCGGAGGAGTTCATGGTCGCGCTACTCGGCAACGAGATGTGGCGCACCGCCCCTCGGGGCACTGTGCCGTACCAACCGCGATACGCGAGCAACAAGCGCCACTTGTCGGCGGTCCCGGCCGTGAACGACGACGACGATAAGAGCTGGGCCGGCTGACCCGGCGGCAGGCGCCGGGTCAATCGAGTCGCATCTCCAGTTCGAGCTCGTGGCGGAGCGGTATGCCGTCGACCTCGAGCGGGATCTCCGGCTTGAGTTCGGCCCGTGCCTGTATCACCGCGTCCCTGTGCAGCCCAACGAGGTCAAATCCGCGGCGCTGATAGAAGCGCAGCGCGACGGTGTTGTCGTTGGTGGTGATGAGCCACAAGCGGCGGGCCCCTCCGCGCCGCGCCGTCTCCTCGACGGCGCGGATCAGCGCCGTTCCCACACCGCGTTCGCGGACGGACGCACTGATCGTGACGATCTCCCAGCTGTCACCGTCGACGTGGTACGTCAGCAGTCCAACCGGCCGGCCCGCCAGCGAGGCGAGCAGGCCAGGCAGCGTCGACGCGTCGTACAACACGCCGTGGCCGGCCACCTTGGGCGAGCCCCAGGTCTCGGACAGCAGCGTTCGGACGGTCTGGATATCGGCGTCCGTGATCGGCCGGACGTCCACCATGTGGGATTCGGCTCTCACAAGCAGCCGATCTTATGGCATCGTTGTCCACGATGTACCTCTGTATGATCATTACGTAGGCGCGCCAGGCTCGAGCACCACGCCAGGCGCGCAGACCCGTTCGCACTTCGCGACGGGTCTTTTTGTTTGTGTGAAATGGCCGTTGAAAGGGACCGCGGATGGACTCGGACCAGTTCCACGTCTACGACACCACGCTGCGCGACGGCGCCCAGCAAGAGGGACTGTCGCTGTCGGTGCACGACAAGCTCGCCATCGCGCAGCACATTGATGAGCTGGGTGTCGGGTTCATCGAGGGCGGCTGGCCGGGCGCCAACCCGAAGGACACCGAGTTCTTCAAGAGAGCACGGACGGAGCTCAACCTCACGCACGCCCAACTGGCGGCGTTCGGGGCGACGCGGCGGGCCAACATCCGGGTCGAGGACGACCCCCTAGTGCGGGCGCTGCTGGATGCCGAAGCGCCGGTGGTCACGCTGGTGGCCAAGAGCCACACCGGGCACGTCGAGCGGGCACTCCGGACGACGCTTGCAGAGAACCTCGCGATGATCAGGGACACGGTCGCGTTCCTCACCCGGAATGGCCGGCGGGTGTTCCTGGACGCCGAGCACTTCTTCGACGGATACCGCCTGGACCCCGCCTACGCGCTCGAGGTCGTCCGGACCGCCGCCGAAGCCGGGGCAGAGCTCGCTGCGTTGTGCGACACCAACGGCGGCCTGCTGCCGGACGACGTCGGTGAGATCGTCTCGGCTGTGGCCGATGCGGCCGGCGTGCGGCTGGGCATCCACTGCCACAACGACACCGGGTGCGCGGTGGCCAACTCGCTTGCGGCGGTCGACGCGGGTGCCACGCACGTGCAGGGCACGCTCAACGGCTACGGCGAACGCACCGGCAACGCCGACCTCATCGCTGTCGTGGCGAACCTGCAGCTCAAGCGCGGCCGAACGGTGGTGCCGGAGCACGCGCTGCGTGAGGCCACTCGGGTCGCGCACGCCGTATCCGAGGTCACCAACATCGTCCCGTACTCCCGCCAGCCGTACGTCGGCGCCAGCGCGTTCACGCACAAGGCGGGCCTACACGCCAGCGCGATCAAGGTCGATCCCGACCTGTACCAGCATGCCGACCCGTCAGCGGTTGGCAACGACATGCGGATGCTCGTTTCGGACATGGCCGGCCGGGCCAGCATTGAGCTGAAGGGCCGCGAGCTCGGGTACGACCTGTCGCAGGACCGTGAACTTGTCGGCCGGGTGACCCGGCGGGTCAAGGACCGTGAGGCCCGCGGATATACCTTCGAGGCCGCCGACGCCTCGTTTGAGCTGCTGCTGCGCGAGGAGGTCGACGGGGTACGCCCCCAGTACTTCGAGGTGGAGAGCTGGCGGGTCATCGTCGAGTCGCGCCCGGATGGCGCGGCGCCGGCCGAGGCGACAGTCAGGCTTCGGGCCGGGGGCGAGCGGGCCGTCGTCGCCGGCGAGGGAAACGGGCCGGTCAATGCCCTCGACCATGCTCTGCGCACGGCGATCGGCACGCTCTATCCAGAGATCGACAAGGTCGAGCTGATCGATTTCAAGGTGCGAATCCTCGACGCCGCCCACGGCACCGATGCGATCACCCGCGTCCTCACGGAGTTCACCGACGGCAAGACCTCCTGGGAGACGGTCGGCGTCGGCGCGAACATCATCGAAGCCTCGTGGGAGGCCTTGCTGGACGGCGTGACGTACGGCCTGCTGCGCCAGGGTGCCGAGCCGCCTCCCGGGTGACGGCACCGTCGGATCCGCACTGGCCACCGCCATCCAGCTGTCGATACTCGCTTGTCAGCTAAGATCGACCGTTTCCTCCTTCTTACGCGCTTGCTGACGGCCGGTACCGTGCAATCGAGGTACGAAGTGAGTGGATGACGACGCTGGTCGCAAACATGCTCCGCAGATGCGAACGTTTGACAAAGGAACGCTCGACATGCTGGTACGGCGAACCGTCAGGTTCACGGGAGAGGAAGGCCCGGCGTTCGAGGCGCTCGGTGATCTGATTGACGCCGCGAGAGTCGAGCATGAGGGGATGGTTGCGACATCCTTCGGTGTGGCGCTCAGCAAGTTCAACAGGTCACATCGCACTGGAAACCCCTTATGAACATCTGGTCGACCTGGCCACAGCACTGGAAGCTGCCTTCATCGGAGCGGATAAGGAGACTGAGGGCCTGACCCTGCGGCTGCGTACCCGTGTTGGGGCGCTGGTCGCAACAGAAGATGACCCGGCGAAAGCCCTATTCGATAACGTACGGCAGCTCTACGACCTGCGCTCAAAACTCGTCCACGGCGGAGGAATAGTCAAGACCTGTGGATCCGCGTGTCACGCGGCTGCGGTGCCGAGCGTCATGATCGGGATGTTCGACTCACGCCACCGTTGCGGTCGTAGTAGCGGGCCATCAGTTCCCAGTACGCCATCAGCAGCCCCATCTCCAGTGCTGTCGCTGCTGCGGCCGGTACTGCGCGGCGCTGATGGGCGGCGACCATCGCGACCAGCAAGGCGGCGGTCGCGGCGACGTTGACCGCCATCGCGGTGTCCATTGGTCGCTTGGCGATCCACTGCTCCTCACCAAGCGCCGCCCGGGTCGCCCATGCCCGGTCGTGCGCGGGTTTGCTGAACACCACCGGGTTGACTGCCATCCATAGGCCGACCAGCGCGGCGTCGCGCCGGCTGCGTCGCCACACCGGGACAAGCATCAGTGGTGTGCTCGCCCACCTCGTCCACATGCTCCACGGATTGCTGTGCCGCGCGAACACCACCCGCTTGATCTTCCGCCAGTCCTCCATCGACGGCTCCTTCCGCCCTGCTGGTCGCACAACTCTGGATTCTGCTCCTTAATGCGCCGACCGTGACCGTACGCCGGCGCAGGGCCGGAGGGATAGTCAAGACCTCGGGATCGGGGTGTCACGCGGCGTGGGCGTCTCCTCCTGATTCCTGGTCATAGTTGTCGGGCTGTTCGTCGTCTCGTTCGACCAGCTTGCCCTTCTCGAATCTCGCGCCGGCGCGGACGAGGGCGACGAGGTGGGGAGCGTCAGCCCGGCCGCCGGCACGCCGTCCAGCGGTAGCACGTCGCCGAGCTTCGTCGTCGGCGTGATCTCCTCGCGAGCGAGCGTATCGGCGTAGAGGAGCCCGGTGACTCCCTTGGAGATAGAGCCGATCTCGAAGTCCGCGCCGTCGGCAGCACCGATGCTCGCCACGCGGACCTCGCCTGGTGTGACAGTCGCGGCCGCGACCACCTGGTGCTTCTTTCCGAGGAGGGCCCTCATCCGTTCGGCGAGCGCATCATCGCCGTACAACCCGGTCACGGCTTGCCGCCGAACGGCCCGCGGCCGCCGTACTTCTTGTGCACGGCCTGCTTCGACACATTCAGCACCGCCGCGATCTCTGCCCACGTCACACCGGCGTTGCGAGCCTTCCGTACGAGCACAGCCTCGCGCCGTTCCAATTCCCTGCGTAGCTGCCCGGCGGCCGCGAGCGCAGTCAGCGGATCGTCCTGCGCGGCCGCATCGGCCAGCGTCGTCAGCACGTCACCCATGCGGTCAACCGGAGTTGACGCGATCGGCCGTCGTCAACCTTGGTTGACCCGAGGCGGGAACCGAATCCGTAGCCGCGAGCAAGTCGAGCGCTGAGCCGGCTCCCCGCTCACGGCTCTCCCGACGATGTGAGCGTCAGGCCACTCTGGCCTCGTCCAGGAGAGGCCGTACCCTGGCTGCGTTGCCGTGGCCCGCGTGCCACGTACACCCAACCCCGACCGCGGCGACTCTGCCGGTCGCTATGACTCGGCCGATGGCCGCGCCGACCGCGTCCAGCCCTGGGCCGCCGGCCGCTGGGAAGAGCAGGCCGGGCAACTCGTCCGGGGTCACCACGTCGAAGTCGATGTGCAGGTAGAGCGGACCGGCCGGGATGACGTTCGCCACGAGGTCCTCGACGTCGCAACGCCGGACCGCCGACGTGGTCAGGAACTCCGCCTCCGTTAGGTCGAGATCGCGGGCGTCCACGAGAACCACCCGCGCCTCCGGAATGGTCCGGAGCCCCAGGTCGTCGCTGATCAGTTCGGGACGGTATCCGGTCAGAATCCGCAATGGCATGCCGCCGAGGTACCCGGACGTCGTGGTCTCCAGGGTCTGCACGTCACCGTGGCCGTCGAACCACACGATCGCCGGGTCGACACCGGCCCGCTGCAAGCCCGCCACCGTGGCCAGGGACGTCGTGCAGTCGCCGGACATCACGACGGGACGTCCGCCGGACCGGACATCATGTGCCACGACATTCGCCACGTCGTCGTACAGGGCCGCCATCCGCTGCCACGGACCGCCATCTGGCAGGTCGGCCGTGACCGTCCGGTCTGGCTCGTACGGGACGTCCAGGGACGGGAGATTCTCGTCGAGGTGGTACGGAACCAGGATGCGCGCCATGACCGTGACTCTAGATGGAGCGGTTCAACTGTCACTATCCAGTGACCGGCCCGGTCACCGTGGTCCGATCACGACGTCCTTCCAGAAGCCCGGATACTTGACTGGGACGGACGGATATTCGGTGACCCACGGCTTGAGCAACAGATGCTCCGATTCGTACATGAGTGGAACGATGGCGGCCTCTTCGGCCAGAATCCGCTCCGCTTCTTCATAGGTGACGAGGCGGTCTGCAGGGTCAGTGGTCCGAGTCGCGTGCTCTATTAACGTTCGGTAGCGGTCGTGGCGCCAGTCGGGCAGATAAAGCTCGACACAGAAGCGCAGGAAGCTGTCAGGGTCGGGATAGTCGGCAAACCACGTCGTCACACCGACCTTCGGGCCCGATGCGTTGTTCCAGGTCGGCAAGAAGTCGGTCCAGGAGCATGTCTGGACCCGGCTCGGGATCCCGATTGCACGCCAGTCGGCACACAGTTGCTGGGCGGCCGCCTCGTTGCCTTGTCGCGCGAGAAGGGTGATCTCCGGCAGTGCCTTCTCTTTAGACACTGCGGCGACCAGCTCGCCGGCCGCCTGCGGATCGTGCGATGTCACGAGGTCGGGCACGTGACCGGACATGCCCGGCGGCACCAGCCCACCCGACGCTGGGGACGGCAGCCAGTGCCGCCCATTCGCAACCAGCGTCGTCCGGTCTACCGCCATTGCCATCGCCTGACGAAGCCTGCGGTCATCCAGTGGTGGCGTACCGACGCCGAGACAGTAGAAGACCGTGACGAACGAGTCGCGCCGGGAGTGTTCGACGGGGAATCGGCGGCGAAGCCGGTCGATCACCTCTTCCGATCCGAACCAGCCGCTACTGAGCGCGTCGACCTGGTCATCCAGGTAGCGTGCTTCCAACTCTGCAGTAGGCGCGGCAAGATCGAGGGTCACCCGGGCAACGTTGCCGCGGGTGGACCCGTGGTAGTGCGGGTTGCGGTCGAACACCATGATCCGACCAGGTTCCCAGTCGGTCAGAAGGAAGGGCCCGTTCGAGACCATGATTTCCGGTTGGCACCAGCCGTCGCCGTGCTCCTTCACGGCGTGCTGTGGAACCGGGAGCAGCACGCAATAGGCCAAGTTGTAAATGAAGTAGCTGGCCGGCTCGGAGAGCTTGATCACCAGGGTGTGGTCGTCAACGGCGTTGATGCCGACCTTATCTAGTGGTGCCAGCCCGGCCCGTACCTCGCGTGCGTGCTCCACGGGGTCCAGCAACATCGGAGCGACGAACGCTCCGGTTGCGGTTGGGTCGAGCGCCCTCATGTACGTGAACGCGAAGTCGTGTGCGGTGACGGGCCGACCGTCGCTCCAGACGACGTCCTCGCGCAGGTGGAAGACATAACTGCGGCCGTCGTCGGAGGTCTCCCAGCTGCTCGCGACGTCGGGGACCACATTAGTGCCCTCGTCGTAGCGCACCAGGCCGCTTAGCAGGTTCGTGATCACAGATCCGGCGACCGTGAAACCGCCCCTGGTCGGGTCGAGCGTCTCGGGTTCAGTCCACGTCAGCCGTAGGGTTGCCGTCCCGGCGGGCTCCGAGTGCCTGCGCGTTCTGTGCCCGCCAGTTGACCACAGGCGGAAGGCCGCGTCGAAGGCGTGCTGAGCACGGTCGTGGTCGAAGACAGCCTGGTGGGAAAGGCCGATTCGCATCATGGTTCGCGCCAGGCGTTCCCGATCGCCCTGCCGACGAAGGAAATGCACCGCACGCTCGTACAGATCGGTGGCCTCGTCACGGGCGCACAACAACCGGGCCCGGTCGCCGGCTCGGATCAGATACGGGACCGCACGTGTAGCGTCCCCGGCCATCGCATAGTGATGTGCCAACTGTGGCACCACCAACTCGACATCGGCGGCGTGCAGCCGCTCGAGCTCTGCCGCGAGCCGGCCGTGGAGCCGAGTGCGGGCACCGTCGCTCAGTGCTTCATAGATGAAACGCTGAAAGAGCACGTGTCGGAACGAATACCGGGTTAGTGCACTGTCGCGGGGGCGAACTGTTTCGGTCTCCTGCACCAGCCCGTGCGTACGGTCGAGATGCTTTGCGAGCAGCCGGCTCGCCAACGGCTCCGCAACGCCGGCCACCCGGGCGGCGGCCTCGAGAGTGAAGTGCTCACCTTCGACTGCGGCGGCCTCGAGCAGGGTCTGCTCATCTGGTTCGAGACGGTCCAACCGCTGCTCGATCACCGCGGCGACCCGCGCCGGAACATGATTCCAGTCGAGGCCGTCACGGCCCGCCCAGGACCCGTCCGAGCGGCGCACCAGGTCTCCACGGGCTTTGAGCTCACGGATCAACTCCTCGACGAACAGTGGGTGTCCACGAGTCCGCCGGAAGACCTCATCGTGCACGTCCACATTGAGGTCGGGAAGTTCCAGATCGAGCAAAGCATCACACAGCGCTCGTTCAGCCGCCGGGTCGAGGTGGTCGAGGTCGATCCGAGCATCTGGTACGTGTCGGCGGGTCTCGGCCAGCGCCCGCCGGAGGGCTTCGCCGGCCGGTCCGTTGGCCGCGGTTTCACTGCTGCGATAGGCGCAGACAACCAGCAGCCGTGAGCTGGTCACCCTGCGGGAGAGGTGGAAGAGCAGTTCCGCCGACCCGGTATCCGCCCACTGCATGTCGTCCAGGATGATCAAAATCGGGCGCTCGGCGGCTAGGGCGGTCAGGACGTCAGTGACCTCGGCGACGACGTGATCTCTGGACGGCTGGGGAAGGTCAACCGGTCCCGTGCCGGATCCCAGCCTGTCGCGCACAGCGTCGGCGGGAACGACAACATCGAGTAGGTGCGGCCCGGCCGCGTCGATCATTTGAGCGACCCGCGGAGCGAAACTCCAAAGGCTCGCCGCTTGTTCTGTGGTCACGTATGGCGCGTACCAGGTCGAATGCGGGTCGGCGACCAACGTCCTGAAAACGTCGCGGAAGGCCAGATAGGGATCGCCGTAGCCGCCGACGGCCGTTCCTGCGCCGCGGGCCACCACCAGATCAGGCGACTCCAGCTGCGCCGTGTCGGCGAAACTCGTAACCAGCGCGGACTTGCCCTGGCCGGCCTCGCCTGTGACGAAAACCACTCGCCCGTCGCCACCCAAACTCGCGTGGCGATGTGCGTTCAGGCGGGCGAGTTCCTCATCCCTGCCGACTAGCCGCAACCGTTCGGCACCGAGCGGGCCGGAAAGCCACGGCGGCGCCAATCCAGCGGTGGCCGGCGCCAAGGTCCTACCGAGCGAAGCCGGCGGGACCTCGCCGACACTCGCAGCGACGAACTGGTCGTGCTGGTCCGATGGGATGTTCAGGGCATCCGCGAGCCGCTCCGCCATAGTCCGGGAAGGCCGGCGCTCATCATGCTCGATCTTCTTGATCGCGGCTGGCGAGCACCTCGTCCGGCGGGCAAGAGCAGCCTGGGTGAGGTCCAGCGCGAGCCGTCGACGCCGGACCCAGTAGCCGAACGAGGCCCTTGCAGCCTCCACTTGCACCTCCCGGCACCAGCCGCAGTCATACGGCCGGACACCCTCTTTGTATCCCATGAGTATCCCTCAGGGTGACCAACGCCACCTGGATTGCTGGTGATCTGGAAACAGGGTCTCCAAACGCAGAGACCACATGTTCATGAACACCAGCCCGTACGAGTACGGGCACCCAAGGAGGTTGAGATGAGACGAAGCTTGATGGTAACGGTGCTGGCCGGTTCGCTCCTGGCACTGGGGGCGCCGGCGATGGCGGCACCGACATGTTCCGACACTCTCGGCATCGCCAACCATGGCCAGCACATCGTCGGTGACTATGTCACCGGCATCGGCGCTGGCGAGCTGGGCTGGCCGCCGACTGGCAGCGTGGGCGGCGGTGGCGGAGCCGCTGTGAAGGGCGGGCCGGGACCCGGCTTCCACTTCCCGAACGGCTTCGCTCCTGGCGCCTCCTTCTGCACCGGGTCGAACTCCCCCGGCACACACCCATGAGCCGGAGAGGCCACGAGGTGGCTGGTTCTTGGACCCAGTTCCAAATTCAGTGAGGAATGATCACCATGAACGCTAGATCGATACTCAGTCTCCAATCCATGGTCCACCGGTCCGCAACCGTGCGGATGGCGACCGTTCTGGTCGGAGGCGTAACAGGGGTGGGCCTGCTAGTGGGCTGCGGCGCGGCGACCGTCACCGAAGCCGAGCCGGCGCGCGCGAACGTCGTCTCGCTCGACGCGGAACAAGTGCGGCGCGAGCTCATCCAGTTCGAGAATCGCCGCGCCGCGTGGGCGAGCCAGAACGCCGACCCA
>DASUUU010000138.1:0-35055 GCA_036373915.1 Jiangellaceae bacterium | reverse complement strand
TACGAGAGGACCGGGACGGACGAACCTCTGGTGTGCCAGTTGTTCCGCCAGGAGCACGGCTGGTTAGCTACGTTCGGGAGGGATAACCGCTGAAAGCATCTAAGCGGGAAGCCTGCTTCAAGATGAGGTCTCCCACCGGGTCAACCGGGTAAGGCCCCCAGCTAGACGACTGGGTTGATAGGCCGGATGTGGAAGCCTGGCAACAGGTGAAGCTGACCGGTACTAATAGGCCGAGGACTTGCCACACAACACCTCCTCGTGAGGTGAACGATTAAGAATGCTGCGTCCACTGTGCTGTTCTGGAGGTATGGACGGTGTCCGATCAATGGATCGGCCCGACTACATCTCAACAGAGTTCCGGCGGTCATAGCGAGAGGGAAACGCCCGGTCCCATTCCGAACCCGGAAGCTAAGCCTCTCAGCGCCGATGGTACTGCCCCGGAGACGGGGTGGGAGAGTAGGACGCCGCCGGGCACATTCGATTGCGAGGGCTACCTGCCGTGCGGGCGGGTAGCCCTCGTTGTGTTGTGCAGCCATAAGTCGTGTTGTGCGGCTATGACTCGTGTTGTGCGGCCATGACTTGTGTTGTGCGGCCATGATTCGATTGGGGTGTACCGAACAAGGGAGCGGGATGGTGGAACGGCGCGGGGGAGAATCTGGCGGATCCAGGCGGGACGCGCGGCGTCGCCGGGCCGACCGGCAGGATGGACCGGCCTCCCGCAGCGGGTCGACCGGACAGCGGGCGCCGAAGGCGACGGGCGGCAAGCGGGGGCGCGGCGACGCCGAGCGCGGGCGCCGGGCAACGCAGGGTTCCGGCTCCGGCCCGCGTGACGACGGGTCGGGCGGCGGAACGGGTGGCCCCCGTTCCGAACCGGAACTTGTCGTCGACGACGACATCACCGGAGACGAGCTCGATCCTGACGTGGCGGCAGAGCTGGGCAGCCTTTCCAAGGGCGCGGCCCGCGCGGTCGCCAAGCATTTGGCCATGGCCGGCCGGCTCCTGGACGACGATCCTGACCTGGCGTACAGGCACACGATGGAGGCTCGGCGCCGGGCGGCGCGGATCGGTGTGGTTCGGGAGGCCGCCGGCGTGGCCGCCTATATGGCCGAGCGCTACGCGGAGGCACTTGCGGAGTTGCGTGCCGCCAGGCGGATTACCGGCTCGGCCGAGTACCTCCCGATGATGGCCGACTGCGAACGCGGATTGGGCCGCCCGCGCCGCGCACTCGATCTGGCCAGCGATCCGGCGAGTACCGGACTGCCGCTTGAGGGCCGGATCGAGATGCTCATCGTCGCCGCGGGCGCGCGTCGAGACCTCGGCGACATCGACGCGGCGGTGGTTTCGCTTCAAGTTCCTGAGCTGCGTTCACCGGCGAAGGCGCAGTGGGTGGCCCGCCTCCGCTACGCCTATGCCGACCTGCTCGAAGCAGCCGGCCGGCGCGAGGAAGCGCGCCGGTGGTTCGTCCGGGCGCTCGATGCCGACGGCGCGGACGAGACCGACGCCGCCGAACGGGTCGCCTTGCTGGACGATCGCCCGGTGTAACCCCGGCCGATCCCGCCGGCGATCAGTGCGGCGAGGCTCGCCACCGCTGTCCACACCCGCTGGAGTGCGCCCGGGTTATCCACAGATCGCCCGCGCGCTCCGCAGCCGCGCCGAGTTGGCCGCGATCATGGAGTGACACGGTCCTACAGGGACGCCGGTCCTACGACGATCGCCAGGAGGCGGCGAGCATGACCACAACGACCATTCCGGCTCTCGAGCACCGCAACGAGGTGCATCTGATCGGGAGGGTATCCGGCGACCCCACGTTGGCCAGGTTGCCCAGCGGGGACCTGGTCGTTAACGTCAGGGTGGTCGTCGAGCGCCCTCGCCCACCGGCCGGCCGGGGCCGCCGGCAGAAAGTCGACACCCTCTCGTGTGCCGCGTGGGATACCGGATTGCAGCGCACCGTCATGCGGTGGTGCACCGACGACATCGTGGAGGTCCGCGGAGCGTTGCACCGCAGGTTCTGGCGCGGAGACGGCGTGCCGCAGAGCCGGTACGAGGTCGAGTTGACCGAAGCCCGCCGGCTGTACCACCCGCCACCGTCCTCGGAGGACGTCAACTCGGATTGAGCAACCGCATCAGCACGCCGGTACGGGGCTTCGGCCCGAATGACGTGGACTTGCGGGGCATCCGCTCGCCCTGCGCGGCGATCGCCAGCACGTCGTCGTGACGTGGCGGAGCGAGCAGCAGAGCGACGCCACCAGAAACACTCGTTGCGGATAGCGCGTCAGTGGCGTTGTGGTGGTAGGTGACGCGGGGATCGTTGTCCTGGACACCCCACAAGTGCCGGAGCACGAGCTCGCAGGCCACGCTGGCGTCCAGCGATCTCCACAATGACGACCGGTCCGCGGGCATGGTGGCCGTGACCACACCCGGATCGGGCCGGCTGACGATCGCGAGCTGTGATCCGGCGGCGATGGCGAACGCGGGTCCGCCGGTTCGCGACTTCACATCGGCAAGCCGGCTCAGTGTCGTCTCGGCCACCTCGGAGACAACGTTCACCGCACTTTCTGGTGGCCTCCCCGATCCGCCGTTCGGCCTCGATGCCGCGGTGTAATCGAGCATCTCGACGGCCCCGAACGCTTGCTTGGCCGAGCTCACCGCCGACTGCCAGCCGAGGCCCGACACCGACCGGTGGATCGCGCCGATCCGCAGCGGATGCCGGCGGGCGTCCACGAGCATCGCCAACCCGGCGTCGGACCCGGCTACGGAGCGCTGACGGAGGCGCAGGTACGCGGCATACCGGTGGTGACCGTCGGCGATCAGCACATGCCGGTCGGCGAGGTCCGCGGCGACGCGGGCCAGCGCAGCAGAGTCGCCCACCCGCCACACCCGGTGGATCGAGCCGTCGGACGTGTGGACCTGGATATCCGGGTCGCAGGTGATCGCCTCGTCGACGACGTCGCTGGCCGGGCCGCCACCGTCATACGTGAGCAGGATCGGTTCCAGCTGTGCGGCCGTGGCGCTCATCAGCGCGGCGCGGTCCTCGACCGGACCGGGAAACACGTCCTCATGGGGAAGAACGCGCTGTTCGCCGGGTTCGTGCAGCGAGATCGCCCCGACCAGTCCTAGGGCAGCGCCGTCCGGGGAGGATTGCTCGTACACGTACAGGTTGGGTGTCGGATCGGTGACGAGCACGCCGGTCGCAAGCCAGCGGCGCAGCTCACCCGCGGCGTGGGCGTAGCGGTCGTCGCCGTCTCCGGACCGCGGGAGGATCAACCGCACGACGTTATGCTCGTCGGCCGCCTCCCACGATCCGATCCGGTCTGCGCCGATCACGTCGTACGGCGGGCAGGTGACCGCACCGAGGTCGTCGATGACGGCCGGGTTGTACCGAACGGCCCGAAACGGCGTCAGCCGCAGCGGCCGCGCGCTGTCGATGGATTGGGTCATGTTGAGTCCGCATCGTACGCACGCGCGCGCCGACCGCGACGCCCGGACTGCAAGGATGTGGGCATGGCGAGGCTTGCCGAGATCTACGACGTCGCATTGCTCGATCTCGACGGCGTGGTCTACGTCGGGGCCGGCGCCGTGCAACACGCAGAGCCCGCCTTGGCCGAATGCAGGCGGCTGGGCATGCGGCTGGCGTTCGTCACCAACAACGCGGCCCGCCCTCCGCAGGTGGTGGCCGAGCATCTGAGTTCGCTCGGTGTCGAGGCCGCGCCGAGTGAGGTGGTCACCTCGGCCCAAGCGGCGGCGCGACTTCTCGCGGAGATGCTGCCAGGCGGGTCACGGGTGCTGGTGGTCGGCGGCGAGGGTTTGATCGACGCTCTCGCGGAGCGCGGCCTCGTGCCCGTGGCCGAGCTGGCCGACCGGCCCGCCGCCGTCGTGCAGGGATTCCACCCCGATGTCGGGTGGCGGCTGCTCGCCGAGGGTTCCTACGCGATCGCCGCCGGGCTGCCGTGGGTTGCCTCCAACCTCGATCGCACGATCCCTACTCCACGCGGCGAAGCCCCGGGCAACGGTTCGTTCGTCGAGGTCCTCAAGCTCACGACCGGCCGGGCGCCCGTGGTTGCCGGCAAGCCTGAGCCGCCGATGCACCGCGAAGCGGTCCTTCGCACCGGCGCGAAGCGGCCGCTGGTCGTCGGCGACCGGTTGGACACCGACATCGAGGGCGCCCGCCGGGCCGATACCGACAGCCTGCTCGTGTTCACCGGCGTTGCCGACCCGGAAGAGGTGGTCGGCGCGCCGGCCGGCCGGCGGCCCACCTACGTCGGAGAGGACTTGCGAGCGCTGTTGGCGGCACCTGGCGACGTCAGCGTCAGCGAAGGCGCGATCCGGATCGGCGGGTGGGCTGCGGCCGTCGTGGCCGGTCGCCTGTCCATCGAGCAGACAGGTGACGAGGCGGCCCGGCTTGATGCCCTGCGTGCCTTGTGCGGTGCGGCGTGGGCGGGGGACGTCCGGCCGGACGGCGTCGCCGACGCGCTCGGAAAGGCCGGATGGTGACGACGGGGCGGCTACCGTTGGGCAACATGAGCGAGCAGGAGCGGCCGGCGGACGCATCCGGGCCGGCCGAAGAGCGGACGTCGGCCGAGCCGGCGGGATCGCAAGCGATGCCCGCCGATGCCGTGGAACAGGCGCAGGCGACCCCGGCCGCGGACGGTACCGGCGACGACCGGGTGGACCAGGCGCTCGGCCGGCTGGCGGAGCTGGACGCCACGCCGGTGCACGAGCATGCAGCGGTAGTGGAGGCGATCCACCGTTCCTTACAGGACACGCTGGCCGAGGACGAGGGCTGAGCGTGCCTCCACGGCGGCGACTGGATGCCGAGCTGGTTAGGCGAGGGCTGGCTCGCTCGCGTGATCACGCCGCCCGGCTGGTGTCCGACGGCCGGGTGAAAGTGGCCGGGCGCCCGGCCAGCAAGCCCGCGACGGCTGTGACCACGGCCGATCCGATCCTGGTGATCGACGGCAATGCCCCGGTCGAGTACGTATCGCGGGGAGGCCACAAGCTCGCCGGAGCCCTCGACGCCTTCGCCGCCGGCGGGTTGACCGTAGCGGGCAGGCGGTGCCTCGATGCCGGCGCGTCCACCGGGGGCTTCACCGACGTGCTGCTTCGCCGGGGCGCGGCCCATGTCGTGGCCGTCGACGTCGGGTACGGGCAGCTCGCGTGGTCCCTGCGGCAGGACGAACGGGTCAGCGTCCATGACAGGACCAACGTCCGGGAGATTTCCGCGGAGCTCATCGGCGGGCCGGTGGATCTTGTCGTCGCGGATCTGTCGTTCATCTCGCTCACCCTCGTCCTGGGAGCCCTCGTGTCGTGCGCGACTCCTGAGGCCGATCTTGTGTTGATGGTCAAGCCCCAGTTCGAGGTCGGCAGGCAGCGGGTAGGCAAGGGCGGCGTCGTGCGCGATCCCCCGCTACGGGCCGAAGCGGTGCGGACCGTCGCTGAAGCGGCCGCAGCTCACGGCCTCGGGGTGGGTGGCGTGACGGCCAGTCCGTTGCCCGGTCCGGCCGGCAACGTCGAGTACTTTGTTTGGCTGCGACCGGGTGCGCCGCCGTTGGATCCCGCCGCGCTCGATCGCGCAGTCGAGGATGGCCCGACATGAGGTGCTCGCATGGCTGACCGTTCGGTGCTGCTCGTCACGCACACCGGCCGCCCGGAAGCGCTCGAGGCCGGCCACGAGGCGGTGGCCCTGCTGACCGCCGCCGGTCTGGAAGTACGTGTGCTCGCCGCCGAAGCCGATGACGCTGTCGGCGCCGGTGCGGTCGCCGTCGACCCCGGGCCCGAGGCGGCGGACGGTTGCGAGCTCGTCATCGTGCTCGGTGGCGACGGCACGATCCTGCGAGGCGCGGAGCTGGCCCGGCCGACGGGAACACCGATCCTCGGCGTCAACCTCGGCCACGTCGGCTTTCTCGCCGAGGCCGAGCGCGACGATCTGAGCTTTACGGTGGATCGCGTCGTCGAGCGCCGCTACGAGGTCGAGGAGCGGATGACCCTCGACGTGGTCGTCCGGTTGGGCAACGAGGTTATCGCCACCAACTGGGCGCTGAACGAGGCTAGCGTCGAGAAGGCGAGCCGCGAGCGGATGCTGGACGTGGTGGCCGAGATCGATGGCCGAGCCCTGTCGCGCTGGGGGTGCGACGGCGTGGTGATGGCCACGCCCACCGGCTCGACGGCGTACGCGTTCAGCGCGGGAGGGCCCGTGGTCTGGCCCGATCTCGAGGCGCTGTTGATCGTGCCGATCAGTGCACATGCCCTGTTCGCCCGAGCGTTGGTCGTCGCGCCGTCGTCCGAGCTCGCGGTCACCATTCAACCGCGGACGGCGGGTGCGGTGCTGTGGTGCGACGGCCGCCGGACCGTGGACTTGCCTCCCAGCGCGCGGGTCGAGGTGCGAAGGGGTGCCGAACCGGTGCGGCTCGCGAGGTTGCACCGCCCACCGTTCACCGACCGGCTGGTCGCCAAGTTCGCCTTACCCGTCGAGGGGTGGCGCGGCGCCCGGTATGAGCGCCCCGGTACGACGTAGGCTGCCGTACGTGTTCAGCGAGATCCGAATCCGCGGCCTGGGCGTGATCGAGGATGCTCAGCTTGACCTCGCGCCGGGCCTTACGGTGCTCACTGGGGAGACCGGTGCCGGCAAGACCATGGTGCTGACCGGGCTCGGGCTGTTGATGGGCGGACGGGCCGATCCGGGCGCCGTCCGGTCCGGGTCGGAGCGCGCGCTCATCGAAGGACGGGTGCGCGTCCCCGAGAGCGGGCGCATCGCGGAGCGAGTTGCCGAGGCCGGTGCCGATCTCGACGACGGTGAGCTGCTGCTATCCCGGACGGTGTCCGCGGAGGGCCGGTCCCGCGCTCACGTCGGGGGCCGAGCGGTGCCGGTCGGGATGCTGGGCGAGCTGTCCGCCGACCTGGTCGCCGTCCACGGTCAGAGTGATCAGCACCGGCTGCTGCGTGGCGAACAGCAGCGAGCCGCCCTGGACCGGTTCGCCGGCGAGTCCGTCGTTAAGCCGCTGGCCGCCTACATCGAGCGCTTCGACCGGCTGCGGGCCGTCGAAGCCGAGTTGACCGAGGTCACGACGCGTTCACGGGAGCGGGCGCAGGAGGCCGATCTGCTCCGGCACGGCCTCGACGAGATCGCCAAGATGAATCCCCAGGCGGGTGAGGACGCCGCGCTGGCGTCCGAGGAGGCTCGGTTGGCCCACGCCGACGGGCTTCGTACGGCGGCCGAGACGGCACACGGCTGCCTGACCGCCGAGGAGACCGGGCCCGATGCGGTGGACGCGCTGGGCCTCGTCGCGAGGGCCCGCCAGGCGCTCGAGCTTGTGCAGGAGCACGATCAAGAACTCGGGCAGCTGGCGGATCGGCTGGCAGAGGCGGCCTACCTGCTTGCTGACGTCGCGGCCGACCTGGCGTCGTACGCCGCGGGTGTCGACACCGATCCCCAACGGCTCGCCGAGGTGCAGCAGCGGCGCGCCGATTTGACCGGACTCACTCGCAAGTACGGCGAAGACATCGACGAGGTGCTCGCGTGGGCCGAGCGGTCGTCAAGACGGCTTCTGGACCTGGACGGCGACGACGAGCGCATCGCGGAGCTCAAGGACGAGCGTGACCGGCTCCGGGCCGAACTCGCCGAGCTGGCAGCAACCATCTCGGCCGCCCGCACCGAAGCGGCCGACAGGTTCGGCGCGGCCGTGGGGGAGGAGCTGACCGCACTGGCGATGCCGCATGCCAGAGTCGTCGTCACGATCACCCAGCGCCCTGACCCGGGCGGCTTGGCCGTGGGTGGCGGCGAGCTCGCATTCGGCCGCACCGGTGTCGACGACGTCGAGATCCTGTTCTCCGCGCACGCCGGAGCCGAGCCGCGGCCCATCGACAAGGGCGCCTCGGGCGGAGAGCTGTCACGGCTGATGCTGGCGATCGAGGTCGTGTTCGCCGGCGCGGACCCGGTGCCGGCGTTCGTCTTCGACGAAGTCGACGCCGGCGTGGGCGGCGCCGCGGCGGTGGAGGTCGGCCGGCGCCTGGCCCAGCTGGCCCGGACGGCGCAGGTACTCGTCGTGACACACCTGCCGCAGGTGGCGGCTTTCGCCGACCGGCACCTCAGGGTGGTCAAGAGCGACGACGGCAGGATTACCAGTAGCGGCGTCATCGCGCTGGATCCCGAAGGTCGCATCCGCGAGCTGTCCCGGATGCTGGCCGGCCTGGAAGGCTCGGCGACGGCGAAGGCGCACGCCGTCGAGCTGCTCGCCGCCGCCGCAGAAGCCAGGACGGGGGCAACTCGTTCTGGGTGATGAGGCCTCGTGGCGCACAGCGCGGTGCAGCATGGCAGGATTTCGCCAGTGAGGAACCCGCTACGACGCCGCACTGCGCCGACCGGCCTGCCCGGCGTCAGCGGGACAGCGCGTCTGGACCGGCGCACCAAGGACCTCACCAAGCGCCTGAAGTCCGGAGACATCGCCATCATCGACCACCTGGACATCGACCGGGTCAGTGCCGAGGCCCTCGTGGCGTGTGGGCCGGTCGCCGTGGTCAACGCCCAGCAGTCGGTCAGCGGCCGGTACCCGAACCTCGGTCCCCAGATCCTGCTCGAGGCCGGTATCCGGCTGCTTGACGCGACCGACTCAGACCTGTTCGCCATGCTCAAAGAAGGCGACACGGTGCGGATCGACGGCAACGTGATCTATCGCGACGGCGGCGGCGCGAGTGAGGAGCTTGCGACCGGCGTCGAGCACACCCTCCACAGCCTCGAAGAGCTCATGGAGGTCGCGCGGGGCGGGCTGTCATCTCAGATCGAGGCGTTCGCCGTCAACACGATGGAGTACCTGCGCAAGGAGCGCGACCTGCTGCTCGACGGCGTGGGTGTACCCGACGTGGACACCTCGTTCTCCAGCCGGCATGTGCTCGTCGTCGTGCGTGGGTACCACTACCGCGAAGACCTGGCCATGCTCCGGTCGTACATCCGGGAGTACCGGCCGGTGCTGGTCGGGGTCGACGGGGGCGCGGACGCGCTCCTGGATGCCGGGCTGAAGCCGGACGTGATCGTCGGCGATATGGACTCGGTGTCCGACCGCGCGCTGCAGTCGGGTGCCGAACTGATCGTGCACGCCTATCGCGACGGGCGGGCGCCCGGCCTCGAGCGGCTCGAGCGGCTGGGGCTGACGGGCGTGGTCTTCCCGGCCACAGGGACCAGCGAGGACGTCGCGATGCTGCTGGCCGACGACAAGGGTGCCAGCTTGATCGTGGCGGTGGGCACCCACGACACCCTCGTAGAGTTCCTCGACAAGGGTCGCGCCGGCATGGCCAGCACCTTCCTGACCCGGCTACGGGTGGGCGGCAAGCTGATCGATGCCAAGGGCGTGAGCCGGCTGTACCGCAGTCGCATCCCGGCCTGGAGCCTGGTACTCCTCGTGGTCGCGGGTGTGCTGGCCGTGCTGGCCGCATTGACATCCACGCCCACCGGTGAGGCTTACCTGGAGGTCGTGAGGTCGTGGTGGGACCGTTTCTATTTCTGGCTGCAAGGACTTTTCTGACGTGATCGACTTTCGTTACCACCTGGTCTCGATCATCGCGGTGTTCTTCGCGCTCGCGGTGGGCATCGTGCTCGGCGCCGGGCCGCTGGGCGAGCGGGTGGACGCCGACCTGCCCGAACAGCTGAACAGCATGCGGGAGCAGAACAGCCAGCTTCAGGAGCAGATCCGCGGTCTGGAGTCGATCCAGGCGTACCGCGACGGGGTCATCGAGGCGGTCGCCCCGGAGATCGTCGGCGGGCGGCTGGACGGTCGCGACGTGGTCGTCATGGCGATGCCCAGCGCCGACGGTGAGATGGTCGACGCGCTCGCCGAGACGCTGCGAGAAGGCGGCGCCGAGGTGACCGCGAGCGTCCAGGTCGACGGCAGCTGGATGGACGCGGAGTCCGAGTCGGCGCTTGATGCGCTCGCGGCGAACCTGGTGTCGACCGGCATCACGATCCCGGAGGACGGCGACGGGTACGACAGAGGAGCGGCACTGCTGGCCCAGGCGTTCCTCATCTCTCCCGAGGAGGTCACCTTGGAGGAGGGGCTGCCGACCGGTATCGACGAGTTGACCCTTGGCATCAACCGCCAGATCGACGAAGAGATCGTGATCGGCCTGAGCGAGGCCGGGTTCATTGGCCTGGAAGGTGAACCCGAACGCAAGGCCGAGCTCGCGGTCGTCGTGGCCGGTCCGCTCGTAGCGGAGGACTCGGCGGTCCCTGTCGAGCCGCTCGTACCGGTCGTCCGCGCCCTTGACGAGGCCGGCTTCGGCGCGGTCGTTGCGGGCCCGCCCCTGAACAGCGAGGGTGAGCTCATCCCGACGATCCGCAGCGACGAGGAACTGACCGAGCAGGTGTCGACGATCGACTCGGCGGACCTGTTCGTCGGCCGAGTCGCCGCTCTGTTCGCGATCCTCGAGCAGGAGTCCGGCAATGCTGGGCATTACGGTTACTCCGGGTCTCCGGACGGCCCGATGCCACCGATTCCCGCACGGCCCACGCCCGAATCGGAGCAGGAGCAGGACACCGGCGGCGAGGATGGCGAAGCGCCGGTCGGCGAAGAGGATGAAGGCCCAGACGGCGAAGCCGACGCCAGTGAGGACGGCGAGGGATGAGCGGACGCTGGCAACGCGCAGCGGCGACGCTGGCAGCAGCCGCCGTGGGTGCCGCCGTTGCGCGGGTCGTCAATCGGCGGCTGAGCGCCGATCCCCCCGGAGGCTCGGCGCGGTGGGAGCGGGAGAACCATCGTGGCCGGACTGTCACTCTTGCCGCAGGGGCAGCTACCGCGGCGGGAGCGGCCGCCGGAGCCGCCCTCGCTCCCGGGATTCCGGCTCGGGTGCGGGTTGCCGGCCCCCTGGTTGCCACGGCAGCGGGCGCCGCAGGGCTGTACGACGACCTCGAGGGCGATTCGGCCAGCAAGGGCCTGCGCGGCCACCTTTCCGCGCTCGCTCGCGGCGAAGTCACCACCGGAGCGGTCAAGATCGGCGTCATCGGTGCGGCCGGGCTGGCCGGTGCCGCGCTGGTCAGCGACAACGCCCTGGACACCCTGATCGGCGGCGCGGCCGTCGCCGGGCACGCCAACCTGATGAACCTGTTCGACCTGCGCCCCGGCCGGGCCATCAAGGTGAGCCTGCTGCACGCGCCGCTCGCGGTGGCCGGTCCGGCCGGCCCCGCCGCGGCCGCCGGCCTGGGCGCCGCGGGCGCCGTGCTTCCCGGCGACCTGGCCGAACGCACCATGCTCGGCGACGCCGGCGCGAACGCGTTGGGCGCCGCCGTGGGGCTCGCCCTCGTCGCCCGCGAGGGGCGGGCCGGCCGCCTGGCCCACCTCGCGGTGGTGACCGCCCTGACGCTGGCCAGCGAGAAGGTGAGCTTCACCCAGGTGATCGCCGGCAATCCGGCGCTTCGCTGGCTCGACGAACTCGGCCGCGCCACCCGGTGAACGCTCGGCGGGTCGCTGCCGGCGCCGCCGCCGGAATCGCCGGGGGAGCGGCCCTGGTGGCTGTGGCCAGCGTACTGGCCCGGGTGGTGGGATTCGGCCGGCAACTCGTCTTCCAGGGTGTGGTCAGCGAGACCGTGCTCGGTTCGATCTACCAGACGGCGAACGCCCTGCCCAACGTGGCGTTCGAGATTGTGGCCGGCGGCGCGCTCGCCAGCGTGGTGGTCCCGCTGCTGGCGGCCGCGGCCACCCGCGGCGACACCGAACACGTTCGGCAGGTCGTCTCTGCGCTCCTGAGCTGGACACTCGTGCTGCTGGTGCCGGTCGCCCTGCTCGGAGTGCTCGTGGCCGGCCCGGTCATGGAGTTCATGCTCCGCGGGACCGGCGGCCAACTCGGGGTCGAGGTGGGCCGGCGGATGCTGCTGATCTTCCTTCCGCAGATCCCGCTGTACGGCATCGCGGTCGTGACCGCGGGCGTGATGCAGGCGCACCGCCGGTTCCTGGCCGCCGCGCTCGCGCCGGTGCTCTCGAGCATCGTGGTGGCATCGGCGTACCTGCTGTTCAACCAGTCCTTCGAGGGCGACCGGGACGACCTGTCCACCGTGAGCCGGAGTAGCGAGTGGATTCTGGCCGGCGGCACGACACTCGGTGTGCTCGCTCTCGCGCTTGCCACCCTCGTGCCGATGCTTGTGCGGGTCACCGGCATCGGCCTGACGCTGCGGTTCCCCCCAGGGGCCGCGCGGCTCGCGCGCAAGCTGGCCTTGGCGGGCCTCGCGACGCTCATCGCACAGCAACTCGCGTACCTCGTGGCGATGGCGATGGCGAACCAGCAGGCACCTGATGGCGGCTGGGTTACGTACGTGAACAGCTGGATGGTGTACCTGCTGCCGTACGCGGTCTTGGCGGTGCCGATCGCCACGGCTGCGTTCCCACGGCTGTCCCAGCATGCGCACGACGATCCCGCCGCCTACACCCGGACGCTCTCCGGCACCACGCGAGCGGTGCTCATCGCGTCGGCGGCGGGAGGGGCGATGCTCGTGGCGGCGTCCCGCCCGATCGCCGATTTCTTCGAGCTGATCAGCCAGGCGGACGTCCCGCCGGAACGGATGGCGCTCGCCCTGGTGGCCTTCGCACCCGGCCTGATCGGGTACGGGCTCGTCGCCCTGCTGGGCAGGGCTCTTTACGCCCGCGGGCGGGGTCGCGCCGCGGCCTCGGCGATCGTGACCGGCTGGCTGCTGGCGGCCGCGCTGGCTCTCGTTCTGGCGTCCGTGCTGGCCGGTGAACGGGTCATCGCGGGCCTCGGGCTCGCGCATGCGATGGGGATGCTGGCCGCCGGTGGGCTGCTGCTGCGGGCCGTCCATGCCGACAGCGGGGTGCCCGCGCTGTCGGGGGTGGCGCGCGCCGGGGGCAGCGCGGGTGCCGGAGCGGCGGTGGGTGCAGCGGCCGGGTGGTTCGCCGCCCGGGCGATGCCGGACGGGGGATTCCTGATGACGGTCGGTACCGGCGCGCTGGCCGCGGTGGTGGCCCTGGCCTGCGTCGCCGGTGCCCTCTTGGCGGGCGACCGGGACGACCTGCGGAGGCTGCTGCGGCGATGAAGGTGACAATCGTGCTCGGCACGAGCGCCGGCGGCGTCGGCGCGCATGTCCGGATGCTGGCTCAGCGGCTCCCGGACAGCGGGGTCGAGGTGACGGTGGCCTGTCCGGCCGGCACCGAGGAGAGATTCGGCTTCGCCGCCACCGGCGCTGCCTACCACCCGGTCGCGATTTCTGCCGGTCCGCGTCCGGTCGGCGATGCCGCGACCGTGCTTCGCCTGCGGGCCGTCACTCGGCGCGCCGACGTCGTGCACGCCCACGGATTCCGCGCGGCAGCGCTCACCGGGCTAGCGCTCGGCCGGCGCCGGCCCGATCGCACGCCCCTGGTGGCGACCTGGCACAACGCCGTACTGGTCGAGGGCCCGCGCAGGCGAGCCGTGGCCTGGATCGAGGCGGTGGCCGCTCGCCGCGCCGACCTGACCCTGGCGGTTTCTCCCGACCTGGTGGATCGGGCCCGAGAGCTGAGTGCGCCTGAGGCCAGGCTCGCCCCTGTGCCGGCACCCCGGCTGGCCGGGCCGTCCAGGGCGCGGGAGCAGGTGCGTGCGGAGTTCGCCGCAGGGGAGCGGCCGGTCGTGCTTGCCGTCGCCCGGCTCGCGGAGCAGAAGGACTACGACACCCTGCTCGAGGCATCGTCGAGTTGGCGCCACCGCAATCCGCCGCCTCTTGTGCTGGCCGCGGGGGACGGGCCGGAGTACGACCGTCTGGCCCGGCTGATCGAAGCCCGCGGATTACCCGTCCGCCTGCTCGGGCGGCGCTCCGACGTACCGGATCTGCTGGCGGCCGCGGACGTGTTCGTCATGACATCTCGGTGGGAAGGCTCGCCGCTGGTGGTCCAGGAGGCGATGGCCGCGGGTGTTCCGGTCGTGGCCACCGCGGTGGGTGGGGTGCCCGCCCTTACCGGTGACGGGGCGGTTCTCGTCCGCCCGGGCGACCCCGAGGCTGTGGCTCGTGCCGTCGGCGCCCTGCTCGACGATCCGGTAGAGCGGGCGTCGCTCGTCCAGCGTGCCCGCGCCGCAGCGGCCGCGTGGCCGGATGAAGCGGAAGCCGCCCGGCGGATCGCCCGCGTGTACCGCGAGGTCTCCGGGAGTAGCTGATACTCTGGAGTTCCGTGGACCGGGACGTTCACCACCCGCACTCTTCGACCACGGGAGCCCTCTTGGCGTCGCAGCCGACAACACACCTGTTCGTCACCGGGGGCGTGGCATCCTCGCTCGGGAAGGGCCTGACGGCGTCCAGCCTCGGGATGCTTCTCACCGCGCGCGGGCTCCGCGTCACCATGCAGAAGCTCGATCCATACCTCAACGTCGATCCCGGGACGATGAACCCGTTCCAGCACGGCGAGGTGTTCGTCACCGAGGACGGGGCGGAGACCGACCTGGACATCGGCCATTACGAGCGCTTCCTGGATCGCGACCTGGACCGAAAGGCGAACGTCACGACCGGGCAGGTGTACTCGGAGGTGATCGCCAAGGAACGGCGCGGCGAATACCTCGGTGACACCGTCCAGGTCATCCCGCACATCACCAACGAGATAAAGGACCGGATGCTCGGTATGGGCGGGCCCGACGTCGACGTGGTGATCCACGAGATAGGCGGAACGGTCGGAGACATCGAGTCGCTGCCGTTCCTGGAGGCCGCCCGGCAGGTCCGTCACGACGTTGGCCGTGACCGGTGCTTCTTCCTGCACGTATCTCTCGTGCCCTACCTCGCCCCGTCCGGTGAGCTGAAGACCAAGCCGACCCAGCATTCAGTGGCCGCGCTACGGCAGGTGGGTATCGCGCCGGATGCCCTCGTCTGCCGGGCCGACCGACCCATCCCGTCCGGAGTCAAGCGCAAAATCTCGCTGATGTGCGACGTCGACGCCGAGGCCGTGGTCGCGGCCGTCGACGCACCCTCCATCTACGACATCCCGCGGGTCCTGCACGCCGAAGGTCTCGATGCCTACGTCGTGCGGCGGCTCGCGCTGCCGTTCCGCGACGTCGACTGGTCCGCCTGGGACGAGTTGCTGCGCCGCGTCCACCACCCCAAGCACGAGGTCACCGTTGCCCTGGTGGGCAAGTACGTCGATCTGCCGGACGCGTACCTGTCGGTCACCGAGGCGCTGCGAGCCGGTGGTTTCGCCAGCGACGCGCGAGTGCACGTGCGCTGGGTGGCCTCGGACGAGTGCCAAACGCCCGAAGGAGCCGCGGCCAGGCTCTCCGACGTCGACGCGGTGTGCATCCCCGGCGGGTTCGGCGTGCGCGGCATCGAAGGCAAGATCGGTGCGGCCCGGTACGCCCGCGAGCAGCTGATCCCGGTGCTCGGCCTGTGTCTGGGGCTTCAATGCATGGTGATCGAGTACGCCCGCAACGTCGCGGGCCTCGCGGGCGCGAACTCCGCCGAGTTCGACGCCGAAACGCCACACGCGGTGATCGCCACCATGGAGGAGCAGAAGGGCATCGTCGCCGGTGAGGGCGACATGGGCGGCACGATGCGGCTGGGCGCCTACCCGGCCAGGCTGGCGGCAGGGTCGCTCGCCCGCGAGCTGTACGGCACGGCGACCGTGAGCGAGCGGCACCGGCACCGCTACGAGGTCAGCAACTCGCACCGCGAGCAACTTACCGCCGCGGGTTTGGTGATCTCCGGCCTGTCGCCGGACCGGGAACTTGTCGAGTTCATCGAGTTGCCTCGCGAAGTCCACCCGTACTACATCGCGACCCAGGCCCACCCGGAACTCAAATCGCGCCCGACCGGGCCGCACCCGCTGTTCGCCGGGCTCATCGAAGCCGCCATCCGCCGCCAGCAGGAGACTCAACTGCCGGTGGACGTCGAACCGGTGGAGCTTGCCGAGCACGTCGGCGCCGCGTCGTGACCGGCGGCCTGGAGGGCCTGTCGGCGATGGCTGTCGAAGATCACCCGGAGCGGTGGCCGGTCAGCTCATCGAGCGTCGCACACCGTACCGGCCGGGTCATCTCGGTGCGCCGAGACGTTGTCGCCCCCGAGCAGGGCGAGCAGTTCACCAGGGACGTCGTGGTGCATCCCGGAGCGGTGGGCATCCTGGCGCTGGACGAGGACGAGCGGGTGCTGCTCGTGTCGCAGTACCGCCACCCGGTGGGACACCGGCTGCTCGAAGCGCCCGCCGGGCTGCTGGACGTGCCGGACGAGCCGTACCACGAGGCGGCGGTCCGCGAGCTATACGAAGAAGGTCATGTGCGGGCCCGCAGTTGGCGGGTGCTGGTCGATGCGTTCACCTCGCCCGGAATGACCACCGAGTCGATCCGGGTCTACCTCGCCCGTGACTTGGAACATGTCCCGGACGGGGATCGGCATGTGGGTCACGCCGAGGAGGCGGACATGCCGGTGGTCTGGGCGCCGCTGCCGGAGGTGGTCGAGGCGGTCCTGGCCGGACGGCTCCACAATGCCGTCCTATGCCTTGCCGCGCTGGCCGCGTGGACGGCGCGCAACGGGTCGGGCTATGACTCCCTGCGTCCCGTTGACGCACCCTGGCCGACCGCCCCCACCCCCTCGCGCTGATCATGCAAGAGTGGTGCGACACGCCGATTTGTCAGAAAAGGCGGCTTCCTTCGGTGTGCTGGTATCGTGCCCTGTCGGCGTGTCGTGATCCCTTGATCTTGGCGCGCGAAGGGCTTCGCCGCACCGAGGTTCCGCGGTGGGGGGATCGGCAGCACCAAGGCTCCACGGCGCTGTGATCAGCCGCACCAGGGTTCCCCGATGTCGTGATGGCGACACCGAGGAAGCTTGGTGCACCGTCGCTGCGACATTGTGGAACCTCGGTGCGCGGGTGGCATACCTCACCGTGGTCCGGCGACAAGAAGCGCACCGGCTATTGACAACGCGATAGCTGGTTCTTGACTAGGCCAGCCGTATGCGGACGATCGGCCGCCCTCCCCGTCGAGCGATCTCGGTGAAACCGGCCGCGAGGAACGTCGTCAGGGTACCGGTGAAAAGATCGCCGGCGGGGCGCCGGGCTTCCTCTGTGTCGATGGGGTACGCCTCGACATGCTCGGCGCCCTGCGCGGCTGCGTGCTGGACCGCAGCGTGAACAAGCGCCTCGGTGACGCCCTTGCGGCGGTATGCCCGGTGGACGTAGAAGCACGAGATCGCCCATACCGGCTTATCGTCGACCGGTCGGAGCTTGGTGGACCGCTGCAGCCTCGAATACTCGGTTCGCGGGGCGACGGCGACCCAGCCGACCGGCGAGCCGTCCAGGTAGGCGAGTAACCCGGGCTTGGCGCCGCGGTCCACCAGATCCCGGAGGCCTGCTCTCCTGGCCTGGGCGCTGCCGGTTTGGAACTCCCGGCTCGACAGCCGCCACCACATGCACCAGCAGCCGCTCAGGAAGCCACGGTCACCGGCGAGCTCGGTCAGGTCGGCCCACCGATCGGGCGTCACCGGGCGGATGTCCAGCACCAAGTCCGGCACCCCTGGTTGTGCGCGCGGGTCAGTCATGGCTGGCGTACTCGTGATCGGAATGGCCCCGCGGTTCGATCTGGAACGTGCTGTGCTCGATGTCGAAGTGGCCGGCCAGGCAGCGCTGCAGGCCATCGAGCACCGGGCCGTAGCCGTGCTCGGCCAGCACCACCTCTTCGACCACGACGTGCGCCGACACCACGGGGACTCCGCTGGTGATCGTCCACACATGCAGGTCGTGCACGTCCACGACGGCGGGCGCGGTCATGATGTGGCGGCGGACGTCGGCGAGGTCGACGTCCTTCGGGGCGGCCTCGAGCAGCACATGGACGACGTCGCGGAGCAACATCATGGCTCGCGGCAGGATCAACAATCCGATGACGATCGAAGCAAGCGCATCGGCCCTGGTCCACCCGCTCGCCATGATGATCAGTGCGGCGGCGATGACGGCCGTGGAGCTGAGCGTGTCGCCGAGCACCTCGAGGTAGGCGCCGCGAACATTGAGGCTCTCCGCCTGGCCACGCCGCAGGACGACGAGGCTGATTCCGTTGCCTGCCAGCCCCACGACCGCCGCTGCGAGCATGACGCCGGTCTCGATCTCGGCGGGATCGATCAAACGCCGGACTCCGCCGATGAGGATGAGGACGGCGACCACGCCGACGACGAGCCCGTTGGCCAGCGCGGCGAGGATCTCCAGGCGCTGCAAACCGAAGGTGCGCCGGTCGCTCGGCGGGCGGGCTCCGATTACGGTGGCGAGCAGGGCCAGGCCCACGCCGATGCCATCGGTAAACCCGTGGCCGGCGTCTGCGAGCAGGGCCAGGGATCCGGATAAGGCGGCTCCGACGACTTGCACGACGGTGATTGTCGCGATGATGCAAAGAACTGCCACCATGCGTCCGCGGTGGCGGTATGCCGCCGTACCTTCGCTGTGGCTGTGGCCGAGTCCCATCATCGTCCCTCCCCGCCATGATGCCGGTTCACCGGGCGACGCCACCGTTGAACATACATGATCATCGTCGTGCCATAGACTCGCCCCGCCACCACAACAAGCGGTGACCACCCGGCAACGTCGCCGGGTGATGCGAGGCGGGAAAGGTCGCGAACGCCGTGATAGTCGGAATCCCCACCGAGGTGAAGAACAACGAGTTCCGCGTGGCAATGACGCCCGCGGGTGTGCACGAGCTCGTCAGCAACGATCACGAGGTCGTGATCCAGCAAGGCGCCGGGGCCGGTTCGTCGATCTCCGACGGTGAGTTCGCCGCCGCCGGAGCACGGATCGTGGAAACGGCGGACGGGGTTTGGGAGTCGGCCGAACTGGTCCTGAAGGTGAAGGAGCCGGTGGAGGAGGAGTACCACCGGATGCGCCGTGATCAGGTCCTGTTCACCTATCTGCATCTGGCCGCGTCGTGGGAGTGTACCCATGCACTGCTGGACTCTGGGATCACGGCGATCGCCTACGAGACCGTGCAACTGCCGGACGGTTCGCTCCCGCTGCTGGCGCCGATGAGCGAGGTTGCCGGGCGGATGGCCACCCAGGTGGGCGCGCACATCCTCGAGCGGGCCCAAGGCGGGCGCGGTGTTCTGCTGGGTGGCGTGCCTGGTGTGAAGGCCGCGAAGGTTGTGGTCGTCGGGGCGGGTGTCGCCGGCATGAACGCGGCCGAGATCGCGCTCGGGATGCAGGCCGACGTGTGGATCCTGGACAAGAACGTCGCCCGCTTGCGGGAGGTGGACCGCGTCTACCGGGGACACGCGCAGACCATCACGTCGAACCTGTTCGAGGTCGAGAAGGCCGTCATGGACGCAGACCTCGTCATCGGTGCGGTGCTCGTGCCGGGCGCCAAGGCCCCGAAGCTGGTGAGCAACGAACTTGTGGCCAAGATGCGGCCCGGCAGCGTCCTGGTGGACATCGCGATCGATCAGGGTGGCTGCTTCGAGGATTCGCGGCCGACGACGCACGCCGACCCGACGTACCAGGTGCACGAATCGGTGTTCTACTGCGTGACGAACATGCCCGGCGCCGTTCCGCACACCTCGACGTACGCCCTGACGAACGTGACGTTGCCGTACACGGTCGAGCTGGCGAACCGCGGCTGGCGCGAAGCGCTGCGGCGCGATCCTGCGCTCGCGCTCGGACTCAACACTCACGACGGTCAGATCACCTTCGGGCCGGTGGCCGAAGCCCACGAGATGGCCTCGATCAGCGTGGACGAGGTGCTCAAGTAGGAGTGGGTGCCGTTGAGTCTCCGCTTGACCGGGCGGTCCGGGGCTATCTGGATCACCTCACGGTCGAGCGTGGCCTGGCGGCGAACACCCTTGCCTCCTACCGGCGCGATCTGCGGCGGTATGCCGGTTTTCTGACCGCCGAAGGGGTGGGCGAGCCCGCGGACATCACGGAGAAGCACGTCTCCGCGTTCCTGCGCAGCCTCCGGGAGGGGGACGACGATCATCCGGCGCTGAGTGCGAGCTCGGCGGCGCGCACCGTCGTGGCGGTGCGTGGGCTGCACCGGTTTCTCGCACGTGAGGGCATGGTAGCGGCCGACGCCGCGGTGACCGTCCGTCCGCCGACTCCGCCCCGCAAGCTGCCGAAGGCGATCCCACTCGCCGACATCGAGCGGCTGCTGGCCGCCGCGGGTTCGGACGGGTCGCCGCTCGGTCTTCGGGATCGTGCCCTGCTCGAGATGCTGTACGGCACGGGCGCGCGCATCTCCGAGGCTGTCGGGCTGGACCGAGATGACGTCGACGAGGAGGCCGGCACCGTGCTGCTGCGCGGAAAGGGCGCCAAGGAGCGGGTGGTCCCGGTGGGCTCGTACGCGCTCGAGGCGCTGTCGGCCTACCTCGTGCGGGCCAGGCCCGGCCTGCTCGCCGCCGGGCGGGCGACACCGGCGCTGTTCGTCAATGCGCGCGGAGGCAGGCTGTCGCGGCAGAGCGCCTGGACGGTGCTGCGCACGGTGGCCGCCCGTGCCGGGCTGTCCACCCCGGTGTCGCCACACACTCTGCGCCACTCGTTCGCGACCCACCTCCTCGACGGCGGGGCCGACGTGCGGGTCGTCCAGGAGTTGCTCGGCCACGCCTCCGTGACGACGACGCAGGTGTACACACTCGTGACGGTGGACCAACTGCGAGAGGTCTACGCGGCGGCCCATCCGAGGGCCCGCTGATCAATTGCGACGAGCGGCCGGCCGATCCACCAGAGCCGCGTCGCGGCGCGCTGGCCTTGCAATGCATACCCACGGGAAGCGGGGGCCCGCCAACGTTGCGCTTCCTGGAGACTCGCGGCGCCGCGCAGGCTGCGCTTCTCATAGGTGTGCATTGCAGAGCCCGGACAGCGACGCGGGCGGACGAGCGACGCCCGCCGGTCTCTCCAGCGCCGGGCACGCAGCCTCAGAGGTCAGTGCAGTCGGTTAGGCTCGCAGGCGGACTGCCAGTAGGAGAGGGTTACACGGTGGCTGGAGAACCATCGGCGCCGACGGGCGTCGAGTCGCAGCTCGACGAGCACCGCACCGAGCTGGTCGCATACTGCTACCGCATGCTCGGTTCGTCGTTCGAGGCCGAGGATGCCGTTCAGGAGAGCCTGGTCCGCGCCTGGCGCGCTTACGACAGGTTCGAAGGGCGGGCGTCGTTACGCTCGTGGCTCTACCGCATCGCCACCAACGTGTGCCTCGACATGCTGGGCAGCAGCCAGCGACGGGCGCGGCCGATGGAGATGGGTCCGGCGTCCACGGCCGACGCTGCGGTTCCGGCACCATTGCCTGAGTCCGTCTGGATCGAGCCGATCCCGGACAGCCGGGTGCTGCCGAACGGTGACCCGTCCGAGGTCGCTGTCGCCCGCGACACGGTGCGGCTTGCCTTCGTCGCCGCGCTGCAGCACCTGCCGCCGAAGCAGCGGGCGGTGTTGATCTTGCGGGAGGTGCTCGCCTGGTCGGCCGCCGAGGTCGCGCAGTTGCTGGACACCTCCGTCGCATCGGTCAACAGCGCACTGCAACGAGCGCGCGCGACGCTCGCGCAGGCCGAGATCGCCGAGACAGATCCGCTCCGGCCGCTCGACGCCGATCAGCGCGACCTGCTCGCCCGGTACGTCGACGCCTTCGAGCGGTACGACATGGACGCGCTGGCCAAGCTCCTGCACGAGGACGCGACCTTGTCGATGCCGCCGCTGAGCCTGTGGCTGCGCGGTCCGGAACAGATCAGGGCGTGGATGCTGGGCACGGGCAGCGGGTGCCGGGGGTCCAGGCTCATTCCCGCTGCGGCCAACGGCACGCCGGCGTTCGGGCAGTACCGCCCCAGCGGGCCGGGTGGGCGGCACGAGCCGTGGGCGTTGCTGGTGCTCGAGATTTCCAGAGGACGCATCGCGGGCGTCAACTCGTTCCTCGACACCGAGCGGTTGTTCCCGCTGTTCGGCTTACCGCCAACGCCCCCGACAGAGTGGGCGCGGCATCCACAGACTCGGGCCCAGGCAAGGTAGGCTCGCGGCGCAAGGAGTCCAACTGTCGCCGAGGAGCTCTGACGGCTGGTGAACACCCAGACTACGGAGGCCCTGGTTCCACCTGTCGCTGCCGCCAAGTCCGACCAGGCCGATACGGAAGAGCAGGACCTCGGCCCGACGCTGCGTCCCAAGCGTAAGTTCCCACAACCGCCGCCGCTGGAACACCACGGACCGGCCCGTGTCGTTGCACTGTGCAACCAGAAGGGCGGGGTCGGCAAGACTACGACGGCCATCAACCTCGGCGCCGCACTCGCCGACTATGGCCGTAAGGTTCTGCTGATCGACTTCGACCCGCAGGCGGCGCTCACCGACGGGCTCGGATTCCGCGGTCGCGACTTCGAGGACTCGTCGATCTACAGTCTGGTGATGGACGGCGGAGTCGACGCCGCCGACCTGGTCGTTGAGACTCCCATACCCGGCATGGACCTGCTGCCCAGCCATATCAACCTGTCCGCCGCCGAACTCCAACTCGTCACCGAGGTCGCGCGCGAACAGGCCCTGGAGCGGGCGATCAAGCCGTTACTCCCCGACTATGATGTCGCCTTGATCGACTGCCAGCCGTCACTAGGCATGTTGACCATCAATGCCCTTACCGCGGCCAACAGTGTGATCATTCCGGTCGAGTGCGAATACTTCGCACTGCGCGGGGTGGCGCTGCTGCTTGCGACGATCGAGAAGGTCCAGCGCCGGATCAATCCGGATCTCGTGATCGACGGAGTCGTCGCGACGCGATACGACGGTCGCACCGTGCATGGCAAGGAGATCCTCGAGCGCCTGATCGAGGGCTTCGGCGAGCAGCTCTTCTACTCCGTCATCGGCCGGACCGTGAAGTTCCCCGAAACCACGGCGGGCGGGTTGCCGATCACCACGATTGCGCCGTCGTCCCCAGGGGCCAAGGCGTACCGCCAGCTGGCCAGGGAGGTGCTGCTTCGGTGGACGTCGGCCTCCACCACGCAGTGAGCGACGGCGAGTTCACGAGCAGGGCCGGCGAGAGCAGCGGCAAACGATTCGAAGTCCACCTCGAGAACTTCGAGGGCCCGTTCGACCTGCTGCTCAATCTCATCGCGAAGCACAAACTCGACGTGACCGAGGTGGCCCTGTCTCGGGTCACCGACGAGTTCATCGCGTACATCGAGGCGTACGGCCCGGAATGGGACCTCGACCAGGCCAGCGAGTTCCTCGTGGTGGCGGCGACATTGCTCGACCTGAAGGCGGCCCGGCTGCTGCCCAGCGGTGAGGTCGAGGACGAAGAAGACCTCGCCCTACTCGAGGCGCGCGATCTGCTGTTCGCCCGTCTGCTGCAGTACCGCGCGTACAAGGAGGTCGCAGCCATCCTGGCCGCGCGGATGGCCGAGGAGTCGAGGCGCTTCCCGCGAGCGGTCGGCCTGGAGGAGCGGTACGCCACGGCTCTGCCGGAGGTGGTCGTCGGCCTGGGGCCCCGCGAGTTGGCAGCCCTCGCTTCGAAGGTGCTCGAACCCAAGCCGGTGCCCACGGTCGGCACCACGCATCTGCACCAGAACCGGGTCAGTGTTCGTGAGCAGGCGGCGGTCCTCGTCGATCGGCTCCGCCGCCAGCAGCAGGCGACGTTCCGTGCTCTGGCCGCCGACTGCCCGACTACGCTACATGTGGTCGCCAGGTTTCTGGCGCTGCTGGAGCTCTACCGGGAGAAGGTGGTGACCTTCGAGCAGGTCACGCCGCTGGGAGAGCTCACCGTGCGGTGGACCGGCGACATCGAAAGCGACGTCGCCGTAGGTGACGAGTTCGATGAGCCGGCCGGTCTGGCCGGGCAGGACGCAGAAGGGGGCGAGCAGCGATGAACGGCGATGCCGAACCGACCTTGTCGGCAGCCATCGAGGCCGTGCTGCTCGTCGTGGACGAGCCGGTGGCGGAGGTGACACTGGCCCAGGTGCTGGAGCGGCCCAGGGACGAAGTGGCGGCTACGCTGCGAGAGTTGGCCGAGGACTACCGGGCGGCCGGGCGTGGGTTCGAGTTGCGCGAGATCGCCGGTGGCTGGCGCCTCTACACGAACCCGGCGTGCGCCGCCATCGTCGAGCGATTCGTCCTGGACGGCCAGCAGGCTCGGCTCACCCAAGCCGCGCTCGAAACGCTGGCCGTCGTCGCGTACAAGCAGCCGGTGAGCCGCGCCCGGGTGTCGGCCGTCCGCGGCGTCAACTGCGACGGCGTCATGCGCACGCTGGTCACCCGGGGGCTCGTCGAGGAGGCCGGCCTGGATGCCGAGTCGGGCGCGACGCTGTTCCGCACGTCCTCCTACTTCCTCGAGCGTTTGGGGATGTCCTCGCTCGACGAACTGCCGCCCCTGGCGCCCTACCTGCCGGATGTCGGCGAGGTCGACGGCGACGATGGCGGGGGATGACGGCGGCGTCCGGCTGCAGAAGGTCCTCGCCGCCGCGGGGGTGGGCAGCCGGCGCGCCTGTGAGGCGATGATCGCAGCCGGCCGGGTCGAGGTCGACGGCAAACTCGTGCGGACCATGGGTGTTCGGGTGGATCCGGCGAATGCCGTGATCAAAGTGGACGGCATGCGGATCACCACGGAGGAGTCGGGCCTGGTTCATCTGGCGCTGAACAAGCCGCAGCGTGTGGTCAGCACGATGAGCGATCCGGAGGGCCGGCCGAACCTTGGCGACTACGTCAGGAACCGGCGGGAGCGGCTCTTCCACGTGGGGCGCCTGGACGCCGATACCGAAGGGCTCATCCTGCTCACCAACGACGGCGAGCTGGCTCACCGGTTGACCCATCCGAGCTACGAGGTGCCCAAGACCTATCTGGCCGAAGTCGTCGGTCCGATCGCTCGCGACCTGGGCAAGCGGCTCCGGAACGGCATCGAGTTGGACGACGGGTTGGTGAGCGTCGACGAGTTCCGTGTCGTGAGCCGGTCCGGCGCTCGGATCATGCTCGAGCTGGTCCTGCACGAGGGTCGCAAACATGTCGTCCGCCGCCTGCTCGAGTCGGTGGGGCATCCGGTGGAACGGTTGGTGCGCACGAGCCTCGGACCGATCAAGCTCGGTGACCTTCGGGTGGGAAACATCCGCCGGCTCACCAACGACGAGGTAGGCGCGCTCTACCGCGCAGTGGGCCTGTAACCGCCATGGCCGTCCATGCGCTGCGGGGAGCCACCCAGCTCGACGTAGACGAGCGTGATCATCTCCTCGACCGGGTGGCCGAGCTGGTCCGCGAGCTGATGCACCGGAACAACCTCACGCCGGAGGATCTGATCAGCATCGTGTTCACCGCCACCGCCGACATCCGGTCGGAGTTTCCCGCCTACGCGGCTCGTGCGATCGGCATCACCGACGTGCCACTGCTGTGCGCACAAGAGCTCGGCGTCGTCGGCGCGATGCCCCGCGTGGTGCGCTTGCTCGCGCACGCGGAGCTCGATCTCCCTCGGGACCAGATCCGGCATGTGTACTTGCACGGGGCCCGCGAGCTGAGAACGGATCTACCGCGATGACGACCCAGAACGGCACTGTCCTGGCCGGCGGGGTGCTCATCGTGGGTACCGGCCTGCTCGGCACGTCTCTCGGCCTGGCCCTGCGCCGGGCGGAGGTGGACGTGCGGCTCCGCGACGTCGACCCACAGGCACTCGGCGAAGCCGTCCGGCTGGGCGCCGGCCGGCCGGACGATGGCGCCGAGGCGGCGATCGCCGTCGTGGCAGTGCCGCCGGAGGCGACCGCAACCGAGGTGGTTCGGCTACTCGCCGAAGGCGCCGCCGAGTACGTCACCGACGTGGCGAGCGTGAAGGCCGTTCCGGTACGGCAGGTGCGAGCGCGGGCCGCGGACCCGGGACGCTATGTGGGCGGACATCCGATGGCCGGCCGGGAGGTCTCAGGGCCCGGCGGTGCGCTTGCCGACCTGTTCGAGGGCCGGCCCTGGGTGTTGTGCCCGGACGAGGCGACCGACCCGCATGCGGTGACGCGGGCTCTGGCCGTCGCTCGGCTGGCCGGCGCCATCCCTGTCACGATGCCGGCGGCCGAGCACGACGTGGCCGTGGCCCTGGTCTCGCACGCGCCGCATGTGGTGGCGGCGTTGGTGGCCGGTCGGTTGGCCGGCGCCCCGCCCCACGAGGTGCGTCTGGCCGGGCAGGGCGTGGCGGATGTGACCAGGGTGGCGGCCGGCGATCCTGGCCTGTGGACTGAGATTCTGACCGCGAACGCCGAGGCTGTGGCGGACATCCTGCGTGCTCTGCGGGCCGACCTCGACCGCGTGCTCGCCGCATTGGATGCCGGCGGCGACAGTCGAGCCGAGCTGCGGGCCGTGCTCGCCGGTGGAGTCGACGGTCGATCTCGCCTGCCGGGCAAACATGGCACCGCTCACGTCGAGTACGCGACCGTCGCTGTCGTGGTCGACGACCGTCCCGGCCAGCTCGCCGCGTTGTTCGCCGACGCGGGCGCTGCCGGGGTCAACGTGGAAGACGTGCGCATCGAGCACAGCCCCGGCCAGCCGGTCGGGCTGGTCGAGATGGACGTCCGTCCGGGAATGGCAGCGGTGCTCGCCAAGGAGCTCGCCACCCGCGGCTGGCACGTACGCTGACCCCCACGCGGGGATGGTCAGCCGTTACGGGTAGGCAGGGTGAGCCAGCCCTCGTCGTCGAGTGTGGTGAGGTCGCTGGCCAGCACGCCCAGGTCGCTGATCGTGTAGACGGCGTCGCCGATCACCACGGACCGCTGGATCGCGGCACGCCACGCGACCTCTCCGTACTGAGGATTGCGCGAGTCGGCATCCTCGTCCGGTAGGTGGGTAAGGCGGCCCAGGTCGTTGAACCCCGCCCTCGCGTCGACGGTGTACGCGAGCGCCCCGTTGTCGACCTTCTCGATCCCGGTCTCCTCGTCCCAGTTCCATGACTGGTACGGGATGACGGTGAGCCCCGTCGCCGGCCAGTGCAGGAAGGCATGGTGATCCCACTCGGCCTCGGTGTAGGCGTCCTCGAGCGTGACCTGGTGGATGCGCTGCGGGTCGGACAGGTTCGAGACGTCGAACAGCGAGAGTTGCAGGCCTCGGGTCCGGCCGGTGTCGTCAGCGTCCTGCCCGACGCCCAGCACCAGGTCGTCGCCGACCGGGTGCAGGTACGCCGAGTATCCGAGGATCTTCAGCTCGCCGAGCACCCGCGGGTCCTCTGGATCGGACAGATCAAGCGTGTAGAGAGGATCGGTCTCGCGGAACGTCACGACGTAGCCCACATCACCCATGAAGCGGACCGCGTAGATGCGCTCGCCCTTGCCGAGCCCGCCGACCTGGCCTAGCTGTTCGAGCTCGCCGTCACGCTCGGCGAACGTGGTCGCGTAGCTTTCGGTGAGCGGCGCCTCGCCCCGCTCGCCCCACCATGGGGAGCCGTCAGTAGTAGCCACGCGCAACACGCCGTCGTACGAGCTCATCGACCACTGGTTCATGACGTGACCGCGAACGCTGCCGCTGCCCACGTAACGCGCCGACTCCGGGTCGGTGATGTCGAACGCATGCAGGTCGGTCGTGTAGCGCTCGTTCGCCTCGCGGAAGGCCGTCTCGGGCAAGCCGGCCCAGTCGACCCAGCGGTTCGTAGCCACGTACAGCCGCTCGGCGGAGGCGTAGACGGTCTCTCCGCCGGCCAGGACCGCGGCGCCGCCGCCGGGGGACAGGTCGCCGTCGAGGTCAAGCGAGAGAACGGTGGTCGTGCCCAGGCCGGAGAAGTCACGCGGGTGGTGGATCTGCTCACACGGCAGCAGCGATCCCTCGTCCTCGCTGCCGTCGGCATCAGTGCGGATGTAGTAGGGAATCCAGTTGTCGACCGTGGATTCCTCGATGATCTGCCGGTTCTTCTCCGTGGCCTCGCGCTCGGCCCGCAGGCCGTTGCCCTCTGGGGTCGTGAAGGGCAGGCCCACCGGCTGAGCGTTGAGGACCACCCGCGCGACGCCGTCGACGAGCCGGGCCGATGCCACCCAGCCGTCGAGCTGGAGGGTGGAGACCAGTTCGGGCCGGGCCGGGTCGCCGACGTCGTACAGAGACAACGTGGTGCCCGAAGGCCAGTACATGGCGGCCGATTCGCGGGCGAGCGGGTGGACTCCGCCGTCGACCTGGCCGAAGACGAGCAGGCGGTCGCCCGCACGCAGCATCTGGTGACCCCATCCGCCGACGTCCACGCTCGACAGCAGCTCCGGGGACGGGCCGGTGACGTCGACGATGTCGAGGTACTCGCCACGGATCAGGTACAACCGTTCGCCGTCGGTCTTCACGGTGTCGGGCTCGTCGACGCCGGCCTCCTGGACGTTCGTTCCCGAGTAGTCCTGGCCCTCGACCGGTGCGCCGGCGGCACGGCCCGAAGCGAACGAATCAGCCGCCGCCTCCGGCGCAGCGGCGGCCTCACCGGCACCGTCGGCGCCGACCGCGTCGTCCATTTCGACCGCAAGCATGCCGCCACCGCCGAGTCCCCACGGCCCGACCATCTCGAGCGCGTGTTCCTTGACGTACGACAGCAGGTCTTCGCACGCGTCGAACGACACCAGCGAGCTGACCAGCATGACCTCATCGGTGAACGGCTGGACCGGGTCGTCACCAGCGGGGGTGTCAGGTCCGCCGCCGCCGGTGGTGCATGCCGCCAGCGTGAGAACTGTCGCGGAAAAGATTCCGAGCCGAGCGCGCATGGGATCATCCTTAGCTGTCCGGGGCGACCGTGCGTCGCGTGAATATCCGTTGGACGCAGCCGGCCCCCAGCCGGTTCCGTATGAATAGCCGACGATCCGGCTACCAGAGACCACCGGGCCGGCCGGTGCCGAACCGCCGCCTCATCCCGTAGGACCCGGCGAGCCCGCACGCCACCACGGCGGCGCCCACTATGCCGTCCACGAAGTAATGGTTGGCGGTGATGACGATGGCCGCGAACATCAGCAGCGGTGCGGCGACGGCGGCGATCCGGACCGCGCGGTAACTGGCGAGCGTGCCGATCGCGATTGCGGCCAGCAGCACCCAGCCGAAGTGCAGGCTGGGCATCGCGGCGTATTCGTTGACCACTGCTGAGCCGTTGAACGTGCGATACCAGGACGCGTGCAACTCCACAGTGTCGACGAAGCCGTGGTGCGGCATGAACCGAGGCGGTGCCAGCGGGAACGTCGCGAACAGCACCAAGGCCACCGCGCCGGAGGAGAGCAACGCATTACGGAACAGGGCGTAGTGCGCCGGCTTCCTGACGATCAGCCAGGCCAGCGTGCCGACCATCAGCGGTGCGAAGCCCCAGATGTAGATCGTGTTGGCGATGTGGATGATCGCCTCGTTGCCGAGCACGGCTCGCTGGACGGATCGTTCCTCGAAGATGTTCAGCGCACGCTCGAGAGCGATGATGCGCTCGGCGTTGTCGTACGCCAGATGGATCTGGTTGTCGGCGATGCCCCGCACTCGGGAGTAGAGCTGGGTTGCGATGAAGATGAACACGGCTTCCCGGACGGCGATCAGCCACCGCCTGCGCTGATCGCGCGCGGCCACCCCACCGTGCTCCGGCGCCCGGGGCGCCTCTACCCGAGCGCCTGTTGCCATGCCTCCCCGCCGCTTCCAGCTTCGCCCACCAGATTTCGAAAGCGAACTTACCACTGAACGCGCTGCCCAACTGAGGCGGCGCACCGCTCATGACCCGCGCCGATACGGGCCTGGCGGGCCGGCTGCCGGCCCGACAAACTACGCTCGTGCCGACTCATACCCCATCCCTGAGCGAGGAGACTGGACCGTGGCCGATCGGAGCGCTAGCGGAACGCCGGAATCCGGCCCGCCGGCGGGCGTGGACAGGTCGAGCCTGGTGATCGCCATAGACGGGCCGTCCGGCTCGGGAAAGTCGACCGTCGCCCGGCGGGTCGCATCGGCGTTGGGCCTGCGGTACCTGGACACCGGGGCCATGTACCGTGCGCTGACCTGGTGGCTGCTGGAAAGGGGAGTCGAGCTCACCGACATCGACAAGGTCGCCCGGCTGGCACCGCAGCTGCCCCTGAAGATGGGGACCGACCCGGCAGCGCCCACCGTCCACGTCGGAGGGACGGACGTAGGTGCGGCGATCCGTGAGACTCGCATTTCCGAATCGGTCAGCCTGGTGGCGACAAACCTCGCAGTGCGCGCCGACCTGCGTCAGAGGCAGCGGGCTGTCGTCGAAGCCGGGGGAGTGGTGGTCGAGGGCCGCGACATCACGACCGTGGTCGCACCCGATGCGCCGGTGCGCGTGTTGCTGATCGCCAGTAAGGAAGCCCGGCTGGCCCGGCGGGCGCGTGAGCTGCACGGAGCCGACGATGCGGGAGCGCTGGCCCGAACCCGCGACCAGGTGCTGCGGCGCGACGCCGACGACTCGACCGTTTCACAGTTCCTCGAGGCGTCGGAGGGTGTCGTCGTGGTGGACTCCTCACACCTGACGCCGGACGAGACGGTGGCCGCCGTGCTCGACCTGGTAGAGGCGAGGACGGGCGTGACAGCCAGGTGAGCAACCGGTTGCCGACCGCGAGAGGTGCGGCGGCCGGCGCCCGGCTGAGCCGGGTGTTGGTCAGGGCCGCGTGGTCGATCCAGGTACACGGGGCGGAGCACGTCCCTGCCGCCGGGCCGGTGATCCTTGCGCCGAACCACCTGGGCTTCATCGACGGTCCGTTGTTGTTCGGCGTCGCCCCGCGCCCGGTGCACACGCTGGCCAAACACGAGATGTTCCGCGGACCGGTCGGATGGGTGTTGCGTGCTGTCGGGCAGATCCCCGTCGACCGCGATCAGCCCGACCGGACGGTGCTCCAGGCCGTCCTGGGTGTGCTGGCCGCCGGACGAGTCGTGGCCGTTTACCCGGAGGGCACCCGGGGTGCTGGCGACTTCTCCGAGTTGCGCCCGGGATTGGCGTGGTTCGCGCTGCGATCGGGCGCGCCGGTGGTTCCGGTCGTCTTTCTCGGCTCCGGAGCTCGGGGACGTACCCTTGGATCGATGCCCCGGCTACGGGCTCGACTGGATGTGGTTTTCGGCGCACCGGTTCGGGTCGAGGGGGGCGAGCGGCGCTCCCGTGCGGGGTTGGGCGCCGTGAGCGATCAGTTGCGGGAGGCGCTGGTGTCGCATCATGCGCAGACTCATCGACAGTTCGGGAGCCGGATCACGTGACGGAGGATCTTCCTGCGGCGGGGCCGCACGCTGAACTGCTCGCAGAGGGGGCCGCGTTCGTCGACCAGGCCGATGCGGGGCCGTTGCCGGTGGTGGCCGTCGTGGGCCGCCCGAACGTCGGCAAGTCGACCCTTGTCAACCGGATCCTGGGCCGCCGCGAAGCCGTCGTGGAGGACGTCCCCGGCGTGACGCGAGATCGGGTCGCGTACGACGCGGCATGGGCCGGACGGCGGTTCACGCTCGTGGACACCGGGGGTTGGGATCCGGGGGCCGAAGGGATGGCCGCACAGATCGCTGCACAGGCGGAGATCGCCGCGGCGGCGGCCGATCTGGTGATCTTCGTCGTGGACGTCACGGTCGGCGCCACTGACGCCGACGAGCAGGTAGGACGGGTGCTGCGGCGCTCTGGCAAACCGGTGATCTTGGCCGCGAACAAGGTGGACAGCGCCGCCAATGAGGCCGATGCTGCCGCACTGTGGAACCTGGGGCTTGGCGAGCCGCACCCTGTCTCGGCATTGCACGGGCGGGGGAGCGGTGATCTGCTCGACGCGGCGCTCGAGGCCTTGCCGGACGCCCCGGCCGAGACCTTCGACACCGAGCCGGGCGGGCCGCGCCGGGTTGCGCTGGTCGGCAAGCCGAATGTAGGCAAGTCGAGCCTGCTGAACCGGCTGGCCGGCGCCGAGCGGGTTGTGGTCGACGCCGTGGCGGGCACGACCGTGGACCCGGTGGACGAACTCGTCGAGCTCGGCGGCCGGACCTGGACCTTCATCGACACGGCGGGAATCCGGCGACGGGTACGCGAGGCGTCCGGCGCGGAGTACTTCGCGTCGTTGCGCACGGCCGCCGCCCTTGACCGGTGCGAGGTGGCGGTCGTGTTGGTCGATGCCAGCGAACCGCTGGCAGAGCAGGACCTGCGGATCATCACCAGCGTGATCGAAGCCGGGCGGGCCCTCGTTCTCGCGTTCAACAAGTGGGACCTGCTGGACGAGGAGCGCCGCCGGGATCTGGACCGCGAGATCGACCGGCAACTCGTGCGGGTCACCTGGGCACCTCGGGTCAACATCTCGGCGAAGACGGGCCGGCACGCCGACCGGCTCGTACCGGCGATCGAGACTGCCCTGGCCGGCTGGGAGACTCGGGTGCCGACCGGACGGCTGAACTCGTTTCTTGGCCAGTTGGTAGCGGCCCACCCGCATCCGATGCGTGGCGGGCGCCAGCCCCGCATCCTGTTCGGGACGCAGGCGTCCACCCAGCCTCCGAAGTTCGTGCTGTTCACGACCGGCTTCCTCGAGGCGTCGTACCGGCGCTTCATCGAACGGCGGCTCCGCGAGGAGTTCGGGTTCGCTGGCACGCCGATCGAGATCTCGATGCGCGTGCGCGAGCGGCGACCGCGCGGCTAGTGGGCCCACCTGATCGCCGTAAGGTCACCTGATCGCTGCCGCGTAGACGATCAGGTGAGTCGGGCGAACCGCTGCCTGCACAGACGCCGGTCTAGGTCACCTGATCGTGTCTCGACATATGGACGCTAGATGATCAGGTGGGGAACTCGAGGATCCCCGCAAGTCAGAGAGGTTTATCCATCATCTGATCGTTCTAGCCCGGGAGCCGCGCGCGAGCGCTGGCGCCGTTCGCGTCAGCTCAGGTCGTGATACATGACGTGCAGGCCCACCGGGCCTTGGGTCGGATGCCAGAACCCGCCGGGCACCGTGCCGATGATCGTGAACCCGAGGCGCTCGTAAAGCGCGACGGCCGGCGTGTTGGAAGCGGCGACGGCGTTGAACTGCACGCCGCGGAATTCGCTGGTCCGGGCCCACTCGAGCAGATACTCGCCCAGCGCTCGGCCGACACCTCGACCGCGCGCATCGGGCGCAACCATGAAGTTGCCGCTTGCGATGTGCGCACCCGGTCCCGGCCGATTGGGATACATGTTCGCGGTGCCGACCACGGCGTGATCCTCGACCGCCACGACCACGTGACCTGGCGGCGGCGTCACCCACATCTCATGCGCCTGCGCCTCTGTCTGATGCGGGTCGTAGCAGAAGGTGTCCGCCTTGCGGACGATGTCTTCGATGATCGGCCAGACCAGTGGCCAGTCGCGTTCTTCGTACGCCCGAATCTCCACTCGGCCAGGGTAATGAGAAGCGGCTGTCCGGCAGCATTCGTTTTCGCGGACGGTGAAGGCAGTGAGGTACGCTATCTCCGGCCCGGCCAGCATGCTGGGCTCACGGGCTGTGGCGCAGTTTGGTAGCGCACTTGACTGGGGGTCAAGGGGTCGTGGGTTCGAATCCCGCCAGCCCGACCAACAGACCGGCGCTGACCTGCGCAAACGAGGGCCCACGAGTGCTCTTCGGCGGCTGCGGGCGGTGGACGTTTACTGGTCGGAAACGTTCGGCGTCGCTCGGGCATTCCGAGCGCCCTGCCTGTTCGCACATAGCATCAGGGCGGTGGGCCATACCGACGTCGGACGTGCAACCGTCGAAGCAACGTCCCAAGAGGTGTTCGCCGCCCTCGTCGACGCAAGAGCAAGACCGTTTGGCTGCCGTTTCGGATGGCCACAGCGCACGCCCGGACACGTGCTGCTCGCTCAACCGTTGGACGAGGAACCTTGAGGTGGCTCAGTCACGTTGGTGCCCCGCCCAGCAGGCATTCCACCGACCGCCGTCTCGGCAGTTCGCTGGTGTGCGGAATCGACGGGCGGGAGCAACTGCCCGCGTGTCCTCGAGCACGCGCAGGGTTGTGCTGGCCGCTGGGATCAGCCGCCGCTGCTGTCGCCGAGGTCGCGGTACTGGAACGCGTCGGCGGGCACCGGAGCACCGCCCGGGATGGTGCCGGGCATGATGGCGAAGGTTGGGTCGAACTCGGTCAGCATCCCGGCCAGCGTGTTCAGGACCGACGGGTCGCCCTCGATGACCGCGGTTCCCTCGGCAACCTGCTGCTGCAGGGGGGCGATTCCGATCATTGCCTTCTCCAGGTCGGTACGATCGAGCGTGAGCGTCAGGTCCGGTGCCGAGGACAGGAATCCCTGCAGGCTGGTGAGGGTTGCGTTGCTCAGCTCGACGACGAAGGTGTCGCCGTTGTCCGGGGTGATCAGGTTCACGACGAAGGTCGTGTCGCCGACCCGCGATGAGTCCAGCCGGATGCCGAGGTAGTCCAAGAACTGCAGCGTGCTGAGTGCTCGGACGAGATCGGGACCGGTGCTCTTGGGCGCGGCGCCGGCGGGGATCCCGGAGCGCAGCTCGAGCGCGGCGGCGAGGAAGCTGTTGCGCACACTCGGGCTCTCCTGCTGGTAGCCCACCTGCTCGAAGGCGTCCGCAAGCAGCCGTCGGCCTGCGACGTGCTCGGGTTCGCCGTACACCAGCTTGTTCAGGATCTCGATCGCCAACAGGTAGTCGCCGGCATCCATGAGCTGCTCGGCGCGGGCGGTGATCGCATCGGCGCCGCCCATCATCTCGACGAAGAGCGGCGCTGACTCCCGTGGGGTGAGCGGGACCAGCGTGGCGGGGTTGCCGTCCCAGTAGCCGAGGTAGCGGTTGATCACCGCCCGCGAATTGTGCTCGGCCGAACCGTGATAGCTGCGGGCGGCCCAGCTCCGTTGCAAGGGCTCGGGCACCTGGTAGACGCGGTGAATCTCGTTGATGGTTACGCCCTGGTTCGCGAGATGCATGACACCGTTGTTGAGGTGCGCGTAGGCGTCGCGTTGGGTGCGCATGACCTCCCGGATCCGCTCGTTGCCCCACCGCGGCCACGAGTGGGACGCGAACATGACCTCGGCCTCGTGGCCGAACAAGTACAGCGCCTTGTTGATCTGGCGTGACCACTCCAGGGCGTCGCGGACGAGAGCACCCCTGAGTGTGTAGATGTTGTGCACCGTGGCGACGATGTTCTCAGCTGCCCAGAACGCCTTGAGGTCGGGGAACCAGGTGTTCATCTCCGCCGGGGCCTCGGTGCCCGGGGTGTTCTGGAACACCATCCGGACACCGTCGACCGTGTGCTCCTCCAGGTCGGCGACGATCTCGGTGGTGGGCGGGATCAGGCCGGACGACCCTGC
>DASUUU010000137.1:0-80116 GCA_036373915.1 Jiangellaceae bacterium | reverse complement strand
GATCCAGCGCACACCGCGGCGCTCGACCGGCTACGGCTCACCCCGATGCTCGACTACGGCATGGCGGTCGGGACAGGTCTTGGCGCCCGGCTGGCCATCCCGCACCTGCAGGCGGCCGCTCAGGTGCTGACCGAGGCCTAGCGGGTCGACGGACTGACGAACGGGGGCTTGACCACCTCGAAGGGTTCTGCCCGTCCACGCACATCCACCTCGACGGCGGTGCCGTCGTCGACATCGGGTGGCAGCAGCGCCAGCGCGATCCCTCTGCGCAACGTCGGCGAGAACGTCCCCGACGTGACCACACCGGCGTCGACGCCGTCGATGCGAACCGCCATGCCCGGCCGGGGAATGCCCCGCCCGGTAGCCACCAGGCCGCGCAGCCGCCGCCTCGGACCGGCCTGCTTCTCCGCGAGCAGCGCATCCCGTCCCCAGAATGCGGGTTTGTTCCAGCCCACCGCCCAGCCGGCCCGCGCCTGGTTCGGTGTGATGTCCAGCGAGAGGTCCTGCCCGTGCAGTGGGTACCCCATCTCGGTGCGGAGGGTGTCGCGCGCCGCGAGCCCGCACGGCGCGATACCGAACGGTTCACCCGAGGCCAGCAGCGCGTCCCACACCGTACCGGCGGCAGGAGACGGAATCACCAGCTCGCAACCCCGCTCGCCGGTGTAGCCCGTGCGGCACACGGTGAGCCGCACCGACCCGATGTCCGCTTCGGTGAACGACATGTAGTCGTGATGGACCGGCAGTCCGATCGCCGCGAGCGCCTCGTCACTGCTCGGACCCTGAACGGCGATGATGGCGAAGTCCTCGTGAGCATTGCCGACCCGCACGCCGTCCGGCGCCGCGGCGGCTAGCCGCCGGACCACCTCGGCGTTGTTGGCCGCGTTGGGGATGAGCAGCAGGTCATCGTCCGACCGCACGTACACGATCAGGTCGTCGACGACTCCCCCGGACTCGTCGCAGCACATCGTGTACTGGGCCTTGCCGGGCTCGATCTTGTCCAGTGAGTTCGTCAGGCACGAATCGACAAAGGCGCGCGCGCCGCGACCTGTCACGGTGGCCTTGCCCAGGTGGCTGACGTCGAACACGCCGACACGCTCGCGGACGGCGGCGTGTTCGGCCCTGACTCCGGCGTACTGCAGTGGCATCTGCCAGCCGCTGAACTCGGCGAGCTTGGCTCCCAGGGCTTCATGCCGCTCATGAAGCGGGCTACGGCGAAGAGCGTCGGTCACAGCAGGCCACATTAACCCTCGGCGTACGCGGCCGGACCAGGCACGGCCCGTACCATGGCCATTCACCCCATACCCTGGGCATCCGGCCGATGAGCTGGTGTGCGTAACATCGCGCGGGACACCCACCCCCGTCCCAAGTTCCCAAGGAGAGTCGTGACCACCCTCACCCTGTCCTCCGCCGATCCGACCGGACTCAAGGTCGACGCTCTCGTCATCGGCATCTCCAACGGCAACGGCGCCCCGAGTCTGCTCCCCGGCGCCGAACCCGTGGATTCGGCACTCGGTGGCTCGCTGACCAGGACGCTCGAGCAGCTCGGTGCCACGGGCAAGGCGGACGAAGTCACCAAACTGCCGACCGGCGGCGCCACCAAGGCCGCGGTCGTCGTCGCGGTGGGGGTCGGATCCGTCGGGGACGGTGGCCCGACGCTCGAGGCCATCCGGCGCGCCGCCGGCACGGCGGCCCGCGCGCTGAAGGGCACCGAATCGGCCGCGTTCTCGCTTCCGGCCGACGAACCGGACCGGGCCGCGGCCGTCGCCGAAGGGGCGCTGCTCGGCGCCTACACCTTCGATGAGTACAAGACCAACGGCGACAACAAGGCACCGCTGGCATCGGCCACCATCGTCGGACCCGGCGTCAAGGCCAAGTCCGCCAAGACGGCGGTCGACCGGGCCGAGATCGTTTCCGACGCCGTCAACAGGGCCCGTGACTGGGTCAACACGCCGCCTCGAGACCTGCCGCCGGCAGAGTTCGCGGCCGCCGCCGTCCAGTACGCCAAGGGCGTCAAGGTGGACGTCGAGGTCCTTGACGACAAGGCTCTCGCCAAGGGCGGCTACGGCGGCATCCTCGGCGTAGGGCAAGGCTCGGCCCGCCCGCCGCGCCTGGTCAGGATCAGCTACCGGCCGGCGCGGGCCGGCAAGCACATCGCCTTCGTAGGAAAGGGCATCACCTTCGATTCCGGCGGCCTTTCTCTCAAGCCGAACGACGCGATGGTGACCATGAAGTGCGACATGGCCGGAGCCGCGGCCGTGCTCGCGGCCGTCGTCGCGATCGCGAAGCTGGCGCCCAAGGTGGCCGTCACCGCGTACGGTGCGCTTGCCGAGAACATGCCGTCCGGAAGCGCCCAGCGGCCGTCTGACGTACTCACCATCTATGGCGGCAAGACCGTCGAGGTCCTCAACACAGACGCCGAGGGCCGGCTCGTGATGGCCGACGCGCTGGTCCGGGCCGGCGAGGACGAGCCTGACCTCATCGTCGACGTCGCGACGCTGACCGGAGCCTGCGTCGTGGCTCTCGGCACGCGGGTATCGGGCATCATGGCGAACGACGATGACCTGCTGACCAGGCTGCACGAGACGTCCGAGCGGGCCGGCGACGCGATGTGGCCGCTGCCGCTGCCCGGTGAACTGCGGGAGAAGCTCGACTCCGCGGTCGCGGACATCGCCAACATCGGCGAGCGCTGGGGTGGCGCGTTGTCCGCCGGGGTGTTCCTCAAGGAGTTCGTCGGCGACGACATCAAGTGGGCCCACCTCGACATCGCCGGACCCGCATTCAACGAAGGCTCGCCGTACGGGTACACCCCCAAGGGCGGAACCGGCGCGGCCGTGCGAACCCTCGTCCAGATCGCGCAGGACGTCGAGGCGGGCATCCTGCCGTGACGCGCGGCGTCGCGCTCGTGCGACGGCCCAGCACGCGGCTCGCCGAGGGCATCGTCACTCACATCGACCGCAGCCCGGTCGACATCGCGCTGGCCACGTACCAGCACGACGAATACCGCTCCGCTCTCGCCGAGGTGGGCTGGACGGTCGTCGACGTGCCCCCTGCCGACGACCACCCTGACTCGGTGTTCGTCGAGGACACCGTGGTGGTCTGCGACGGCCTGGCGGTCCTGACCCACCCGGGCGCCGAATCCCGTGTCGGCGAGGTCGCCGGCACCGAGATCACCGTGCGCGAGCTCGGCATGGACATCGCGCGGATCGAACCACCCGGCGCCCTCGAGGGCGGGGACGTCCTACAGGTGGGACGCACTGTCTACGTCGGCGTCGGCGGCCGGACGAACCGCGTCGGCGTGGCTCAGTTGCGCGAGCACCTGGCACCGACGGGTCGGGACGTCGTCGCGGTGCCCCTCGGCCAGATTCTGCACCTGAAATCAGCCGTAACCGCGCTGCCCGACGGCGAGCTCGTCGCGTTGCCGAACCTCATCGACACGACCGTGTTGCCGCCCGTTCGTGCCGTATCCGAAGAGGCGGGCTGCCATCTGGTGCCGCTGGGTGGAGAGGACGTCATGATCGCCGCGTCCGCGCCGGGTACGGCGGATTGGCTGGTCTCGCGCGGCTACCGGCCGGTCGTCGTCGACATCAGCGAGTTCGAGAAGCTCGAGGGATGCGTCACCTGCCTGTGCGTATTGGTCCAGGCCCGGCCTTGATCGAAGGAAGATCCGTCCCGGCTATCCGGGACGGATCTTCCGTTGATCACAGCTCAAGAGGGTGATTCACCCCGTTTGCGCCGGTTCCATGCCCTCATCCGCGGCGGGTAGCCCACGACCTGCGCGTCGTACACGGGAATCTCGAGCTTGCGGGCAAGTTCCTCGGCCGCCTTGGGGTCCCGCACCCGCCGCCGCGTCCATTCGCCGTCATGCGCGACGAGGACCATCGTGGTGGAGGTCATCGTCGTCGCGGGTTCGACGTATGCCTCGACACCTTGTCTGCTGCGAGCGAACTCCTTCAGGTGCGCAGTGTCCGCGTTGTCCGCCGCCCGATCCAGGCTCCCGTCGGCACCTTTGGCCCTCCGCCTGCTGAACAACCGCATTACAACCTCCGCGACCAAGATACGTAACGAGCAAGAGCAATGTGCCACCCGGGCCGTCCGGCCGCAGGCAGGATGAGAGTGGAAAGATACGGTACGCGAGGCCTATCCGGCCCCATCCGATCCGAGACCAAGGAGCGAGACTCCCGTGGCGAACAACGCTGAAGGGTCCACCAGTTTCGACATCGTCGTTCTTGGCGGTGGCAGCGGCGGCTACGCGTGCGCACTGCGGGCGGCAGAACTGGGTATGTCGGTGGCGCTGATCGAGAAGGACAAGGTCGGCGGCACCTGCCTGCATTACGGCTGCATCCCGACCAAGGCGTTGCTGCACGCCGCAGAGGTGGCCGACGCCGCCCGCGAATCGGCCCAGGTCGGCGTCCGGGCCAGTCTGGACGGTATCGATGTCCCAGGTCTGAACTCGTACAAGGACGGCGTGGTGGCGCGCGCCTACAAGGGCCTGCAAGGGTTGATCAAGGCGCGCAAGATCACCCTCGTCGAGGGTGCGGGACGGCTCGTGGCCCCGAACGCGGTCGAGGTGGACGGCACCCGGTACGAAGGTCGGCACGTGGTGCTGGCCACCGGCTCGTACGCCAAGACCCTGCCCGGGCTCGAGCTGGATGGCGAACGGGTGATCTCCAGCTACGAGGCGTTGACGCTCGATCGGGTGCCATCGTCCGTCGTCGTCCTCGGCGGCGGGGTCATCGGCGTGGAGTTCGCCAGCGTCTGGCGCTCCTTCGGAGCGGAAGTGTCGATCGTCGAGGCGCTCCCCCGGCTCGTGCCGGGCGAGGACGAGGACGTGTCGAAGATGGTCGAACGGGCGTTCCGGCGGCGCGGCATCGAGTTCAAGACCGGCGCGCCGTTCAAGGGGGTCGAGAAGACCGAATCCGGCGTTCGCGTCACGCTCGAGGGCGGCGATGCGCTCGAGGCCGAACTCATGCTCGTCGCGGTGGGTCGCGGTGCGGTGACCGAGGGCCTGGGGTACGAGGAAGCCGGCGTCAAGCTCGACCGTGGTTTCGTCCCCACGGACGACCGGCTGCGCACCAACCTGCCCAACGTCTACGCGGTCGGCGACATAGTTCCGGGCCTGCAACTCGCCCATCGCGGCTTCCAGCAGGGGATCTTCGTCGCCGAGCACATCGGCGGGCTCGACCCGGTGCCCTTCGACGACCTGGGCATCCCGCGTGTCACGTACTCCGACCCAGAGGTCGCCTCGGTCGGGCTGACCGAGGCGGCGGCCCGCGAGAAGTACGGGACGGACGACGTCGAGTCGACGAGGTACGACCTGGCCGGCAACGGCAGGAGCCAGATCCTCAAGACCCAGGGCTTCGTCAAGGTCGTCCGGCTCAAGGGCGACCGGGTGCTAGGCCTGCACATGGTCGGCGCCCGCGTCGGGGAGCTTGTCGGCGAGGCCCAGCTGATCTACAACTGGGAAGCGCTACCCGACGATGTGGCCCAGCTCATCCACGCCCACCCGACCCAGAGCGAGGCGCTCGGCGAAGCCCACCTTGCCCTCGCCGGCAAGCCCCTCCACGTCCACGGCTGAGTGGCATGCTTCAGTAGGCTCTGATCCTCGAAGGATTTCGAAAGGACGACGACGATGGCGACCTCCGTCACACTGCCCGCACTCGGTGAGAGCGTCACCGAGGGGACAGTGACTCGTTGGCTCAAGCAGCCCGGTGAGGAGGTACAAACCGACGAGCCGCTGCTGGAGATCTCCACCGACAAGGTCGACACCGAGATCCCGTCACCGGTCTCCGGTGTCCTGCTCGAGATCAAGGTACAGGAGGACGAGACAGTCGAGGTCGGCGCCGAACTCGCCGTTATCGGTGACGCGTCCGAGGCGGGCGGCGAGGCGGCCCCCTCCGGCGAGCAAGAAGCGCCGGCCGAGGGCGACGAACCACTCCTGGGTGAGCAGAAGCAGGCTGAGCCGGAGCAGGCCTCCGAGGAACCGCAGTCCGAGCAGGAGCCCGAGCCTCAGCCGGAACCCGAGCAGGAAGCCGAACCCCAGCCGGAACCCGAGCCGAAGCAGGAAGCCGAGCAGCCTTCTGAGGAACCCGAGCCCGCCCCGCAAGCGGCCGAGCAGGCCGCGCCGCCGTCCGGCGACGGCACACCGGTGACCCTGCCCGCTCTCGGTGAGAGTGTCACGGAGGGCACCGTCACCCGTTGGCTCAAGCAGGTGGGCGATACGGTCGAGGTCGACGAACCGCTGCTGGAGATCTCCACCGACAAGGTCGACACCGAGATCCCCTCGCCGGTGGCCGGCACCCTTGTTGACATCAAGGTCGCCGAGGACGAGACGGTCGAGGTCGGCGCGGAGCTGGCCGTCATCGGAGCAGCAGGGGCCGCACCGGCAGCCGCTGAACAGTCCGAACCCGAGGCCAAGCCGGAGCCCGAGGCCGAGCCGGAGCCGGCCCAGGCGGAGACACCGCTCGAGGAAGAGGCGCAGCAACGCGCCGCCGCCGAGGCACAGTCAATGGAGAAGGCCGAGACCAAGGCGGACACCAAGCCGGGCACCAAGACCGAGGCCAAGGCCGGGGCCGAGGAACGCCCCGAGCCGCCGCGGGCACCTGCGGCCAAGCCCGCACCACCGAAGGGCGACGGTGCACCGTACGTGACGCCGCTGGTCCGCAAGCTCGCCGCCGAGCACAGCGTGGACCTGTCCACGATCACCGGCACCGGCGTGGGCGGCCGGATCCGCAAGCAGGACGTCCTCGCCGCCGCGGAGGCCGCCAAGCAGCCCGCACCCGCCGCGGCCGAGCCTGCCGCCGAACCCGCGGCCGCATCCACGTCCGCCGCACCGGCGGTCGAGCCGAGCCCGCTGCGCGGCAAGACCGAGAAGCTCAGCCGCATTCGCAAGATCATCGCCCAGCGGGTGCACGAGTCGCTGCAGAACACCGCACAGCTGACCACGGTGGTGGAGGTCGACGTCACGGCGATCGCCATGCTGCGCGAACGGACCAAGCGGTCGTTCGAACAGCGCGAAGGCGTCAAGCTCTCGTTCCTGCCGTTCTTCGCCAAGGCTTCCATCGAGGCGCTCAAGGCGCATCCGAAGCTGAACGCCACCATCGACGTGGACGCCGGCGAGGTCACCTACCACGACACCGAGAACCTCGCATTGGCGGTCGACACCGACCGCGGCCTGATGGTGCCGGTGATCCACAACGCCGGCGACCTCAATATCGCAGGCCTCGCCAAGCGCATCGCGGATCTCGCTCAGCGCACCCGCGACAACAAGCTCAAGCCGGACGAGGTGTCGGGCGGGACGTTCACCCTCACCAACACCGGCAGCAGGGGTGCGCTGTTCGATACGCCGATCTTCTTCCAGCCGCAGGTGGCGATCCTGGGTACCGGGGCCGTGGTCAAGCGCCCAGTCGTGGTCAACACCGACCTCGGTGAGACGATCGCGATCAGGCACATGATGTACCTCGCGCTCAGCTATGACCACCGGCTGATCGACGGTGCCGACGCGGCCCGGTTCCTCACCGCCGTCAAGCAACGACTCGAAGCCGGGCAGTTCGAAGCCGATCTCGCCGGCTGAACTCGGGCACTATGGCGGGCATGCGCGTTGCGATCACGGGTTCCAGCGGACTTGTCGGCGCCGCACTGCGCGGGTCGCTCGTCGCCGACGGACACGAGGTCGTCCGGCTCGTGCGCCGCGAGCCGGCGGCCCCGGACGAGGTCGGCTGGAACCCGTCGCGGGGTCTCATCGACATCAAAGACCTCGACGGCGTCGACGCTGCGGTGAACCTGGCCGGCGCGCCCGTCGGCGCGCGCCGCTGGACGTCGTCGTACAAGAAGACCATCCTGGCCAGCCGCACCAACGCCACGCACGTCCTCGCGACGGCACTGGCCAAACTCGATCATCCGCCCCGGGTGCTGGTCTCCGCGTCAGGGATCGTCTTCTACGGGCTGCACCACGGTCGCGAGTTCCTCGACGAGGACGAACTGCCCGGCTCCAGTTTCCTGGCCTGGGTATGTGCTGAGTGGGAGGCTGCGGCCGAGCCCGCGACCTCCGCCGACATCGCGGTGTGTCACGCGCGGCTCGGCATGGTCATGTCGCGCAGAGGAGGCGCGCTGGCGCGCATGCTGCCGTGGTTCCGGGCGGGCCTCGGCGGGCCACTCGGCGGTGGCGACCAGTACTGGAGCACGATCTCGCTGGTCGACGCGGTCAAGGCGCTGCGGTTTCTCATGGAGATGCCCGGGTGCACCGGGCCGTACAACGTAACCGCACCGGCGCCCGTGACGAACGCGGAGTTTGCCCGCGTCCTGGCCCATACGCTGCGCCGGCCGACGCTGCTGCCGGTGCCGTCGTTTGCACTCCGCGCCCGCTACGGCGAGTTCGCCGAGGAACTGCTGGCGAGTTACCGGGCAGTGCCACGCCGGCTACTCGAATCGGGCTTCAGCTTCGACCACCCGGACCCCCCGTCGATCGTCTCGGCCGGACTCCATTGAGAGATCAGCTGAACCGGTAACCGGACGCGTCCGCGGCGACGACCAACTCGGCTCGCCAGGTGCCCTCGGGGACGCCCTCGATCCGCTCCTGCACCTCACCTTCCTCATCGACCAGGTCATAGGCCGTGATCCGGTCGGTTATCTCGAGGACGACCGGCAGCTCACCCTCATCGGAGAGAAGCTCGACGTCGACGACCTCGAAGCGCAGCCCGCTCGGGCGCACGCCCGCCTCCTGGTAGTCCTGGATCAGCTCGTAGTCGGCGGCCAGATGCTGGCTGGACGGCGCGAAGAGGTCACACAGCACCTCCGGATCCAGCTCGGTGAACGCCGTGGCCCGCAGGGTGAACAGCCCTTCCACCACCGGCGTCCAGTCCGTCACCGGCGGCGGTTCCTCCGTCGGTGCCGGCTGAAGCCCGCCGCACAAGTCCTGCGGCTCCTCGGTGCCGTCCGGGGATGTCACCCGGCCGGCACCCGGCAGCATGCTGACGTCCTCCCCGCGCAGTTGGTTCCACGCGGCGTACGCACCCAACCCGACCACCGGTAACGCCACGAGCAGCGCCAGCCCGACGAGCAGGACGTCCTTGCGGCTGCGCGGCCGGCGGCGCTCCTCGGCAGGTGGTTCGGGCTCGGCCGCGGGTGACGGTGTGGGACGATCGCGCTTGCGTGTCCTGCGCCCACCGTGGCGCCCCGCCGTGGCGGCTTCCTCCTCGGCGTCGCCTGCCGACGCGATCTCGGTGAACTCCCCGGTGTTCGCGATGAGGCCCACCGGTGCGGGGTCGGCCAGCGCGAACATCGCGTTGGACAGCGACGCGGCGTCCAACCGGCGCTCGGGTTCGGCATGCAGGGCCTGTGCCAGCGCTCCATGGGTGGCCGGCGCGATGCCGGGCAGGGTGAGGGGCCGACCGGGCGGGTACCCGGTCAGGGCGAGCACCGCCGTCGCGGCCATCCCGTATACGTCGGAGGCCGGGACCGGCCAGTGACCGGCTTCCACTTCCGGAGCAGTGAGCCCAGGCGCCCGTAGCGGCGCCTGCCCGGTGAGCCGGACGACTCCCAGATCGGACAGCATCGGCCGGCCGTCGGCACTGAAGAGCACGTTGGCCGGCAGCACTTCGCCGTGGACGACGCCACGACGGTGGAGTTCTGACAACGCATCGGCGAGCGGCGCGCATATGGTGACGACCTCGCCCGGGTCCAGCACCTGCCGCGCCGCGATCAGGTCGGCGAGGTTGCCGCCGTCCGCATAGGCCAGCACAAGGGCCAAGCCGCCGTCGATCTCGATCACGCCGTACACGGGCAGGAGGTGCGGATGATCGACGGTAGTGAGCGCGAGCGCCTCGTGCTGCGCCTGCGCCCGCTGCTGTGGCGACGGGATCGCCAGCAGCTTGACCGCGACGACCTGCCCTGAGCTCTCCTCGCGGGCCACCCAGACCGAACCGTGACTGCCGTCGCCGAGCCGCTGATCGAGCACGTAGCCCGGCACGAAGGGAGAGTCCACGTGCGTATCGTTGCAAACGCGGCCCCGTACCCGCACGGTGCCCGACGGTTTCGGTCCGGGCTGGCATACGCTGGACGGCATGAGTCCGCTCCAGGTGATCCGGTACGACGGGTTCGTTCCGTACCGGGATGGCTGGGACGAGCAGCGGCGCCTGCACGGCCGGCGTACCGCGGGTGAGATCGGCGACACCGTCATGCTGTTGCAGCACGAACCCGTCTACACCGCCGGCAAGCGCACCGAGCCACACGAGCGTCCGCTGCCCGGCGTCGGCGCCCCGACCATCGACGTCGACCGCGGCGGCAAGATCACCTGGCACGGGCCCGGACAGCTCGTCGGCTACCCGATCGTCAAACTGCGCGATCCGGTCGACGTCGTCGCGTACGTGCGGAGAGTCGAGCAGATGCTCATCGACACCTGCGCAGAGTTGGGCCTCGAGACCCGGCGCATCGAGGGTCGCAGCGGTGTGTGGGTCGCGGCCGACGAGAGGGGTCCGGCCCGCAAGGTGGCGGCCATCGGGATCCGGGTGGCCCAAGGCGTGACGATGCACGGTTTCGCCCTCAACTGCGACCCGGACCTGGACTGGTACGCAGCGATCGTCCCGTGCGGTATCGCCGACGCCGGCGTCACGTCACTGACGGCCGAACTGGGCCGGAAGGTCGGTGTGGCCGAGGTCTCACCCTTGATCGAACGCCACCTGCCCACCATCCTCGTCGCGGAACGTAGTCTGGTTGCGTGAGCGTCGCACCGGAAGGTCGTCGACTGCTGCGCCTCGAAGCGCGCAACAGCCAGACGCCGATCGAGAAGAAGCCGTCCTGGATCAAGACCACCGCCCGGATGGGGCCTGAATACCGCGAGCTTCAGTCCCTGGTGAAACGCGAGGGCTTGCACACGGTCTGTCAGGAGGCCGGCTGCCCGAACATCTTCGAGTGCTGGGAAGACCGCGAGGCGACCTTCCTCATCGGTGGCGACCACTGCACCAGGCGATGCGACTTCTGCCTGATCGACACCGGCAAACCCGATCCGCTGGACCGCGACGAGCCGCGCCGGGTGGCCGAGTCCGTGCAGGCGATGGGCCTGCGGTACGCCACGGTCACCGGCGTCACCCGGGACGATCTGGACGACGAGGGCGCCTGGCTGTACGCCGAAACCGTCCGGGCTATCCATGCGTTGAACCCCGGTACCGGGGTCGAGATCCTCACCCCCGATTTCTCCGGCCGGGCCGAGCTGCTCCGGCAGGTCTTCGACGCCAAACCCGAGGTGTTCGCGCACAACGTCGAGACGGTGCCGCGGATCTTCCGCCGAATCCGGCCCGCGTTCAGCTACGAACGCTCGCTCGAGGTGCTCACGATGGGCCGCAACGCCGGGATGATCACCAAGTCGAACCTTATCCTCGGCATGGGCGAGACCCGCGAGGAGATCTCCCAGGCCCTTGTCGACCTGCACTCGGCCGGCTGCGATCTGATCACCATCACGCAGTACCTGCGGCCGTCCCCGCGGCACCACCCAGTGGAGCGCTGGGTCAAGCCCGAGGAGTTCGTCGAGCTTCGCGAGCAGGCCGAGCAGATCGGCTTCGCCGGCGTCATGTCCGGCCCGCTGGTGCGCTCGTCGTACCGCGCCGGGCGCCTGTACCGGCAGGCGACGGAGGCGCGCGCCGCCGCGGCAGCCGTCCAGTGATCGAGCTCCGCACGCCGGCCGAGATCGAGGCGATGCGGCCGGCCGGACAGTTCGTGGCCGGTGTGCTCACCGCCGTCGCCGAGGCCGCCGATGTCGGGGTGAACCTGCTCGACCTCGATGCGCTCGCCCACGACATGATCAACGAGGACGGCGCGTCCTCATGCTACGTCGACTATCACCCCACGTTCGGCGCCTACCCGTTCGGGAAGGTCCTGTGCACCTCGGTCAACGACGCGGTCCTGCACGGCCGCCCGTACGACTACCGGCTCCGCGACGGTGACCTGCTCTCGATCGACTTCGCCGCATCGGTCGACGGCTGGGTGGCCGACAGCGCGGTCAGCCTGGTCGTGGGAACACCCGGCGACGAGGATCTGCGGCTCATCGAGGTGACCGAGAATGCGCTGGCCGCGGCCGTCAAGATGGCCGTCGTCGGAAATCGGATGGGCGACATCTCGGCCGCCGTCGGGGACGTGGCGCGGGCCGCCGGTTACGAGCCCAACACCCAGTTCGGCGGCCACGGCGTGGGTCGCACGATGCACGGCGACCCTCCGGTGTCCAACGACGGCCGTCCCGGCCGCGGCCTGCCGCTGCGCGCGGGGCTTGTCATCGCGATCGAGCCGTGGCTGCTGGCCGGCTCGCAGGCGATCTTCACCGACCGCGATGGTTGGACCCTGCGCAGCGTCGACGGTTCGCGCGGGGCGCACAGCGAGCACACCGTGGCCATCACCGAGGACGGCCCACTCGTGCTGACCGAGCGCGGCGATTTCGGCAGCACGGGGGCGGGCAACTAACCTGTCCGGCATGGCACGCAAGGACGCGCAGGAGTCTGCCGAGAAGAAGCCCGGCCGCATCGCTCAGATCAAAAGCACCTACCGGATGGCCAGACGGAGCGACCGCTGGATCGGTTGGGTCACCCTGGCCGCGATCCTCGTGACGCTCGGCGTGTTCGTCGCCCTCGGCTTCATCCTCGACCGGCGCATCCTGTACCCGGTGATGGGCCTGCCGATGGCCCTGCTGGTCGGTGCGCTGATCTTCGGGCGCCGGGCCGAGCGCGCCGCCTACGCCCAGATCGAGGGTCAGCCGGGTGCCGCCATGGCCGCCCTCGGGACGCTGCGGCGCGGCTGGGACACCACACCGGTGGTCGCCACCAACAAACACCAGGACGTCGTCCACCGCGCCGTCGGCAAGCCGGGCATCGTGCTCGTCGCCGAGGGAACGTCGCACCAGCGCTTGGCCAACCTGCTCAACCAGGAGAAGCGCCGGCACGCCCGGGTCTCCCCCGAGACACCGATCCACGAGTTGATCGTCGGGCGCGGCGAGGACGAAATCCCCCTGCCGAAGCTGGCCCGGCAGGTCCGCAAGCTGCCGCGGCAGCTTCGCGGCGCCGAGATCACCGAGTTGCGCTCGCGCCTGCGGGCACTTGGCACGCAGCCTGTCCCGATGCCCAAGGGCCCGCTGCCCAAGGGCCTGCGGGTGCCCCGCGGCGGCCTACCCCAACAGCGCTGAGCTGCCGGTCGATCACGTTCAGCATGCCTGTGGGTGCCGTACCAGGCGCGTGCGGGTGGTAGCGCACCGACACGCCTACTGGGCCGCCCACCCGTAGAGATCATTCTGGGGGCGGCCCACCCCGTGGAGATCGTTTCAGGCCGACAACCGAGGCCCGTTCACGCACGCCGTACCGGCGATCAGGTCGTGCAGGCCACGGCGGTCGGGAGTGAAGATCAGCGGCGGGATCACCAATGCGATCAACGCCGTCCGCACCAGCCCGATCCACGGCCCGACCCGCCTGCGGTCAAGTCGGATGACCCGCAGCCGCAGCAGCCACTGTCCCAGGCTGGCGCCGGTGAACGAAGTGAATAGCCACACCAGCGCGAACCAGCACAGCAGCGGCAGCCATACCAGCCCGCGTTCCCGGTCCCAAACGGCCGGGCCGGCGAAGATGAAGGCGATGGCGTTGCCGATCGCCCAATCGACGAGCAGCGCGACGAACCGCCGTCCCCACCCGGCCGGGGAGCCAGGCCCCTCGGCCGGCAGGTCGTGCCGGCTTGTCGTGTTGTGCATTCTGTCGCCGCTGGTCACCGCGTCAGGCTACTGTGTCAACGAGGTGAAACCTGCACTGCGGTGACGTAACACGAGCGAAACACTCGGGACACAGCCGAGAAACCGCCCACTCTTACGGTCCTTGCAAGCGAGAAGCATCACCGGACCGCTCGGCACCACCGGGCCTAGGAGGCTGAATGTTCACCAACGGCGACGAGCTGCTGAAGTTCGTCAAGGACGAGGGTGTCGAGTTCATCGACGTCCGATTCTGTGACCTTCCGGGCATCATGCAGCACTTCACCGTTCCGGCAGGGACGTTCAATGCTGACACCCTCGCCGAAGGGCTGATGTTCGACGGATCGTCGATCCGGGGTTTCCAGGCGATTCACGAATCGGACATGAAGCTCATCCCCGACCCGACGAGCGCCTACCTCGACATCTTCCGCCAGCACAAGACGCTGGTCATCAACTTCTTCATCGTCGACCCGTTCACCGACGAGCCGTACTCCCGCGACCCGCGCAACATCGCCGCCAAGGCAGAGGCCTACCTGAAGAGCACCGGCATCGGCGACACCGCGTACTTCGGCCCGGAGGCGGAGTTCTACATCTTCGACGACGTCCGGTTCGAGACCAACCAGAGGTCCGGCTACTACTACATCGACTCGGTAGAAGCAGCCTGGAACACCGGCCGGGCCGAAGAGGGCGGCAACCTCGGTTACAAGCCGCGGTACAAGCAGGGCTACTTCCCGGTCCCACCGATGGACCACCTGACCGACCTGCGCTCGGAGATGCTGAAGAACCTTGTGACATCCGGCATCGAGGTCGAGATGCAGCACCACGAGGTCGGCACGGCCGGCCAGGCTGAGATCGACATCAGGTTCGACACGCTGCTCACGCAGGCCGACAACCTGATGAAGTACAAGTACGTCGTCAAGAACACGGCGCGCGCGAACGGCCGCACGGTCACCTTCATGCCCAAGCCGATCTTCGGCGACAACGGCTCGGGAATGCACTGCCACCAGAGCATCTGGAAGGACGGCCAGCCGCTGTTCTACGACGAGCTTGGTTACGCCGGGCTGTCGGACACCGCGCGCTGGTACATCGGCGGCCTGCTCAAGCATGCGCCCGCGCTGCTGGCGTTCACCAACCCGACCGTCAACTCGTACCACCGGCTGGTGCCGGGCTTCGAGGCGCCGATCAACCTGGTTTACAGCCAGCGGAACCGCTCGGCCTGCGTGCGGATCCCGATCACCGGAACCAACCCGAAGGCAAAGCGCATCGAGTTCCGGATTCCGGACCCGTCGTGCAACCCGTACATCGCGTTCTCGGCCATGCTGATGGCCGGCCTGGACGGCATCCAGAACAAGATCGAGCCGCCGGAGCCGATCGACAAGGACCTGTACGAGCTGCCGCCGGAGGAGCACGCACAGGTTCAGCAGGTTCCGACGTCCCTGCCCGAGGTGCTGACCGCGCTCGAGGCCGACCACGAGTTCCTGCTCGCGGGCGGTGTGTTCACCCAGGACCTGATCGAAACCTGGATCGAGTGGAAGCGTGAGAACGAGGTGCTACCGATCCAGTTCCGGCCGCACCCCCACGAGTTCGAGCTCTACTACGACATCTGAGCACACGCTTGCCGAGGGCCCCGGTTCACGCCCGAGCCGGGGCCCTCGGCCCACCTCCGGACGTCCCTCGGTTTCACCTTCCGTCGCCGGCGGATCAGACTGTCCTCGTGGATCTCGAGTTCGCCGGCAGGGTCGTCGAGTGGCGTGGGCCGTCGCCGTACTACTTCGTCCCGGTTCCTGCCGAGGAGGCTGCCGACATCAGCGAGGTCGCCGCGATGGCCACCTACGGCTGGGGCGTGATCCCGGTCGAGGCACGCATCGGCGACATCACCTTCGAGACGTCGCTGTTTCCCAAGGACGGCGGCTTCCTCCTGCCACTCAAGGACGCCGTGCGCCGGCCACAGGGCATATCGGCCGGCGACGAGGTGAGCGTCGAGATGACGATCCGCTTCGAGCACTAGCCGGCCTAAGCCCGGCCCGACTGTCCGCAGTGACGGGCCGGCCCGGCGACGAAGGCAGGGGCATCGTCTGGTCGGCGAGAGGTCCGCAGTCGTACGACTATGGTTTGTACGTGCCCGACGCCAAGTCCGTCATGAGGATCAAGGCATCCATCGAAGGGACCCGCAGACGACAGCCCTCATCCCGTGATCCTCGACCGGAGCCCATTCGCACGGCACGGTCGGCATGACGACCGTGACCCGGGTATCACTGCTTCTCGCCTACCTCGCGTTCATCAGCCTCGGACTACCCGACAGCCTCCTGGGTGTCGGCTGGCCTTCGGTCAGTGCGGACCTGAAAGTGCCCCTCGACGCTGTCGGATTGCTGCTCATCGCGGGCACCGTCGGCTACGTGACCTCCAGCGTGGTGGCCGGCTTCAGCTTGGCGCGACTCGGCATCGGGCGGTTGCTCGCGGGCAGCACGGCACTGGTGGCGCTGAGCCTCGCAGGCTATGCCGGTGCACCGGTCCTCGCCGTTCTCGTCGGCCTGGCGCTGCTTGTCGGCATCGGCTCAGGCGCCATCGACTCTGGACTCAATGCGTACGCCGCGGCTGCATTCGGGCCCCGGCATATGAACTGGATGCACGCATTCTTCGGAGTCGGCATGGCGATCGGGCCGCTCGTCATGACCACCGTTCTCGCCGCCAACGCGTCCTGGCGTTGGGGGTACGGAATCGTCGCGGCCGCTCAAGCCCTGCTCGCAGTGACGTTCGCGCTCACCGCGCGCGGCTGGGCGGCACACCGACCAGTCGTCGGCGCCGAGGTGCCGGCGCCACCGAACATCCCGATCCGGCAAACGCTCGCGAATCCAGCGGTGTGGTACGGCGCGGTGGCCTTCGCGCTCTATGTCGCTGTCGAGATCTCGGTAGGCCTGTGGGCGTACCTGTTCCTCACCCAGAGCCGTGGCCTAGGCAGCACGCTGGCCGGGGTATGCGTGTCCGCCTACTGGGCCAGCCTCTTCGTCGGTCGCGTGATACAGGGAATCGTCGCCGAGCGACTGGGCAGCCACCGCGTGTTGCAGGTCAGCCTGGCGGCCATTGTGGCCGGTGCGATGCTCGTCGCAGTTCCGGCCCCCGGCGGGGTCGCTGTCACCGGTCTTCTCGTCATCGGATTCGCCGCCGCCCCGGTGTTTCCCCTCCTCACGCTGACGACCGCAGAACGCGTCGGAGCCCATCACGCCGATCGAACCGTCGGAGTCCAGATGGGTGCCGCCGGCCTTGGCGGCGCCGTGCTTCCCGGGGCTGTCGGAGTCCTCCTCCAACGCGTCGGCACGGGCGCGCTGGGGCCGGCTCTGATCACGTTGTCGGGCGCATTGCTCGTCGTGTACCTCATCACCACCGCTCGCGCTCGCAGGCATCACCCAGAAATGCTCTGACACCACTTGCGACTCGAACATATGTTCGACTAGGCTACGTACATGGCAGCTCCAACCGGCGGCGCAGTACTCGGCATCGACAACGCCGATGGGCTCGGCCTGTGGGTCGCCCCGGAACCGCGTCGTGGACTGCTCGGTCCGGACGGTGAGCCGCTGGTGGCCGACCCGGTGGCGGTGGCGCAGCGACTCGAGGCGATGATCTCCTCCAGTGGCGAACCGCTCTTTCCGCATGTCGATGCCCGAGTCGTCGCCGAGGACGAGGGCTACTTCGAATGGCGGCGATCCGCCGCGTGGCGCACCTTGCAGCCTGGTCCCGACCTAGCCTACGAACTGACCCGAGAGTCGCTACGTAATCTACCGACCGGCGCGGTCGTGGAGGTGGCCCAAGCACACTCCCGGCTCATCGCGCATCACGAGGCGTTGATGTCCGAAGCGCTGGCGGAGCTCGCCTCAAGGCCGGAGTACGCGAGGTGCAGTGGCCAGCACGAGCACGATGCGGTGAAGGCCGCGTCTTCTGAAGTGTCACTGGCGCTGTCCTGGACACCGGCATATGCCGACGCGCGCGTCCGCGAAGCCCAGGCACTGGCTAGGGAGCTGCCCGCAACGCTCGACGCGCTCCACGAGGGCAGGATCGACGCCTACCAGGCGCGCGTCATCTGTGACGAAACCGAACCACTGGCGGATCAGCCCGAGCAGCGGGCCGCCGTAGAACAGGCTGCGTTACGGGTCGCCGACCGCAAGACCGGCCCGGCGTTGCGGACGTACGTCAAGCGAGAGGTGCTGCGCCGCGCCCCCGAGCACGCTGAGCAACGCAGGCGAAACGCGCGCGCCACCAGACGGATCGACAAGCCGTTCGTTCTACCTGACGGCATGGCTCAGATGCAGTTGCTCGGGCCGATCGAAGACCTGGCTGCGCTGTTCACCGCGGTCGACGCCGCTGCTCGAGCCCGGCGAGACGCCGCGGCCAGAGCCACGACCGACTCCGCAACCGGCACAGCAGGTGGCGGGCCCGCACACCCCGATGCTGGTGAGTCGCTGGAGACCCTTCGGTTCGACGTGCTCGCCGGGGTCGCGTGGACGGCGCTGCATCTGGGCCACCTGGGCTGCTGCGCTGAGGGTTGCGCGAACGCCGCCCAACGGCTCGGCAGCCGGCACGGCCGAGCGGCGACATTGAATCTCACGGTGCCGTTCACCACACTGATCGGCATCGATGACGAACCTGGGGTGCTACACGGATATGGCTTGATCCATCCTGTGGTCGCGCGCCGGATAGCGGCCGAAGCCACGTGGCGGCGGGTGCTGACCGACCCGACCACCGGCGCCGTGCTCGACTACGGCACGACGAAATATGCCCCACCAAGGCATCTGGCCGAGCACGTGATCGCGAGGGACGTGACATGCCGGTTCCCGACCTGCATCTGGACTGCCGAAGCATGCGAACTCGACCACACCGTCCCGTTCAAGCCGGACGGGACCGGCGGTCCGACGTCGCACGCCAACCTGGGCGCATTCCATGATCGACATCACTACGACAAGACCCACCACGGATTCGGAGTCCGGCAGCCATCACCCGGCGAGTTCGTGATCAACACGCCGGCCGGGCTGACCTATCACGTGGATCCCGAGATCGTCGGCCCCGTCGCCGGCCAGCCCGTCGACGAGTCCAGCGCCGATCCCCCACCGGACGATGATCGGTCGAATGAGGACGGCCAACCGATTGGTGATATCGAGCAGCCGGACGATCCGCCGTTTTGAAGTGCCCGCGTTACGCGCGCTGGCCGCCGACACTGTGAAGCTCTTGACACACGAAAGGGGACAGCACGGTGGCGCCGCCGGGTGAGACGGCGCCACCGGTGTCCCCCTGGGGAGGCTCCGGAAGATCCTCGAGTGTCCAGGTGCCTTGCCCACCCCGCCCGTGGCGGGCAAGGCACCTGAGTCTGCGGTGGCTAGATCAGCTGGTCAGTCCCACTTGTGGGTCTCAGTAACGTTGTCCCACTTGTGGGTGTCCGTCACGCTGTCCCACTCGTGGGTGGCCGATGCAGTTCCGGCTCCTGCCAACCCGATAACTGCCGCGACGATGAACGCCGCCAGCGCTGTACTGCGCCGGTTGGGGGTCATAGCTGATCCTTCCAGGTCGCGGATGCCCGATCTCGTGACAGATTTCAGCTACCGACTATCCGTTCACTCTCGATCCACTATCCGGCGTATCGTTCGCCCCGCCCGCTGTTCCGCAGCCCGCAACCGATTCTGGAGTTGATCCGTGCGCTCCAACCACAAGGCTGCCTTCGCATCGCTGAAAACGGAGCGGGCTTCGTCGACCAGCTCAGCTGTTACTGCGAGATCTCCCGCTTGGATCGCCACCTCCGCCTGTGCGAGCAACACCCGCCCGAGGCTAAGTCGGTCTCCAGAGCTTTCAGCCACTGCTTTGGCGTCACGCAGAGCGTTCTCCGCGCTCGCCCACTCGTCCCGTGCGAGGTGAACCAGCCCCATTCCCAGTTGGGCATAGGTCGTTCCCACTGGGTCACCGATCATTGCCGTTGCCGAACGCACCGCGCTGAACTCGTGCTCCGCTTCGGAATAGCGCTCCTGCGCTAAATAGAGGTATCCCAGGCGATGCCGCACTTGGGCCTCCGGACGAGTTGCGCCGATCGCCAGGCAAATGTCGAGCGCCTCGCTGAGTCGGCGTCCCGCGGTGTCAAGCTCCCCGCGGTCCAGGTGCACTTGTGCCATGCCCTCGAGGACGTGAACTTCGCCAATCCGGTCTCCAACCGCTCGCAGATCCCGCAACGCGTCGTTGTACCGCCTCACCGCCGCATCCAGGCGACCTTGGATCCGATCTATGAGCGCGAGGCTCCGGAGGGTAAGGCCACGGCCATGGATATCGCCGTTCTCGTCGAAGTATTCGAGCGCGGCTGCGTAGTCAGCCTCGGCGTCGGAGTGCCGATCTTCGAACAGAGCCAACTCTCCGCTTGAGTACCACATGGCCGCCTCGCCGTGTCGATTGCCGGCAGCGCGGCAGGCTTCGAGTGCGATCGAATGAGTTTGCGCCCAAGAGTCGGTATAACCCCTCGCCTCGAATAGCGTGGCCGAGGTGATGGCCAAATCCCAGCAAAGGTCCGGCTGGTCAAGCTGAGCCGCCAGCTCAACTGCTGTCACCAGGTTGGCCCTTTCGGCAGCGAACCAGTCCATGGGCTTGCTCATGATGTCGACTACGACCCAATCCGGAAGCGGCCACAGATCGCAGTCGGCGTGCAAGACACTGTAGTCACCGCCGTACGAGCGCGAATGGGCCTCCCTGGCCATGAACAACCAGGCTCGCAGCAACCGAGTCTGAGCCTCGACTCGCTCTTCGAGCGGCACTTCGCGGGCGAGCATCTCCTGGGCGAAGATCCGCACCAGCTCGTGAAGGCGGTACCGCGGCTGCCCGCCGACCGTGGCCTCGATCACGACGAGTGATGCCTCACTGAGCTCTTGCAGGGTGTCGGCGCCGGCGTCGACGTCGGTCTCCAGCAGCGGGGCGGCCACCCACTCGGAGAAGTCGGTGGCACCGAGCATGCTCGACAGCAGCAGCAGGCGCTGCGCCGGTTTGGACAGTTCCCGGTACGAGAACGCGATACTGGCCCGGACGCCTACGCCCTCGAGGGCCAACTCGTCCAGCAGTCGCTGTTCATCACTCAGCCTGTCCAGCATCCGGTCGATCGTCCAGTGCGGACGCACTGACAGCTTCGACGCAGCGATCCGCAGCGCCAGCGGCAGTCGGGCACACGCCTCCGCCAGGCGCTGCGCGGCGTGCGGTTCGGAGTGGACGCGGTCGGCTCCGATTACCCGTGACAGCAGCGTCAGGCTCGCTTCGAGGTCCAACACATCGAGCTCGATCCGCCGCGCGCCAGGCACACCTGCCAGTGCCCGCCTGCTTGTCGCGATCACCGCACATCCCGCTTCGCCGGGCACGAGGGGCTCGATCTGGTCGATCGTCACGACATCGTCGAGTACGACAAGGATCCGCGATCCGGACAGCCTGCTGCGGTACTCGGCCGCCAACTCACCGAGCCCCTCCGGCAACGCGGTCGGGCTGACTCCAAGCGACCGCAAGAACTCTTCGAGCACCTGTTTCGGACGTACCGGACGCCCATCGACACCGCGCAGGCGGGCGTAGAGCTGCCCATCGGGAAACGACTCGCGGACCTGATGTGCCACATGCAGTGCCAGTGCCGTCTTGCCGACGCCCCCAGCACCGCTGATGATGATCACTTCAACGCTTTGACCGCGTGCACCCGAGGCGTCCGTCAAACGGTCGCAGAGTTCACCTGCGATCTCGTCCCGTCCCACGAAGTCCGATACCGCGGCGGGCAGCTGCCGGGGAACCGGATGCATGACGCTCGCGGCGTCGGACTTGTTCAGAGCGGGGTCATTGGTAAGGATCGCCCGTTCGAGGGCGGCGAGTTGCTCACCCGGATCCAGCCCGTACTCCTCGGTCAGCACGCGGTGAGCTTCGCGGTACGCGGTCAGCGCCTCCGCCTGTCGACCGGCGCGATACAGCGCGAGCATCAGGTGCGCATGCATCCCCTCTCTGAGTGGGTGTGCTCTGACCAGTTCCTTCAGCTCACCGATCACCTCGTGGTGCCGTCCGAGCCGCAGCTCGAGGTCCAGGCATTCCTCGAGGACGCCCAACCGCTGCTCGTCAAGCCGTAGCACGGCCGCCTCCACCACGCGGCTGTGCACTCCGGCTGCGGCCGAGCCTCGCCACATCTCGAGCGCATCCCGCAACATCTTCACGGCTGCCGCAACGTCTCCTCGCCGGACGGCCTCCCGGCCCGCCGCCACGGCCTGGTCGAACCGCAGCATGTCCATCGACGAGGCCGGCACCTCGATCGCATAACCGGCCGGGTAACTCACGATCAGCTCGTCGTCGGTCCATTCAGCGAACCGCCTGCGCAGCTGCCACACGGCCATCTGGATCTGTGCCCGTGCAGTTGCGGGCGGATCCTCTCCCCATACAGCCTCTATGAGCCGCTCGAGTGGAACGACCCGGTTTGCTTCCAGCAGCAAAGTCGTCAGGACGATCTGCTGCCGTGGCCCTCCGACATGCCGCGGCTCGCCGCTCACCAGCACGCCGAGCGGCCCGAGCAGCCGAAAGTCGAGGTCGGTCAATGCCGGCCTCGAGTTGGAGGAGACTCCTGGGCTCTCACGAGCCGTTGTCTGTCGTCAGCCGGCACGTGACGTTCGATGTCGGAGAGATGATCAACAGGAGGCTGACGATCTCGTCCGGGTGGAAGACCCGGAAGTCCATGTGCACACTCGACTGGAACGGCGTAACACCCAGGCTTCCGTAGTACCGGTCCAGTTCGACTTCGAGCCGGTACTTGCCGCGCCGTTCCCCCGGCTCCGGCCAGGTCACCCGACCGGAGAGGTCCGTGAGCTGGGAGCGCAGCTTGATCTCCTTGTCGTCCCCGTCGCGCCGAAGTGTGACCGGAATGCCCTCCGCAGGGCGCCCGATCATGGCGTCCACAACATCCAGCGATACGATCATGATGCTCCTGGGTCTTAGAGTTGGTCCCCACCTAGGCAAGCATCATGACCAGGCACACTATCGGTCTGCTCTTCGACCACTACCACCGGCTTCTCACGGCGTCCTGCCCCAGTTTGTCCCCAAGGCGACGTCTGGTCAAGGGCGCGCGGTTACGTTTGGAAGAAGATCCGTTCGACCACGGTGCGGGCCCGCCGTGCCCTCCGGCGGTAGTCGTCGAGGAATGTCGCCACCGCCCCTGGGCCGTAGCCGACCACTCGCGACAACGCCGCCAGAGTACTGACGTCCGTCGGCAGCACATCCGACTGCCGGCCGCTGACCAGCACGAGTGCGTTCCTGACCGAGCTTGCCATGCTCCACGCCTCGACGAGAACGTCACGGTCGGCCGGAGCCAGCAACTCAGCGTCCACGGCCGCGTCGAGAGCCCGCCTGGTCTGCGTGGTCCGGAGCTCCGGCACAGCATGGCCGTGCCGAAGCTGGATCAGCTGCGCCGTCCACTCCACGTCGGCCAACCCGCCGGGCCCCAACTTCAGGTGCATAGACCTGTCGGCCCCTCTCGGTAGCCGCTCGGACTCGACGCGCGCCTTGATTCGGCGAATCTCCCGCACCTGCGCTTCGGTCAGGCCGGCGCGCGGCCAACGCAACGGGTCGATCAGCTCCATGAAGCGTTCGGCGAGCAGCGGGTCGCCGCAGCATGGCGCGGCACGCAGCAGGGCCTGCCGCTCCCACACCTCCGCCCACCGGGCGTAGTAGGCGGCGTACGAGGCCAGCGTCCGTACGAGTGGCCCCTGCCGGCCTTCGGGCCGCAGATTCGGGTCGATCTCGAGGGCAGGTTCCGGGGACGGCGCGGACAGCAGCCGGCGCATCTCGTTGGCGACGGCGAGTGCTGACTCGGCGGCCCGCTGGTCGTCGGTGCCGTCCAGCGGGTCGTGGACGAAGAGCACGTCGGCATCCGAGGCGTACCCCATCTCGCGGCCGCCGAGACGCCCCATGGCGATGACGCTCAGGCGGGTGCCGAGCGGTTCGCCGCGGTCGTCCTCTACGGCCCGAACGGCCGTCTCGAGAGCACCGGCGAGCGTCGCCTCGGCAACGGTGGTCAATGCGTCGCCGACGGCTTGCGTCGACAGCCGCCCGACCAGGTCGGCTGTCGCGATCCGGAACAGCTCACGCCGCCGCATGGCGCGTACCCCGCCGATGGCGGCGATCGGGTCGTCATGCCGGGGAACGCCGGCCGACGCCTCGGCTTCCAGCGGCTCGCGCGGGCGCGGGACGAGTTCGGCATCATCACCGAAGATCTTCACCGCCTCGGGCGCCCGGAGCAGCAGTTCGGTGGCGTAGCGGCCGGACGAGAGAACTCGCGCCATCCGCTCGGCGGCGGCCCGCTCGTCCCGCAACAGCCGCAGGTACCAGTGCGTGTCCCCAAGGGCATCGCTGACCTTGCGAAAACCGGCCAGCCCAGCGTCCGGCTCCGGGCCGTCGGCGAACCAGCCCAGCAGCACCGGCAGCAGCGTGCGCTGGATGGCGGCACGGCGCGACACTCCGCGGGTCAGCGCCTCGAGGTGGCGCAACGCGCCGGCCGGATCCAGGTAACCGAGGGCTTCGAACCGCTGCCGGGCGGCCTCTGGGGTCAGCCGGGCCTCCTCACCCGGCAACCGGGCCACGGCGCTGAGCAGCGGCCGGTAGAAGAGCTTCTCGTGCAGCCGGCGTACCTCCATGGCATGACGGCGCCAGGTGGAGGTCAGCTCGTCCGCGTGGCGCATCCCCAGCGCGCGGGCGAGGCGGCGAAGCTGGTCCTCCTGGGCAGGCATCACATGCGTCCGGCGCAACCGCCGCAGCTGGATCCGGTGCTCGAGGGTGCGAAGAAACCGGTAAGCCTCGTCCAGCACGGCGCCATCGGCCCGGCCGACGTACCCGCCGGCGATCAACGCTTCGAGCGCGTCAAGGGTGTTCGGCGACCGCAACGACTCGTCCGCGCGACCGTGCACGAGCTGGAGCAGCTGGACCGCGAATTCGACGTCTCGGAGGCCACCGCGGCCGAGCTTGAGCTGCCGATCGGCTTCCGCCGGTCGCACCTGCTCGGTGACCCGGCGCCGCATGGCCCGAACATCCTCGACGAATCCCTCCCGGTCCGCGGCCCGCCACACGAGTGGCCCGACGGCGGACAGGTACTCGTCGGCGAGCGCGCGGTCACCGGCCACGTAACGCGCCTTCAGCAGAGCCTGGAACTCCCACGTGCTGGCCCACGTCCGGTAGTACGCGGTGTGGCTCGCAACCGTCCGGACGAGCGGGCCGGCCTTACCCTCGGGACGCAGGGCCGCGTCCACCGGCCAAATCGTTCCCTCGGCGGTGTACTCCGAGCACAACCGCATCATTGCGGTGGCGAGGGTCGTCGCCGTCTTCAACGCGGCGGGTTCATTGCCACCGGCCACAGGTTCAGCCACGAAGATGACGTCCACGTCGGAGACGTAGTTGAGCTCGGCTCCCCCGGTCTTGCCCATCCCGATGACCGCCAGCCGGCAGGGCTCGGCTTCTGCCGGCAGGTCCCGAGCGGCCATCTCCAGCGCCGCGTCCAGGGTCGCGGCGGCCAGGACGGCCAACTCGGCCGATACCGGAGCCATGTCCAGCACGTCGGTCAGGTCGAGGGCGGCCAGCTGCAGCAACCAGCGCCGGTACTCGATTCGTAGTTCGTCCGCAGTGGTCGCCTGCCCGAGCGCAGCGCGAACCTGCGCCTGGTCCGGACGATCGGTCAGGTCCTGGCGTCGCAGGTCGTGCCACTGCTCGGGATGCCGGACGAGGTGGTCGCCGAGCGCGGTACTGAATCCGGCCACGGCCAGCAGCCGCGCGCGGAACTCATCGTCCTCAGCAAGTGCGTTCGATAGCGCGCTGGCGTCCGGCGCCACGTGGAGCAACCGGGCGACGGTGTTGAGGGCCAGATCGGGGTCGGCGGCATGACTGACGGACCGGAGGAACTCCTCGTCGCCGGCGAGCTCACGCAGATCGGGCCGCTCGAGCTCGCGGGCTGCGGCCGCGGCGTCGGCGAACCCCGCGCGGGCGAGCCACGCCACCGTGCTGGATGTGCGCGCCCCGCGTTCGACCACGCTCTGAACCTAACGGATCACGCCACGGCCGAACCGAGCGTCCACCCGACGGACGCGGCGCCCAGCCCGGCGGCCACGCTGAGGCCGACGTTGGCCAGGGCGAACAAGCGCGCACCGCCGTCGATGAGGCGCAGAGTCTCGTACGCGAACGTGCTGTAGGTGGTCAGCGCTCCGGAGAATCCGACACCCAGTCCCGCGACCGTGCCGGCACCGAGCTCTCCTTCCGCAGCGAGGGCCACGATCGCGCCGAACAGGAACGAACCGACCACGTTCACGGCCAGCGTGCCCCACGGGAACACGCTGTCGTGGCGGCGCTGGATCACGATATCGGTGAGAAAGCGCAACGGAGCCCCCGCGGCGGCGCCGAGCGCGATGTACAGGACGGTCACGTGCCGCTTCGCCCCGCGTAGTGCAGGACCTCGACGTCCTCGACCATGATCAGCCCTTCCACGGACAGCTCGGAGAGCAGCGGCAGGAATCCGTCGATCCGTTCGGCGCGGTCGACGATGACCACTGACACCGGAAGGTCGTCGGACAGGCTCAGGATGCGGGTGGTGTGGATGTGGTTGGACGCTCCGTACCCCTCGATACCGCGGAACACGCTGGCGCCGGCCATGCCTGCGGCGTGCGCTCGATGGACGATCTCGGTGTACAGCGGCTTGCCATGCCAAGTGTCGTCCTCGCCCACGATGATGGTCAGTCTGCGGGCCGGGCCGGTCATCGTCATCGATGTCCTCCTCGCCGATGATTGATGACAGTACGGGCCAGTGCCGCACCAGCCCAGCAGGACGCAATGGCCAGCACCGGCGAGGCGGCGAGATACGCCAGCGCAAGGATCACCCGGGCGTCGTCCAGCAGTGCCTGGATCTCGACGGCGTAGGCCGAGAACGTCGTGAACCCGCCGAGCACGCCGATGCCCAGGAACGGCCGCAGCAGCCGGTGCTGCGCGGTGAGCTCGAGGAGCACGACCATCAGTACTCCGATGACCAGGCAGCCGGAGACGTTGACCAGCAGCGTCCCCCAGGGAATGCCGCCCCCGCTGGGCACCAGCAGGTCGACCCCGTAGCGCGCCTCTGCCCCCATCACGCCGCCGACTGCGACGACGCCCACGACCTGCGACCGTCGGCGCATCAGACGTTCCGCACCTCGGCGGCCGCGACCAGCCCGGCAAAGCGCTGCGCGAGCCGCCGACCGGCTGCGGCCACCTCGGCATCCCGCCGGGCGAACACGGCGGTCACGGCCGGCGTGTCTACGTCCGGATGTTCGCCGGCCCAGCCTTCGAACGTCGTCAAGCTCACCTCGGGGTGGAACTGCACTCCCCATGCCGCGACGCCGACCCGGAACACCTGGTGCGGATACATCGCGCTGGACGCGAGCCACGTCGAGCCAGGAGGCAACGCCGCCACCGCGTCGGCATGCATGCTCGGTCCCGGGAACGGGTCGTCCAACCCGGCCACCAGCGGGTCGAAGGCGGCTTCGGGCCGCCACCGCACGTCGACCACACCGGATTCCCGGCCGGGCGCGGCTGCGACGTCGACCCGTCCCCCGCACGCTGCGGCGAGCAACTGCGCGCCGAGGCAAATCCCTAGGGTGGGGACGCCCTCACCGACCGATCGGGCCAGCAGGCGGCGCACGGCGGGCAACCACGGCGCGGTGGTGTCGTCGTAGGCGGACATCTGGCCGCCCAGGACGATGAGCCCGTGCCGCACCTGATCCGGCACACCGTCGCCTGCGTACGGGCGCACGACCTCGGCGGTCACCCCGGTCAGCCAGCCGGCGAACCGGTCCAGCGGGCAGCCCGGCTCGTGCTCGATGACTACGACACGCCGTCGCTCGTCCCACTTCTGCATGATCGGCGCGGGCTAGAGGACGGGCAGCATGCGGTCGCGTTCGTACGCGCTCACCTGGCGGCGGTAGTCGTCCCACTCTGCCCGCTTGTTCCGCAGGAAGAACTCGAACACGTGCTCGCCGAGGGTTCCCGCGACCAGCTCCGAACGCTCCATCACCCGGATCGCCTCGGCCAGTGACGACGGCAGCGGATCGATGCCGAGCGCGGAGCGCTCCAACTCGGTGAGCGCCCAGACGTCGTCCTCGGCGCCGGGTGGCAGCTCATACCCCTCCTCGATGCCCTTCATGCCGGCCGCCAGCATGACGGCGAGCGCCAGGTACGGGTTGCTGGCCGCGTCCAGTGCGCGGTACTCCGCGCGCGTCGACTGACCCTTGCCCGGCTTGTACATCGGCACCCGCACGAGCGCGGACCTGTTGTTGTGGCCCCAGCAGACGTAGGCCGGCGCCTCTCCCCCGCCCATCAGGCGCTTGAACGAGTTGACCCACTGGCAGGTGATGGCCGTGATCTCGGGTGCATGCCGAAGCAGCCCGGCGATGAACGACCGCCCGGTCTTCGACAGCTGGTACTGCGCGCCCGCCTCGTGGAAGACGTTGGTATCGCCCTCGAACAGGGACAGGTGCGTGTGCATCCCCGAGCCCGGCCACTCGGTGAACGGCTTGGGCATGAACGTCGCGTAGAGGCCCTGCGTCAGCGCGACCTCCTTGATCACGACGCGGAACGTCATGATGTTGTCGGCGGTGGTCAGCGCGTCCGCGTACCGCAGGTCGATCTCCTGCTGCCCGGGAGCCCCCTCGTGGTGGCTGAACTCCACCGAGATGCCCATCTCCTCGAGCATCGTGATGGCGTCGCGGCGGAAGTCGTGAGCGATGCTGTGCGGCGTGTGGTCGAAGAACCCGCTCGCATCGACCGGCTGCGGCTGCTGGCCAGGCTCCGGACGGTCCTTGAACAGGAAGAACTCGATCTCCGGGTGGGTGTAGAACGTGAATCCCTTCTCGGCCGCCCTGCTGAGCGTTCGCTTGAGCACGTACCTCGGATCGGCAAAGGACGGGGACCCGTCGGGCATCAGGATGTCGCAGAACATCCGGGCCGTGCCGTTGCTCTCGCCACGCCACGGCAGCACCTGGAACGTCGTGGGGTCGGGTTTGGCGAGCATGTCTGCCTCGTACACCCGAGCGAAGCCCTCGATGGCCGAGCCGTCGAACCCGATGCCTTCGGCGAACGCTGATTCAAGTTCAGCCGGAGCCACCGCGACGGACTTGAGGTAACCGAGCACGTCGGTGAACCACAGCCTAACGAACCGGATGTCTCGCTCCTCGAGGGTGCGGAGCACGAACTCTTGCTGCTTATCCACGCACCGAGTGTTGCAGGCTTTCGGTTACGGCGGTGTTAAGCCCTCACCTAGTGGGCTCCCAGATCCGCAAGAGCGTCCGCCCCGCGGGCCGCGTCGTCCCCGCCGACCAGCACCAGGGTGCGGGCCGCCTGGTAGGGGCATCCGGCCCCCTCGAAGGCCGCGGCGACGGCACGGACACCGTCCTGGTCGCCGTGAGACAGGGCTTCGGCGCGGGCGACGATCGCCGTGGCGATCGGATTGCCCGCGGCACGGCCGGCCGCCTTCGTAAGGAACTCCCCGGCTCGTGAGTCTTCATCCAAGACAGCGGCTTCGGCTTTGAGGGCCGAATACCACTGCACCCACATGCCGTTGACCCAGTGGCGGAGCGACTCGGGCTCGACCGCCAGCCGCTCGAGGGCTGAGCCGGGCCGGTGGCGGTGCAGCAGAACGATCGCGTCGAAAGTCGCGCCATATCCGGCCAGGCGAGACGGCTCGACCCCCAGCTGATCGAGCATCCTCAGCCAGTTCTGCCGGCCGTGCTCGTCCCCTGCGAGACCGCACGCCATGGCGGCCGCGCAGACCGCCATGCCCAGGTTGGTGGCCCGCGGCCGGCCCGAACGCTCCCAGCTCTCCCGGAAGAGCTCGCCCACGGCGAGCGCGTCTCTTACCCGCCCCTCGACGGCGTTGACGACGAGCAGTCGAGCCACGACCAGGTGGAGTTCTTCGGCCACGCCGAGGTCGGCTATTCGCTTCGCGGCCCGCCGCGCGGTACGCAGGTCGCCGGCGCAGACGCTCGTCTCGGTCACCAGATCGAGCATGTCGACATGCTCGGCGATCGTCACCACGTCGAGCCGTACGGGAGCCAGCACCTGCGCGCGCCGGGCCGCGGCCTCGGCGGCACCGACCACGTCGCCGAGACCCGCCCGCACCGCGGTGAGCGCATCGAGCGCGGCGCTCTCGGCCAACCGATCGCCGGCCTCGCGGGCGAGTTCCACGGCTCGCTCGGCGACCGGTGCCGTCGACTCGTGGGACTCCATGGCATCAGCCCGGAACGCTTCGGCAGTCAGGACGGCTGCGCCGGCCGCCGCGTCGTCCCCGGCGAGATCGCGGGCACGGGAGATCAACTCGTCCGCTTCGTCGGGACTGCGCGGCGTGGACAGCGACCCCGGGTTACGGCACATGACAAGGGCGGCCTGAGCGAAGTCGTAGGCGGCCCCGGCCGAATCGCCCTCGCCGAGGGCGGTCTCCGCGGCCACCAGGCGAAGCCGCAGCGCGGCGTCGCCGTCCAGACGTCCCGCGGCCGCGCCGTATGCAAGGCGCAGGGCCGTTGCGCGGGCGATCGATGTCGGCCCGAGGTCTGCGGCCCGCTCGTGGCACTGCTGCGCCTCGCCGACGAGCCCGCGGGTGAACGCCAGCACCGCCAGACTTCCGGCCAGTACGTACGCCTGCTCACGCAACTCCGGCCGGGTCGAGCTCCAGGCAAGCGCGGCGCGTACATCGTCGGCGATCTCATCGAAGCGGCCCCGCCAGCTTCCGCGATCACCACGGTCATCTGAGCCGAGTTCCGACGCGATGGACTGGCACCACGCCAGGTGCCTGGACCGCGTCTGGTCGAGTTCACCGACCGAGGCGAGTTCGGCGATTCCGTACTGGCGGATCGTCTCCAGCGCCCGATATCGCATGCCGGCAGCCGTAGGGGTGCCGACAAGCAGGCTCTGCTCCGTGAGGCGGGCGAGACCACCGGCGACATCCGACGCCTCCAGCGGTGCGAACCCGGCGACATCGGCGGCGGCGCCGGCGGTGAACGGAGCCGCGAAAACCGCCACCCGCCGCAGCAGCGTCTGCTCTGCCGGGGTCAACAACGCGTAACTCCAGTCCAGCACCGCGCGAACCGACCGGTGCCGGCCGGTGGCCTCCCGGCGGCCGGCGAGCACCTGCAAGTGGTCTGCGAGTGCCGTCACGAGCCCGTCCAGCCCCAGCGACGGAAGCCGGGCGACGGCCAACTCGATGGACAGCGCCAAACCGTCGAGTGCGCGGCATATCTGTTCTACCCGTCGGAGGTCGGTCTCGACTATCTCACGCCAGCCCACCGCCCTGGAGCGGTCGAGGAACAGCGCGACCGCGTCCGACTCTCCGGCCGAGTTGGGAAGTGACAGCGGCGGCACCGTGAAGATCCACTCGAACGGCGCCATGAACCGCGCTCTGCTCGTCGCCAGGACCGTCAGCCGAGGACATTCCCGCAGCAGCCGCTCGACGAACGGCACCACGGCGTCGACGACGTGCTCGCAGTTGTCCAGTACGAGGAGCATGTCACCGTCACCGATCGACGTGGCCACGGCGTCCTCGATCGACCGCCCACGCTGATCCCCGATCCCCAACGCGGCGGCCACGGCGGCGCCCACCATGGTCGGGACCGTCACCGGGACGAGATCGACAAACCGAACGCCATCGGCGAAGTCGTCGGCGACCTGCGCGCCCACGGCCAAGGCCAGCCGCGTCTTGCCGACGCCACCGGCACCGATCGCCGTCACCTGCCGGTGATGGCCGATCGCCTCGACGAGGGCGGCCTGCTCTGCCACCCTGCCCACGAACGACGTCAGCGGTGACGGCAGTGCCGACGGAGCGGAGTTGTCGGCCGGCCCGGCTTGGTCGAGACGTCTCGCGATATCGCCCAAGTCCCGGCGGTCCGCGGCGCCGAGCTTCTGAAGCAGGGACGAGATATGGCTTTCCACGGTTCGGACAGGGATGAAGAGCTTCGCGCCGATCTCAGCGTTGGTCAGATGCTCGCCCACCGCCGTGAGCACCTCGACCTCCCGCGCCGAAATGCTCGCCGAACCAAGTCCCCCCGCCTCGGACATACCCCCATTGTGTCCGACATCGCGCCCGACGAAGCCGCCGGATGAACGTGATCATTGCCCCGCGTAGGCTTTCGGGTGTGGCACAGATCCGAATCGCCCTGGCCCAGGTCAATCCGACCGTGGGAGCGATTGAGGGCAACTTCGAGCTGATCGTCCATTTCGCGAAACACGCGGGCGGCCGGGGCGCGCATCTGATCGCCTTCCCAGAGATGACGCTCACCGGTTACCCGGTCGAGGACCTTGCACTGCGCGGCTCCTTCGTCGACGCATCCCGGCGAGCGCTGGACCGGCTGGCGAGCCGGCTTGCCGACGAGGGGCTCGGCGAGGTCGCCGTCGTGGTGGGATACCTCGACCGTGACGAGGACATCGCCCACACCGAGAAGCTCGGCCGGCCCAAAGGGGCACCACAGAACGCCCTCGCGGTCCTGCATGGCGGGCGGATCGTACTAACTCAGGCCAAACACCACCTGCCAAATTACGGCGTTTTTGATGAGTTCCGGCATTTCGTCCAGGGCGACCACCTCTCCGTGCTGCGGATGCACGGGGTCGACATCGCATTCGCCATCTGCGAGGACCTGTGGCAGGAGGGCGGGCCGGTCGCCACGACTCGGGCCACCGACGCCGGGTTGCTGATGGTCATCAACGCCTCGCCCTACGAGCTCAACAAGGACGACGTCCGGCTCGACCTGTGCCGGCGCCGCGCCGCCCAAGCCGGCTGCGCCCTCGCCTACGTCGCCATGGTCGGCGGCCAGGACGAGCTTGTCTTCGACGGCGATTCGGTGGTCGTGGCGGCGGACGGTACGGTCCTGGGCCGGGCGCCGCAGTTCGAGGACGGTTGCCTTGTCGTCGACCTCGACCTGCCGGATGCGACCGCGACCGCACCGCCGGCCGGCTCGACGACCACGGAGGAGATCGGCGGCTACCAGGTGCGCCGACACACCATCTCGACCGATCCGCTACCGGCGTACGAGCCGCAGGAGGCCGGCATCGCGCAACGGATCAGCGACGAAGCGGAGGTGTACGCCGGCCTGGTCACCGGGTTGCGCGACTACGTTCGCAAGAACGACTTCCGCTCGGTTGTGCTAGGCCTGTCGGGCGGGATCGACTCGGCTCTCACGGCCGTCGTGGCGTGCGACGCCATCGGCCCAGAGAACGTGTACGCGGTATCCATGCCGAGCAGGTACTCGACCGAACACTCCCGATCCGACGCCAGCGACCTGGCCGACCGGACCGGGCTGAAGTACAGCGTGATCCCGATCTCACCCATGGTCACGGCGTTCCTGGACAACGTCGAGCTGACCGGCGTCGCCGAGGAGAACCTGCAGGCGCGCATCAGGGGCATGCTGCTGATGGGCCTGTCCAACCAGCATGGGCATCTAGTGCTCGCCACCGGCAACAAGAGTGAGCTGGCCGTCGGCTACTCCACCATCTACGGTGACGCGGTCGGCGGGTACGCACCGCTGAAGGACGTCCCGAAGACGATGGTCTGGCAGCTCTCGCGGTGGCGTAACCAGATCGCCGACAAGCGCGGCGAGACGCCACCGATCCCGGTCAGCTCCATCGAGAAGCCGCCGAGCGCCGAACTGCGCCCCGGCCAGCTCGACACCGACTCGCTGCCGGACTACCAGCTGCTGGACGAGATCCTCGACATGTACGTCGAACAGGATAGGGGCGCCGCCGACATCGTCGCGGCCGGCCACGACGCAGAGCTCGTCCGGCGGATCATCCGGATGGTCGACGGGGCGGAGTACAAGCGACGCCAGTACCCGCCGGGACCGAAGGTCACCGAGCGCAACTTCGGCCGCGACCGACGGGTGCCGATCACCAGCCGGTGGCGGGAGCCGCTGCCGCCGGTCTAGGCCTGCTCGGCCGACGCTGCATGCCGGGTGATCTCCGGCCGCGGCGCGATCAGGTAGTCGTAGACGGCCCAGGCCAGCACTCCCCCGAGCAGCGGGCCGATCAGCCAGGCGACGGTGCCTCCCCATTCGGCGCCGACGAGTGCCGGACCGAACGCCCGGGCCGGGTTGAGCGCGCCACCGGTGAAGGTCCCCGTCGTGTAGACCCCCACCGCGACGGTAAGGCCGATCGCCAGGGGGTACACGGTCGCGGGCGCGCGCCGGTCAACGACGGTCCCGAGGAACACCAGCACCAGGAAGAACGCCGCGATGGCCTCCAGCACGATTCCCGCGAACGGGTTCACATCGTCGGCCAGGATCGGTGTGCCGGTCGCCACCGCACCGCGGCCGACGGTCCAAGCCACTATCACGGCAGCCACGAGCCCGCCGACCAGCTGCGCGGCCCAGTAGACCGTCGCCATCGCCGGATCGATGCGCCGGCCCAGCAGGAAGGCCAAGGTCACCGCTGGATTGAAGTGTCCCCCCGACACGTGTCCCAGCGCGGCGACCATCACGGCGATCACCAGCCCTTGCGCCAGCGCAACGCCGGTGAGGTCGACGGCGCCGCTGTTGATCACCAGGATTCCTGCGAAACAGAGGGCGAATGCGCCGATCGCTTCGGCGACGGCGTTGGGAACCCAGGACGGGGGCATGACGGTGCTCCTCAGGCTGACGATGGGGGGTGTCGTCGGAGGCCCACGTTAAGGGCTGGCACTGCTCAAGCTCGGGACCTCCGTGGCAGGCGGGCGTGTCAATCGACTCCTGCGTCCTTTCCGCCGGACATGGTAAGCAGATGGCAGGATCGGCAGCGTCAGGGGACCCGACGAACGGGCCTCGAGACCGCTAAGGAGACCAGATGTCCACCGAACCCGTCCCGCTGTACGGCGGCGAGCGCAGCCGCCGGGTCACCATCCACGACCTGCAGCAGGCCAAGGACAGGGGCGAGCGCTGGCCGATGCTCACCTCGTACGACATGTACAGCGCGGAGATCTTCGACGAGGCCGGCATTCCCGTGCTGCTGGTCGGCGACTCGGCAGGCAACAACGTGCTCGCCTACCCCGACACGATCCCGGTTCCCGTCGACGAACTCATCCCGCTGGCACGGGCCGTCGTGCGCTCCACGACCAGGGCCCTTGTCGTGGGCGATCTGCCGTTCGGTTCCTACCAGCTCGGGCCCGAGCAGGGTCTGGCCACGGCGATCAGGTTCATGAAGGAAGCCGGGGTGCAGGCCGTCAAGCTCGAGGGCGGGCTACCTGTCGTCCCCACCGTGGAGAAGATCGTCAGCGCGGGCGTTCCCGTCATGGCGCATGTCGGTTTCACCCCGCAGAGCGTCAACGCGCTCGGCGGCTACCGGGTGCAGGGACGGGGCGACGACGCCGCCCGGGTACTCGGCGCGGCCAAGGCGCTGGAAGACGCCGGTGCGTTCGCCGTCGTCCTGGAAATGGTCACCGCCGACCTTGCCCGGGAGGTCACCGAGGCACTGCGGATTCCGACAATCGGCATCGGCGCCGGCCCGAACTGCGACGCGCAGGTCCTGGTGTGGCAGGACATGGCCGGATTGCGGGGCGGACGCCTGCCGCGGTTCGTCAAGACCTACGCCGACTTGCGCGGTGCGCTGCTGTCCGCGACCGGCCAGTTCGCTGCGGACGTCGTGCAGGGCACCTTCCCCACGGCCGACCACTCCTACGACTAACCCCGTGGTCAGTCGTCCCAGGCGTCCTCGGCCGCGTCCTCGGCGTCCCACGCCTCCGTTCGCTCGCGGGCGATCTCCAGCGCGCGCTCGGCCCGTTCACGGTCCTCATACGGGCCGAGCCGCCGATCGTTGGGGCAGCCTTCGCCGGCTTCGACCCGCTGGTGGTCCAAGCACCAGTACCACGGACCCGCCATGTGACCCCCTCAACTATCCGTACACTTGTCCATCATGACCTCTGTCGTACCCGGCCGGATCTCTCCGATGCGAACGGTACCCGCGTCGATCTCCCGACCCGAGTACGTCGGCCGCAAAGCACCCGCCAAGTTCACCGGTTCAGAGGTCAAGGACGCGGAGACGATCGAGCGGATGCGCGTGGCGGGCCGGCTCGCTGCCAGGGCGATGGGCGAGGTGGCCAAATACATCGAGCCGGGCGTCACGACGGACGAACTCGACCGGATCGGGCACGAATACCTCTGCGACCACGGTGCCTACCCGTCGACTCTGGGGTACCGCGGCTTTCCGAAGTCGCTGTGCACGAGCGTGAACGAGGTCATCTGCCACGGCATCCCGGATTCCACGGTGCTGCGGGACGGCGACATCGTCAACATCGACATCACGGCCTTCATCGGCGGTGTGCACGGCGACACCGACGCCACCTACTTCGTCGGGGACGTCGACGAGGAGTCCAAACTGCTGGTCGAGCGCACACGGGAGGCGCTTCACCGTGGGATCAAGGCGGTGGCACCGGGGCGGGCCATCAACGTCATCGGCCGTGTCATCGAGTCGTACTCCCGCCGGTTCGGCTACGGCGTCGTCCGCGAGTTCACCGGGCACGGCATCGGCACCTGGTTCCACTCCGGTCTTGTCATCCCGCACTACGACGACCCGACGGCCACCACGATCATGGAGCCGGGCATGACGTTCACCATCGAACCGATGCTCAACCTCGGCACCCACGAGTGGGAGATGTGGGACGACGGCTGGACCGTGGTGACCAAGGACGGGCGACGCTCGGCCCAGTTCGAGCACACCATCCTGGTCACCGAATCCGGTGCCGAGATCCTTACCCTCCCGTAGCCAGCGCCTCGTCGTACCTGCGGAGCACCAACTCGGCGATCCGCGCATCCGGCAGCAGCGGCGCCGCCACCACCTCGGCGCCGCTCGTACGGAGCCGGTCGTGGAAGCTACCCGGCGCTAGCAGGTAGGACGCGATGGCCACCCGCTCCCCTGCCGCGTGCAGCGCAGCGACCGATTCGGCGACGGTGGGACGGCTGGCCGTGGCGTACGCGGCCGTGACGGGCCGGACCAACCTTGCCGTGAGCAGTTCCGCCATCCGCTCGACGTCCGTCGCCGCACGCGGGTCGGACGAGCCCGCGGCGGCCAGCACCACGGCGTGACCGCCCGCGCCCGCATCGGTCAGCCGGTCGGCGAGCACCTCGGCCAGCACGGGATCGGGGCCGAGCGGTCTAGCGGCCCGAACTCCGGGTCGGTCGGCTGCGGCGATCGCGTTGGTGACATCGACATGGACGTGGTAGCCGGCAGACAGGAGAACCGGCACGACCACGGCCTCGGGCAGGTCGGCCAGGACTGAGGTCAAGCCAGGTTGCTGGACGTCCTCGTCGACGTATGCCTCTGCGACGTCCAGACCCTGGCGGCGATCGGCGACCTCGGTACGCAACAGGTCGATCATGGTACGGCCGCCGGCATCCCGGGTGCCGTGGGCGGCCGCGACGAGGACCGGCGAGTCGGACATGCCTGCCAGCGTACGCGTCAGCGGTCGGCGAGCCGTCGAACGAACCGTAGTCCGGACCACGTCTGGTCGATAGCGCACACCTTGACGTCCACCAGTCCGGCGGCCAGGCCCAGGTCGCGGACCCGATTCTCGTCGAGGTCGGTCGGCACCCCGCTCGATCGTTTCGGCCAGGCGATCCACAACCCGCCGGCCGTCTCCAGCCGCGCGACGAGCGGTTCGAACCGGCGGTGTACCCGCGCGGCTTCCGGGCAGAACGCGACGATCACGTCGTACTCGCCCGCGCCGGCATGGTGGTGGACCACGGTGTGATCCGGAAGCGGCTCAAGGGCGAAGCCGCCCGGCGCGCCGTCCAGCAACACCCGAGAGCCGGCTTTGATACCCAGCTTTCGGGGCAGCGGCGTACCAGAGTAGCCGGCCGTCGGCATGGCGGGATCGTATCCCGGTAGCGGTATCCTTGCGGTGGCGGACGAGCCGGCCGGGCGGCCGCGTCGGGGCGCTTGGCGTCCCGCCGAGGAAAGTCCGGACTCCACAGGGCAGGGTGGTGGCTAACGGCCACCCGGGGTGACCCGCGGGAAAGTGCCACAGAAAACAAACCGCCGGTGTGCTTCGGCAGGCCGGTAAGGGTGAAACGGCGGTGTAAGAGACCACCAGCGCCCGAGGTGACTCGGGCGGCTCGGTAAACCCCACCTGGAGCAAGGTCAGACAGGGAGCGTTCGAGGGCGGCCCGCCCGAGCTCCCGGGTAGACCGCTAGAGGCCGTAGGCAACGACGGTCCCAGATAGATGGTCGCCGGTCCTTCGGGACGCACAGAATCCGGCTTACAGGCCGGCTCGTCCCCGCCAGGTTCAATCGGCCGGCGTGTAGGTGAGGTTGAGCACGCCGGTCGAGAAGGTGGCGCTGTCGGTGAGCTTCAACTTGTACGTCGGTGGGTCCTCAAACAGGCGCTGGCCCTCACCGATCGCGATCGGGTGCACGAGTAGGCGGAGTTCGTCGAGCAATCCGTTAGCGAGGAGCCAACGCACCGTGGTCGCGCTGCCGGACATGCCGATGTCGCCGTCGACGCTGTCCTTGAACCGGTGAATCGCGTCGACATCCCCGGGCAGCACCGTCGTGTTGTTCCAGGTCGGGTTCGTCAGCGAGTTGGAGATCACGTACTTCGGCATGTTGTTGAAGTGAGTTGCGACCGGCTCATCCGTGCTGTCCGGCCAGTACGCGGCCCACTCGTCGTAGAGCTTGCGTCCCATGAGCAGCGCCTTGGTGCTGTCGAGGCCGGCGCTCACGGCGGCGCCCATCTCGTCGTTGAAGTACGGGAAGTGCCATTGGTCCGGCGCCTCGACAACTCCGTCGAGCGAGATGAAGAAGTTCGAGATGATCTTGCCCATGGTGTTGTGGTTCTCCTTCCTGTGGTGGCTGTACGACAGACTGCGACACGAGTGCGTGCCGCATCACGCGCAACCCTAGAAGGCGATCAGGCGCCGGTCTTGTACAGAAGCGACAGCGGCTGCGCCGCATCGCTTCGCCGCAGCTGGGTCGCAGTGCGGCCGATGAAGCGCTTGAGTGACCTGGCCAGGTGTGGTTGGTCGTAGAAACCGAGCCGGTGCACCACATCAAGGGCCGCGGCCCCCTCGCCCAGCAGGATCGCGGCCTGCCGGGCCCGCTCGATCTGCCGGATCGCACTCTGCGTGAGGCCGGTCGCCGCGGCGACGCGCCGCTGCACCGAGCGCGCACCGACCCTCGGACTCTCGCCCTGCACGGCCGCACCCACGAGCGGATCGCGCACGAGCACCCGCTCGCGGACGAGCCGGCCGACGAACTCCTCGGCGTTGTCGAAAGCCGGCAGCGACCACTGCTCGCCTCGGAGCACGAACTCGCACGCGGTCGCATGTGGGCACTCCACGGCCGTGTCGACGAGCCGCGACACCGGCAGATGCGGCATCGACGTGCCAAGTGAGAAGCTGATACCGAATGAATCGGACTCGTCGGGCACGTCGGCCACGCTCGCGACCGTCTCCGGGCCACGGGCCGCTACGTGGACGAGGCCACGGTGACTCCACACGACGAGTTCCCAATGCGGCGTCGCCACGGACATCATGCGCTCGATACCGGAGGTCCTGCCGCGCCAGACACGGGCGATGTACGGCGAGTCCGACGGCCGGTGCTCGGCTTCGAGCGCCACGCTGCCTCCTTGTCACGGGCGTCAGGCAAGTCTGACACGGCCGCTCGCCTGCTTCTGACCGGCGCGGGTAGCTTGGACGCCGTGACCGACCGGACCGATCCGTACGTGGTGCACTGGGCCGAGAAGGTCGCCGGCCTGGTCGAGATGGCCCAGCACGACCGGCCGTGGTACGACGAGCTCGCCGGCTGGTTGCTACGTCCTGCCGACCGGGTCGCGGTCGATATCGGCTGCGGTGGTGGTGGCATGACGCTCGCGCTTGCGGCCGCCATGGACGTCGGCGGACAGGTGGTGGCTGTCGACGCGCAGGCCGAACTCCTGGCGGCGGTGCGCGACCAGGCGACGGCCGGCGGCGCGAACGGGCCGGCCGAGATGGCGCTCGTACAGGCAGATCTGGGCGATGGTGTCGAATCCGTCCGCGCGGCGATGGCGGCTCCGGCGGACCTTGTCTGGGCGTCCGCGTCCGTGCATCACGTGGGCGACCAGCAGGTGGCGATAAACGGACTGGCGAGCCTGCTGGCGCCGGGCGGGCGACTCGCACTCGCGGAGGGCGGCCTGCCGGCGCGGCACCTGCCGTGGGACCTTGGCGTCGGCGCGCCCGGCCTGGAACAGCGGCTGGACGCGGCCAACGACCGCTGGTTCGCCCGCATGCGCGAAGAGCTGCCAGGTTCGACCTCGATGCCGTACGGCTGGACCGAGGCGCTGCGCCGGGCCGGGCTCACGGCAGTCACGACGCGGACGTTCCTGCGCGAACGCCCGAGCCCACTTGGCACGCGCGATGTCGAGCACGTCATCGACCGGTTCACGCGCTGGGTCGACCGGATACGCCCGACCGGCTACCTGGATCCGGCCGATCTCGAAGCCTGGGATCGGCTGCTGGGTCCCTCGGACCCGGCCTGGCTCGGACACCGCCCGGATCTGTTCTCGCTGGATGCGCGCAGCGTCCATGTCGGCGAGCGAAAGGACTGAGTGACCCGCCGACACACCAGCCTCAGCCCGCTTTCGGGCGCTCTCCGGCCACTGCGGCGGCGACGCCGAGCGTGATGTAGGCGCCGCCCGTCGCCAGCCGGCCCCGCCGGAGCAGATGGGCCCGGCTGCGGAGCCAGGCGCTCGCGCTGCCGCTGAGCAATGCGTAGCAGGTGTCGCTGGCCGCTGTGATGACGACCAGCAGGAGGCCGAGGACCACCAGTTGCGATGCCGCCGGTCCGCGCGCCGGGTCGACGAACTGCGGCAGGAAGGCCAGGAAGAACAGCGCCGCCTTCGGGTTCAGGACTGCGACGATCCAACCTTCCCGGAACACCCGCCAGAGCGACTGCGGGGCTACCTCCGGCCCGGCCGCGGCGTCCCGGCGTACCCGAAGCGCCTTCACTCCGAGGTAGATGAGGTACGCGGCGCCGGCATACTTCAAGACACTGAACGCGGCGGCAGAGGAGGCCAGCAGGGCAGACAGCCCGACCGTCGCGGCGACCACGTGGACCGAATTGCCTGACGCTATCGACGCCGCCGACACCACGCCGGCCCGGCGCCCCTGGCTCATGCCGCGCGTGACGATGTAGAACACCGCCGGCCCGGGCACGACGGCGAACACCACGGCTGCCGCGGCGAAGATCCCGACGGTGTTGAGCGTGGGCATCACGTGACCTCCTCGAACTCCACGGTCTCGATGCCGGCGAACTCGCGGAGCCGCTCGGCTTCGGCCGCGACGGCATCGGTCTCGCCGGGAGACAGTGGCCGGAAGGGCGTGACGCTCAGCCGCTCGCCCTCGACCGCCCACGTCCCCCGTGCGAACCCGTCCAGAAGGAAGACCGGAACGCCCGCCGACGCGTCGCGGGCGACCCGTTTGCGGTCGCCCTCGTCGATGATTCTCGTCCGGTCCTTGTGGCCGAGCAACGCGTTATCGAACGCGGGCATGAACCGCACCGGAGCCGGGACGTCAGCGTCCGCGATCGGCGCGTCCGGCAGGTCCAGCCACTCGCGGCCGGTCTCGGCACGCAATACCTGAAGGGCAGGTTTCATCCGCTCTACGACCTGACCGAGTCTGGTCAGGCCGGACCAGGCCTGGATGTCCATCACCGTGGCAGGCCCGTAGCCGGCGAGATATCGGATGACCAGCGCTTCGGGATCGGGATCGTGCATGGAACGGCCGGTCGATGTCTCGGCCAGGCTCACGCTGATCGGTCCCACGCTCCGCCACGAACCCCACGCCGCGTTGGTCGGCCCGTGAACGAGTGGTTCCAGCAACTCGACGGTGCCCGCGAGCCGGCCCGGATGGCGTCCGGGGAACCGCTCGGCGAGCAACCTGCCCAGTTCGCGCCGAGTGAGCGTGCGGTCGCCGAGCAGCTCACGGCCGACATCGGCCAACTTGCGGACATCGAGCCCGTCGATCTCACGGGCGTAGTACGCATGGCGGGTCAGCCGGGCGACGACCGGTTGCACGGTCGGCCGCAGCCAGCAGAAGTCTTCGGCGAGCGCAAGATGCACCGTCGCCCGGATCGTTGTGCCGCGCACGACGCGCCGCTGCTCGAGCAGGCCGCAGAGATCGTCCGCGCGGAAGCCGGCAACTCGAGCCCACAGACCGACGTAGGGCCAGTTCGGCTCCTGCCCCTGGACCGCGACAAGCCGCTCCAGCACCTCTGGAACCGGCAGGTCTGTCCGCTGAAGCAGGAACTGCCGCTGCAGAAGCGTGCGGTTGAGCGTCCGTAGCGTCAGCACCCTCGGCACCTTAGTCGGCCGGGCTGACAGATCTGCCGGGCTGCGAAACAAGGCCTTTAGTCCCTTGCCCGGGGCGCCACCGAACAGGCGATGCTAGGTCAGTGCAACGTGATGGAGCCGGCTTGGAGGTGCTCTCCCGCGAGGAGAGCCTCGATCTGCTTGCCTCCGTCCCTGTCGGCCGGGTCGTCTACACCGATCGGGCATTGCCCGCGATCCTTCCGGTGAACTTCGCGCTGGACGCCGACGAGACCGTCGTGTTCCGGACGGGAGCCGGGTCCAAGCTCGCAGCCGCCACCCGCGAAGCCGTCGTCGCCTTCGAAGCCGATTCGTTCAACACGGCCACCAAAGCGGGATGGTCCGTCGTGGCGGTCGGGCGGTCCCGGGTGGTGGAGGACCCCGCCGAGATCGAACGGCTCGGCAAGCTGAACATCGGGACGTGGGTGAAGACGGATCCGGAGCACTTCGTCAAGATCGAGTTGTACCAGGTGAGCGGCCGGCGGCTACGGCCCGACGGTCAGGTGGAGTAGACCACAGGAACACGCCACTCCAGCACCGTGCCGCCCGCCTCTCCCTGGCGGACATCGAAGTCGCCACCGTGGCGAGCCGCCCGCTCAGCCATGTTGGCCAGTCCGCTGCGGCGGCCGGATTCGGGCACGCCGACACCGTCGTCGCGGATCCGCAGCAGCAGGCTGTCGTCCCGCAGCTCGATGAGTACGTCGACATGGCGTGCCTTTGCGTGCCGGACCACGTTGGACAGGCCCTCCCGCAGCACCGCCAGCAGATCGTCGCTCAGCTCGTCCGGGGCGTCCGTGTCGAGCAGGCCCTCCATCCGGACACCGGGCGTGAACCCGAGCTGCTGGGTGACGGCGTCGACGACGCCGAGGATCCGAGCCCGCAATCCGACGGCGGTGGCGGCGTGCTCGGTGGACTGGAGCGCGAAGATCGTCGAACGGATCTGCCGGATGGTCTCGTCGAGATCGTCGACAGCCGAGTGAACGCGGCCGGCAGCCTCCGGGCGGTCGATGAGACGGACCGCGCCGGTGAGCGTCATGGCCGTCGCGAACAGCCGCTGGATGACCACGTCGTGCAGGTCGCGAGCGATCCGTGCCCGCTCGTCGATCAGGCCATACCGCTCGGACTCGCGCCGAGCGTCGGCGAGTTCGAGCACGATGGCGGCCTGACCCGCAAAAGACCTGAGCAACCGCATGACGGTCGACGGGAAGGGCGATTGCCCCCGCTTCTTCGCTACGACGAGCACACCGCGCACACTGCCCCGCTCGCCCAGCGGTACGAGCAACCTCGGGCCGCTGGGCAACCTCACCACAAGGGGTGCGTCTTCCGGGCGTCCGGTGTAGTCCGTGATGACACGCGGCTCGCCGGTCGCGAACACTCCCCCGATCAAGGTCTCGCCCACCGGAAACTCGAGACCGGCCAACTCGTCGTAGCCTTCGCCGGCGAGCGCTGTCACCACCATGGAGTCCAGACCGCTGGACGGCACGGCCACCGCGGCCACCTTGGCACCCGACATCTGCTGGGCGTGTGCCGCCACGAAGGCCAGCGCCTCGCGTGGCTCAGACCCGGACAACAGGATCCGGGTCAGTTCGGCCGACGCCTCGAGCCACGTCTCGCGCTGGCGGGACTCCTCGTACAACCGGGCGTTCTCGATCGCGACACCCGCCGCCGTCGCCAGCGCGCTGACGATCGTCTCGTCCTGTTCGTCGAAGTCGCGGCCGTCGCTCTTCTCGGTCAGGTAGAGGTTGCCGAACACTTCATCGCGAACCCTGATCGGGACACCGAGGAAGCTGCGCATCGGTGGGTGTCCTTGCGGGAAACCGAACGACTCCGGATGGTCGTGAATGTCGGACAGCCGGAGGGGGTGCGGATCCTTGATCAGCAAACCGAGGATTCCCCGGCCGTGCGGCCACTCCTCGATCGCGGCGATCTCTTCCTCGGTGATGCCCACGGGTACGAATTGCGCTAGTTGCCCGTCTTCTCCGATGACGCCCAGCGCGCCGTACCGGGCGTCGACGAGCGTCGTGGCGGCTTCGACTATCCGCCGCAGGACCGTCTCGATCTCAAGCTCGCGGCCGATCGAGACCACGGCGTCGAGAAGCGCATGGACACCGTCGCGCGCCGTGCGGACGGCGTCCAGCCGGCCCTGCAGCTCCGCGAGCAGGTCATCGAGCGGAAGCTGCGGTAGCAGGCTCCGCTCTTCGTGGTCCATGCCAACCCCCGAGGCGACGATCGTGCTCAAAGACCATCATGTCAGACGGCTCGGCCCGGTTGGCTCTTGCCGATAGCGACCGGCGCTGTGACGATTGGCCCTATTCTGTCGCCTATCGCACCTGGTCGACTTATGGCGACGAGCCAGAGTTGTTGGGAGTCGAGGTGCTAGCACACGAGATCATGACCAGCCCACCGATCACTGCCGCGGCCGACATGTCGATCAAGGACGCCATCCGGATGCTCGATCGGCATGAGATCACGGCCCTGCCCGTCATCGACGAGCACGAGCGGCTGGTAGGCATCGTGAGCGAGGCCGACCTGCTACGAAACGAGCTGGTCAGGGACCCGCGAGCGCATGCGCGAGCGGACGGTGGAGAGGTCGAGCCGTCGCCGAAGACCGTCGCCGATGTCATGACGACGGGTGTGCTCGCCGTGCACGAGAGCACCGACGCCGCGGATATCGCCCGCCTCATGCTCGACACCGGCGTCAAGAGTATCCCGGTCGTGCACGGCCAGCGGGTGGTCGGGATCGTGAGCCGGCGGGATCTGATCCGCGTGCTCGCGGTGACCGACGATCGCATCAGGGACGAGATCCATGAGCTGTTCGCCGAGGCCGGTCTGCAGGGGTGGACGGCCGCTGTCACCGACGGCCAGGTCGAGTTGTCCGGCCACGGTTCGGAGCGTGATGCGAAGGTCGCGGCCATCCTGGCCCGCACGGTCGCAGGGGTCAGCCGCGTCCACGGCCCGCACGATGCCCGGCAGGAACCGCTTCCACGCGATTGAGTAGGGCGCGATTCGGCGATGATGGAGCCGTGACGTCCAGCTCTGCGACTCCGCGCCTCTACTCCGACCTCGCCCCGTGGTGGCCGTTGATCTCACCGCCGGACGAGTACGCGGAAGAGGCGGCGTTCGCGGCCGGCCTCCTCGCGTCCGGCGAGCCGCCGGTCCGCGATGTGCTCGAGCTCGGCAGTGGCGGCGGGCACAACGCCAGGTACCTCAAGGAGCGATTCACGATGACCCTGGTGGACCGCTCGGGCCAGATGCTCGAGGTGTCGCGGCGGCTCAACCCGCAATGCGAGCACATCCGCGGCGACATGCGCACGCTCCGGCTCGGTCGCACCTTCGATGCCGTCTTCGTCCATGACGCCATCGACTACATGCTCACGACCACGGATCTGGTCCTGGCTGTCGAGACCGCATTCGTCCACTGCCGGCCCGGTGCGGTCGCGGTGTTCGTACCGGACTCCACGGCGGAGACCTTCGAGCCGACCAGTGGGCTCGGTGGCAGCGACGACGGCACCGGCCTGCGCGCGGCACGCTACCTGGAGTGGACCTGGGATCCGGACCCAGCCGACACCTGGGTCGACACTGTATACGTCTTCGCCCTCCGTGCTGAGGACGGATCGGTCGAGGTGGTGCACGAAAGGCACCGAACCGGGCTTTTCGCCCGTGCGGAGTGGCTGCGGGTGCTTTCGGACGCGGGCTTCGAGGCGACCGTCGTCACGGAACACACCACAGAGGACAGGATGCCCAGGGATGTCTTCGTCGGCCGGAAGCCGGCCGCCGCTTGACCATTCTCGGCAGGACCATCGGCACTACTGGCGCGGGGCCGGGCAGGGCGATGCTCGATGCATGAGCGAACCGAGGATCGTGTGGTTCAAGGACCTCAACCGGGCCGACGGCGGAACGGTCGGCGGGAAGAACGCATCGCTCGGCGAACTGATGACTTCCCTCGGCGCAGCCGGTATTCAGGTTCCGAACGGCTTCGCCACCACCGCCCGGGCGTATCGGGAGTACCTGGCCGCCAACAACCTCGGTGACCGGATCTCGAGCGAGCTCGCCCGGCTGCGAGCCGGTGCGCCGCTACCCGAGGTCGGTACGGCGATCCGGTCGTTGTTCGCGGCGGCTCAGATGCCCTCGCAGCTCGTCTCGGCGATCACCGACGCCTACCTCGAGCTGAGCTCCGCGACGCTGACCGAGAACGTGGACGTTGCCGTTCGCAGCAGCGCGACGGCCGAAGACGTGCGTGAAGCCGGCCTCGCCAGGCAGCAGGAGAGCTTCCTCAACGTCTCGGGACCGAACCGGCTCATTCAAGCCGTCGAGCGGTGCTTCGCGTCCCTGTTCACCGACCGGGCGATCAACTACCGCGAGGCGTTGGGCTACGACCACCTCGAGATCGCCCTGTCCGCCTGCGTGCAGCCGATGGTCCGCTCGGACCTCGCCGGCGCTGGTGTGGTGTTCTCCACCGACACCGAGACGGGGTTTCCCGGGACGATCGTCATCGACGCCGCGTGGGGACTGGGCGAGACGGTGGTGTCCGGCCAGGTCGACCCGGACGAGTACTCGGTGTTCAAGCCGCTGCTGTCGGATCGCCGCTTGACACCGATCATCTCCAGGTCCCGGGGCCGCAAGGACCATAAGGCGATCTACGCCGCCGGCGGCGGGACCCGGATCGTCGAGACTTCGGACAACGAACGTGCCTCCTACGTGCTGACCGACCGCGAGATCCTCACGCTGGCCCGGTGGGCTGTCGCCGTGGAGGAGCATTACGGCGTCCCCATGGACATGGAGTGGGCCAAGGACGGGCATTCCGGAAAGCTGTTCATAGTCGAGGCCAGGCCCGAAACAGCACGGTCCCGCGACCAATCCGGTCGGCTGCGCGCCTTCCGGCTCACCGGCACCGGCGACCGCCTGGTCAGCGGCGCGGCGGTCGGTGATTCGATCGCTGCCGGCCGGGTGTGCGTCCTGGACAGCCCGAACGACATGGACCGGTTCACCGACGGTGCCGTCCTTGTCACAGAGCGCACCGACCCGGCCTGGGAGCCCGTCATGAGGCGGGCGGCCGCCATCGTCACCGACCACGGCGGCCGGACGTCCCACGCCGCGATGGTCGCCCGCGAGCTCGGCGTGACCGCGATCGTAGGCACCGAAACCGCAACGGCCACTCTCGGTCACGGCAACCAGGTGACGGTGTCCTGTGCCGAAGGCGACATCGGCCACGTCTACCGGGGAACGCTCGATTACGACGAGCACGACGTCGATCTGACCGAGCCGCCGCGCACCCGTACCGAGGTGTTGCTGGACCTGGCCGATCCCGCGGCCGCGCTGCGCTGGTGGCGGCTACCGGCCGGCGGAGTCGGGCTGGCCCGGATGGAGCTCATCGTCAGCAACCAGGTCAAGGTGCATCCGATGGCGCTGCTGCGCATCGACGAGCTGGCCCCTGTCGCACGTGACCAGGTCGAGGAGCTGACCCAGGGCTACGACGAGCCGGCAGAGTACTTCGTCGAGCAGCTCGCTTTCGGCATCGCCAGAATCGCGGCCGCCCGGTGGCCCGCCCCCGTCATCGTCCGTACCAGCGACTTCAAGACGAACGAGTACGCACGACTCATCGGAGGCGCCCGGTTCGAGCCGGCCGAGGAGAACCCGATGCTGGGCTGGCGTGGTGCGTCCCGCTACTACAGCGAGGGCTACCGGGAGGGGTTCGCCCTCGAGTGCCGCGCGCTGCGGCGCGTCCGCGAGCAGATGGGGCTGACCAATGTGGTGGTGATGATCCCGTTCTGCCGCACGCCTGAAGAAGCCGACCGGGTGCTCGATATCATGCGCTCGGAAGGTCTCGAGCGCGGTGTGAACGGGCTGGAGATCCACCTCATGGCCGAGATCCCGGCCAACATCCTGCTGGCCGAGCAGTTCGCCGAGCGCTTCGACGGCTTGACGATCGGGAGCACCGACCTGACTCGACTCGTCCTCGGCGTCGACCCTGGTTCCGCGGCCGTAGGTGACCTGTTCGACGAGGCGAACCCTGCGGTGGTTCAGAACATCCGGCAGCTCATCACCGCCGCCCATGCGGTCGGCCGGAAGGTCGGACTATGCGGTCAGCGGCCGAGCGACGATCCCGAGTACGCCCGGTTCCTCGTCCGGGCGGGCATCGACTCCATCTCGGTGACTCCGGACAGCTTCGTCGCGGTCATGCAGAACGTCGTCGCCGCCGAGAAGGAGATCGTGGCCGAGGACTCTCTCGAGTGGGAGGACTGATCTAGGCGGCCTTGACCTGGCTCGACTGCTCCTCGAGGAACTCCTTGAAGGCTGCCAGCGCCCGCGGTCCGTGGACCGTTCCCGGCCCACCGGTCATCAGCACTGCCACGCCGATCGCTTCGGCAGCCTCCTGCATGGTGGCGCCCTGGCGCGCCGCGCCGCGGGCGTGCGAGGCGATGCACCCGTCGCATCCCTGGCTGACCGCGATCGCCAGTGCGATCAGCTCCTTGGTCTTGGTTTCGAGGGCCCCGTCGGTCAACGCCGCATCATGCAGCTTGGCGAAGCCTTCGTACACCTCGGGAATCGTCCGGCGCAGGTCTCGCGCCGGCAGCCGCAACTCGCGCTGTACGTCCTTGCCGTATCCCATGTCACACTCCCAGTTCGCTTCCTATGGCAAGTGTCTTGGCTGCGTGTCGCGGTGTAATGAGCCAGAGGTCCCGGGCAGACGGGCCATTGTGCCCCTGGGCCTTCCTGACCTGCGGCTCTACGCTGGAATATGGCCAGCCTGGATCCACGCACCGGGATGACGATCCTCGACGACGCCACCTGCTGGGAACTACTGTCCGCAGCGGACGTCCATCGCCTGGCGGTCGTCGTCGGCGATGACCTCGAGATCTTCCCGATCAACGCCGTCGTGGACGGCCAAAGCCTCGTCTTCTCGACCGGTGAAGGGACGAAGCTGGCCGCTGTGGCCATCGCCCGGAATGTCGTGGTCGAAGCCGACGGCTACCTTGCGGCGACCCATGAGGCGTGGAGTGTCGTGGTCAGGGGTGAGGCCGAACGACTCGAGCACTTCCACGACATCGAGCGAGCAGAGTCGCTCGTGTTGCGTCCGTGGAGCGACCACCCGAAGCAGTGGTTCGTCCGGGTGACACCGCGGAGCATCTCGGGTCGCCGGTTCGCCGTCTCACCTCGCTAGCGGTCCGCCGCCGATAACTTGGATTGTTTATTACAGCTTCACATGTGAAAATTGACACATGGAGGCCCGCGAGCTCATCCAGCCGGACCCGGCCGCACCCGCCCTCAGCGAGAGCAGGTCCCGTGTCCTGGCCGCAGTTCAGGACGCCGGTGAACCGGTGGGCGTGAGCCGGATCGCCGCCCGGCTGCGCCTGCACGCCAACACCGTCCGGTTCCACCTCGACGCTCTCGTTCGGGCCGGGCTGGTAGAGCGCGTTGTCGAGGAGCGGCGCCGGCCAGGACGGCCGCGCAGCCTCTACACTGTGCGAGCCGAGAGCAGTGCCATCGGGCAGCGCAGTTACCGGCTGCTGGCAGAGATCCTGGCCGGCTTCGTCGCCGCCAACATCGACCAGCCGGCTCAGGCCGCCGTCGAGGCCGGGCAGGCCTGGGGCCGCTTCCTCGCCGAGCCCTCGCCGCCCTTTCGCCGCGTGGACGAGGACGGCGCCGTCGAGCAGTTGACCCGGACGCTGAGCGTCATCGGCTTCGCGCCGGAGACGCGAGACGGCCCGACCCGGCAGATCAGGCTGCATCATTGCCCGTTTCGCGAGGTGGCAGAGGACCATCGCAACGTCGTCTGCGCCATCCACCTCGGCCTGATGCAGGGTCTGCTCGCCGAACTCGACGCGCCCGTCAACGCCGAACGCCTCGATCCGTTCGTCGAGCCCAACCTGTGCATCGCGCACCTGTCCGCCCGCGCCGAGCAGGCGGACGGCTAGGCGCAGTCGCAGGATCCACAGCCGCAGCCGGCCTCGGACCGGCCCTCCTTGACCGAAGGCTCGCCGTCCTCGTGCCCCAGCAAGTGGTGCAGATCGGAGACCACGGCTGACAGGTCGACGCCGGCGGCGACCAGGGCCGGCAGCAATCTGTCGTTCTCCTTGGCCAAGTGCGCCTCGAACAGCGATCGCAGACCACCGGCAGCCGCTGCCAGGCGTGCTGACGACCGCGCCTTGACGATCTCGTCGACCAGCGCTTTCAGCGAGACGTGCTCAGCTGTCATGGCCGCCACGAGCACTTCACTGGCGGCAAGTTCCGCGCCCGCCCGGTAGAGGCTGTCCTCCTCGGCGGCTGCGTGCGGCAGCAACTCCTGCTCGCAGTACCGGGCCAGCCCAGTGCGCGCATCCTCGACCGCCGGCGACAGCGTGTCGACAGCATCCAGCACGGCGTCAACCCGATCGGCCACGTCTCGAGCGAGCTGGGCGTGATGACTCAACACGGCTGCGACAACCGACTCGTTGTCGTTCGCCGCGGTGGCGGTGTGGTGCATCGTGGTCATGATCGCTCCATTTCGGTCGGGCCCGGCTTGCAGTCCGGCTTCCGCTCATTTATACAATAGCGCTTGTAAATAAGCACCGGAGCGATGGAGTGTGGCCGATGTCCGACGGTGGCGCCCCCGCACTCCGGCGCCAGGACGATCAAGCGTCACCCGGTTCGCAGGCACCGCAGTCGAGTGGGCGAGCCGCCTGGCACCGCCGCGTCGGCGTCCTCCCACTCGGCTACCTCGCCGCGATAGTCGCGGTGGGTGTGGTGCACCCGTTCATCCCCGAGTGGCGGTGGCTGCTGATCCATCTGCTACTGCTCGGCGCCGCGACGAACGCCATTGTCATCTGGAGCACGCATTTCGCGAACGCCGTGCTGCGGGTACCGCCTCCGCCGAACCGCCATGGCCAGACAATGCGGCTGACCGCGCTCAACCTCGGCGTGGTCGCCGTCCTGGCCGGCGGCCTGGGTGGCGCGCAATGGCGTCCGCTGGCGGTAGCCGGCTCCGGCCTTGTCTTCGCCGCGGTGCTTGCCCACCTGCTCGTTCTGGCAAGCCGGCTGCGGCGGGCGCTCTCGCCACCGCTGGTGGTGACCGTGCACTACTACCTGGCCGCAGGCGTCGCCCTGCTGATCGGCGTCCCTGCCGGCGCCTGGATGCTGCTGGTCGATGATCGCGCACCGGTGCTGTTGTTCCACGCGCACGTCAACGTGCTCGGCTGGATCACTCTCACCGTGCTCGGTACGTTGCTGACGCTGTGGCCCACAGTGCTGCGCACCAGGATGCCCAGCCGTGCGGTGCGGTGGGTCACCCGAGCGCTACCACTCGCGGGTGCCGGTCTGGTGCTGCTCGGCGTCGGTGTGCTCGCCTGGTGGCCGGCCGTCGCAGCTGCCGGGGTGCTGGTGTTCGCCGTCGCCGTGGCGGTCAGCGTCGTGCCCGGTATAGCGGCCGCCCGGCAGAGCCCACCCTCGTCGTTCGCCGCTTGGTCGATCGTCGCGGCCATCGGCTGGCTGTTCGTCGCCCTCGGTGTCGACACGATCGTCCTGGTCAGCGCCGACGATCCCGCTACTGCGATGGCGGGCTTCGGTGGCGTCCTCACCCCGCTGCTGGCCGGTTTCGTGGCGCAGGTGCTGATCGGATCGCTGGCGTACCTGTTGCCGATGGTCCTCGGCGGGGGGCCGGCCAGGGTCCGGGAACGCCAGGCGGTGCTGGACCGCCACTGGCCCCAGCGGGTGGTCATGGGCAACACCGCCCTTGCGATCTTCCTGCTTCCGGTCGGCAGCTATGTGCGGATCAGCACGTCCTTGCTGGTACTCGCCGCGCTGGTGCAGTTTCTTGTCGCGGCCGTCCGCGCCGTCATCGTCGATCGGAGATAGTGAGCCATGCCCGCCCTACCGCCCGCACCCGGTCCGAGATCCGCCAGTCCACTCGGCGGAGTCGCAGCCGGACTGGCGCTCGTGCTGCTGGCGGTACTGGTCGGCGTCATTGGCCAGAATGCAGCCCGGCCGGTCGATGTCACGGCGGCGGCCGCGGGTGAGGTGGCGGCGACCGGCAATACCACCACGGTCGAGATCCAGGCCGACGGGATGCGGTTCCATCCCGATCACATCGAGGTGCCGGCTGGTGACAGGCTCGTTATCGAACTGACCAACGCGGACGAGCGCCGCCACGACCTGGTTCTGGCGAACGGAGCGTTCACGCCGTCCGTAGCGCCCGGTGGGACGGCCCGCCTCGACGCGGGTGTGATCACCGGTTCGGTAGAAGGCTGGTGCTCACTGCCCGGCCACCGTGCGGCGGGCATGGTGCTCACCATCATGACGACCGGTGACACCGCGGCCGCCGCTGCCGATCATCAGCAGACCAGCGGCAGTCATGGCGGACCCGACCGGTCAATCGATGCGATGGCCGAGCCGGGCACCGCCTTCGAGCCGCGGGACGCCGCCGTGCCGGCGTCTTCGTCGAGCCGCGTCCACCGGATCACCCTGAGGGTCCAGGAAATGGAACTCGAAGTCGCGCCGGGTGTCACCCAGGAAATGTGGACGTTCGGCAGATCCGTCCCCGGACCTGTGCTTCGAGGCCGGGTCGGCGACGTGTTCGAGGTGACTTTGATCAACGATGGCACCATCGACCACGGCATCGACTTCCACGCCGGTGCCCTCGCTCCTGACGGGCCGATGCGCCCCATCGAACCTGGTGAGGAGTTGGTCTACCGGTTCACCGCGACCAAGGCAGGCATCTGGATGTATCACTGCTCGACCCAACCCATGCTTCATCACGTCGGCAACGGCATGTACGGAGCGGTGATCATCGACCCACCGGACCTGCGGCCGGCGGACCGCGAGTATGTCCTCGTCCAGTCCGAGATCTACCTCGGGCCGGAAGGTGAGCCCGGTGATCTGGCCAAGATGCAGGCGGAGACCCCGGACGCGGTGGTGTTCAACGGCTACGTCAGCCAGTACGCCCACCGGCCGCTACCTGCCGCGGCAGGCGACCGGGTCCGGATCTGGCTGCTCAACGCGGGGCCGAGCCGGTCCAGTTCGTTCCACGTCGTCGGAGCCCAGTTCGACACCGTGTACCGGGAAGGTGCCACGACCCTGAGTCCCGGCGATCCCGGCGGAGCGCAGGTGCTCGATCTCGCCCCGGCCGCCGGCGGCTATGTCGAGACCGTGCTTCCGGAAGCCGGCACCTATCCGTTCGTCTCCCATTCGATGGTGGACGCTGATCGTGGAGCGCGAGGCGCGTTCCAGGTGACCGAATGACAAACAAGTTCGTGCCCCCGCAGCACGGGGCGTGGGCGATGCTGACCGTCCCCTACTTCGCCGGGTTGCTGGTGGCCGGTTGGAGCTGGGTGGCCGCGCCCCTCGGCATCGCCTGGCTGGCCGGCTACCTGCTCTCGTACTACGTGTTCCTGGCGATCAAGACCGGCCGGCCCGGCAGGTGGCGGGCCCAGTTGGTGGTCTACTCCGCACTCGCGGTGCCGCTGGTGAGCGTCGTCGTCTGGGCACGCCCGTCGGTGCTGTGGTACGCCACGGCCTTCGCCGCACTGTCGGCGGTCAACGCCTGGTACGCCCGGCGCCGGCGGGAACGGGCGCTGCTCAACGATCTCGCGTCCGTGGTGCAGAGCTGCCTGATGGTCTTGGTGGTCACCACGGTGGCGCAAGCACCCCTCGCCGACTCGGCGGGCGCGTTCGCTGTGTGCCTGGCGTACTTCGCCGGCACCACCTTCTACGTCAAGACCATGATCAGGGAGCGGAGCAACGTCACCTACCGCCGGTGGTCGATCGGCTACCACGCGGCGGCGCTCGCTGTCGTGGCGGTGGCCACGACGGCCATGGCCGGCTGGCTCGGCCTGGTGTGGGTTGCCGTGTTCGGCTGGTTCCTGGTGCGCGCGTGGCTGCTGCCCGGTCGGGGCCTGCCACCCAAGCAGGTGGGATTCATCGAGATCGGCAACTGCGTGCTGCTGCTTGCCGCGATCTGGCTGACCTGGGGTTGACGCCCCTGTGCTGCCACGGTGAGAGCGCGAAGCGGGGTGGGCTCCGAGTGCACCCACCCCGCTCAGTGATGCTGAGATAAGAGCGTTACTGAATAGTGGTCTCCTGGGTCTGCGGGTTCAGATGGCCGAGTTTCTTCGCGCCTGCGACCGCCTTGTCATGAAGATCCCAGATGAACAGACCACGGGTGATGTCGGATTCGTAGATCCTTCCGTCGTACCAGTAAGTCGACCAGTCGCCGCCCAGCTCGACTGCGTCGGGGTTGGCCGGGTTGATCAGGGGATCCGGGTCCGCGTAAGCGATTTCGACTGCGTTCGCGGGATCCGAGAAGTCCACCACGCTGATGCCAGACTGGTAATTGCCGGCCACGAGGACGTACGCCTTGTTGGTCGGCACGATGTTGTAGTTGTGCCAGGTGCAGTTCTCAGTGTTCGTCTGCGGTCTCGGGTGAACGAACGTGCCCGCGGGCGCGCCGGAATCAGCGTCGAAGAAGAACAGCGTGCGGTTGACCACCGGGCTCGTCGCCTGGCATTGCGCCTGGCCGCCGCCGCCCGGCTCGTGTCCGAAGATCACCAACTCGCCGTCCCAGGTGAAGCTGGCCGAGTGCCCGATGCTCACGCCCGGGACGATCATCGAGTACTGGATTGCCGGGTCCTCGAGCGAGCCGCCGTCGGCGGCATCGAGGCTCCATACCGTGAAGCCGTCACTTCCCGCACAGGCAACCTTCCGAGCATCGCCCAGGATCACGCCGGTGTCATGGCACGATCGGTCGGGCACCTCCGGAAGCGGAGCGGCGCTCACCGAGCCGGTCGCAGGCAGACCCGCCTTGATGAACCCGCCGTCGGCCTGCGACACCATCACCGCTGGGATCGTGATCGCCGGGTCGGTGCCTCCCATGTTGAACGGCGCTCCGGGCCCGTTGTTGACCACGATAACGGCCGTAGCACCGGCCGCCTGGGCATTGCTCACCTTCAGTACGAATGAGCACGATCCGCGATCGACCAGAGCGATCGCACCGGCGGGGAACCCGACGAGTGGGTCACAGGCCTCGGTGGGAGCCGCGCTGCCGTCATCGGCCAATGCGATGTCGCCGGCAATGCCGGCCTCGCTGGGGGCCGGGCCGAACGAAGCGCCGCTGGCCCCGTACGTCCCCGCGGCGGACGACGGCGGATCGATCGTTACGAGGTTTGGCTGTGGCGGCCTAGGGTCGCCGGACGGCTCAAAGCGGAGGTACGTCGCCGCGGACGGGTCGTCCAGCGGCACCTCGACGATGTCGATCCCTCGGCAGCCGGTCGCGCCGCTCGACGGACTGTTGTAGACGAGCAGTCGGCCGTTTGCCAGGTCCGGCACGCCCGTCGCCGTGTGCGAGCCGCACGGCGTCGACACGAACGCCATGCCCACCGGGTTCGAGGGGTCGCTCACGTCGAAGACGTGCAAGCCCTCCTGCCCAGCGGGCGTGAACAGGTTGCCGCAGAAGCGGCCGCCTGACGGAGCTGGTGAATTCCAGGATCGGACGAGAATGTTGTCCCAAATGATCACGTCACCCTGATTTCCCCTCGTGGTTCCCTGGACACAGTCCGTGAAGTTGTTGACCTGCACGGGGTTGTCAGGCTCGGTGATGTCGATGATCCGGAAGCCCTCGTAGGTGCCCTGGTACGCGAGCTTCCCCCAGAACGCAAGGTCGGAGTTGAAAACGCCGGCTCCTGGCTCGGAGTTCTCCAGTGGCACGACCCGTGGCGAGTAGCCCATCGGGTGCATGTTCTGGGTGTAGGCGAAGTTGCTGATCTCAGGGATTCGGAGTGAATCTTCTTGGTGCTTCTCCGGATCTACCGGAGTCGGTTGCGCCATCGCCGACACTGGCAGCGCCAATAGCACGGCCAGTGGGCTAAACAAGATCAGTGTGGTGGTACGTCGCATGTGCTGCCTCACTCTCTGGACAGTGACCCTGCTTGGGGTATGCGATCGGTCCAACGCGGCAGAGGCTCTCGGCTACCTTCTGCCAGGGCGGCATGATCGCCGGAAGAGGAGAGGGACGCGCCGGTAGGAAGTCGGCATTTCGTGAGCGCGAACCAGCCCTGCGTGAAAACACGCGGTCCCCCCTATACGTGGAGTAGTCACACAGTAATTACGGCACTCTTATCGGACAAGACATCCAGTTCAGATCTCCAAGTCAGCGACATTTTGGGGCGGATACGTTTCGACATTCGATGCAATGCGGCCCGAAAAGTTCCGTCATATGACTTAGTGCGGCGCCGGAGCGGTCATGCCGCAGACCACGGCCACTTCGACTTCGGCAAATTTGCACACGACTGTAGACAGGCATGGAAAGCGGGCGGATTATCAATCCGTCCGCTCAAGAACCGTGCCGCCGGCTGAAAGCGAACCGAGCCTGGACGTCAGATCACACAAGGAGGTGTGAATGATGCGTCGACGTGCTCTCATCATCACTATCACCCTGCTGCTCTCATTGCCCTGGGTGCCTGCCGCGGGCGATGTGACGGTCGGACCCGGTGGTGGTACACCCGGCACCGCGAGCAACGTCGCCCTGGTGGGCCATGACCCGTTGTTCGGCCGCGGCTTGAATGCTGCTCTGGCTCTCTTCGACGACTACGTGTACGTCGGAAACCGAACGGATGGATCGAGCCGCTGCGGCTTGGGCGACCCTAGACGAGAGGAACTGGGACTCGATGCCTGCCCGCACCCAAGTCCGGGGATTCTTGTTGTGGACGCTTCCAATCCCTCGTCCCCGCAGGTGGTCAACGAGATCGGGCCGCCGTACGCGGGCAACGTCAGTGAAACCACCCGCGAGCTGAGGGTGTGGCCGGCCAAGAAACTGCTCATGGTCGCGAACTTCAGGTGCTCACCGGTGATCCACTCCTGTGACGGAGGCGGCGTGGCGCCGACGTTCCGGTTCTTCGACCTCTCCGACCCGGCCAATCCGGTATTCCTGTCCGAATGGGTGCCGCGGCAGGCCAACAACCTCGCCCGCACACCTCATGAGTTCTATCTGTGGGAGGACCCCAACGACCCAGACCGGGCGCTTCTGTGGATCTCCACGCCTACGACATCAGCGAATGTCAACAACGCCAACTTGCTGATCGCCGACATAAGCGCCGTCCCATCTGGTGGATCGCCGGTCCTGGTCGCCCAGGGCACCTGGACTCCTCAGTTCGAGAATCGGGCGAATGTGGCGCTGCACTCGATGACCCCGACGCCGGACGGAACAGTGACCCATCTCGCGTACCTGTCCGGCTTCTTCCTGGTGCTGGACACTGAGGACGTCGCGAAAGGGAATTACCAGCCGGGCGAGGTGCTCGACCTCAACGACAATCTCCTCACACCGGTGGAGAACCGCCCCACGTGGGACAACCCGAACCCGGGACACTCAGCGGTGCCCTTCCCCGGCCGGCCATTCTCCTTGGTCACCGACGAGATTTACGGCACCTTCACCAGCCCGGCCTTTGGCTGCCCTTGGGGCTGGGCCCGCGCGATCCAGGTGGGCAACCCGAAGCTTCCGCGAGTCATCGGCGAATACAAGATCGCCGAGAACACCTGCCCAGCGCCCACCCAGGCCGATCAGGAACGCGCGAGCTACGCCGCCCACAACCCGACGCTGACCAGGAACCTGGCATTGGTGAGCTGGCACTCGGGTGGCCTTCAGGTCATCGACATCGAGGATCCCGGCCGGATGGATCAGGCGGGGTGGTTCTCGCCCACGCCACTCGCATCGGTGGCGAACGAGGACCCTGCCCTATCCATGGGCACCAACAAGGTCGTCATGTGGAGCTTCCCGATCATCAAGGACGGCCTGATCTACGTGGTCGACGTGCGCAATGGCTTGTACATCCTCGACTACAACGGACCCAGGGCCGAGGAACTGGAGCGGGTCGCCTTCCTCGAGGGGAACTCCAACCTCGGCGATGCAATCCGTCTCGACAAGTCGGCTGGACAGGGGTGATGCAGGCTGCCGGTGATCCGTCACGGAATCAGGACGCCCGGGTTGAGGATCCGGGCTGGGTCGAGCCGGTCCTTGATTGCGCGCAACACCTCGACACCCAGCGGGCCGATCTCTCCAATGAGCCAGTCTCGGTGATCTGTCCCGACGCCGTGGTGGTGACTGATGGTGCCACCCGCGGCGGTCATCACCTCGCTGGCGGCTGACTTGGTTCGCTGCCACTGCCCGACCGGGTCGGCGCCCTGGGCGCAGATGACCGTGAAGTAGAGCGATGCCCCGGCCGGGTAGACGTGCGAGACGTGGCACAGCACCAGAGGCGGCGCGCCCTGCCCGGCCAGGCTGCTGGTGAGCGCATCGCGCACGGCCGCGTACAGCCGGGGCACGTTCGACCAGAACGTCGCGGTCTCGAGCGTTTCGGCGAACGCTCCGACGTCCAGCAGGGCGTCCCGCAGGTATGGCGCGGCATAGCGGCCGGCCGCCCAGCGCTCACCAGGCTCGTCTCCGAGCGGTTCTCCCCCAGCGTCCCGGAGAACGGCGGCGACGCCGTCGCGCTGACCGGCGACGGCGGCGGTTGGCCCTTCGTACCCGGCGATGAGCAGGCACCCCGACTGCGAATCGGCGCTGCCCACGTGCTCCGGATCGGTGAGCCCGATCGCCGTCTCCGCCTCATCGGACAGCCGCAGGACGGTCGGCAGCGGTCCGTCCTGCGCGAGCCGCCGCATCGCCGCCATCCCGGCGCCGAACGTCGGAAACTGCCAGCCCTCGTAGACACTCGCGTCAGGCGCAGGCTGTACCTGAACCGTGATTGATGTGATGACGCCGAACGCACCTTCCGAGCCGAGTACCAACTGCCGCAGGTCGGGACCGGCTGCCGATCTCGGCGCCCGGCCGAGCCTCAGCGTGCCGGCCGGCGTCGCCACCCGCATCCGCACGACCATCTCGTCGAACCGTCCGTAGCCGGCCGAGGCCTGCCCGCTCGACCGGGTCGCTGCGAAGCCGCCGATGCTGGCCCACTCGAACGACTGTGGGAAATGCCCGAGCGTGAACCCGCGCTCGCGCAGCAGTTCTTCGGCCCGTGGCGCCAGCAGGCCCGGCTCCAGGGTGGCGAGGCGAGACTCGGCGTCGAGCTCGACCAGGCGATCCATTCGGCGCAGATCCATCGCGATGAACCCCCCGTACGAAGCCGGTGCGAGTCCCCCGACCACAGACGTACCGCCACCGAAGGGCACCACGGCCACCCGGTGGCTGGCACATGCCTCGAGAACCTGCACGACCTCGTCATGGGAAGCGGGCTGCACGACGGTGTCCGGCGCGTCCGACGCATCCCCTCGACGAATGCGAAGCAGGTCGAGTGTCGACTTGCCGCGCGTGTGCCGGATTCGAGACTCGGCATCGGTGAACACGTGGTCGGCACCCACCGCTGCCACGAGCGCCTCGGATGCCGAGGCACTGAGCGAGGGCTCCGGCAACTCCACGGCTTCCATCGCCACCGCAGGCGCCGGCGACCGCACGCCCAGAGTCTTGTGCAGCAGTTGCACGATCGGCTCGGGCAGGGATTCGGCCTGGTCCGGGTCGCCCCATCTGCTCCAGTGCATGCTCAGCCCTCCGGTGCCACTCCCGAGTTACACTGTGACACGTGTCGTCGATCCGTCACAAGCTGTCGCGCCGGCATCACCGCGACGATGCCGTTCTCGACGCAGCACGGGCCTGCGTGCTCGCCGTCGGCGTGCGGCGCACGACGCTGACCGATGTCGCCCGGCGGGCCGGCATCTCGCGCATGACGATCTACCGCCGGTGGCCCGACGTGCGTTCGCTGATCGCCGATCTGATGACAAGGGAGTGGTCCGCGGTCGTGGCCGGAGTGGTGCCGCCGGACGACGGGCAGCCGGTGCGCGCCCAGCTTGTCACCAGCCTGGTGAGCGGAGTGCAGGCGCTGCGCGAACATCCCCTGTACCGCAAGATCGTCGAAACCGACCCCGAGGTCCTGCTGCCCTACATCCTCGAGCGCCGTGGGAGCAGCCACGACGCGATGCTCGCCGGCATCGAGCGCACGCTGCTGGCAGGGCACCAGGACGGGACGATCCGCCGTGACGACGTCACCCGCCAGGCGCGGGTGTTGCTACTCGTCGCCCAGTCGTTCGCGCTGTCCGAGCCGACGATGTCGGACGACAACGATCCCGCCCTCAGCGTTGTCGCCTTCGACGACGAACTGCGGCAGGTTCTCGACAGGTATCTTGCGCCGTGATCCCCAACTTCGCGTCCTCGCTGTCCGCCGCCCGCCGCGAGCGGGAACTGGCGGAGGTGGCCGGCGGCGCGGCAGTCGACCTGCTCGTCGTCGGGCTCGGCGCGACCGGGGCTGGCGTGGCACTCGACGCGGCCTCCCGAGGGCTGTCCGTGGCCGCCATCGACGCCCACGATCTGGCGTTCGGCACGTCGCGGTGGAGCTCCAAGCTGATCCACGGCGGGCTTCGCTATCTGGCAACCGGACAGATCGGCATCGCGCATGAGAGCGCGGCGGAGCGAGCCGTCCTGATGGAGCATACGGCGCCGCATCTGGTTCGAGCGCTGCCGTTCGTCCTACCTCTCACCGCACAAGTTTCCCGTCGGCAGGCGGCCATCTCGCGGGTCGGCTACGCCGCCGGCGACCTGCTCCGGGCGTCAGTCGGCACGAGCCGCGCCATCCTGCCCCGATCGCGTCACCTGTCGGGAGTCGAAACACAGCGGTTGGCCCCGGCGCTCCGCTCGGCGGGCCTTCGTGGCGGGCTTGTGTCGTGGGACGGCCAGCTCACCGACGACGCTCGCCTCGTCGTCGCCATCGCCCGGACGGCCGCCGCGTACGGTGCTCGGATCCTGACCCGCTGCCGGGCCGAACAGCTGTCCGGAGAGGGCGCGCTGGTCCGGGACGAGCTGACAGGTCACCGGCTGACCATCCGGGCACGTGCGGTGGTCAACGCAACCGGAGTATGGGCCGGGCAACTCGCGGACGGGGTACGGTTGCGCCCGTCCCGCGGCACGCACATCGTGCTGCGGACGGACGCCCTCGCAGGCGCCGCCAACGTCGGGTTCCATGTCGTCGTCCCTGGAACACCGCCCCGGTTCGTCCTTGTGATCCCGTTGGACGGCGGTCGGGTCATCGTCGGCCCGACCGATGAGCCGGTCGAAGGACCGATCCCTGACGTGCCCGCGCCGACCGAAGGCGAGGTCGGCTACCTCCTGGACGCCCTGGGTTCGGTGCTCGACACGCCGGTGCGGCGCGGCGATGTCGTGGGGGCGTACGCCGGACTTCGTCCCCTGCTCGAAGGCAAGGCAGGCCGGACGGCCGACCTTTCCCGCCGGCATGCCGTCTTCGTCTCGTCCGGTGGCGTGGTCACGATCGTCGGCGGCAAGCTCACGACGTACCGGCGAATGGCTCAAGATGCGGTTGACGCGGTCACCGCCCGCTTGGCCGCGTCCGGATCCGGAGCGGCCAGGCCATGCCGGACGGACCGGATCAGGCTCGTCGGAGCGGCTGCCCCGGGTGTGCTGGCCTCGATCGCGGCGCCACGCCGGCTGATCCACCGGTACGGTGTGGAAGCACCGGCCGTACTCGCCCTGGGCGCCGAAGACCCGTCGTTGCTAGAGCCCGTCGCGCCCGACGTACCCGTTACGGCAGCCGAACTCGTCTGGGCGGTGCGTCACGAAGGCGCGCTCACCGAGGACGACCTGCTCGACCGGCGCACCAGGATCGGGCTTGTCGCTGCTGACCGCACTACTGCGCTGCCGAGCGCTCGTCAAGCCCTTCAGTTGGTCACAGTGCCTCGCGTGCCGTTTCGACGCGGGTAGTTTGATGATCACCGCTGCGACTTGGGTTTGCGCTGCGCAGAGAGCTGTCCGGCCAGCGCCAGCAGCACTCGTGCGGCCAGCGCGAGGACCACGAAGGTAAGCAGGCCAAGGACCGCGACGCCGAGGCCCACGGCTGGGCTCGGTGGGGCCTCGAGCACCTTGCCCAAGGCGCCGGCGAACACGACGGCAAGGACCGTGAGCGTCCAGAACGCCCGCCGCGCCCGCCGGTCTGGCCGGGCGGTCATAAGTGGGCCTCAGGAGTCGTGACCAGCGCGATGACGGTGAGGACGATCACCACGGCCACTACCAAGCCGGCGATCACCATCACGACCGGCCGCCGCCGCCACGACCGGTCCGGACCGCGGTCGGCGAACGGAAGCAGGACAAGGAGGGCGAACAGGAACCCGGCACCCCAGAGAATCGACGACAAGCCGAACCAGTTCTCCAGCGCGTACATCCAAAGGAACGGCCACGGCGGCTTGGTGACTTCGACCCCCTCCACCGGAGTCGGACCGATCGCCGGCGGAAACAGGACCGAGACGACTCCGAGCGCCCCGACCAGCACCAGACCGAACGCGCCCACCCGGCGCAAGTGTCCGGTGAACGGTTCGCTGCGTTCCGGAGCGCTCGCCGGGATCGCCGGATGGGTCGAGATGCCGTGGCGCTTGATGAGCAGCGCATGCAGGATCAGCAGCACGATGATCAGCCCAGGGACGAGCACCACGTGAGCGCTGTACAACCGCACGAGGATCGACACGTTCTCGGCCACCTCGGTGGTGAACCAGAAGCCCAGTCCGCCAAGCAGCTCGGCGACCTCGGTGTTGTGCACGAGAGCCTCGAAGCCCTCCTGGTCCCACTTGAGCACGGTGCCGGTGAACAATGCGGCGATCACGAGCGCGAACATGCTCACTCCGACCAGGTAGTTGCCCTCGCGCGGGCGCTGGTACGAGCCGTGGAAGATCACCCGCAGCAAGTGCAGGGCCACGAGCACGTACATCGCTTGCGCGGCCCAGTAGTGCAGACTGCGCGCGAAGGTGCCCAACCACACATCGGACAGCTCGCGGATCGACTGGTTGGCTGCCTCCGGAAGAGGGTTGTAGAACTGCGCGAGGTAGATGCCGGTCACGACAAGTGCGACGAAACTCACCAGGGTGAGCCCGCCCAAGCTCCACCCGAGGCTGTTCGCGTGCTCCGGTACGGGGTAGCGCAACGCGTCGATGCCCAGCCGCTCGTCCACTGCGGCGATGAACCGGCGCGACCTGCTCCGCTCGTCTCCGCCACCCGGTTCCCGGGTGGTTCGAGTGGGGGTAGCCATCACGACTCCTGATCAGGATTCGGCCGTCCGCCGCAGCCCTCGCACGGTGTCGCGGGGCCGGAACAGCCAGGCGAGCAGCGCGCCCACGACTATCGCGGCGGCCGAGAGAACAATGAGCGCGATGTTCCCGCCGTCCAGCGTCGAACTCGGCTGGTACTCGTCGAGCACGACTGTGGTGCCGGTCTCGGCACCTACGGCGAAGGCCGGCTGTCCCGGCTCCCCGTGCGCCTCGCGGATCGGCTCGGGGACACCCGTGCTGACGACCGGCCCGGCGCCGATCGACGTCTGCAACAGGTCGCGGGCGCGCTCGTGGTCTCCGTCGTGAAGGGCGGCGGCCGCCTCCTCGACGAGGTCCAGATCTACGCCTTCCTGGTGCGTCGCCTCGTTTGCATGCTCGAGCCGCTCCTCGATCTCGTGCTCATCGTCCGGTTGGTTGACGATGAGCGCGATGGCCTGGAGGACGAGTACTCGTGCCTCGTCACTTTCGTCGTCCCCGTCCGCGGCCGCCGGTACCGCCGACGGCACCGTAAGGACGGCGGCGGCGATGCCGGCGAGCAGAACCCGCTTGATGGTGCCCATTGGTCAACCTCCCGACCCGTGGCCCCATCGCTGGTGGTCGCCACTGTCCTGCGGAGTCCCGTTGAGTTGTAGAGGCATTGGTCCCGCAGCGGTGGGCCCAACGACCCTAAGCGGCTCCGTCGGGCGCCATGACATCGGCGAGCGACCAAACAGTTGTCGTCAGAGCGGTGCGAAGGTAGCCGTGAAGTGCCGGAGGAACGGCGGCTCGTCGACGATCCGGTAACCGCGGAGCGAATCGCGGTGCTCGAAGACCTCGACAGTGGCCTCGACCACGTAGTCCATGTGGGACTGGGTGTAGACCCGGCGGGGCAGCGCCAGGCGGACGAGCTCGAGCCGGGCCGGTCGCTCCTCGTTCGTCGCGGGATCGCGCCCGGCCATCACGGTGCCGATCTCGACCCCGCGTATTCCGGCGTGCCGGTACAGCTCGACGGCGAGTGATTGCCCCGGATACTGCAGCGGCGGGATGTGCGGAAGGAACCGCCCGGCGTCGAGATAGACGGCGTGCCCGCCGGCGGGACGCAGCACCGGCACTCCGGCGCGGTGCAAATGATCCACCACATATGCGGTTGAGACGATCCGGTAGCGCAAGTAGTCCTCGGCGAGCACCTCGTCAAGGCCCTGGGCGATCGCCTCGAGGTCCCGGCCGGCCAGGCCGCCGTAGGTGGGGAAGCCTTCGGTCAGAATGAGCAGATCCTTCTCGCGAGCGGCCAGGGAAGGGTCGCGGGTGCACAGGAAGCCCCCGATGTTGACCAGCGCGTCCTTCTTGGCCGACATCGTGCAGCCGTCGGCGTACGAGAACATCTCGCGGACGATCTCGGGCACCGATACCTCGGCGTAGCCGTTCTCGCGCTGCTTGATGAACCAGGCGTTCTCGGCGAACCGGCAGGCATCGATGTAGAACGGCTTGCCGAACCGCCGCGCCGTTTCCGCCACCGCACGGATGTTGGCCATCGACACCGGCTGCCCGCCGCCGGAGTTGTTCGTGATCGTCAACATGATCAGCGGCACGGCGCCGGCCCGGTCGGCCAGCAGCTTTTCCAGCGCGTCCACGTCCATGTTGCCCTTGAACGCATCCTCGCTGGTCGGGTCGGCGGCCTCCGCGCACGGCAGGTCGACGGCCTGCCCGCCGAGGTATTCGATGTTGGCGCGGGTCGTGTCGAAATGGGCGTTGTTGGGCACCACGTCGCCGGCCTTTACCGTACAGCTGAACAGGATCCGCTCGGCGGCGCGACCCTGGTGAGTCGGGACCACGTGAGCAAACCCGAAGACCCGGCGAACGGTCTCTTCGAACCGGTACCAACTGCGGGCACCGGCATAGGACTCGTCTCCAGCCATCACAGCGGCCCATTGCGCCGCGCTCATCGCCGCCGTGCCCGAGTCGGTCAGCAGGTCGATGAGTACCCGCTCGGCCGGCAGCCGGAACAGGTTGTAGCCGGCTTCGGCCAGCCATTGCTCTCGCTGCCCCAGCGTCGACATCTCGATCGGCTCGACGCTCTTGATCCGAAACGGCTCGATGATCGTGCGCATAGGACTCCTCCGGTGGGTGGCTGGGTCCAGCGTCCGGCGGTGCCGTGGCCTCGGCTAGGGCCGAACGGCCCGGGTGACGAAGGTCACCCGAGGTACGGACCGACGGCACTGCCCATTCGGGCGTGGCGCGCCGAAGATGACCGGCAATGGGACAAGCAAGCGTGCTCGTCGTCGACGACGAGCGAAAGATCAGGGATCTGGTTCGCCCATATCTCGAGCGGGCCGGTTACTCCGTGCTGGTCGCCGGCGGTGGCCAGGAAGCTCTAGAGATAGCCGTCCGCGCCGGCCCGGACATCGTCGTGCTGGACCTGATGTTGCCGGACCTGCCGGGCGAGGTAGTCACCCGGAACCTCCGCGCGATCTCCGACGTACCGATAATCATGCTCACCGCGAAGGCGGCCGAGGAGAACCGGATCGCCGGATTCCGCCTTGGCGCGGACGATTATCTTGTCAAGCCGTTCAGCCCCCGCGAGCTGGCGGTGCGGGTCGGAGCGGTGCTCCGGCGGACCGGCCGAGCAGGGTCCGCGCCCGAATCGTTCGGCGGCGGTCGTCTGGTGATCGACACTGATGCCAGGGAGGTTTCGGTGGACGGCCGCGACGTCGTCCTCACCCGCAGCGAGTTCGACCTGCTCGCCGTGCTTTCCCGCCGTCCGGGCAGGGTCTGGTCGCGGTACGAGCTGGTCACCCGAATCCAGGGGTACGAGCACGAGGGTGGCGAGCGGGGGGTCGACGCGCACGTGAAGAACCTGCGCCGCAAGCTGGGCGATGACCCCAAGGCGCCGCGGTTCGTGCTCACCGTCACAGGCGTCGGCTACAAGCTCGCCGTGGCGCGCGATGCGTAGCTCCTTCTCCGTCCGCCTTGTCGTCGCCTTCGCGGTGGTGGGCCTCATCGCGGCCGCGGTGACCGCGCTGTTGGTCAATATCGCCTTCGGCAGCCGCTTCACCGACTACCTCGAAGAGCGCCAGGACGAGCGGCGGACACACCTGATCCAGGCGCTCGAGGACGGCTACCAACTGGCCGGGGGCTGGGACGATCTGGAACTGGATCGCCGTGCGTCTGTGGCGTTGATGGATGGCGGCACCGTCCGGATCGAGAAGCTCGACGGGACCCTGATCTGGGAATCGCAAGCCGACCCGATGGCTGAGTGGCATCGTCAGATGATGGGCACTGGGCCGCTTGGAGCCGAGCGGCGAGCACCGCTCGAGGTGGACGGCGAGATCGTCGGCATCGCCGTCACCCAGCTGCCTCAAGCGGGTGTGCTGCCTCAGGACGTCGCCTTCCGCACGTCGATAAACCGGCTGCTTGTTATAGGCGCTGCCGTCACCGGGCTGGTGGCTCTCCTGCTCGGCGCCGCCGTCGCCCGGCGCGCGACGGCTCCGGCCCGAGCGCTCACTGCGGCGGCCCGGACCTTCGAGTCCGGCGACCGGACCGCGCGGGTGCCCGCCGAACGCGGCGACGAGTTCGGCGAGATGGCCCAGGCGTTCAACCGGATGGCGGACACTGTCGCGGCCGAGGACCGGTTGCGCCGTGACTTCGCCGCTGACGTCGCCCACGAGCTGCGGACTCCGCTGATGATCTTGCGCGGCGAGATCGAGGCGTTGCAGGACGGAGTGAGCGAACCGACTCCCGCCGCGCTCGCTTCGCTGCGCGAGGAGACTCTGCGGCTGGGCCGGCTGGTCGATGACCTGGAGACGCTCGCCCGCGCGGACGCCGCCGGGTTCTCGCTTCAGCTCGTCCCCACATCGCTGGATGCGGTAGTGCGCGAGGTCGCGGCCGAGTACGCACCGATCTTCGCCGAGCGCGGGATCGATCTGCGGACGACGATCGACGAGGAAGCGGTCGTGGACGTGGACCCGGTGCGGATCCGCCAGGTCGTGACGAACCTGCTGTCGAATGCTGCCAAGTTCACTCCCGAGGGTGGCGAGGCCCGAGTGAGCGTCTCGCGAGGGGCCGGTTCAGCCGTCATTGCGGTGTGGAACTCCGGCGCCGGGATCCCCGCGGAAGATCTCCCCCACGTGTTCGACCGCTTCTACCGGGGGCAGCGGGCCGCCGCGGGCGGTTCCGGCATCGGCCTGACCGTGGTAAGTGACCTGATCACGGCACACGGCGGGACCGTAGATGTGGCTGGTTCCGACGCGGACGGCACGACCTTCACCGTCCGACTGCCGGCTCGCTTCGACAGCGTCGCCCGACGAAGCAGCAGCTCTGCATATAGCGAGAGGATGTCGTGACACGTGGGTAGGGCCCGGCAGGCAGGCCTGCATGAGCCCACGCAACGGTGCACCACGCTTCCTCGGTGTCGCCAACACGGCATTGAGGAAGCTTGGTGCACGTCGGTGGTAGCACCGCGGAAGCTTGGTGCACGTCGGTGGTAACACCGCAGGCGTCAAGGCCGAGCCGGCGAACTTCGCCGGCGCCTCAAGCGTGAGCCGGCTCGGCCAACCGCCGGAACACGATCGCCGCGGCACCTGATACGGCAACCAGCCAGCCCACGGCAAGGAGTAGTCCGCCGACCTCGTCGAACGTGCCCGTAAAGGCGCCGTCGAGCAGGACTCGGGTCGCACCGTGAATCGGCATGACAGCGGCCCAGGCAGGCGGGGCGGCGTCGAACATCGGGTTCTGGGCGATACCCCCGTCGATGAACGGCAGCAGGATCATCAGGTAAAGCCCACCCAGGCGGCCGACCAGCGGGCCGATCAGCACGCCCAGCATCGCGTACGTTACCGCGGCGAGCACGGTGCCCAGCGTGAAGACTGCCCAGTTGCGCGGTTGGAAGCCCAGCGCCGTGACCGCCAGCGAGACAGCCGTGGTGAGCAACGTGGCGAACACTACGATGCTGAGGCGCACGCCGAGTACCTCACGGACCCGGAACCCGGCGAGTACCAGGCGGCGGTCACCCTGCACCGATCCGGTCACCACGAACAAGCCGGCCAGGCCGGCCAGGAAGGCCACGGTGATGGCCACCATGATCGCGCCATGGAGATCCGACATCGGTAGCGCCTGTACCACCCGCGATCCGCTTTCCACGACCTCCACGGGCGCCGGATCGTCGGGGGTCGTGGCCATCGAAACGCTGATGAAGTACACCGGCAGGCCGACTAGCAGCACCCACAGCACTACGTTGCGCCGGTACTCGCGAAAGCCGTAGCGCAACCCGGCCCGCAGCCGGGCAAGCGGGCGGGGTGAGACATCGCGGTGCACGCGAGCCGGGCGTGTTGTGATCACCAACGCCGTGATCGCACCTGCCATGCCGACGGCGGCCCAGGCCAGCGAGATGCCCAGATCACCGAGTGGCCCGGCGTGGCCGGAGGCCACATCGGTGATCACCTGGTTGGGGAAATGCAGCGGCAGGGCCCGCAGGGCCGGTGAATCGACCCCCATCGCAGGGCTGAGGAACACGTTGAAGATCCAGAAGAAGACGATCAGCAGCGAGCCGTTCATCTCCGAACGCACCAATGCGCCGACGGTCATGCCGACGGCGAGAAAGATCACCGCGAACAGCACTGTCGCACCCACCGCACGCGGTGCGTCCGCCACGCCAGTGCGCACGACCAGGGCCACCAGGGCTCCTGCGGCCGCCGCCGTCGCCAGGATCACCCCCGAATAGGTGCGGGCCAGTACCACGCGGACGGACCCTGCGCCACTGCCGGCGAGCCGGCGGTCCGGCTCGCGGGAGCCAGCGATGTGGAAGAACCCTGCGATCCCGGCCAGGACGGCCGCCGCCCAGCCAGCGCTCGCCGCTTCGATGGCGCCGCGGGCACCGCCGCTGCCCAACGCTGCGGAGAAATCGGCGAGTGCACCGGCCGTGAGCGTGACGAAGACAACCGGGACCACCACCAGCAGGACCAGATTGAGTGGCCGTCGCGCGTAGTCCTGCAATCCGCGTAGCGTGAGTGCTGCGGTCATCGCGCTATCGCCTTTCCGGCGCGGAGGTCGTAGATGCGGTCGAAACGCTCCTCGTCGGTGATGAAGTGGCTGATGATCAGCAGGCCCCGGCCACTGTCGCGCCGCTGCCTGGCCAGGTCCCAGAACCGCTGATAGGTGTCCCAGTCGAACCCGGCGTACGGCTCGTCCAGCAGGAGTAGCTCTGGATCGGGCAGCAACGCCAGCCCGAGGTTGAGCTTGGCGCGGGTGCCGCCGGACAGTTCCTCCACGCGAGCGTCGGCCCACTGACCGAACCCGAGTGCGTCGTAGATTGCTGAACTTGCCACATCCACGTCGGTGGCGGTCATGCCGTACCCGCGGCCGAAAAGCGCGAAATGCTCGTCGCACGTCAGCCGGGCGTAGAGAATCGGCTCCTGCGGACAGTAGCCCACCATTCCGGACAGCTGGATCGAGCCGCCGTCGCGACGAAGAGCGCCGACGATGATCTTCATGAGCGTGCTCTTGCCCGCACCGTTCTCACCGACCAGGCCCACCACCTCGCCCGGATACATCACGATGTCAGCGCCGCGAAGCACGGCCACCGAGCGGCGCCGCGGCCACACGCCTCTTCGGTAGGTCTTGGTCACCCCGCGAGCCTCGAGCACGGTGGTATCGGTGCGCAGATCCTCCAACACGGCAGTCTCCGATCGTGCGTGGGTTGACGAAGCACCTCCACTATTACCCCCCAGGGGTATATTTGATGGGGACGAAGGTCCTGCTCCGCGATGACCAATGTCCTTACCGCGCCTGGGGTCGCGCTACGCGCACGAGTCCTTCACACGACATTCACATCACCGGCCGAGGCTGCACGAATGACGGAGTTCGATGTTGTCTACGTGACCACCGACCGGTGCCACTTCTGCGAACGAGGCCGCGCGGTCCTGGCCGACCTCGCCGACCGCTACCCGCTCCGAATCCGTGAGGTCGAGCTTGCGTCGCCGGAGGGAATCACAGTCGCCAGCAGGTGGCGGGTGCCATACCCGCCGGTCGTGATCGTCGACGGAGAACTCGCCGGCTACGGACGGCTGTCGGAGCGCGGCCTCGACCGGTTCTTCGCCGATCGGGCCATTGCCTTCACTGGCGGCCATCCATGAGTGAGATCTTCCTCGGGGGTTCGCTGGCCGCAGCCTTCTTCGCCGGATCGGTTGCCCTTTTCGCTCCGTGCTGCATCACCGTGTTGTTTCCGGCGTACCTTGCTTCCGCCGTGAGGAACCGGCGCTGGCGGCTGGTCCCGCTCACGTTCGTGTTCGCCACCGGTTTGGCAGTGGTTCTCGTTCCGATCACGCTGGGTGTCGGAGTGCTGACGGAGGCACTGCTGAGGTACCACTCGGCGGTGTACGCCCTCGGGGGCATCCTGATGCTGGGGTTGGCCGCAGTGGTGGTGCTGGGGCTGCACTGGGCGCTCCCGATGTTCAAGAACGCGCCCGACCTGCAGCGCACCGACTCTGGCGGGGTGTTCGCCCTCGGCGTGTTCTCCGGCGCGGCCAGCGCGTGCTGCGCTCCGGTGCTGGCCGGCGTGGTCACCCTGTCGGCCGTCACGCCAGGAGCCGTGAGCTCGATCGCCATCGGGCTCGCCTACACCTTCGGGATGGTGTTTCCGCTCGTCGTCATCACCGCGCTGTGGGACCGGCTCGGCGGTCGCAATGTCAAGATCTTCCGCGGCCGGGCGATCGACTACCGGCTCGCCGGGCGGCAGATCCACACCACGACACTCGACCTCGGGGTAGCCGCGATGTTCGCCTCGATGGGCATCCTCTTGCTGGTCGTGGCGGCCGCCGGCGCCAGCCTGGCCCCGACGTTCCAGGTCGGAATCGGCCTGACCATCACCAACTGGTTCGAACAAATCGTTTCGGTCCTCGACCCGATCCCCAACGCGGTCATCGGGCTCGGCCTCATCGCCCTGGCTGCGACGGCGCTCGCGCTGTCGGCCCGGCGGCCACGGTCCTCGAGGCGGCAAGAAGACCACGCCCACACGTCAGGAGACAGCTGCCATGACTAAGAAACGACCAGTCAACCGGCGCGGACGACGCCTTCAGTGGCTGGCATTTCTCGCCCCGGTGTTCGCGATCGCCGGAATCATCATCGCAGCGGGAGCGCTGAGCGGCTCGGACGACGAGCCCGCGGCGGCAGATGGTGCTGCGCCGGACTTCACCCTCACCGATACCGCCGGCGACACGGTCCAGCTTGCAGAAGTCCTCCAGGAGCGCGACGCGCTGCTCTACTTCTCGATGGGCGTGGGCTGCGACGGCTGCTTCCTGCAGATTCCCGAGATCGCAGCGGAACTGGAGGAGCGGGACATCGAGTTCTTGCCGATCATGGTCGACCGCGCCGACTGGCTGGCCGCCGAGGCCGAGCGGCTACAAGTGGGCATGCCGATCGTGGTGGATCCCGACCGCAGTGTCTCCGAGGCCTACGGAATGGTCGGCCAGCAGGGTCACGGCGACCGGCCGAGCCACAGCTTTGCACTCGTTCGCCAGAGCGGCGAACTCGCCTGGGTGCGCCACTACGTGGAGATGTTCGTGCCGTCTGATCAGTTCTTCGCCGAAATGCCGGGGTGAAGGCAATGCGCAGCGCGAACGGACACGATCGAGACATGGATACCGGGAGGGATCATGAACAAGAGCACGATCACTCTTGCAGCGGCGGCTGTGGGAGTTCTGATCACGGGTGCTGCGGCGGCGCAGGCGCAACCGGAGGACACCGAGCCTTGGACGCGGATGGATCGGACGCACAACTCCGAACAGATGCGTGAGTGGCGCGACCAGATACCCGACGAGGCTCACGAACTCTGCGACGAGATGCACGAGCAGATGGAGTCACACTTCGGCGACATGGGACAGGTGATGTACCAGATGCGCCGCAGCGGCGGCCCCGGCTCAATGCATGGGTGGAACGACTGATTCACGCCGAGCCGGTTCGCGGAGCGGCACCCTCCTCGGCACGCTGTGACCGGGTGCTGCGATCAGCTTGTTGCCGACCCCGCGCAGTCGACTCCCAGTTGACCAGATCAAAGCTCGTCAAGAGCATGCCGACCGTACTGACGACGGCCAGAGCCCCTATTCCCAGCAGCATCCAGGTCATGGATTCCCTGCTGAGTTCCCAACCGTCGAGGACCACGGGAAGCACCAGCAGGACCACAACTGTCGGCCACATGATCCACGGCGATTCTCGAGGAATTGGCAGGACTTTGCGCAGATCGTGGTAACGCTTGCTCCACTCGACGAGGGCCTTGATGAGGGCCAGGGCGAGCACCGCGTACAGCACGAGGAGCGGCGCCGCCCGTAGCACGACGAGTCCCAGCGACATGCCGAGCACCAGCGAATAGAGCAGCAAGGTCAACTTCGTTGTCGCCCGCAGGAACGGTTCACCTTGTGGGGCTACGGATGTGGCCCGGCGAAGGCCCGTCTCGATGTAGAAGAAGGCGCCAAGCAACAACAGGCCGACCAGGGTCGCGGCAATCCCGGCGACGGCAAGCAGAAAGCCTTCTCGGACTGGGTACACGGCAACCTCCAACCACAGCGTCGGCTTCAATCGCAACAAACACCCAAACTGCCGGTCAGGGCCGGATGTCCCGACCGCACAAGGGCCATCGGCAGGTATCGGGCATTCTCCGTAAGCCCGATAGGATTTGCACCGATGGGAGTGCTGATGCGCGCCGTGCTGCGCCTGCTGGCCGTGGGCGCGCTCGTCGCTGGCATCGTCCTCATGCACCAGGCACTCACGGTGTCAACAGACGATCCGACACTCGCCGCGCACGGCCACGCGGCGGCGTCACCATCAGCACACGCTCCAGATGGTCCGACCGGACCGGTCGACCGGTCCGGCGGGCACGATGTGCTCCATCTGTGCATCGCCGTAGCCGCTGGCGCGGCGCTCCTGTTTGCTGCGTGGCTGCTGGCCAGGCGGCGACCTCTCGCCCGGATCAGCGGTACACGCCCTCGGGTGGTTGTTCGGCATGGCGTCCTCCGACCGCCTCGGATCCTTGCCGGCTATCCGCTCCTGTTGTCCCTCTGCGTGATGCGCACGTAGGACAAGGCCCGCGCACGCCTTTCCTATCCACGTCACGCAACAGAGGGACTTGTACATGATCAGAAAGAGTCTTGCCACGATCGCACTCGCTATCGTGGCGTCATCCGCGTTCGTCGGCTGCTCCGGCGACGAGGACTACAACGATGCCGACGTCATGTTCGCGCAGGGGATGATCCCGCATCACGCTCAGGCCTTGGAGATGGCTCAACTTGTCCAGGGACGCGACGCCGGCCAGGAAGTGACCGACCTCGCGGCGCAGATCGAAGCAGCCCAGGATCCCGAGATCCAGCTGATGACGGGCTGGCTCGAGAACTGGGGCGAGGACGTCCCTGATCTGACCCTGGACCACAGCGCGATGGACCATGGCAAGGGCATGATGACCGCTGACCAGATGGCCGCTCTTGACGATGCCACCGCCAGCGAGTTCGACCGGATGTTTCTCGAGCTGATGATCGAGCATCACGAGGGCGCGATCGCGATGTCCAAGACAGAGCTGGCCGATGGCGCCGACAAAGAGGCCAAGGAGTTGGCGCAAGAAATCATCGACGGACAGCAGGCTGAGATCGACCATATGCGAGAGCTCCTCGATCGGGGGTGAGCGCCGTCGGGACCGGCGGGTCGACCACGGCTCGCCGGTCCCGGCGCTACGATCGCCAGGTGACCGGTTCTCCTGTGATCGACATCCGCGCGCTGACCAAGCGCTTCGGGTCGCTCACAGCAGTCGATTCGCTGGATCTCCAGGTCGCACCCGGCGAGATCTACGGGCTGCTCGGGCCCAACGGGGCCGGCAAGACGACGACCATTCGCACGCTGCTGGGTTTCTTGAATCCAACCGGTGGCAGTGTGCAACTGCTCGGCTCGAACCCGCGTCACACCGCAGTCCGGCACCGGGTCGGGTATGTCGGGGGCGACGTCGTGCTTGATCGCGGACTGAAGGCACGTGATCTGCTGAAGTGGTACGCCGACCTGCGCGGAGGAGTGAATCCGGCGACGATCAACTCCCTGTGCGAACACCTTGCCCTGGACCCGACGCGCAAGATCGGTGAGCTGTCGACGGGCAACCGGCAGAAAGTAGCCATCGTGCAAGCGCTCATGCACGAACCGGACGTCCTGGTGCTCGACGAGCCCACCTCGGGCCTCGATCCGCTGCTGCAGCGCAGCGTCCTCGAACTGATCCGCGCCCGGCGCGACGCCGGAACCGCCGTGCTGTACTCGTCGCACTTCCTTCCCGAGGTGGAAAATCTCGCCGACCGGGTGGGCATCCTGCGGCGGGGTGTCCTGGTTCGTGAGGACACCATGGCGAACCTGCGCGAGGTCGCCCGCCAGCGTCTCGAGCTGCGCTTCGCGCAGGATGTACCGACCGACCTGCTGACCGGCGTCGACGGTGTGAGCAACGTCGAGATCGTCGATCGAACGGCCTACGTACTCGTCGACGGCAGCGTGGCCGAGCTGGTCAAGCGGGTTGCCGAATACGACGTCGACCGAATCGTCAGCCACGACGAGGACCTGGAGGACGTGTTCTTCCAGTACTACCAGGACGGTGAAGACGGCCGATGAAGACCGGCATCGTGCTGCGCCAGATGCTGCGGGAGCGCCGTCGTGGCGTGCTGTGGTGGTCGGTGGCGATAGCGGCGCTCACGGCCATCACGGCGGCAAGCTATCCGGCGGTCAAGGATGCCGGGTCGGTATTCGATCAGCTGATGGAGCAGATGCCGGAGGGCATGCTCGAGCTGTTCGGCGCAGAAGGTGGCATCACAAGTCCAGGGGGCTACCTCAACAGCCAGCTCTACTCGAACATCCTGCCGATCCTGCTGCTGGTCTACGGGATAGGAATGGCGGCCTGGTCCATCGCCGGGACCGAGCGCGAAGGCACCTTGGAGCCGCTGCTCGCCAACCCGGTAAGCCGCAGCCAGGTCGCTCTGGAACGGTTTGCTGGAACGTCGTTGCTCCTTACCGTGCCGATGGCGGTCTCGACGATCCTGCTGATCGCGACCCGATCGCCGTTCGAACTCGATGAGCTCGGAGTCGGCGAGCTGATCTGGGTCGGTGTCGGAACCTACCTGCTCGTTCTGCTGTTCGTGTCGCTCACCTACGCCGTGGGCGCCGCAACAGGCAGTAGGGGCGCCGCCATCGCGGTGGGCGCCGGAGTAGCAGCCGGCACCTATGTGATCTTCGGTCTGTCCAGCTTCGTCGATTTCTTCGACAGCGTCCGCTGGCTCTCTCCGTGGGACTGGTTCCTGAGCAACTCGCCGCTGACCGACGAACAGACCTGGCCGGCGTTCGTCTGGCCGCTGGTCGTCATCGCGGTCGCCGTACCGGTGGGAACGGCCATACTCGCCCGGCGCGACCTCGGCTGAATCTCCGGTCAGGGAATGTCGGCGTGGTTGCCACCCGACACGATGACGACTGTCGTGTCGTCCGAGCCCGGGCGAAATGCACCTGATACCAGTGCGGCCAACGCCGTCGCCCCACCTGGTTCAGCCAGGACTCGGCAGTTGTTCCAGAGGAACCGGCGAGCCGCGACGATGGCCTCGTCCGGGACGAGTACAGGGGACTCACCACGCTCCGACGCGACCTGGTAGGCGATATCACCGACCAGCGCGGCCCCCATGCTGTCGGCCGCCACACCGCTGATGTCAACCTTCACTGGTCCGCCCGCCCGGATCGCCGCATGCAGCGAGGGGCAGCGTTCGGGCTCAACGGGAATGGCCCTGGCCGCCGTACCGATGCCCGTGGCGACTCCGGCGTACAGCCCCCCGCCCCCGCAGGACACCAGCACCGTCGTCGCGTCGGGAACCTGCTCGGCTATTTCGACGCCCACCGTCCCCTGGCCGGCGACTACGGTCGGCATGTCGTACGCGTGGATCTGCAGCACGTCCCGGTCGGCAGCCCACTTCCGGCTCGCGGCAAGCGCGTCCGGGTAGTAACCGTCCACCACGACGACCTCCGCGCCGTACGACCGTATCCGGTCGACCTTCGACTGCGGCGAGGTAGCCGGAATGAAGATCGTGGCCGGCACCCGCGTGCGCCCGGCCGCCCACGCGACGGCCGCGCCGTGATTTCCTCCGGACGCGGCCACGACTCCACCGGACGGGACGTCAACAGACAGCAGCGTGTTCAGCGCACCCCGTGCCTTGAAGACCCCCACATGCTGGAGCAACTCCAGCTTGAGCACCACGCGGCCGGGCACTCCGAGTTCGGATCCGGCGAGGTCGAGTATGGGAGTGCGCCGCACCTGGCCGTGGATGCGCTCCGCGGCGGCGAGGACGTCCTGTCGACTGGGTACGTTCACCCGGCCATCGTGCCCGATAGCCGGCTCACGCCGTCAGCCGGAACGGCGGGTACTGATCGGTCACCAGGATGAAGGCGTAGCCGACGACCCGGTTGTGCCACCGGATGACGCCTTCGACGAAGTCGAACATGCCCCGCGGGTACCTGCCGGTGAACAGGATCGCGAACCAGGTGATGATCACCACGACGATGGCGGCGATCTCCAGGAAGAAGAGCACCACGTAGTGCGGTATCGCCAGGAACCACTTCACCAGTGGCAGCCACCTGTTGAGCTGAGTTGGCACGTCCGGATATGGGTAGTCCAGCCGGACCGACTGGTGTTCGTCCGTCGACGGGTACCTGTCGTCCATCAGGGCCAGGTAGACAATGACGCGGTTGGAGAAGCGCAACAGCTCCTGGTTCCAGTCGAACCACCACCGGGGGTACTTCTCCCGGAACAGGATCATCAGCAGCGGGCCGAAGAACAGCAGTCCGCCGGCACCTGCTGCGACCGTGGACCCGTTCTCGTAGGTCCACTGCCAGGTTCCCCCGTTGACGCTGCCGAGAACGATCAGAATCGGGATGGCCACGAAGATTCTGAAGAACGTGGTGACGCGGTCGAGGTCTCGATCGGGGTAGTCGACGCTCAGCTGTACGGGGTAGGTGGTTTGGTCCATGGCCTTGCCTCACTCCCAGCGGGTGATCGCTGCCAGGTACACGTGCCGCCCTACCGGGGGCAGGACGGCTTCACCCTAGCGAGACAGACCAAGGTCCACTACCCCTATGACTTGGCGGCCGGCTTAGGAGGCGTTCGCCTCCGCGGCGATCTGCTCACGGACCTGGTCCATGTCGACGTCCTTGATCTGCTTGATCAGGTCCTCCAAGGCCGCCTCGGGCAGTGCGCCGGGCTGCGCGTACAGCACGACCCGGTCGCGGATGGCCATCAGGGTAGGAATCGACGTGATCTGGAACGCCCCAGCGAGCTCACGCTGTGCCTCGGTGTCCACCTTGCCGAAGACGATGTCGTCGTACTTCTCGGACGCCCGCTCGAAGATCGGTGCGAACATCCGGCACGGGCCGCACCAGGCTGCCCAGAAGTCCACGAGCACGATGCCGTCAGCAGTGGTGATCTCGTTGAAGTTGTCCTTGGTAAGTTCGACGGTCGCCATTGGTTTCCTCTCGGGTAGATACTCCTAGGGGTATGGAACCATCGATGGCGGGAATCCATTCCCGCACCCCACAACCGCTGGATCAGGGCAGCCGGACGTAGCCGTTTCGAGCCTTCCACAGGAAGTACTTTTCGAACAGCACCTTGGCGCCGTGCGCCTGCGGCCCGGGGATGAGCACGCCACCCTTGCGCGGTGGCAGCATCTTGTCCGCCAGGATCATCACGCCGTTGTTGCCGGCATCCATGACGCATACCGCCGGGATGTCGCCGAAGCTCTTGGTCTTCGTCGGCGTACCCCCGAGAACCTGACTCGCGACGTTCGTGGCCGCCACGTGTGCCTGTACCTCGGTCGGGAACCCGGTCTTGGGCACTCCGACGGGGATGGCGGTCGTCCACGGCACGCTCACAGCAGCCGCCACCCCGACCGTGTAGATGTCGGCATAGGCAACGGACTGGTAGGTGTCGTGCACTGGGACGAATCCCTTGTCATCGGCCAGGCCCTCGACCGTGCGCACGACGTCCTGTCCCTCGAACGGAGGAATGATCATCGCATACGCGAAGTGGATCGGTTCTCCCTGATCGAGCAGGAGCTTGCCCGGGGCGACCTCCTCCATGGCCACGCCGGTGATCGCGGTGATCCGCTCCTTCTTCAGGAACATCCCCAGTAGCTTCTCGCCTCCTGGGAGGCCGCCGATGCCGAAATGACCAAGGAATGGCTCGGAGGTCACGTAGGTCAGATCGGCCTGGCGCTTCAGACCTGCCTTACGGAGCTGGTACGACATGTTGAACAGGAACTCGTACGCGGCACCGAAGCAGCCGGCGCTCTGGCTGGCACCGACCACGACCGGGCCCGGGTCCGTGAGGAACCGGCGCCAGCCTTCGCCCGCATGGATCGCATCCTCGAGCGTGGTGATCGTGTACGCGCCGTCGGCGTCGGCCAGGCCGGGCACCGCGTCCATCTTGTTCTGGTAACCCGTCGCGATGACCAGGTAGTCGTAGTCGTACGAGCCGGCGGTCGAGTCCACCCGTTTGGCCACCGGGTCGATATGTGTCGCAGTGGCGTGGACGAACTCGACTCCGTGTCGCTCGAGCGTCGGCGCGAGCGGGAACGTGATGTCCTGCGGGCGACGCTTGCCGAACGGCAGCCAGATCAGCGACGGGTTGAACAGGAATCGATCCGAAGCGGATACGACCCGAACGTCCACGTCACCCCGCAACTCGTGCATGACGCTCAGTGCGGCGGTCAGCCCACCGAAGTTGCCACCGAGAACCAGGACTTTCTTGCGCATCGCAGCCACCTCCAGGAGTCTTCACTCCCAGCCTTCCGCGGTAGCTCTGCTGGATACGACGGCCATACGTCCCGAGACTGACCGACCATCGACACCGGCGGCGCCGGCTGAGCGAGCTCAGACGGGCGAAGCGATCGTAACTATGTTCGATCGCCATGCCGTCCCGTCGAAGTCCTCGCAGGTGATCACCACAAGCCGGCCCTGACCTTCCTGGTCGAAGATCTCCTCCGCGTTGCGGGCGAGGTCTTCTTTCGACAGGACCTCGGTCGACTCGACCGCATAGCTCAGCGCGTCGCCCGCGCCGAGAACCTCGATCGTGTCTCCAGGCTGCAATTCACCGACGTCGTCGAAGACCCCGCCACCCGCGCGTGCCGAGTGGCCGACCAGGACCGCCGAGCCTCTCGCGGCGCCGGGCACCGCCCCCTCGCTCCACCAGCCGACGACGCTCAGCTCGCGGGGTGGGACGAGCACCCGATCGTCGTTGACATGGATCGATATGACCGGCGCGTCCACTCCGATCCGCGGGATCCGCACGGTGTACGGCCCGTCGAGCGGCTCGACCTGGATCTCCGGCTCGGCGTCGGGCTCCTCGGACGGCGGCTCGGCGGCTGTTGGCGTGGCAGTGGGCGGGCGCGTCGCCTCTGCATGCAGCTTGGCCACCTCACTGACCGCCGCGTCCGGTTCGCCACCACATGCGCTCAGCGCCGCCACCAGGACTGCGCCCGAGAGCAGAATCGCCACGGCGTGCGCCGCCCGGCTTCCAACGCGTCGCTGGAACGCAGCAGAACAGATCACCACGGTGCGCAGCTCCCGATGTCCGTCAACAACTGGACCTTAACCGATTGTTCAACGCGTGCCATGGTGGGTAGTGAAGCTGTGAACGTACCCGGCTGTGGCGCCGTGTTAACGACATGTGCTGTTTCCGAGCAGGAGGTTAATGATGCGACGTATCGTCACCGGATTGTCGGTTGCCGGCGTCCTCGTGGCAGGGACCATGGCGGGGGCCGCGGAGGCGCAGCCTTTCCCCGAGGTCATCGTGATCGAGGGAGCGAGTTCTGCCGAAGGCATCGCCATCGGTGCGGGATCGACCTTCTACGCCGGAGATCTGGTCCAGGGCGATATCTACCGAGGTGATCTTCGCTCAGGTTCGACCTCGCTGTTCGTCGACGCGCCCGCCGGCCGGATGGCGGTCGGGATGGCGGCTGATACCCGTCACGGGCTGCTCTTCGTCGCCGGCGGTGCGACCGGCATGGGATACGTCT
>DASUUU010000136.1:0-7666 GCA_036373915.1 Jiangellaceae bacterium | reverse complement strand
TGCCCACACCTTCCAGCTCGGGGACGTGCAGTGGACGTTGACCAATCTGCTGACGTTCTGCGCCGATGCTTTCATCACGGTCGGCGGCACGCCGATCGACGGTCAGCCCGCGATCATCCAGGACGGTGCACAGACGCGGTCTACGGCGTTCATCGCCACTCACGAGACGTGGACCCGGCGCTCGACCGCCGGAACCATTACCCCATGATCTAGCCGATACGTCCCCTCGAGGAGCTCGTCGCCGTTCCCGCCGCTTTGATGGCGGCTGTGAGCGGCACTGGGAGCGATCAGGTGAGCTCGCTGAAGCGCTCGGTCTCGGTGATCTTGCCGGAGATAATGAGCGTGTCGCCCTCGGTGACCACGGTCTCGGCGGTCGCGTACGTGAAACCTTCTCCGGGGCGCTTGATAGCCACGACCGTGACGCCGTGCTGGCGACGGACGCCGGACTCTCGAAGCGTCTTGCCGATCACATAGTCAGGAGCCAGCGTCTTGACCATTGCGTAGTCGTCGTCGAATTCGATGAAGTCCAACATCCGGCCGCGCACCAAGTGTGCAACGCGCAGACCCATGTCGTGCTCAGGCCGCACGACGTGGTGGGCACCGATCTGGCGGAGAATCCGCGCGTGCGAGTTGCTGATGGCTTTGGCCCAGATGAGCGGGACACCCATCTCCACCAGCACCGAGGTTGTGAGGATGCTCGCCTCTAGATTGGTACCGATGCCGACTACCGCGCGGTCGCACTCCTGCACGGACAGTTGCTCGAGCGCCTCTGCATCGGTCGAATCGGCGACGACAGCATGGGTGAGACGGCCGGCCACGGACTCGATCGTCTTCGGGTTGTTGTCGATGCCGAGCACCTCGGCATCCTCTTTCATCAGCTCCAGGGCCAGCGACTTCCCGAAGCGGCCCAGACCGATGACCGCGACTACGGACTTCTTAGCCAATGATGGGCCTCCCTTCGGGCAGCTCATACAGCCTGCCACGCTCGCGGGTGGCCAGCGCGCTGGCCAGGGTGATCGGGCCGAGCCGGCCGAAAAACATCAGCACAATGATGACGATCTGGCCAGCGGCCGGCAGGTCGGCTGTGATGCCGGTGGACAGGCCGACGGTGCCGAACGCGGACACGGCTTCGAACAACAGCTGATCCAACGAATGATCGGTCAGCTCGGTCAGCACGAGCGTGGCGACGACGATGCCCGCGACTGCGAGAAGCGCGACCGTGAGGGCCTGCCGTTGGACTCTAGCTCCGACGCGGCGGTCGAAGACGATGACGCTGCGCTCGCCGCGGATCTCGGCCACGATGACGAAGAAGAGCAGCGCGAATGTGGTCACCTTGATGCCGCCGGCCGTGCCGGCGCTGCCGCCACCGATGAACATCAACACGGCCGCGCCCAGCCACGTTCCGTGCGTCATGTCGCCGGTCTCGAGGCTGTTGAATCCCGCAGTACGGGTCGTCGCGGAGTTGAAGAACGCGTTAAGCAGCTTGTCCGGCAGGCTCAGGTTTGCCAGCGTCGCCGGATTTCGCCACTCGCTGCCCAGCACGAAGGCAAACCCGCCCACGAGCAGGATCGCCGTCATCGTGACGGTGAGCTTGGTGTGCAGGCTCCATTGGCCAGCCTGGCGGTATTGCCGCCGCAGCTCGAGCAGGACGGGAAAGCCTAGGCCGCCGCAGATGAAGGCGGCTGCGACCGGCAGGAGAATCCACGGATCCTGGTTGTACCGGATCAGGCTGTCCTGGTGCAGTGAGAAACCTGCGTTGTTGAATGCCGACACCGAATGGAACACGCCCAACCGCAGCGCCTCGCCGACAGGCTGGCCGTAGCGGCCAAGCAGCCGCGCAACCAGGACGGCCGCCAGGATCACCTCGAACGCAATGGTGATCTTCGCGACACCGACCATGACCGTGCGCACATCGCCGATGCCCAGCGCTTTGGTCTCGGCCGCAACGGACAGCCGCGAGCGCAGGCCGATCCGGCGAGTCACCGCCATGACCAACAATGTGGCCATGGTCATGAACCCAAACCCACCAACCTGGATCAGCCCTGCGATGACGACCTCGCCGAAGCCGCTCCAGTAGCTACCAGTGTCGACCACGACCAGACCCGTCACACATACCGCTGAAGTCGCCGTGAACAGGGCTTCCACCACGCTTGCGGCATCCGGCCCAGTCTTCGCCACCGGCAGCGACAGCAGCACCGTACCCACCGCGATCGCCGCCGCGAAGCCCGCCACGACTACCTGCGACGGGTGGCGAAATCCAGGAATCCACCGACCCGCGCGGCGCCGCCAGCCGAATCGACCGCTCACCGGCCCGGCATCGCGCACTCGCGAACCTTACCGCCATGACGCTCGCCACGGCCTTGAGCGATCAAACCACTCGGCGTCGACCCCGGTGCGCGCCCGCCTGCCCGTCTTCGGGTGCGGCCCGGCGCAGGTCTCATCGGAGCCGCGCTCGGCTCCCGAGACCTGGCCGGGCCACGACGTTGTTACCGCAGGCCGTTGCGCCGTGCGACGAGGACGAGCGTGTCCGGGTCGTCGCTGATGATGCCGTCGACCCCGAGGTCGATCAGTCGCTGCATGGTGCCCTCGTCGTTGATCGTGTACGGCACCACCGCGATTCCCATGCGGTGCAGTTCGTCGATCTCGGGACCGTGGAAGTACGCAGGATTCTCTCTCACATGCCAGTCGTCAGAATCGACCGTCCCCTGCTGCGGGTCGTGCACCTGCCAATTGGCCGAGACAGTCGAAGCTCGGGCGATCTTAGCCATTCGGCCGATGTCGCGGATGCGCCACCAGTCGATGCCGTCGGTCCACGGGCTCTTCACCGATGGGTCGTGGTACGACGCGCGTAGCGTGCATTCGTCGGCCAGTGTCTGGCACTCGTCCGGGCCGTACTGCCAGATCAGCGCCACGGTCTCGATGCGGGGGTCGAGCCGGCGGGCGTAGCGGATGGTCCGCCAGTCGAACGATTGAATGGTGGTCCGGCTCTCGAAGCCCGCACCCTGGATGGCCGCAACAAGTTTCTCGGTGAACACGTCGTAGGGCGCCGTGTCGTCGACGAGTGGGCTGATCTTGGTTTCGATGTTGAGCCGGATATCGTCCCGGCCGCTTCGCTCGACAAGGTCCAGCACCTCGGCCAGGGTCGGGATCTGCGCTCCGGGCACCGCGACCTGCTGCGGAAACGCGGGCAGCGTCTTCGACCCGCAGTCCAGGGTCTTGATCTGGATGAGCGTCAGGTCGTGAACCAGCTCGCCCACGTACGGGAACTGCGGATCACCCGGCCACGCCGGTGCGGTGTCCTGGCAGTGCGAGCCATTTATCGCCTGGTCGTGGATGACGACGAGCTCACCGTCGCTCGTCACGCCTGTGTCGAGCTCCAACGTAGAGACGTCCTCGTTCGCGAGCGCGTACTCGAAGGCCGCCAGCGTGTTCTCCGGCCGGACTGCCCGCGCTCCGCGGTGGCCCTGGATGTCGAACGGCGAGACGTATGCCTTCGGCAGCCGCAAGCCCCGCTCGGCCATGAGGGTTCGGAGCCGGTCGGGGTAGTCGGTGATGATGCCGTCCACGCCGTCGTCCATGAGCTTGCTCATGGTGGGGACGTCGTGGACGGTCCACGGGACCACCTTGATGCCGTTGCGGTGCGCGTGCTCGACCATCTCCGCGGTGACGTACGGCACGTAGTCGGGGTCCTCGACCGAGCCGCCCTGCGGGAATCCGTGTACCGGCGAGAAGGCGTCGGCACCGAACGACTTGATCGCCAGGATGGGATCGCCGCCGAACTCGTCGATGTCGATGCCGCCCAGCCACGGTGACGCGCCGGGCCGGCCCACTTGGAGGAAGTCGTAGTTGGTCAGCGCCACCAGCGGCAGCCTCGGGGCCACCTCGCTCATCAGCATGAGCGCGCCCCAGTCGAAGCTCTGGATCGTCACCCGCTTCTCGAATCCGGCCTTGCGGATCTCTTCCGCGGTGATCTCGACGAACTGCTCGCGCGGCGCGGTCTCGTGCGGGGCGCCCGCCTCGACCTTGGTCTCGATGTTGAGCATGACGTCATCGGCGCCGTGTCGCTCGACCAGGTCGAAGACCTCGCCGAGCAGCGGCATCCGCGAGCCGGGCACCGCCTGCTGCTGCGGGTAGTTGGGCAGTGTCCGGCCGCCGCAGTCCAGCGTGCGAATCTGCGCGAGGGTTAGGTCCTTGATGTACTTGCCCTGCGCGTACGGGAACTGCGGGTCGTCGGGCGTCACCGGTTCGGTGTCGGCGCACTTGGCCGGGCTGATCCGCCGGTCATGAGTGACGACGGCATGCCCGTCGGCGGTTATCTGCACGTCCAGCTCGAGCGTTGACACGCCGAGCCGCAATGCGTGACCAAACGAGGCCAGCGTGCTCTCTGGCCGCAAGCCCAGCCCGCCACGGTGGGCCTGCAAGTCAAAGATGCGATCTCGGTCCGGCTGGTGTCTGTCAACCACGGGCGTCCCCACGGATTCAGCAAGCAACGCCGAGGCCGTGGCCAAACCGGCGCTGAGAAGTCCGAGCAATGCTGTCACGGCGACACTTTCGTCGTGACGTGCCATGAGCGGAGTCTTGTAACCCGCTGGTTGACTCGGACAGTCTGGCGTCGACCCGGTGCGCGGTCCCCACGTAGCCGCCGGGCCGTGAAGGATGCGGGAGCCCACGAACCTCCCGACTGAGGCTCTGTCGGTGCCGTATCAGGGAGCGGTGTAGTACTGGGTGAACGTGTCGCCGCCATCGGATGAGGCGACGATGGCGCCTTCTAGCGCCACGTAGATGGTTCCGTCGGCTGACACCGTCATTGCCTGCGGTTGGGCACCGAGCCGGCCCCGCTCCTTCCAGGTGGCTCCTGAGTCGGTGCTGTGATGGACGATCCCATCGGGGCTGATGCCGTAGAGCAGGTCAGTTCGCGGCCAGTCCGCCAGCATGAGCACGGGCGCGCCGTCGATGACCGCGAACTCCTCTCCAGCGTCCGCGCTCAGCTGTGGTCCCTCCTCGGTCGTGATGATCAGGGTTGCGCCATCATCCGGGCTGATCGCGACATCGGCCAGCGGGATCTGACCAAGTTGCGACCAGCTTCGCCGATCGGTACTGCCAAGCAGTTGGCCACTCGCGCTGTCGCGGCCATACACAGAGCCGCTCCTGGCGTCGAGGGCGTGAAAGTCGACCTCGCCGGACAGTGACAGCTCATTCCACGTCGCGCCGCCGTCGGTGCTTTCGAGCAGGCCAAGGTGTGCGGGGAGATCACGGCGGCTGTTCGGATGCCCACTGGCCAGCAGCTCGCCGGTGTCCGTCACTGTGAAACCCATGAAGTCATGGTCGTCCTCGCTGGCCATGACCGCCTTGCCGTCACTGGAGACTGTGAACAAGCCGTGGTGAGTCGCCACATACAGCATGTCGTCCACCACGCCGAGCCCGTGGATGTGACCGAACGCCTCGTCCCGAGGTTCTTCGGCGTCGGCGGCGGGCGGATTGTCATCGCCGCACGCGGCAACGAGCAACGCCATCGCTGCCATCACAGCGGCGATTGCGCCACCACGCCCTGTTGCCGACATCCTTGGTTCTCTCTCCACGGGTTCACTCCGTCTACGTGTCGAGCATCGCCTGCATCTCGGCGATCTCGGGTTGCGTCATGTCGATCTGCTTAGCTTCTGACATCATCCCCTGCGCGTCCTCAGAGGGTCCGGCGTGGTCCCCATCGGTGGGTGGAACATCATTGGCCCACCGCTCGAGCAGGTAGCGGGGCACTTGTCGACGGCAGCCGGCGCTGCTGCAAGCCGCTACGCGGCGCGGCCACCGCGAGATGGCACAGGTCAATTGACCTGCGACCGCCAAGCGGTGGCCGCCTAGATCTCCGGACGGGCCGGACGGCTACGCCTTGTCGGCGAGCCGTTCGGAATCAGTCGATCAACGAGAGTTGGGTTTGCGGGTTGAAGTGGTCGAACTTCATCGTCGTGGCGCGCGCATTGTCACTGAGCAGGAGGATGTCGACGCCGCGGAGTATGTCGTTGGCGTAGACGCGCCCGTTGTACCAATGTGACGACCAGGCACTGCCGCCATGTGCACGGAAGAAGCCGACCTCGGCGTCGGCCTCAGATGCGCCGGCAAGCAACTTGTCGACGTCGACGACCGTGGTCCCGCCGGTGTAGGCGGACGACACGAGCACGTTCTTGCCATCCCGCCGCGGCAGGAAATTGAAGTTGTGCATCGTGCAGGTGCCATCCTCGGCCCGCGGGATCTTGTAGCTGTCCAGTTCCGCACCAGTATCAGCGTCGACGAACCAGATGCGTCCCTGGTTGTCGTTCGGATCGGTGCATCGAGCGGCGCCGCCACCGCCGGACTCGTCGCCGAATGCCACGATCGAGCCGTCCCAGGTGAACGTCGCCGAGTGGAACAGGTCGACGTTCTCCGGCTTGATGTTCGGGTTGTCGTAGCGCCACAGGAATTCTGGGTTCAGCGGGTCACTGATGTCCCAAAGCTGACCCTCGCTCAGGCACGCGGCCGCGAGCAGCCCTGGCTCCTTGAACACGCTCATGTCATGGCAGGCACGTAACGTGAACGCACCGAAGTAGGTGGCCCACTCGGTGTCCTCGTCAAGTTGGTACTCGGTGACCTCCGCGGCCGCCGGATCGTCGGCCGGCACGTTGACGATGGAGACCTTGCTGTGACCGCCACCGTCCTCTTGGCGCACACAGTCCGGACCGAGCGCCGCTCCTCCGAGCGGGTAGGAGGACACGTACAGGATCGCCCGGTTGTTTTCGGGTTCGGGGAGCAGCGTGTGGGTGTGCGACCCGCATGCCGTAGGAACTGAGGCAACGTGCTCCGGTGCGGTGATGTCGCTGATGTCGAAGATGCGAATACCCTCGAACATTCCCGGCGTCGATGCCGAGACGCTCGTGCTGTCACAGCCGCCGTGGCTCTGCGGTGCGTCGACGGACTGGAACAGCAGATTGCCCATCACCGAAACGTCGCCTTGTGCGCCGTTACAGCGGAAGTCGGTCACCACCTCTGGGCTCTCGGGATCAGAGACGTCGATGATGCGGAAGCCGACATAGTTGGCAGCGACCATGTACTTGCCGAAGAACGCCATGTCGGATTGCGTTGCAGCGGCCGAGCGCGGGACGTTCGCCTGCAGCTTGACGTTCTGGCTGCTGATGGTCGGGCCGGTCGCGCCAGGGCCGCCATGGTCGCCGTCGTGGGCTGCGGCCGGGACGACTGCGAATAAGGATGTAGCGACAATTCCAGCCAGGAGTAGACGTACGGTCTTCATTGACCACCTTCCAGGGACGGAGGAACCTACCGGCCGCTATGTGCAGCCACCTGAAGTCCCATCACCCCCTTCACCCACCAGGGCTGTACCGTCAGGTCAAGGCAGAGTGCTACAACCCGAAATCGGACCGCTGCGCTCGGTCCATGGACTTCCCGGAATTCGAGAAGCTCGGATTGAGTGGACAGTAGGCGCGTTTCTTGGGGCGGTCAAGGGATTGGCGCCGAGGTGCCGTCCGAGGTTGCGGCTTCCGGTTTCGGGCCCTTGCTGTTCATTACTGCGGTCTCAACCGCCAGCGGGACGGCGGCCTTAGGCCGACACCCGGACCCACACGTCGCTGAAACCACAGACGGCCGAACCCATCACTATTGGGTTCGGCCGTCCGAGATGTCC
>DASUUU010000135.1:0-72063 GCA_036373915.1 Jiangellaceae bacterium | reverse complement strand
TTCGGCAAGCTCGGGGTGCGCTCGCGCGTCGAGCTCGCCCTGCTGGACGAGGGAACGCCGACCTAGGCGAGTGCCGCGCCGATCGTGCGGTGACCGATCCGGGAGAGTTGCGGGTTGTCGGCCGAGTGAGCGAGAAAGGCGAGTGACAACGTGAGCGCCCAGCCTCGGGCCCGCACCCAGATGTCGTCATCGGCTGGGTGCGAAGCCGCGTTGCGGTAGGTGTGGCGGAAGGGCCCGTGGTGCTCTGCCGGCAGCAGCATCCAGGCCACCGAAAGGTCGGCAGCGGGGTCGCCGGCGGTGATGTCACCGAAGTCGATCACGCCGCTGATCCGGTCGCGGTCGACCAGGATGTTGGCCGGGTGCAGGTCGCCGTGCAACCACACCGGGTCCGCGTCCCAGGCGGGAGACGCGATGGCAGCGTCCCACACGCGCTTGACCGCCGTCGGGTCGACGAGGTCGGCCACCGCAGCGAGGTTCTCGAAAACAACCGTCCGGCGGTTCGCCAACGGGACGCCGCGGTACGGGTTGACGGGAGCGTCTGGCGGGGCGGGACTGTGCAACGCCGCGAGGAACTCGGCCAGGATGACCGCAGCACCTCGCAGATCGGACGGCGGATTCTCGGCCGCGACCTGCCCGGGCAGAAAGGGGACGACGCTCCAGGACCACGGGTACCCGAAACCGGGTTTCCCGATTCGAACCGGCGCCGGAATCGGCAGCGGGAGACGAGCCCGTAGGAGAGGTAGCCACCGCTGCTCGTGGACGACGAGCGTGGCCGCCATCTCACGCCGCGGCAGCCGGACCAGCAGCTCGCTGCCCAGTCGGTACACCACGTTGTCCCACCCGTTGGTCATGAGCTCGATGGGCAAGCCGGCGAGATCGGGTTGCTGTGCTTCGAGTAGCCGTCGTACCAGGTCAGGCGTTACGTCCAGGTCGGCGGCCGGCATGCGTCGAGGACCCACGCGACGTGACGCTAGCCCACCGAGCCGTTCGGTGCTTCCATGGCTGTCCGCGGCAGTTCTTCGCCATCGCCCGCGCGGCTCCGGAGGAAGGCATCGGCTCCTGACTTGTCGATGATCGTCAGCTGGTGTGGATCTGATCGATGGTCGATGGATCGAGGTCGCGGAGTGCGGAATGGACCTCGCACCAGCTGTCGTGGGCTGCCGTGTCGTCGCCGTCGACGAGTCGCCCAAGACCCGGCATCGTCATTGGCTGGGACGTTTGCCCCTACGACCGAGCGGCGGTGCTCCGTAGCGTGAAAGGTGATCTGGTGCTCCCTCACCGCCGCCGTCAGGCGATCCCGAGGGACGACTCACGGAGGGAACCATCCATGCCCCCGCATTGCGACTCAGTTGACGGCCCCGTCGTCACCGCCGCACGTCAGGCTCTCGAGGCCGGCGACGTCGACGTGGTCCTGCCGTACGTCCATGAAGACGGCGAGGACGAGGTTCGCGCCGTGTTCGACACCGTGCTGCCGGTGCGCGGCCTGAACCACGCGGCCCGCGAGGTCGCCGACCGGCTGTTCTTCGAGACCGTGGTCCGCGTCCACCGCGCCGGGGAAGGCGCCGCGTATACCGGCCTGAAGCCGGCCGGGCTGGATGTCGGCCCGGTGATCCCGCTCGCCGAGCGCGCCATCGCCACCGGCTCACCCGAACAGTTGGCCCGCTACCTGACCGAGGTGCTGCACGACGAACTCAAGCACCGGCTCGAGGAAGTCAACACGCTGGAAGCTACCAAGGACCGGTCGGTACCCGACGCCCGCGCCTGGGTCGAGGCGATGCTCGGCTTCCAGGTGTACAGCCACCACGTGCTTCAAGCGCTGCACGCCCGCGGGCACGGCTGAGCGGACACATCCGGGAAACTGCGGTCGATGGCGTGACCCGGAACTCCGCACGGGAGTGACCAGGAAAGAGCGATCCGATCACGTTGTCGTGGTCGGCCGTCGGTCGTCGTTTCCGGGCAGGGGATGATCGTGTCGCTTCGTCACGACTGTGGTTCGCGTACGTCGACGCGGAGGATGCGGTCGTCGCCTGCTCGGGGATCGGTGCCGCCCCAGGTTGCGCGGTCGGTGTTCGATGTGATGAGCCAGAGTGCTCCGTCGGGCGCGACTTCGACGGTGCGGATGCGGCCGTAGGTGCCGACGAAATGGTTGATCGGTTCGGCTGTGGCGGCACCGTCGTCTACGGGGAGTTGCCAGAGACGTTGACCGCCCAACGCTCCGATCCATAGCGACCCTGCGGCGTAGGCCACACCGGACGGGCTGGCCTCGTCGGGGTGGATCGTGGCGATCGGTGGCACGCCCGTGTCGCCGGCGGTGCCTTCGGTCTCGGGCCAGCCGTAGTCCTCGCCCGGGTGTCGGACGTTGACCTCGTCCCAGGTGCGGTGTCCGAGCTCGGAGGCGTAGGCAGTGCCGTCGGGTCCGAAGGCGATGCCCTGCACGTTGCGGTGTCCGCTCGAGTAGATGGGCGAGTCTTCCGGGTTGTCTTCGGGGACGGAGCCGTCGGTGGCGATGCGCAGGATCTTGCCGTTGAGTGAGTCTTCGGTGGCGGCGTTCTCGGGTTCGAAGGCGTCGCCGGTTCCGATCCACAGGTGCCCGTCCGGGCCGATGACGATGCGCCCGCCGTGGTGGCGGTCGGCGGTCTGGATGCCGTCGAGCAGCACCCGCTCGACGGCGAGTGAATTGAACTCGTCGGCGATCGTGAGTGCGACGATCCGGTTCTCGTCGGCGCCGGAGACCGAGGCGTAGATGGTGTGGTCCTGGTCGAACTCGGGGGAGGCAGCTATCCCGAGCAGCCCGCCTTCGGATGAGACGTCGACGTCGGGCACGACGCCAACTGTCTGGGGGTCTCCGCCGTCGGCGGGCACGCGCAGTATCCGTCCGCTGAGCCGCTCCGAGACGAGGGCCGTTCCGTCGGGCAGGAAGGTCAGTCCCCATGGGGCCTCCAGGCCGGTGGTCAACTCTTCTGGCTCGCCAAGCGTCGCGACCGATCCCTGTCCAGGCGTGGGAGAGCTCGGTGTGGTAACCGGGACCGTCGGGAGCCGCTCGGAGGCTGCGGATCGTCCCTGCTCGGCTGGGGAGTTCGTGCAGCCCGTCAGTGCGACGCTGAGCGCCAGGATGCCCATGGCCACGGCCGCGGCGGTCCCGCGTAGTGATCGTGGGGGAGGGCGGCGGCTCGTTGGCCCTCGGCGGACAAGAGTTGACGAGGTATGCGCATCTCGCTCCTTGTTGGACGCGGCAGGCCTTACGCGGCGCCGCCGTTGACGAAGATGGTCTGCCCGTTGACCCAGCGGGCGGGGCCGGCCAGGAACGCCACGGCCTCGGCTATGTCTTCCGGGGCGCCCAGCCGCTGGAACGGGTTGTTGTTCGCGATCTGCTCGATCAGCTCTGGGCTCTTACCCTCGAGGAACAGCGGGGTGGACGTGGGGCCGGGGGCGATGGTGTTGACGGTGATGTCACGCCCGCGCAGCTCCCGGGCCAGGATCAGGGCGATCGCCTCGACCGCACCCTTGGACGCGGCGTACGCGCCGTACGTCGGGGCCTGCAAGCGGGTGATCGAGGTGGAGAAGTTGATGATCGCGCCACCCGGACGCAGCCGCTGAGCGGCGAGCTTGTCGACGACGAAGGTGCCCCGCACGTTGACGCGGTGGATCCGGTCGAAGACGTCCAGGTCGAGCTGTGCGATCGGCGACAGCGGCATGATTCCGGCCGTATGCACCAGTACGTCGACGGCGCCGAACTCGCGCTCGGCAGCGTCGAACAGTGCCGTGGCCTCGGCTTCGTCGGAGATGTCGCCTCCGGCGGCCACCGCGCGTCCTCCGGACTTGGTGATGGACTCCACGGTGTCGTCGGCACGGTCCTTGCTTCTGTTGTAGTGCACGACGACCGCGGTCCCGTCGGCGGCCAGGCGCAGAGCACTGGCCCGGCCGATGCCGCCGGAACCGCCGGTCACGATCGCGACACGCTCGATGGTGCTGGTCATGGCAGATCTCCTCGGTACGATGTGAACAACAAGTACATTAATGTGGGAGACCAAGAAATGTACAACTGGTTCACATAATGGGACGGTGTCCGACGTGAGGTATCGATGACCGAGCAGCCCACCGCCCGCCGGCGGGGCCGCGGCCGCAGACCGGCCGCCGAGGTCCGCGCGAGCGTGCTCGCCGCGACCGGTCGCCTGCTGCTGCAGGAAGGGCTACCGGCGGTGACGTTCGACCGCGTCGCCAAGGAAGCAGGGTCGAGCAAGGTCACGCTCTACAAGTGGTGGCCGTCGCCGGGAGCGCTGGCCGCAGAGGCGTACTTCACCCGAAGCGCCCCGATCCTGGAGTTCCCCGATACCGGCGACATCCGGGCAGACCTCATCTCCCAGCTGACGGCCTTCGTTCGCTGGATGGTCGACGACGGTGCCGCCAGGCCCGTGTCGGAACTGGTCGGCGCCGCACAAACGGACGCAAACGTGGCGCACGCATGGGCGGAGCGATATGCACGCCCGCGGCGCGAGCTCGCCCGCGAACGGCTGCAAACCGCCCAGCAACAGGGGCAGCTACGCCAGGACGCCGACCTCGAGGTGATCGTCGACCAACTCTGGGGCGCCTGCTACCACCGGCTGCTCGTCCTCAGAGTGCCGCTCGACGAGGGCCTCGTCCCTCGACTGGTCGACCACGCCCTCCGTGGCGCTGCGGTCGCTGAGTGACAGGCCCTTCGCAGCGAACTTCCGCGTGCCCTCGCCGAGCAAGAGCCGAACCCGAACTACGGTGCACGAGTGTGGGTTCGCGGCTCGGCGAGCTTCCGCGCAGCGCGGACGACGGCATCTCGCCGACGAGCAACGTCAGCCTCAAAGTCGACGTCGGAACCGGAGAGCATCCGCGCGATCTGAGGCGCCGCAGACCAGTAGCTCGAGAGCGAGATGAGCAGGAAGACCAGGTGAGCGGGAGAGAAGTCGCTGTCAACGATCCCTGCCTCCTGCGCGGCCGCTACCGCCGCCACCTTCCGTCGATAGAGCCCCGCGCGAACGTCCTCGCCGGTGACGGCGCCGTTATCGGAGAGCCCCTCCCAAAGCACCAGCCTGGCCACTTCGGGATGTGCGCGCTGGTAGTCGAACGTGCTTTCCGCGAACTGTCCGACGTCATCGATGGTCGTGATCGCAAGTGGCGCGGCTGCGGCGATCTTGTCGAGCTCCCGCCCGATGACGATCGAGAACAACTCCGCCTTGTCGCCGAAGTGGTTGTAGACGCGTTCCCGGTTGATCCTGGCCCGCTTGGCGATCCGCTCCACTGTGGTGCCGCTGAGCCCGAACTCAGCGAACTCGACTAGAGCCGCATCGTAGATGCGTTTCTTCGTCGCTTCGACGTCCCATGGCATGGCCGCCACTCTACCCAACACCAACATTGCAGTTGGAGTTCTGATGGACTAGTGTTGCGATCCCAACATTATTGTTGGAATTCAAAGGTTGTGGAACCCGCCCGGACCCACTGGCATCAAGCTTGCACGCCTCAAGGAGTCATCGTCGTGAACGGTAAGACCGTCTTGATCACCGGAGGAACCAGCGGAATCGGAGCCCAAACGGCACGTACGCTGCTCGCCAGGGGGCACCGGGTGGCAGTCACAGGCCGAGATGAGCATTAGCTCGACGCCTTCCTCGATGAGGTCGCGCAGCCTAAGCGCGTGCTGGGATTCGTCGCGGACGCGGCCGACTGGGAAGCGACGCGGGGCGCCGTCACGCGAACGGTGGAGCACTTCGGGGAACTCCACGCAGCGATCGCCAATGCCGGCTTCGCATCGGCCGACTACCACCGGACTGGTGGCGCAACGGTCGCTGACGATGGGGACCCGGAGCTCTGGGCTCCGATGGTGCTCACCAACGTCCTTGGACCCGCTCTGCTCGCGCGTGCCGCCATGCCCCACCTGGAGGCTACGCGCGGCAGGATCGTCCTGATTGGGAGCGTGGCCGGAACGAAGAACAGTCCAGCGAACTTGTACTCCGCCACCAAATGGGCCGTCGTAGGGCTCGCAGAGAACCTGCGGCTGCACGCAACCGCCCGTGGCATCGGCGTTACGCTCGTGAACCCGGGGATGATCGACACGCCCTTCTGGCAGGGAGCGAGCGCGCCGTTCGCAATGGGATCGGGGCCTGTTGCCGAGGCGATCGCGTTCGCCCTCGATCAGCCCGACGGTGTCGACCTCAACACTTTGACGATTCGCCCGATCGGCCAGCCCGTCTGACTGTCGTTTGCTGCAGGATCGGTGCTGGTCAGAAAGCGCCCCCGGCAGGATTCGAACCTGCGACACACGGTTTAGGAAACCGTTGCTCTATCCCCTGAGCTACGGGGGCCTTTGGAGTCCACGCCGATCGTCCCAGCGCGGGAACCCCGAAAACAGTATCGTCCGCCACCTCGGTGGCCGAACCAGCCACCACGTCAGGCGTCGACACGGACGAGACTGAAACGCCGACGGGCCACGGCCTGTTCCGGTCGTATGTTACGTGCGTGCTGACCTTACTTCTGGTGTTCCGTCGGCTGATCGCGATCATCCGCGCAGCCTGGGGCGATCGAACATTTCGCGGCGCGGCGATCAGCCTCGTCACATTGATCACTTCGGCGACGATCTTCTATCGCATGGTGGAAGGGTGGTCCGTGATCGACAGCATCTACTTCGCGGTCGTGACCGGTCTGACCATTGGATACGGAGATCTCGTGCCCCAGTATTCGATCTCCAAGATCTTCACGATCTGCTATGCCCTGATCGCCGTCGGGCTGTTCGTCACGCTGGGCACGTCGCTCGCCAGGGCATCGCTCGAGAGGACGGCCAAGCGATGGCTCCGGCCGCCACCAGAGGAGGACTCCGACGGCTAGCGCCCCGGACTGGTCCGACTCGCTGCCTGCCCGGACCCGAGCGGTCCACAAGATCAAGTGGTCCCGAATGGTCGGGGCGCATCGGTATTTCACCCAAGTCGAGACCACTTGATCATGGAAGCAACAAGATTGCGGCTCAGTAGCGCATGCCGAGCACCGCGTGCACCTCGGCGAGTGTCCGGTAGGCCTCCTCGTTCGCCCGCTCCGCACCGTTCGCCAGCACGGACCGGACCAGTCCGGCGTCATCGGCAAGCTTGGCGCGCCGCTCACGCAACGGGCGCAGGTGCTCGTTGACCGCCTCGGTCACCACCTGCTTCAGCCGGAAGGCACCGCCATCGCCAACCTGAGCGGCCAGCAACTCCGGTGACGTCCCGGCGCATTGAGCACCGACGAGAAGCAGGCTGGCGACTTCCGGCCGCCGGGCGGGCTCGTAGGTGATCATGCGCTCCGAGTCGGTGACCGCACGGCGGATCAGCCGGGCCGTCTCGTCCTCGTTCGCCCGCAGGCTGATGCCGTTGCCTCGGCTCTTGCTCATCTTCCGGCCGTCGATCCCGAGCAGCACGGGTGAATCCGACAACAGCGCCTGGGGTTCGGTGAAGAGCCGCCCGAAGCGTTCGTTGAACCGCCGTGCGACGAGCCTGGTCTGCTCGATGTGCGGCAGTTGATCCTGACCTACGGGAACCAGGTTGCCGTGGCAGAACAAGATATCGGCCGCCTGGTGCACCGGATAGGTCAGCAGCAGCCCGTTGGTCGACGACAGGCCAGCGTCGGCGGCCTCGCTCTTCACTGTCGGGTTGCGCTGCAGTTCGGGAACAGTCGTGAGGGCGAGGAACGGCAGCATGAGCTGGTTAAGTGCCGGCACGGCGCTATGCGCGAAGATCGTCGTCCGGTCCGGATCGAGGCCGGCGGCCAGGTAGTCCAGCACGATCTCGTGCACGTTAGCCGCGACGTCGCCGGGATGGACGCGATCCGTGATCACCTGGTAGTCGGCGATCACGACGAACGTCTCGACGCCCAGGTCCTGCAGGCGTACGCGGTTCTGCAAGGTGCCCAGGTAATGCCCTAGATGTAGCGGGCCGGTCGGGCGGTCGCCGGTGAGGATCCGGTACCGCGACGGATGGGCGGTGACGGTGGCTGGGTCCGCCAATAGTGGCTGGTACTCCAGGACGGTAGTCATAGGTGGCTCCTTGTCGGTCAGGCAGCCGCCGCCGACAGGATCCGGCCTCGTCCAGAAAGATCGTGGCCGCCGTGGCGGCGGCCAGTGGAAGAGGGTTCGCTCGAGTTGGTGGCCGCCGGCTAGGGCTGCCACCGCCAGGACTCGAGCGCGAAAGTCATAACGCAAGTGTACGCCGGACGCACTCGGACGCTCGGCTCAGCTATCAGGACCGCAGGCGCGGGTGGGTGGTGTGGCGCCGGTTGATCACGTTCGGCAGGTTTGTCGGCGCTCTACCATGCGCACGCGCCTGGTGCGGCACCGATACGCATGCTGAACGTGATCATTCGGCGAGCGCGGAGCAGTCGGCGCCGATGTCGACCAGGCCGTTGACGAAAGCCTGGGCAAGCGCGTTGGCGTCGTCGAGCTCTGAGGCCGAGATCTCGTCTCGGTCGAGTCCGGAGATACCCCACCACGCGGTCTCAGCATCGTCTCCCATCAGCACGATCGGCAGGATCAGCGCACGGGCCTGGCGGTCGGCGGGGATCGGGATCTCGCGGATATTCACGACGAGGTTGCGTACGGCGCGGTCCGTATCGGCCAGCGATCCGTCTTCCCGGGCAACGAGCGGGGTGTCGCCGGCCGCGTAGCAGGCTGCATTGGCACTCGCCGTCCAGCTCGCCATGTCGGCGGACTGCCCGACGCTGTCGTCCGCCACCATGACGGGCTGCTCGTCAACGGGCCCGCCGGACAGCAGCAGAGTCAGCCCGACGCCGATCATCAGGACGAGGACGGCGACTCCGCCCAGGATTGCGAGGACGGGGCGATGAGGGGGCTCCTCGACGTCGACCGTGGGTTGATCAGCCAGTAGCTTCACGTGCCCTCCTTCGGCGACAGTCACTCTAGGGCGTCACATGCACTGCACCAAGTCCACTGACCCCGTCGTGCCTCCACGAATTGTGCCGCCGACCTGGTTAACCTCGGCGCGTGAGGCCGCAATGCGGGGGACGAGCGCGATGACGACGGTACATGAAACCGCAGCCGCGCGGCCGCCGGCGACCGAACCGGCGAGTCGCGCCGAACTGGTCGCGGACGCGGTGGTGCGCTGGACCGATGAGCTCCGTGCCCTTGGGGGCAAGGATCCGCTGCTGTACTTCCGTGACCTCAAGATCGGCACGTTGGACCTGGCCGCAGCGGATCCCGAGACGCGCAAGAAGCTGATCGACGGCGAGCCCGTCTTGGTGTCTCGCCTGTTCCCGCACGAGCCGCTGCGCAAATCCGCGCTGCGCTCGGCACGTGCCATCCGCGACAAGGCGCGAGAACTCGCCGAAGAGCGTGGCATCGACACCGCCATGCTGGCGATCGGCGTTGCCACCTGGGCCAACCCGTTCGCGGCCCACCGGCCCACCGCACCGGTCCTACTTCGGCCCGCGGCGGTCGTGGCCCGCGACCCTGCCGAGACCGACTTCGTCATCGAGGTATCGACCGAGGCGAGCGTCAACCCGGTGCTGCTGCACGCGCTGGATACCCAGCTTGGGCTTCGGTTCGGACTCGACTCGTTGCGCGACCGCGCTGGGCGGTTGCGGTACCCGCATGTCGTGGAGCGGCTGCGCGAGTTCGCACCCGCTCATGTGATCGACGGGTTTTCGATCTCACACCGCGCCATGCTCGGGACGTTCGCCGTCGAACCGGACGCTGCGGTCGCCGATCTCGACGCGCTGGCGCCCGAACTCGACGCGCACGACGTCGTCGCCGCGCTGGCCGGGGACGAACAGGCGGCGCAGGCGGTCCGGACCACCGCCGCACACGCTCCGGACCGGCCGCTTCGGCTGGTCCTGGACGCCGACCCGGCGCAGACCGACGTTGTGGCGGCCGTCGCAGCGGGCCGCAGCCTGCGGGTGGACGCGCCGCCGGGCACGGGCCGCACCCAGACGATCGTCAACCTCGTTGCCGAACTCGTCGCGAGTGGCCAACGGGTGCTAATCGTGGGCTCCAAGCGGGCCGGCCTCACCGCCCTGCTGGACCGGCTGACCAGTGCCGGCCTCGATGATGTCGTGCTGGATTTGTCGTCGGTCAAGGCAACCCGCGAGGCGGTGAACACCGTCATCGAGACGGCCCAGCGGCTCGCGCCATCGCAGGGCGACGAGACCGAAGGTCCGGCGCAGCCCGTGTCAGAGGCGGCCGGGCCAGAACGCAAGCCGGCCGACGACGGCGCCCTTCGGCGCTACCTAGATGCCTTGCACGTCGGCCGCGACCCGTGGGGCTGTAGCGCGTACGAGCTGATGGCCGCGATCGCCGCAGCCGACCCTGAGGCGCGCACGCCTGCGAGGGTGCCAGGTGATGCGCTGGTCAGGTACGGCGTCGGCACCCGGGAGGCGTTGCGGGTCAAGCTCCGGGCCTACGCCGAACTGGGCGGCTTGGCCGCCGCAGTAGAGATCACGCCGTGGAGCGGGGCGGCCGTCCCCACTACGGGGGCCGCAGAGCGGATTCGATCGGCCGTCGACGAGCTGCGCGCGACTACCCTGCCAGAACTTCGCAACGCCGCAACCCGGGCCTGTGTAGAGGTGGGCCTCACGGGCCCGGCCAGCCCGGCCGATGCTTTCGCCGCGGTCGACCTGCTCACCTCGGTCGCCGGAACGCTGGACGAGTTCCAGCCGGATATCTGGTCCGCGCCCCTCGACGAGTTCGTGGCCGCGACCGCGGACCGCCGGGAGCGGACCTCTCGCTCCGGCCGGATGGGCCTGGTCGCCCGCCGCCGGGTCCGGCTGCAGATCAGGGATATCCAGGTGAATCCGTCCGCGCTGCGGGCTCGTGCCGACGTCCACGCGCGTCTGGTGTCGGTTCAGGAACAGCTCTCCGAGTGGCGCCGGCGGGCCCGAGACTCGCGGCTGCCGCGTACCGGGCCACACCTGCCGGCGGCCGTCCGTGCGGTCGCGGCCGCCCGTGCCGGGCTCACGGTGCTGGCCGACGTGCATGCAGATCTTGCGGACATCCACGAGTTGCCGTTCGCGGACCTGGCCGCCCGCTTGGCGAAGCTGGCCGGCGCTTCGGACGTGCTGATGGCCTTGCCGAAGCTGGCCGAGCTCAGGTCAGACCTCGAGGCGGCCGGTCTGGGCGACCTGCTGGGCGAGCTCACGCGGCGCGACGCCGGCCCGGACGTCGCCGAGGCTGCGTTCGCGTACTGCTGGCATTCCTCAGTTCTGGATCACGTGCTGGCGGCCGACCCGGCGCTCGGCCGGTTCGATCGTGTCGAGCACGAGCGCAGGCTGGCCGCCCGGCGCCGGTCGCCGGAGGAGTCTTCCGTCGGCACGGTACTGGCCGGCCGCGCGGCGCGCTTCGCCCAGGTCGCCGACGAGCACGAGGGTCAGGCGGCGGTGATCCTGGAGTCCGCGCACACCCATTCCGGCCCTCGCAGCCTGCCCGAACTCGTCTCGGCCGCACCCGAGATCACCCTGGCGACCAAGCCCTGCTGGGTGATGCCGCCGCTGGCGGTTCCGGCGCTGCTACCGAAGCGGCGGCTCTTCGACGTTGTGATCATCGAGGACTCCGGCCAGATCTCCCCGGCCGAGGCGGTTCCGGCGATCGCCCGGGCAGAGCGCGTCGTGGTGATCGGCGACCGCGAGCAGCTCACGTTGCTCGGATTCACCACGGCGATCGAGCCGATCACCGAATCGGATGACCAGCAGTCGACATACGACATGTTCACCGACAGCACCGAACACCCTGCATCCGTTTACGAGGCCCTCGCACCCGCACTCACTCGGCTGCCGCTGCTGACCGAGTACCGAATTCGCGAAGACAGGCTGGCCGCTTTCGCCAGCCGCAGAAGCTACGGCGACCGGCTGACCGTGATCCCTTCGGCGGCGTCGCCGAGGTTGTGCCACGAGCTCGTCGCAGCGGATGACGACGCTGGTGTGGACAGCTCTGAGGCTGAGGTCCGGCGCGTCGTGGAGACGGTCTTCGAGCATGCGCGCACCCGCCCACACGAGAGCTTGGGCGTGATAACCCTGAGCCGTCCCCACGCTGCCCGGATCGATGCCGCGCTGCGGGCCGCGCTGATCCGGGCGCCGGACGTGGCACCGTTCCTCCGCGATGACCGCGAGGAACCCTTCTTCATCAAGGATGTCGACAGGGTGTGCGGCGATGTCCGCGACGCGATCATCCTGACGCTCGGGTACGGCCGCTCGGTCGATGGCCGGGTGCTGTACCGGTTCGGTGCGCTCGATCGCCCTGGCGGCGACAGGCGGCTTGCAGCGGCGATCACCAGGGCGCGGGATCGGATGACTGTCGTCTCGTCGTTCGGCGCCGACGATCTGAGCCCTCGTCGCCTGACAACCGAGGGTGGGCGCGCCCTCAAGGATTTTCTCGCCCACGCCGAGGCCCCCGGCGCGATGTCCGGGTCAGGCCGGGGCGATGCCCTCGCGATCGCGGTCGCAGAGCGGTTGCGTGCCGCCGGCGCGTCGGTCGTCCTCGGCTATGGCGGCGGCACCGGCGCGATCGAAGTCGCCGTCCGGCATCCGCTCCGGCGCGATCGATTCGTGCTGGCGATCGAGACCGACGGCCCGGCCTACGCGGCGCTGCCGATCGCGCAGCAGCAGAGCCGGATCCGGCGCGACATGCTGGTCCGCCTCGGCTGGTCGGTACATCGAGTCTGGTCAGCGGCCTGGGCGGCCGATCCGGATGGCGAGAACGCCCGCCTCGTCGACGCTTATGCCAAGGCGGTTGCTGACGCGGATGCCTTCGACTGGGCGGTGGCAGCAGCCGAAGCCGACGTCGTGGCCGGCAGCCAAGAGGAGCGGCCGGAAGCAGCGGGTGCCGAGGACGGGACGTCCGGACGCCGGCCCGGGCGATCGAGCAAGCGCGGCGGCAAGGGCGCTCGCGGAAAGGCCGACCCGATGGGCGAAGCCGCACCGGATAGGCCCGACGGGAAAGTCAGACCGGACGGGCTGGACGGCGAAGCCGGGTCGGACAAGTCGGACCAGAGCTCGGGTGACGACGGCGGGGCCGATTCCGCGGACAGCGGCCAAGCGGACCGCGGCGGCAAGCCGGTGCTGGTCCGCCGTCGGCCGGTCGGTGACCACAGCCGGCGCGAGCTCGCCGCGCTGGCGCGCTGGGTCGAATCCGGTCGCGACGGCCGACCCGAGGCGGACGTGGCCGCGGAACTGGCCGACGAGCTCGACGTACTGCGCCGCGGGCCGCGCACCGACGACGTGCTCGTCCACGCCGTGCGGGTCGCCCGTGCGGGTGCGCCGGAACTCAGCTGATACTCAGGCGCGGTTGGACTGCCACGGGGGTTACCCTGGCTGTTGTGCGTGTTGAAGAAATCATGACCCAGGCGGCCGTCACCGATGCCACCAACGTGCCCTTGGCCAGCGCGGCGGAGCTGATGTGGAGGCAGCAGACCGGCTCACTGCTCATTCTCGAGGACCGGCGGATCGTCGGCATCGTCACTGAGCGTGATGTCCTGCGCACTGTCGCCGCCGGCAAGGATGCGGCCAGTGTCCTGGTCGGTGACGTGATGACGACCGATGTCATCACCACCTCGCCGGACACGTCGGTGCGCGATGCAGCACGCACCATGGCGCAGCACTGGATCCGCCACCTGCCGGTCGTCGAGAACGGCCAGCTGGTCGGCATCATCAGCCAGCGCGACATCACCGGCGTGTTCGCCGCCCTCGTGCGCACCAGCGGTGAGCCGACCATCGAGACCGACTCGCTGGTACGTGACCAGCGGCTCGCCCGGATCGAGATGGGGGATCTGGACTAGTGGCACCAGGTCGGGGCGACGAGTTCGCCGTGCTGCCCGACACGACCAGCGACGAAGACGACATCGGCTGGGGTGACGACATGGCCGATGCCGGCGATCACCGGCTGCTGGACGAGCGTCCCCCACACTGGGAGTAGCCCGCTACTCGCGGTGCCGTTCTTGGCTCAGCAGGTCGCGGATCTCGCGAAGTAGCTGGATGTCCTCGCTCGGCGTCGCGACCGGTTCTTCGCCGGACGAGCGCCGCGCCATCAAGTTGTTCATCGGTACGACGATGAAGAAGTAGACCGCCGCGGCGACGAGCAGGAAGTAGATCAGCGCGGTAAGGATGGCGCCGATGGAGAACACCGCGTTGTTGATGGTGAATCGCCAGACCTCGCTGAGGTCAGGCTGGCCGAATATGGCGGCGATCAACGGTGTGATGAGGTGCTGGACCAAAGCCTCGATCACCGTCGCAAGCGCTGCTCCGATGACGACGGCGACGGCAAGATCCATCACGTTGCCGCGCATGATGAACTCTTTGAAACCCTTGAGCAAGGGAGCCTCCCAGCTCTCGACCGATCTAGGGGCACGCTAGCGCAGCGCCACCGATATGCGGGCCGTAACGGCGGCCTCGGCCAGATCGGCAGCCTGCGCTGCGGTGGCGGCGACGACGAGCAGGGCTCCGTCGGCATGGAGCCCGCCGTCGGCATTCGCCGGAACCGCAAGTACCGGTACTCCGGTGGCGATCGGGCCGGCGGTTCCCTGGCCGTTGACCGGCGCGGCGATCAGGTCGACAACCTCACCAGGACGCGCGATCGATGCAGCGCCGGGATCGGCGATCCTTACCGGGACCGCCAGCAGGTCGTCGCCCCAGCCCTGGACCAGCGACGGCCCGACCAGGCGGACGTCCGTGACGGGTTCGCCGCGCCGCGCCGGCCCGGCGAGCAGCCGTCCTTCCGCGGCTTCGATGCTCGTCACCACGCCGGCCGGCATCGTCGCCGGCAGCACGTCTATCGTGTCGAGATCCGAACGTTGCAGGATGCTGCCACCGGGCAGGTCTCGCGCCGTCACCACCAGCGGGACCGTCTCGGGTTCGGCTTCGGCGACGTGGATGGCCAGGGCCACCGCTGCCGCGGCCAGACCCGCCGCAAGCAGCCGGCGGTGCCACAGGACCGCCCGGGTGAACTGGGCGGCTCGCCGGCGGGATGTGCTGTCCATCCTGACGACGTTAGGGGCTGGTGTGGGGGTGCCCCGGCTTATCCACAGGGCGGTTCTGAAGTGCCGGGAACGGGCACTATGCGGCGGCCGTGGTCTCCTTCTTGGCGGAAGTGCTGTTCGAAGACGAGCCACTGCCCGATGAGCCGCTGCCGGACGAGCCGCTGCCGGACGAGCCGTTGCCGGATGCGCCGTTGCTGGACGAGCCGTTGCCGGTGGCCGAGGTCTCGCCCGAGCCGTTCGCCGCCGCCTTGGACGCTCCGTTGCTCGAGCCGTTCGCCCCGCTCCGACTGTCGGTTCGGTAGAAGCCGGAGCCCTTGAATACGACGCCTACGGCCGAGAACACCTTGCGGAGCCGACCGTCGCACGCCGGGCAAACGGTCAATGCGTCGTCGGTGAACTTCTGCACGACCTCTAGCTGCTCGAAACACTCAGTGCAGGCGTACTGGTAGGTGGGCACGGTTCCACGTCCTCCTCGAGCCTCCAGGCCTTAGCACTCTACGGCCCTGACTGCTAATGATGCGTTGTCAGCACGCCTCTTGTCCACTCCTGCGACGAACATTTCGGGGTACTCCGGGCAGAACGTCGCACGAGCTCACTGAAGACAACCGGCTCGCTTCACGCTGCGCCGGCTTGAGCGAGTGCCATCGCCACGCTCAACACGGTCGGGGGCTACGTTGCCGCGGCATCGGCGTCCCATACCCTGCTCCGCGTGTATCGCCGCCGCATCGCCTACGGATTGTCAGTTGTCGCCGGGCTCGTCGTGCTCGCCTTGCTGGCGGCCGCGGCCTTCACCGTATGGTCGGTGCGTCGCCCATACCCCGACTACAGCGGAACGGTCGAGATTGCACGGCTGCAAGGCGAGGTCGAGGTGGTCCGCGATGAGTACGGAATTCCGCATATTTATGCCGACACGGCTGAAGACCTGTTCCGCGGGCAGGGGTACGTCCACGCGCAGGATCGATTCTGGGAGATGGACGTGCGCCGGCATATCGGCGCGGGCCGGCTGTCCGAGCTGTTCGGCGCCACCTCCGTCGAGGCCGATGCGATCCTGCGCACGCTCGGCTGGCGTGACGTAGCTCGACAGGAGTTTCCCCTGCTCGCGCCGGCCACTCGGCGCTACCTTCAGGCGTACGCCGACGGCGTGAACGCCTGGGTCGACGGGCGCTCGGGCGGCGAGCTCGGACTGGGATACACGGTGCTCGGTCTCAACGGGGTTGACACCGCACCTCGCCGCTGGACCGCGATCGATTCGCTCACCTGGCTGAAAGCCATGGCATGGGATCTGCGCAGCAACATGGAGGACGAGATCGACCGCGCGCTGACGGCCGGCTCGATTCCACCGGAGCGGGTCGATCAGCTATACCCGGAATACCGCTACGACGAGCGTCCCCCGATCGTGGCCGACGGCTACTTGCCGCAGGGACCCGCGCCCGAGCTCGTCGACGGGTCCACTCTCGGCGGCGGGAGCCTGTCTGCATTGACTGCGGCCGCGAGCGCCATTGCGGCTGTTCCGCCGATCGTCGGCACGGGGGAGGGCGTCGGCTCGAACTCGTGGGTGGTCGATGGGTCAAGGACCGAGAGCGGTGCCCCGATGCTCGCCAACGACCCACATCTGGCGCCGGCCATGCCGTCCATCTGGTATCAGATCGGCCTGCACTGCCGGACGGTCACCGAAGCGTGCCCGTTCGACGTCACCGGGTTTTCGTTCTCCAGCCTGCCGGGCATCGTCATCGGCCACAACGACCGCATTGCGTGGGGTTTGACCAACCTGGGCCCTGACGTCACCGATCTCTACCTGGAGCAGGTTGAAGGTGACCTGTACCGGGTGGGTAACGGCTGGAGGCGGATGGACACCCGAACCGAGACCATTCGGGTTGCCGGAGGTGACGACGTCACCATCACAGTGCGTAGGACCCGGCATGGGCCGCTGCTGTCCGACTACAGCTCCGAGCTGCGGGACGTCGGCGAGAGCGCCCCAGTGGACGACGAGGACGCACCGGCTCCGGTCGAGGAGGACGCGCCGCCGCCGCCCGGTGAGTACGCTGTCGCGTTGCGCTGGACGGCGCTGGAGCCCGGCAGCACAGCGGACGCGCTGTTCATGCTGAACGCGGCCAGGGATTGGGAATCGTTCCGGGAAGCCGTGGCGATGTTCGAAGTTCCGGCCCAGAACGTGGTGTACGCGGACGTCGACGGAAACATCGGGTACCAGGCGCCCGGCAAGATCCCGGTTCGCGAGGCAGGGGACGGCCGATGGCCGGCGCCGGGCTGGACGGGCGAGTACGAGTGGGACGGCTACATCCCGTTCGAAGCGCTGCCCAGCGTTCTCAACCCGGATGAAGGCTACATAGTGACCGCGAACCAGCCGGTTACCTCGCCGGAGTACCCGTTCCTGCTTACCGCCGACTTCGATTACGGCCAGCGGGCCGAGCGCATTCACGACCTGCTCGCCGGGGCCGGAACGCTGGACGCGGACGCGACGTCCGCCATCCAGATGGACAGCCGGAACCCGATGGCCGAAACCCTCGTCCCGCACCTGTCGGCGCTCGGCGATCTCGGCCCGTACTACGGCGACGGTCTCGACCTGCTCCGCGACTGGGACTACAGCCAACCCCCGGACTCCGCCGCTGCGGCGTACTTCAACGCGGTGTGGCGTAACCTGCTGCGCCTGACGTTCCACGACGAGCTGCCGGACACCCAGTGGCCCGCTGGTGGTGATCGCTGGTTCGACGTCGTGGAGCGGCTGCTGGCCGAACCGGACGATCCGTTCTGGGACGACGTGGGCACCGCCCAGGTCGAAACCCGCGATCAGATCCTGCGGACCGCGGCTCGCGAGGCCCGCGACGACATGACCCGGCGGCAGGGCAAGGATCCCGCCAACTGGTCCTGGGGCCGGCTGCACGCGCTGACCCTCACCGAGCCGACGGTCGGGGAATCGGGCATCGGGGTTGTCGAGGCGTTGTTCAACATGGGCCCGATAGAGGTCGGCGGCGGATCGGCCATCGTGCAGGCCAACGGGTGGTTCGCCATGGACGGGTATGAGACCACTTGGGTGCCGTCCATGCGGATGGTCGTCGATCTGGGAAATCTGGACGCATCGCGCTGGGTCGACCTGACCGGGGTGAGTGGCCACCCGTACCACGAGCACTACGGCGATCAGACCGAGCTGTGGCGGACCGGCCAGTCGCTTCCGATGCGCTCGTCGGAGAACGCGGTGCGCGGCGCGGCAGTGGAGACGCAGCTGCTGGTACCCCCGACCGACGAGTAGCTGTCGTTCGAACGACAATCACTCGAAGCGGTGGATTCCGGACGGAGTGGCCGCGGCGGAGACGGGTACGTCGTGTGCCTCGCGGGGCACTGGCATGTCGAGTACCTCGCCGTCATGCAGCAGGACGCAGGTGAACACCCGGCGCCCGACTCTGGCCAGGGCACGGTCGAACGAGCCGGCGCCCCGGCCCAGCCGGATCCCGCGCCGGTCCACGGCCAGCCCGGGAGCCAAGACGGCGTCTACGGCCGTCACTGCAGACGGGCCTACCGCCTCGGTCACCGGTTCGAGCATGCCGCGGGCGGCGGCTACGAGCCCGCCAGGGCCGGTGTACGGCGCCCAATCGAGATCACCGTGCGGCAGCAGGATCGGCAGCAGTACCTCGACGCCACGCTCGGAGAGCGACTCCAGCAACGGGCCCGTGCCGGGTTCGTTGCCGACCGACACGTAGGCGGCCACGTGCCGAGCGCCGGCAATCTCGGGCATAGCGAGCACGACATCGCGGAGCTCTCGACCGACGACGGCGAGGTGGGTGGCGTTGAGTGTTCTGCGATTCTCGATGATCCGCTGCCGCAAGGCGGTCTTGGCGGCTGCCGTGTCGATACTGGGTGCCACACCTGCCACGCTAGTTGACCGCCGCCAACTAGTGTTGAGTCATGGTGCCCATCACAAAAGCGGTCATCCCGGTAGCCGGCCTGGGAACCAGGTTCCTGCCCGCCACGAAGGCGACCCCCAAGGAGATGCTGCCGGTCGTCGACAAGCCGGCCATCCAGTACGTCGTGGAAGAAGCCGTCGCCGCCGGTCTCGAGGACGTTCTGCTGGTCACCGGCAGGAACAAGCGGTCGCTCGAGGATCACTTCGACCGGGCCTGGGAACTCGAGGCAATGCTCCAGGCGAAGGGCGACGAGTACCGGCTGTCCCGAGTCCAGAAGTCCCAGGTACTGGCCGATATCCACTACGTCCGGCAGGGTGATCCGAAGGGTCTCGGGCACGCCGTGCTGTGCGCCTGGCGCCACGTCGGCGACCAGGCGTTCGCAGTGCTTCTCGGCGACGACCTGATCGACCGGCGCGACCCGCTGCTGCCGCGGATGCTCGAGATCCAGCGCGAGCAGGGGGGCAGCGTGATCGCCCTGATCGAGGTCGACCCGGCACAGGTGAACCTGTACGGCTGTGCGGCCGTCGAACCCGGCACCGAGGACGACGTCGTCGAAGTCGTCGACCTGGTCGAGAAGCCCGACCCCGACGACGCGCCGAGCAACCTGGCCATCATCGGTCGTTACGTCCTGCACCCGGCGGTGTTCGGCGTGCTTCGTGAGACCCCGCCGGGAAGGGGTGGTGAGATCCAGCTGACCGACGCGCTGAAGGTCCTGGCGTCGACGCCCGCAGAGGACGGCGGGGGCGTGCGGGCGGTCGTATTCCGTGGCCGCCGGTACGACACCGGTGACCGGCTCGACTACCTGCGCACGATTGTCCAGCTCGCCAGCGAACGCGACGACCTGGGCACGGATTTCCGCGCCTTCCTCCGCGAGTTCGTCGCCAAGCTTCCGGACGAGAGCGAGAACGCGTGAAGCGAGTCGCCGACCACCTGTCCGACGTCCTGTCCGCCGTCGAACCGCTCACCCCGATCGACGTCCAGTTGCTCGATGCGCACGGCTGCGTGCTGGCCGAGGACGTCACCGCCCCGTGGCCGTTGCCGCAGTTCGACAACTCTGCGATGGACGGGTACGCGGTGCGGGCAGCGGACGTCGCCGAGGCCACCGAGGACGACGCGGTGGAGCTTCCGGTGGTCGCCGACATCTCCGCCGGGACGTCGCACAGCGGTGCCATCGGGCCCGGCCTGGCCGCCCGGATTATGACGGGTGCGCCGATGCCGACCGGCGCCGATGCGGTGGTCCCGGTCGAGCTGACCGACGGCGGGACGGCGCGGGTGCGCATCAAGGCCGCCGTGCCGCCCGGCCGGCACCTGCGCCGGGCCGGAGAGGACGTGGGTGCCGGTGACACCGTTCTGCAAGCCGGGACGGTGCTCGGGGCGGCTCAGATAGGATTGCTGGCCGCCGTGGGCAAGGACCGCGTGACGGTACGGCCCAAGCCGCGGGTCGTGGTCATCTCCACCGGCAGCGAACTGGTCGAACCCGGCCTACCCGTGGCGGTGGGCCAGATCACCGACTCCAACTCGTTCATGCTCGCCGCGGCGGCACAGGAGGCCGGCGCTGTCGCCTACCGGGTCGCTCCGGTGCCCGACGAGGCGGCCAAGGTGATAAGCGTGATCGAGGACCAGCTGGTTCGTGCCGACCTGGTCATCACCAGCGGCGGTGTCAGCGCCGGCGCCTACGACGTCGTCAAGCAGGTGCTCTCCGAACTGGGCACGGTGCGGTTCGACAAGGTGGCGATGCAGCCGGGAATGCCGCAGGGCTTCGGCACCGTCGGCGACTCCCGAACGCCGATCTTCACCCTGCCGGGCAATCCGGTCAGCGCATTCGTGTCCTTCGAAGTGTTCGTCCGGCCCGCCATCCGCAAGATGCGGGGCTCGTCCCGGCTGCACCGCCCGACGGCCAAGGCGGTCCTGCAATCGACCCTGCGCTCGCCCGAGGGCAAGCGCCAGTTCGCGCGGGCGCGCGTTCAGCCCGGCCGCGACGGCAGGAACCAGGCGACTCCCCTCGGCGCCCAGGGGTCGCACCTGCTCGCCGACCTGGCGTACGCCAACGCGCTGATCGTGGTGCCGGAGCAGGTCACCGAGGTGCCCGCGGGCCAGCTGGTCGAGACGGTGCTCATCGAACGGCGAAGGGACTGATGCGCTGGTGGCCGACCGTCTGACACATGTCGACGAGCAGGGCGCGGCCCGCATGGTCGACGTTTCGGCCAAGGAGGTGAGCGTCCGTACCGCGCGGGCCAGCGGCCGGGTCCTGGTCTCGTCGCGGGTCATCGAGCTGCTGCGGGGTGAGGGCCTGCCAAAGGGGGACGTGCTGGCGACCGCCCGGATCGCGGGGATCCAAGGCGCCAAACGGACCCCTGAGCTGGTGCCGTTGTGCCATTCGATCGCGGTGCACGGCGTCGAGGTAGAGCTCAGTGTCGGCGACGACGCAGTGCAGATCGCGGCGACCGTACGCACTGCCGACCGGACGGGCGTCGAGATGGAAGCACTGACCGCCGTAAGCGTGGCCGCGCTGACGGTGGTCGACATGGTCAAGGCGGTCGACAAGGCCGCCACGATAAGCGACATCCGGGTCGAAGAGAAGTCCGGTGGACGGTCGGGAACCTGGCGCCGCCCGTCCTCCGGTGAACAATCCGGTTGAGTAGTGTGGCGTAGCCCGCCTACGCCCACACCAAGGGGTCGGTTGAGTTATGCGCGCACTCGTCGTGACGGTGTCCACCCGGGCGGCCAACGGAGTCTACGTAGACCGTGGCGGCCCGATTCTCGTGGCGGCACTGCGCGAGCTGGGCGCTCAGGTCGACGGCCCCAAGGTGGTGCCGGACGGCGACCCGGTCGAGGATGCACTTCGAAGCGGTATCGCGGACGGCTACGACGTCATCGTCACGACAGGTGGAACCGGCCTCGGGCCGCGAGACCTCACACCGGAAATGACCCGGCGGGTGATCGAACGGGAAGTGCCGGGGATTTCCGAGGCGATTCGAGCCAACGGCATTGCCGCGGGCGTGCCTACCGCGGCACTGTCGCGTGGCGTTGCCGGCGCGGCACAGCGTACTTTTATCGTGAACCTGCCCGGGTCTCCCGGCGGCGCCAAGGACGGTATGGCCGTCGTAAGTTCCGTGCTGGCTCACGCGGTCGACCAGCTGCGGGGAGGTGACCACTGAACGGCATCGAACGCCTCGATTGGCCTGTCCACCTGGCGGATGGGCCAGTGGTGCTGCAGCCGCTGAGGTACCGGGACGCCCGCGCTTGGGTGGAGGTCCGCCAGCGTAACTATGAGTGGCTGCGCCCGTGGGAGCCCACCGCGCCGTTGCCGGGTGTGCGATCGGCCAGCTCCTTCCGGCAGATGGTTCGCCGCTACAACGCCCAGGCCCGGGCCGGCGAGGCGCTGCCGTGGGTCGTGACGTACGAGGGACGGCTCGCCGGTCAGATGACGATCTCGAGCATCATCTGGGGGTCAGCCCGGATGGGGAGCGCCGGGTACTGGGTCGACCGCGACGTGGCCGGCCGCGGTGTGACGCCAACGGCCCTTGCCCTCGCCGTGGACCACTGCTTCTTCACCGTCGGGCTGCATCGCATCGAGGTGAACATCCGACCCGAGAACCACGCATCCTTGCGCGTGGTGCACAAGCTGGGGTTCCGTGAGGAGGGCATCCGGCAGCGGTTCCTGCACATCGACGGGGGCTGGCGCGACCACATCTCGTTCGCACTCACCGCTGAAGAGGTGCCGGACGGCCTGGTCCGACGCTGGCGAGCGTCACGCGGCACCCAACTCGCGCCCGAATGATCACGCTCAGCCGCACGCGACGATGCCACGCTCGTCACACCCGTTACTGACGACACACCGGCAAGGATCCACCGAGGTCAGGGCTGCTGCCCGTAGCGTCATATGACGTGAGTTACAGCGGCCTGATCTACGCGGCGATCGTCGCCTGCTGGGCCTCTGTTCTCGTGCCGCGATGGATTCGCCGCAACGAGGAAGTCGAGCGCGCCCGCGAGGAAGACGCGGCTCGCGGCGTCCGTGTTCTGGAGCGGCGGCAGGCGCACTCTCGGCGCGCTCCAACCCATTCCATGCTGCCGGCCTCGAGTGTTCCGTCCCTACCGGACCCCGCGGTCGGCAGATCGAACGCGACACCGGACGCGAGCGGCTACGGGTCGTACACCGACGATGTCGAGCCAGAGGAAGGTCACGATCCCGCGGCGGATTACGAAGCGGACCTGCACGAGTTCTACCTGGCCTCGTTCGCCGTGGCGGCCCGCCGCCGGCGCCGGGTGCTCACCTTGCTCGTGCTGGCGCTCGGCGTGGTGGCACTGGCGATGGCGGCCGGTCGGCTGCCGACGGTCGCCATCGCCGTCCCAGCGGTCCTGTTGAGCGCATTCTTCGTGCTTGCCCGCCGCGCCGCTGTTGTCCAGGCGCGCCGTCTCGACCGGCTTCGCCGTGCCGCCCGGCGCAGGGCGCAGGCGAGGGCTCAAGCCGAAGCGGAGGAGGAGAGCGCATCCGCTGAGGCGATGAGTAGCTCGGGCAAGCGCATCGCCGTGCTCGACCTACCCGAGCCGGCCGAGCCGCCGGACCCGAACGCGTGGCAGCCGGTGCCAGTTCCGCTGCCGACGTACCTCACCAAGGCCAAGGCCGAGACGCCCGCGGTTCGCAGGATCGACCTTTCCAGCCCTGGGGCGTGGACGTCGGGCCGGCTCAACCCGGCCGGTTCGATCGCCCTCCCGCCGGCCCGCCCGGCCGAGGACGGCGACCTTCCCGAACAGTGGCGGGCCGTGGGCGGCTGAGCCGTTTCGGGATTCGGAACCGGCGTCGTGCAGGTGATATCGTTCTGCGGGTCGTCCCATGGGGCTGTGGCGCAGTCCGGTAGCGCACCTCGTTCGCATCGAGGGGGTCAGGGGTTCAAATCCCCTCAGCTCCACATTTGTGATGTCTTAGACATACCCGACGGCCGAACCCAAGGTTCGGCCGTTCTCATTGGTGGTGTGTTTGGGCGGCCCTCGCGCACCGCCGATGACATTGGCACGGCGGCTCGGTCTACACATCGAAGGCCGACCACCAGTGAGGGAGACAATTATGGGCCAGCTCATCGTGACCGAGTTCCTGACGCTCGACGGGGTGGCACAGGCGCCTGGCGAGCCCGATGAGGACCGCGACGGCGGATTCGGGTACGGAGGTTGGCAGGCGCCGCTGCTCGACCACGAATCGGGCAGTGCCATGTTCGAGCAAGCAAAGCCGATGGACGCACTGCTACTCGGCCGAAAGACCTACGAGATCTTTGCCGCCTACTGGCCGAACGCGCCGGAGGAGATTCCATTCACCGGCCTGCTCAACAGCGTTCCTAAGTACGTCGCCAGCCGAACAATGGCCGGACCGCTTGGCTGGCAGAGCTCGACATTGGTCTCTGGCAACCTCGCCGATGCGGTCCTCAGCCTCAAGGAGCGCCACAACGAAGTCCACGTGATCGGCAGTCTCGATCTGGTTCAGTCGCTGCTGCGCCTCGGCCTCGTCGACCGCTTCAACCTGTGGATCTACCCAGTGCTCCTCGGCAGTGGCAAGCAGGTGTTCGCCGACGGGACGATGCCCACAGCGCTGCGCCTGATCGAATCGATCACTTATTCCAACGGCACGGTTCAGCTTGCCTACGAGACCGCCGGCGAGCCAACCTACGGCAACCTCGCCGTCGACGACGACGACCTGAAGGACCTTGCCCGAGGCGACCGGTCCTAAGGCGGAGCACGAAGCCAGGCAGCGTGAAGCTGCTCACACGTGGCGCCGCCGCCAGCAGGAAATGGTGGTCGAGCGGGTAGCCTGAACTGCGCGAAGGGGAGTAGCCCCCAATGTCGCGGTCGACATACTGACGCCCGCCGCTCTCGGCGGATCGTCCGGCCCGGCAGCCTGCACGCCAGGCGGGCGAGACCTTCGACCCAAGGCAGTCATGCCGGGTCGAGGTGTCGCCTACCCCGATCCGGTGCGGATCGGGAGGTAACAGTCGATGGCCGAACTATGGGCCGCGTTCTGGTTGAGCTTCGGCGTCATATTCGTGGCCGAGCTCGGCGACAAGTCTCAGCTCATGGCCTTGGTGTTCGCCACCCGCTATCACGCCTGGCCGGTCATCGCGGCCATCACCACGGCGACGACGGTCGTCCATCTTGGATCGGTGGCGCTCGGCGCCGGGTTCAGCGAACTGCTGCCTGCCCGCTGGGTCAATCTCGTCGCCGCCCTGGCGTTCTTCGGGTTCGCAGCCTGGACGCTTCGGGGCGACGTGCTGTCCGACGAGGAGCGGCGGCGGGCGCAGCGCAACGCCCGCTCGGCCTTCCTTACCGTCGGGGTCGCGTTCTTCCTGGCCGAGCTGGGCGACAAGACGATGCTCGCGACGATCACGCTGGCCACCCAACATGGCTGGGTCGGCGTCTGGGTCGGCTCGACGCTCGGCATGGTGGCGGCCGACGCACTCGCCATCGTGATCGGTCGCCAGCTCGGGACGCGCCTACCCGAGCGGGCCGTCCGCTACGGTGCCGCCGCGTTGTTCGCCATCTTCGGCGGCTGGCTCCTTGTCGACGCGCTGACCCCGTAAGGCCCTCAGATCCACCGGTTGAACCACATCCTGGCCTCCCACGCATCCCGTGGGATGACCTCGTCGACGTGAATCGGATAGAACCAGGCGGCCAGGGCAACGGTGCTCAGCACGTACGCCCCGGCCAGCGCGGCTCCGACCATATGTCGCGCAGGTGACGAATCTCGAGGCCCGAGCACCAGCCCGAGGCCGTACGCCACGGCGAGCACTATGAACGGCGCGATCGCGGCAGCGTAGAAGGCGAACGTCGTACGTTCGGTGAAGAACAACCACGGCACCCAGGTGGCGAGCATCCCGGCTAGGATTGCGCCGGCCCGCCAATCGCGCTTGACCAGCCACATCCACAGGCACACGAGCAGCGCGACACAACCGCCCCACCACAGGGGCGGAGTGCCGAGCGCCAGCATCGCCTGGCTGCACTCGCTGACCTCGCAGCCCTGTTCGCCGCGTTCGATGCTCTCGTAGTCGAACAGCACGGGCCGCAGGAGCAGCAGCCATCCCGAGGCATGCGATTCGTATGGATGGTCGTCGGTGATGTTCTGGTGGGATCCCAGTATCTCAGCGTGGTAGTGCCAGAAACTGCGGACCCAGTCCGGCAGGAGGGCTCCGGTGCCGGACGCCGGATTGCTCTCCGCCCAGTAACGGCTATGGCCGTTGTCGCCGACGATCCAGCCCCACCAGGTCGCGACGTAGGTCCCGATCGCGATCGGAACCATCGTGAGGAACGCGACGGGTCCGTCCTTGAGAAAGGCACCAGCCCACGGAGACGGGGCGCCGGCGGCCTTGCGCGCGCCGATCTCCCACACGACGGTGAGAATGCCGAACACCATCAGTGCGTATGCGCCGCTCCACTTGGTCGCACAGGCCAGCCCGAGCAGCACCGCTGCGGCTATCCGCCACGGCCGCCAGGCGAGCAACGGACCGAGCTCGGCCCGGTCGAACCCGACGGGCAGGTTGGCCGACCATCTGGCGTACCTGCGGCGCGCATAGTCGCGATCGACCAGCAGGCAGGCGAATGCGGCCACGATGAACATGGCCAGGATTCCGTCGAGGAGCGCTATCCGGCTCGTCGCGATCGCCAACCCGTCGATCGCGAGCAGCAGGCCGGCCAGCGCGCCCAGCAACGTGGACCGGAACAGGCGGCGGCCCGCCCGGACGACAAGCATCGCGGTAACCACGCCCGCGAGCGCGGAGGCCAGGCGCCAGCCCGTGGGCTCCATGCCGAGCAGCTGGATTCCGCCGGCGATCAGCCACTTGCCCGCCGGCGGATGTACGACGAAAGACGGCTCGTCGGTGAAGATGTTCAGGTTGCCGGCGATGATCATCTCGTCGGCGCCTTCGACGAAGCTTCGCGAATCGCCGAATCTCAGTAGCGCGAACGCGTCCTTGGCGTAGTACGTCTCGTCGAACACCAGCCGGTTCGGCCGCCCCAGCTCGACGAGGCGCAGCACGGCGGCGACCGCGCCGACGAACAGCGTCGCGGTCCAGCCCAACAGGCGATCGCCCGGCATCGGGCGGACGAGGCGTTCCTGAAGGGCTTCGCGGCGCGCCGCCTCCGGGTCCGAGGCAGGCGGCAACCGCCTCTCCCGGACCATCGTGTCGGCGCTGCGGCTCACCCGCGACATCCTAGGACGGACTGCCAGGATGGGAAGGTGACCACTCCGTCGAACGGCCTGCTCGTCCTCGCCGGAACGCCCATCGGTGACGTGGACGACGCGTCTGCCCGACTGCGACGCGAACTGTCGTCGGCCGACATCGTGGCGGCCGAAGACACGCGGCGGCTGCGGCGGCTGGCAGCCGCCCTCGACGTCGAGATCGGTGGCCGCGTCGTGTCGTACTTCGAGGGCAACGAACTGGCCCGGACGCCCGAACTGCTGGACGCTCTGATGGGTGGTTCCCGAGTGGTGCTCGTGACCGACGCCGGCATGCCGTCCGTTTCGGATCCGGGCTACCGACTGGTCTCGGCAGCAGTCGGGGCAGGGGTGAGAGTGACGGCCGTCCCCGGACCGTCGGCCGTACTGACCGCCCTGGCGGTGAGCGGGCTGCCGGTCGACCGGTTCTGCTTCGAGGGTTTCCTGCCGCGCAAGGCCGGCGAGCGGTCACGACGGCTGGCGGCCCTTGCCGGCGAAGAGCGGACGATGGTGTTCTTCGAGTCTCGCCACCGGTTGCCGGCGATGCTCGCGGCGCTGGCCGAGGCGTTCGGGAAGGACCGGCGAGCCGCGATCTGCCGGGAGCTGACCAAGACCCACGAGCAGGTGCGACGCGGATCGCTCGGTGAGCTGGTCGAGTGGGCGGCGGCAGGAGACGTGCTCGGCGAGATCACCATCGTGGTGGCCGGGGCGTCGCCGGCTCAGGTGACAGTCGAGCACGCGGTCGCTCTTGTCGCAGAGCGTGAGTCCGCCGGCGTATCCCGCAAGCAGGCGGTCGCAGACGTGGCGCGGGAGTCAGGGCTATCAAGGCGTGAGGTCTACAACGCTGTCGTGGGCTCACAGCGCGAGCCGTAGCCCGCGGCTGCCGCACGCCTGCGCAAGCCGGAGTCTGGCGGCCTGCCTACTCTGCGGCGAGCCGGAGTCTGGCGACCTGCCCACCTGCTTCCGGCACGTTTGCAATGCACACCAAGAGGAAGCGCCTTCTTCTCAATCGGCTCCTGCCCGGCCGCGGCCAACTTCGCACCCGAACCCCGGCGCATCTTGCCGCTGAAGGGCCTACGGTGCCGGATTCGTGGGCCACGTTGGCGCTCGGTCGCATCACGGCGCGAAGCGCTTCCTCTTGGTGTGCATTGCAAAGCGGTTCGGTGTGCATAGCAGAGCGGCGGTGCTTCCTATCGGTGTGCACTGCAAAGCGGCGGGGCGGTCGCTCCCGAGACGGCCGAGCACTCGCAGTGGACCGGTAACCGAGTGGGACGGACGTCCCCGCTCCCTCTACGATCGGGGACCATGACTCGTCACGTGCTAACGGCCGTGGCCTGGCCCTATACCAACGGGCCCCGCCACATCGGCCACGTATCCGGTTTCGGCGTCCCCTCCGACGTGTTCAGCCGGTACATGCGGATGTCGGGTCACGATGTGCTCATGGTCAGCGGGACGGACGAACACGGCACGCCCATCCTCGTCCTGGCCGAACAGGAGGGTGTCAGCCCACGCGAACTCGCCGACCGCTACAACCGGGTCATCGTCCAGGATCTTCATGACCTCGGGCTGTCGTACGACCTGTTCACCCGCACCACCACACGCAACCACTACGCCGTTGCCCAGGAGATGTTCAAGACCCTCTACCGCAACGGGTACATGGTCGAGAAGACCACCATGGGTGCTATCTCGCCGTCGACCGGACGGACCCTGCCCGACAGGTTCATCGAGGGCACGTGCCCCATTTGCGGCTACGACGGCGCACGCGGCGACCAGTGCGACAACTGCGGAAACCAGCTCGATCCGACCGACCTGAAGAACCCGCGCAGCCGCATCAACGGCGAAACGCCCAGATTCGTCGAGACCGAGCATTTCTTCCTGGACCTGCCGGCGCTAGCCGACACGCTGGGGCAGTGGTTGCAGGCGCGCACCGACTGGCGGCCGAACGTGCTCAAGTTCAGCCTCAACCTGCTCGACGACGTGCGTCCGCGGGCGATGACCCGCGACATCGACTGGGGTGTGCCGGTGCCGCTGCCCGGCTGGGAGGACAACGCCAACAAGCGGCTGTACGTGTGGTTCGACGCGGTCATCGGTTACCTGTCCGCCTCGATCGAGTGGGCCCGGCGGTCCGGCGACGACGACGCCTGGCGCGCCTGGTGGACCAACCCGGAGGCCCGCTCGTACTACTTCATGGGCAAGGACAACATCACCTTCCATGCCCAGATCTGGCCGGCCGAGCTGCTCGGCTACGACGGTCGTGGCTCCCGCGGCGGCCAGCCGGGCAAGTACGGGACGCTCGAGCTGCCAACCGAGGTCGTCTCGAGCGAGTTCCTTACCATGGAGGGCCGCAAGTTCTCGTCGTCTCGCGGCGTCGTGATCTACGTCAACGACTTCCTGTCCCGGTACGACCCGGATGCGCTGCGCTACTTCATCGCCGTGGCGGGGCCGGAGACTCAGGACACCGACTTCACCTGGGCCGAGTTCGTCCGGCGCAACAACGACGAGCTGGTTGCGGGATGGGGCAACCTGGTCAACCGGACGGCGTCGATGATCGCCAAGAACGTCGGCTCGATCCCGGCGGCCGGCGAACTGACCGACGCTGACCGGTCCCTGCTGGCCACGACGCAGGATGCCTTCGCCACGATTGGCGGCCTGATCGGCCGGCACCGGCAGAAGGCCGCCATCCAGGAGGCGATGCGAGTCGTCGGCGAGGCCAACACCTACCTGTCGCAGCAGGAGCCCTGGAAGCTCAAGAACAGCGACCCCGACCGCATGCGCACCGTGCTCCACGTGGCGGCGCAGGCGGCCGTCGACTGCAACACGCTCCTCTCGCCGTTCCTGCCGCATTCGGCGCAGCAGGTCCACGAGGTGCTGGGCGGGACCGGACGCTGGTCGGACCGCCCTGCCATCCGCGAGGTGGACGACTTGGACGGTGGGCCTGGATACCCGGTGCTGATGCTGGACCACGATCGGGGCGCCGGTAGCTGGCAGCACACCCCCGTCGTTCCCGGCACCCCTGTTGAGCCGCCCAAGCCGGTGTTCACCAAGCTCGACCCGAGCGTTGCAGACGAGGAACTTGCGCGCCTGGAGGCTCGGGCGAATGAGTAGCGCAGCTCAGGAGGGGGCCGACGGTCGGGCAGCAACCCACCGGGACGACCTGCCACCGGCTCCGGCCGCGTTGCCGTCACCAGTCACGGACTCACATTGCCATCTCGACATCGCACGTGGTCCGGACCACCTGTCTGACCCGAAACGTGCCCTGGCCGATGCCGCGGCGGTCAATGTGACCCGAGTCGTCCAGATCGGCACGGATCTGCCCGGTTCGGCATGGGCGATAGAGGCGGCCGAGACGTTCGACGAGATCGTGGCGGGCGTTGCACTCCACCCGAACGAGGCGCCCCGACTCGCCGCCGAAGGCGATCTGGACGACGCTCTCGCCGAGATCGACCGGATGGCCGCGTCGTCGGATCGGGTCCGCGCGATCGGCGAGACCGGGCTCGACCATTTCCGGACCGGTCAGGAAGGCCGCGCTGCGCAGGAGTACTCGTTCCGCGCACACCTGGAAATGGCACGAAAGCATGCAAAAGCGCTGGTCATCCACGATCGGGACGCTCACGCGGACGTCCTTCGCGTCCTCGATGACAGCTCGTTGCCCGAAGTCGTGGTGTTCCACTGCTACTCCGGTGACACCGAGATGGCGCGGTACTGCGCAGACCGTGGATGGTTCCTGTCGTTCGCCGGGACCGTGACGTTCCGAAACGCGGAAGGGCTGCGTTCCGCGCTGGCGGCCACACCTGTCGATAACGTGCTCGTCGAGACAGATGCGCCGTTCTTGACGCCGCATCCGTATCGCGGCAAGACGAACGCGCCGTACCTGATTCCGCTGACGGTACGGGGGATGGCGGAGGTGCTGGACCGTGATGTGGAGGCGGTGTGTGAGGCGCTTGAGCGGAACACATTTCGGGCATTTGGATCATGGTGAGACACCCGTGGACTTGGAATTACCGCCTGAAGCCGTTACCGTCTCGTGACTGTTAGCCGGATCGGGAGGCGATGGGGGGCTTGAGACAGCTCTCCGATGCGCGCAGCGCGGCCCTTCGTGCCCGGGGAGAACGAGAAAACTGGAGTACCGTGCGACCGTCCGTGAAGACGTTGGCGATCAACGCCACCGTGGTCACAGCGCTCGTCGGCGGCATGGCCGCCTACACCACGTTCAACCACACAGTTCAGCTCAGCATCGACGGCCGGACCGAGACCGTGCAGACCTTCGCCGACACCGTTGGCGGAGTCCTGGAAGACGAAGGGATCGAGCTCACCGCCCGTGATCTCGTCGCGCCGTCTCCGGACAGCCCGCTCGAAGACGGTCTGGAGATCGCCGTCCGGTATGCCCGCCCGGTGAGCGTCGAGATCGACGGAGTCGAGCGCGAGTTCTGGACGACAGCGCTGTCCGTCGAGGAAGCCCTTAACGAACTCGGGATCCGCGCGGCGGGTGCGGAGGTGTCCGTCTCCCGATCGCTCGGGATCGGCCGGCGGGGGCTGGACTTCGAGGTCCGGACCCCGAAGGAGATCACGCTCGTAGCCGACGGCGAGGAGCGTGAAGTGACCACAACCGCGGTGACCGTCCGGGAGGCGCTTCGGGACCTGAACCTCGAACTCGGCGATCGTGATCTCATCGAGCCTGCGGCGGAGGAGCGAGTCGTCAGGGGACTCCGACTCGTCATCAAGCGAGTGACGGTCGAGGAGAAGACCGTCACCGTCGAGGTCGAGTACGACACCAAACGCAAGACCGACGACTCGATGTACGAGGACCAGTCCAAGGTCCAACGCGAGGGCAAGAACGGCACCATCGAGCGGGTCATCGAGGTCGTGTTCATCGACGGCGAGAAGAGTGACGAGAAGGTCCTGACCGAGGAGGTCGTCGCGGAGCCGGTCGACAAGGTCGTGGTCGTGGGCACCAAGGAGCGTCCGAAGCAGACCGAGCCCGATCCACCGCCCGCCGACACCGGTGGCGATACGGTCTGGGACCGCCTCGCTCAGTGCGAGTCCGGCGGCAACTGGTCGATCAATACCGGTAACGGCTACTACGGCGGGTTGCAGTTCTCGCTGCAGACCTGGCAGGCGTACGGCGGGTCGGGTTACCCCCACGAGAACAGCCGCGAGGAGCAGATCCGCATCGCGACGAAGGTCCGCGACGCGCGTGGCCACTACGGCGACTGGCCGGCGTGCGCCACGAAGCTCGGCCTGCCGACGTCCTAGTCGTACGAGTTGGCGGTGGGTCGGCCGAGCGCCGGCCCCCGCCCGTCGGGCTCCTTCGTCGCCCTCAACGCCCGGCCAAGCCCCGGTCCGGCGCTCGGCCGACTCACCGCCTGGCGCCGCCACCCGGACACGATCAGGTGGCCAAGCTCCGGGAGTTGAGCCCGGGATGGTCACCTGATCGTCTGGTATCCATGGTGTCGAGGCGGCGCTAGGCTCGCTCGGTGAGCGAACCGAGGTTGTTGGGGGCGGGGGACGTCCGGCGGCTGGCGGAGTCGCTGGGCCTGCGGCCGACCAAGGCTCGTGGTCAGAACTTCGTCATCGATGCGAATACGGTTCGGCGGATTGTGCGGGCCGCCGGAGTCGAGCCGGACGACGTCGTTGTGGAGGTTGGCCCGGGGCTTGGTTCGCTGACTCTCGCGCTGTTGCCGGCCGTCAAGCGAGTGGTGGCGGTAGAGGTGGACCGGACGCTGGCGGCGGCCTTGCCAGCCACCGTGTCCGAGTTCGCACCATCGCTCGCTGATCGGCTCGAGGTCGTGACCGCCGACGCGATGCGCGTGACGGCCCTGCCCGGGCCGGACCCGAGCGCGCTGGTGGCGAACCTGCCCTACAACGTCGCGGTCCCGGTGTTGTTGCACCTGCTCGAGGCGTTCCCCACGCTGCGGCGGGTGCTGGTCATGGTGCAGAAGGAGGTGGCGGACCGGCTCACCGCTGGACCGGGATCGCGCACGTACGGGGTTCCGTCGGTCAAGGCCGCCTGGTACGGGCAGGCCCGGCCGGCGGGCTCGGTGAGCCGGACGGTGTTCTGGCCGGCGCCCAACGTCGACTCGGGTCTCGTCGCGCTGGAGCGGCATGACCCGCCACCGCAAGCGAATCGCGAGGCGGTCTTCGCCGTGATCGAGGCGGCCTTCGCCCAGCGTCGCAAGACACTCCGGGCCGCGTTGACCGGCTGGGCCGGCTCGGCGGCTGCCGCCGAGAGCATCCTGCGGGACGCAGGGGTCGACCCGCGGGCTCGCGGTGAGCAACTGACGGTCGAGGACTTCGCCCGCATCGCCGGCGCTCGGGACTGAGCAGCGTCGCCGCCAACGCCGACACTTCGGCCTGCACCGAATGGTCATCGCTGTACGGTGGACGGATGCGATCGGATGTGGACGTCTCGGTGCCGGCTCGCCTGATCGGCGAACCGGCGCGGGCTGCGATGCTCACCGCGCTGCTGTCAGGACAGGCACTGGCCGCGGGCGAGCTCGCCCGCGCGGCCGGGGTCAGCGCTGCCACCGCCAGCGAGCATCTGGGCCGGTTGCGCGACGGCGGACTCGTGGAGGTCGTGGCGGCGGGACGGCACCGCTACTACCGGCTGGCGTCCCCCGAAGTGGCGACGGCGATCGAGGCGCTCGCGACCGTCAGCCCGTCCCGGCCGGTGCGCTCGCTACGGCAGTCGAACACCGATGCCGCGATGGTCTTGGCGAGGACGTGCTACGACCATCTCGCCGGGCGGCTGGGTGTGTCGGTCCACGACGCGCTCGTGAGGGCGGGCCACCTGGCTGCGGGCGGCGACGGGTACGTCCTCACCGATCGCGGGACGCAGGGTATGACGGCACTCGGCATCGACCTCGTTGCCGCGCACACCGCTCGGCGGAACTTCGCCATGCCCTGTCTGGATTTCACCGAGCGGCGGCCGCACCTGGCCGGCGCGCTCGGCGCAGCGATCTGCCGCCATGCCCTGGAATCGGGCTGGGTTGTGCGGCGAGCCGAAGGGCAGCGGGCGCTGCGGCTGACCGACGTCGGCAGGGACGCGCTCGCGGCACACCTCGGTGTGGTGGTGACGGGCACCGGTCAAGTCTCGGTACAGACCGAAACGTCCGCTGCATAGCCTCACCTGGTGACCCGACAGCAGACCCTTACCCCCGCACCCGGACTGGTTCGAGACTGGGCCGCGCTCGGCGCCGTTCTCGTCACGGTCGTAGCGTGGTCGTCGGCGTTCGTGGCGATCCGCTGGGTGGGCGAGACCTACGACCCAGGACCGCTCTCGCTGGGGCGGTTGCTCGTCGGCAGCGCAGTGCTCGGTCTCATGGTTCGGGCGCGGCGCGGCTGGATCCGTCCCACACGCCGGGAATGGGGACTGCTCCTGCTGTGCGGGATAGCGTGGTTCGCCGTTTACAACGTCGCGCTCAACGCCGCCGAGCAGCGGATAGACGCCGGTACGACCGCCATGCTCGTGAACGTGGGGCCGATCCTCATCGCCGTGCTCGCCGGGTGCTTGCTCGGCGAAGGCTTTCCACCCTGGCTCATGGTCGGTGCGGCCGTCGCGCTCGGCGGCGCGTTGTTGATCGGTATCGCAACCCGCACCGCGGGCGGCGCCGACGTGCTTGGAGCGCTGCTGGCGTTGGTCGCCGCGACGACGTACGCGGTCGGCGTCGTCGCGCAAAAGCCGGTCGTCCGGCGGTTGCCGGCGCTCCAGGTGACCTGGCTCGCCTGCACTATCGGCGCGGTGGCCTGCTTGCCGTTTGCTCCGGGCCTGGTCACGAACCTGGCGGAGGCGCCGGCCGGTGCGACGGTCGGCGTCGTCTATCTCGGCGTGGTTCCGACTGCGGTGGCCTTCAGCACCTGGGCCTTCGCGCTGGCCCGGATGGACGCCGGCCGGCTGGGCGTGACGACCTACCTGGTGCCGCCGCTGACGATCGCGCTGGCGTGGGTGCTCCTTGGTGAGATACCGCCCCCGTTGGCGATCGCCGGGGGTCTGGTCAGCCTGGTAGGCGTCGGTTTGTCGCGGCGGCGCGGCTGACATGCTCCCGGTCGTCAGCGCGCCGGAGCGGGAGTGCGGGCACGGAGCCGGCGCAGCATTCGCGCATCGGAGAAGCCGACGGCTCGGGCGGCCGCCTCGGCCGTGCTGCCGTGCCCGATCAGATGCTCGGCCCGCTCGACCCGCAACTCCTGCTGGTACCTCAGTGGAGTCAGGCCGGTCGCGGTCGTGAATATCCGGGTCAGGGTCCGCTCGCTAACCTGCGCCGCCGCAGCAAGGTCGGCCAGGCGGAGCGGATCGGTGAATCCGGCGTCGATGAGGTCTTGGACGTGGTGCACGGTTTCGCTGAGATGTGATCGGTACCGCAGCATGGCGCTGGCTTGTGGCTCGTCGCCGTTCCGCCTCGCGTACACGACCATCTCACGCGCCACTTTCGCCGCCGCGGCGGCGCCGTCCCGCATTGCGATCAGGTGCAGTGCCAGGTCGATGCCCGATGCGATACCGGCCGACGTGACGACCCGGTCGTCGGTCGTGTACAGGACGTCACGCCGGACGGTCGCCCGCGGGTACCGGGCGGCCAGCTCGTCCTGCAAGTCGTGATGGGTGGTGCACTGCCGGCCGTCGAGCAGCCCGGCCGAACCCAGCGCGAACGCCCCGGCGCAGACGCTCGCCACCGTGCCGCCGGCAGCGTGGTGGTCCGCGAGTCGCCGACGGTGATCCGGCCCGATCGACGGACGCGGCCGGTAACTCGACCGCCAGCCGGGGACGATCACGAGATCGTCGGCCCACAGCTCGGGCCAGGACGTCGTCGCCGTGACGGGTACGCCCTGCGCGGTCGGGACGGTGGGCGACACGCCGACGTACGACAGGTCGTAGCGATAGCCGAGCTCGGCGGCCGTCCAGAACGCCTGGGCCGGGCCAGCGAGGTCCAGCAGGTGCAGTTGCGGGACCAGTAGGAAGACGACGCGCGGCACGATCTGGTCAGCTGTCGACGATCTCGTCCACGCTGCGGATGGTTGCGAACCGGCCGGCGAGTGCGTACTCAGTGCGACGGATGATCTCGTCGGTGGACAGAGTCGCCGGATCTGCCAGCATCTCGTCCAGTGTCCGGCCGGCCGGTGCGTCCCAGTGGGCGATCGGGAACGTCGCGGTCGCATCCGTCACGAATGTCACGTCATAGCCGAGATCGGATGCCACTCGCGTGGTCGTCTCGCAGCACTGCTCGGTCTGGATGCCGCAGATCACGAGCTCGCGAATGCCGCGGGATGTGAGTATCTGCTGGAGGTTCGTGGTGGTGAAGGCATTTATCGAGGTCTTGGTGACGATCTGCTCGCCGTCGAGCGGCACGAGACGGTCCATCAACCGCACGTGACCGAGCGCCGGGTCGAACACCGTGCCGGTGCCGGGCTCGGAGTGCAGGACCCACACCACGAGGTCGCCTGCCTCCCGGGCCGCCGATACGAGTCGGTTGACCTGCTTGACGATGGCGGGGTTGGAGACTGCTGCCCAGTTCGGGCGTTGCTGGAACGACTTCTGGACGTCGACGACGACGAGTGCTCGGGTCATGGCCGCCATTCTGCCGCCGGAACGGGCGATTGGGAATGCACCATCGAGTCTTGCACCGGAACGATCCGGTCACGCGGCCATCGCAACCGCCGATTCGGCCCTCCGGGCTGGCTCTCTCACATGCTTTGCAATGCACACCTGGAGGAAGCCGGCCCGTGAAGCGCGCGGAGCATTCGCACCGAGCAAGTTCACGAGGCTAGGCGCTTCTCATAGGTGTGCATTGCAGAGATGCGCTTCCCATAGGTGCGCATTGCAAAGTGCGCGGAGAGTCAGTGTGCCCAGGTGACCGTGTGCCGGGCTGACCGTGTGCCTGCTGACCGTGTGCCTGGACACCGCGGCGCCCCTGCGGTCTCACCCGTCGAGGTGGGCATGGAAGAACTCCGCCGTTCGCTCGATCGACTCACCCCACGCGGCTTCGAAAGCGTGCGGCTCGCCTTCCCACTCGATGAGTTCGGCGTCGACTCCCGCCGCCTCTAGCGCGTCCAGGGTTTCGTGTGACCATTCGAGCGGGCAGGTTTCGTCCGCGGTGCCATGGTGGATCAGCAGCGGCTCGGTGATCCGGTCGAAGAACGTCCTGGCCGAGCGCTGGCGCCAGAACTCCGGCTCGTCAGACGGATCCCCGTACGCCTCGATGATCCGGTCGCCCTCCGGCCCGTCCCGCTGCCACCTGTCGAAGTTGTCGGACGCGTCCGAGCTCACCGGCGCGTAGACGACCGCGGCGTCGACCAGTCCGGGCGCCGTCACGAGCACGTCGTACGTGACCCCGCCTCCCATCGAGCGTCCGAGCAGGCCGACACGGTCTCCGTCGAGGTACGGCAGATCGGACGACCGGATCGCGTGGACGGCGTTGATGACGTCTTCTGCATAGCCGAGCCGCAGGCGCAGTTCGTTGTCCGGGTCGTCGTCCGAACCTGCGTGGTTGCGGTAGTCCGTGTGCAGTACGACGTAGCCCGCCCGAGCGAGGTAGTCCTGCTCGCGCGCCAGGCCCCTTCCGGTGGTGTAGACATCAGGGTCGATGTAGCCGTGCGCCAGGATGAGTACCGGAAAGGGTCCGTCACCGGCCGGGACGTTCATGATCCCTGAGATGGTCAGCTCACCGCTGGCGTAGGTGACGGCGTAGCGGGTGTAGTCGCTGTTCTGGTCCAGGACCGGCCCTACTTGAAGATCGCTTCCGTCGAAGTCCGTCACCATCAGAGCCGGCAAGGAGACCGGGTGCGGTGGGTCGGGTGTCGGTGTCGGAGTCGGCTTGGTCGGGACGGTCGCCGGCGGTGTCGCGGCGGTGGGCGTGGTTGCGCCAGGTGGCGTAGAGGTCGCACTCGGAGCGCCCTGCGGATCGCCGTCCGCTGTGCAGCCGTACCCGCCCAGCGACATCAAGACGATCAAAACTTTCGCTGCTGCCTTCACCCGACCATGATGCATTGGACACGACATGGACCCCTGTCCGTACAGATCGCGATAGCGTCCTGCCCGTATGGACGTTGAAGGAGCACAGGCCCTGGCACGAGCACCGGCGAAGATCAATCTGGTCCTGTCGGTGGGTCCGCTGCGCGCCGACGGCCACCACGAACTGGCGACCGTATTCCACGCGCTCGAACTCTACGACGAGGTGGCAGCGTACCCGGCAGAGGAGATCTCGGTGGCGGTTCGCGGCCTGCACTCCGACCGGGTGCCGGTGGACGATAGCAACCTGGCGTTTCGGGCGGCCGCGGTCCTGGCCGAGTACGCCGGGGTACGCACGGGAGTGCGACTCGAAATCGGCAAGCGCATCCCGGTGGCAGGTGGGCTCGCCGGCGGCAGTGCGGACGCCGCGGCCGCCCTGGTGGCCTGCGACGCGCTGTGGGATCTCGGGCTCGGCCGCGGCGAGCTGGCGATGCTGGCCGCTCGGCTGGGCAGCGACGTGCCCTTCGCGCTGGCCGGTGGCACGTCCCTCGGAACCGGACGCGGCGAGCAGCTGACAGCTGTCATGGTCGGCGGCACGTTCCAGTGGGTGGTCGCGGTGGCTAGGGACGGGCTATCGACGCCTGAGGTGTACGCCGAACTCGACCGCCTTCGCGGCGGTGAGTCCGTCGGACGACCCACCGTCGGGCACGATGTGCTGGCCGCGCTGCGCGCGGGGGATCCTGCCGCATTGGGCGCGAGCATGCGCAACGACCTGCAGCAGGCGGCCTGCTCGTTGCTCCCGTCGTTGCGTACCACGCTCGATACGGGCATGGACTACGGCGCCATTGCGGGAATCGTGTCCGGATCCGGGCCGACGTGCGTCTTCCTCGGGCGTGACGGCGAACACGCCGAGGACCTCGCCGCGGGCCTGGCGGCATCGGAGGTGTGTGCGGACGCCTGGGTGGTCACCGGGCCGGCCCCGGGCGCTCGGCTCGTGTGACCTGCCGGCTGTGAGAAGCTGGCCGCGTCATGGCGGTCAATCTGGTCAATCTCGAGTCGGTCGGGCTGGCTCTGGGAACGCGTCAGATCCTTCGTGACGTCTCGTTGGGCATCGCCCAGGGCGACCGGATCGGCGCCGTGGGGCGTAACGGGTCGGGCAAGACGACGCTCGTCAACGTGCTCGCCCGCCGCCAACCCGTCGATACCGGGCGAGTCACCCATACCGGCGGGTTGCGGGTGGGCCGCCTCTCGCAAGTAGACGATCTTCCGGCGGAGCAGACCGTTGGCGCGGTCGTCCTTGGTGCTCGTGCCGAGCACGAGTGGGCCGGTGACGCCCGGATCCGCGAAGTGCTGGCGAACCTGCTCGCTGCGGTGCCGATGGATGCGACGATAGGTCCGCTCTCCGGCGGGGAACGGCGTCGCGTATCGCTGGCCCGGCTGCTCATCGGCGACGACGACCTGCTTTTGCTCGACGAACCGACGAACCACCTTGACGTGGAGGCCATCGACTGGCTGGCTCGGTACCTGCGCTCGTCCGGCCGCACTGTTGTGCTCGTGTCCCACGACCGCTGGCTCCTCGATGCGGTGTGCGACACGTTGTGGGAGGTCGTCGACGGCGACGTCCGCAGCTATGACGGCGGCTACTCGGAGTTCGTTCTGGCCCGCGCTGAGCGGGAACGGATTGCGGCTGCGACCGAAGCGCGGCGGGCCAACCTGCTCCGCAAGGAGCTCGCCTGGCTGCGGCGCGGGCCGCCGGCCCGGACCTCCAAGCCGAAGTTCCGGATCGAGGCGGCCAACGCCCTCATCGCCGACGAGCCACCCCCTCGTGACCGCTACGAGCTGGCCCGGTTCGCCGCAGCAAGGCTGGGTAAGAGCGGCTATGACCTCGAAGACGTGACGGTCGGCTACGGCAGTCGTCCGCTGCTGGATCGCGTGACGTGGCGGCTGGGCCCGGGAGACCGGGTCGGCGTCGTGGGAGTGAACGGTTCGGGCAAGACGACCCTGCTACGCCTGCTGGCCGGCGATCTGCGCCCGCAAGCCGGCAAGGTGCGGGTCGGGCCCACCGTCGTGCCCGCGTACCTGAGCCAGGAGGTCACCGAACTCGATCCTGGCGCGCGGGTGCTCGACGCTGCGCAGGACGTCCGCCGGGTCACGACGGTGGGTCGGCGAGAATTGACGGCGCGCCAACTGCTGGAGCAGTTCGGTTTCCCCGGTCCGGTCCTGGCGACCCCCGTGTCCGAGCTGTCCGGCGGCGAACGGCGACGGTTGCAGCTGTTGCGGCTGCTGATGACAGAGCCCAACGTGCTGCTGTTGGACGAGCCGACGAACGACCTCGACATCGAAACCCTGACGGTGCTGGAAGACCTGCTCGACCGCTGGCCGGGAACGGTTGTCGTGGTCAGCCACGACCGCTGGTTCCTGGAACGGACCACCGATGCGATCTGGGCACTGCTGGGTGACGGCTCGCTCGTCCACCTGCCCGGGGGAGTCGAGGAGTACCTTGCGCGCCGGCACTCGGCCACGGCCGGCACTGGCGGCGGTTCATCCGGATCTGGCGACGCGGGCGGTTCGGCCCGGCTCCGCGCCGGAGACAGGAGAGCGGCACGCAAGGAGTTGGCGCGGATCGAACGGGAGGTCGACAAGCTGACCCGCCGCGAGGAGCGCCTGCACGTCGAACTGGCCGAGCATGCGACGGATCCCGAGCGGGTGCTCGCGTTGGACGGAGCATTGCGAGAGCTCCAGGCGGAGCGGGAAACGCTCGAGGCCAGGTGGATGGCTCTGGCCGAGCAGGTCGAATAGGGCCACCTCGGCGGCGGCATGGACCGGATCGGCCGATGCGCAGAAGCCGACCACGGTACCGCCGGGTCCTCACGGCCGGCCGCGCCGCTGCGGCCGGTGAATCAGAGAGTCAGACCCCGCTCGGCGAGCCAGTTCTGCGGGTTGACGGCCCCGCTGCCCGCTGGGTGTACCTCGAGGTGCAGGTGTGGGCCGGTGGAATTGCCCGTCGAGCCCACGGCGCCGATGACCTCGCCCGGGGCTACGCTCCCCGAACGCTTGATGAACCGCGACAGGTGGCAGTACCAGGTCTCGGTGCCGTCCCAGTGCTGCACGATGATCTTGTTGCCGTACGCGCCGTCCCACCCGGACCAGATGATCTCTCCAGAGGACAGCGACCTGACCTCCGCGCCGTAGGACGCGGCCAGGTCGGTGCCGGTGTGGGTACCGGACCACAGCCGTCCGGTCGATCCGAACGTCGCGCTGATGCGGTAGCTGGACAGCGGGGCGACCCAGCGGCGCGCCTCGCGCTCCTGGCGGGCCTTGCGCTCGGCAGCCTCCTTGCGGGCCTGCTCGACGGCGGCCTCGTGGGCTGCTTCAGCCCGCTCTGCACTCTCTTCCTTCAGCGACTGGCCCGCGGCCACGACGGTGCCCAACCCGCTTTCAGTGCGGTTGGCAGCCTCCGGACGTTGCAGCGCGTCGCTGGAGAAGAACACTCCGTTCGAGGCGCCTGCCGAAGGCATCGTCAGCGTCCCGGACGCGGCGGCCAGCACCGCGACGGAACCGACGACCGATGGCAGGGATACGGGCCGGCGGCGGCGACAATGTCGCCCCTTGCCGGAGCGTTTAGACACCGCAAGTGCCTTCCGTCTATTGCAGGGGACCGGCCGACCATAACGGAACCCGTGCCGAGCAGCCAAGCCCTCCTGGCAATCTGGCGACCGGTGTTCTCCGGCCCGTTGCGTTCTTGGTGTGGTTGAGATCACCCTGTAACCCTTCCGTGACCTGCGGAGACTCCGGCCAGCCCGGAGGGCCTGGAAAGCGTCTTACATACTGAGACGCGGCAGGTTGATGGTCAGTACCAGCGACCGACCTGTCCTGCGACCCGTTCCCCTGGCTACCCTCTAGATGAGGCGCCGCGCGGGTGGCGGCGGAGCCGGGTACGACGGCGTACGGAGGCGGTATGGCAGGAACGAGTCCACTGCGTGTCGTAGTGGCCAAGCCCGGGTTGGACGGTCACGATCGCGGCGCCAAGGTGGTGGCCCGCGCATTACGCGATGCCGGCGTCGAGGTCGTCTACACCGGCTTGCACCAGACGCCCGAACAGATAGTCGAGGCGGCCATCCAGGAGGATGTGGACGCGATCGGGCTGTCGGTGCTGTCCGGAGCGCACATGACCCTGTTCCGCAAGGTCATCGACCTGCTCGCCGAGCGTGACGCCAGCGACATCGTCGTGTTCGGTGGAGGGATCATTCCCGACGCCGATCTGCCGTTGCTCGAACAGATGGGTGTGGCGAAGATCTTCACCCCGGGCGCGACGACCCACGAGATAGTGCACTGGGTCGATACCGAACTGCGTTCCCGCGTCACCGCGTAGTTCGATCACGTTCAGCAGGTTCGTCGGTGCTCTACCAGGCGCGTGCGGGTGGTACGGCGCCGGTTGATCACGTTCAGCAGGCCGGCCGCTGCCGAACGTGATCGAACGACACCTAGCCGGGCGGTGGTGGATTCGGCCACACTTGGCCCGTGATGGTCGTCGTGGGGGTCGACGGGTCGGGACGTACGCACCGGATGACCGAACTGGTGACCGCCGCCGGTGGGCACCCGATCCGAGTCGGCCCCGCCGATGAAGCAGCCGAACTCCGAGCCCGCATCGCCGCCGCACCTCAGAACTCGCTGGTACTCGTCGACGACGCGCAACGACTAGGTGGCGACGTGCTTGTGCTGCTTGCCCGCGCCGCGCGTGACGGCGTCGACATGGTGATCAGCCGACGGCCGACCTTGGACCGCCCGGAGCTCGCCGAACTCGACGAGGCGGTTGTCGCGGCCGGCGGGAGCGTGACTCAGCTGGCCCCGCTGGGTCCGGCCGACATCGCCGGCCTTGTCCAGCGCCTCACCGGTACGGCACCCAGCATCGAACACGCCCAACAGATCCACGCCGAATCGGCGGGACTGCCCGCCATCGCCGCCACGCTCGCATCGGCACCATCCGGAACGGTGCCGCCGGCGCTGGTCGCTCGCGTACAGCAGCGGCTTGCCGTCGGTGGTCCGTCCGCCGCTGGGGTCGCTCGGGTGCTCGCGTTGGGACTCGACCTGCCGGACGGCCTGCTAGGCGACGCGAGCGGCGTGCCGTCCGCTGAACTACCACAGATCATGCGGCTGCTCCGCGACAGCGGCCTGCTCGCACCCGACGCCGACAGCGTCGTCCCTGCCGTCGCGACGGCGATCAAGGCGGACCTCTCGCCGGCCGAGCTCCGCCGGGTACACAGCGATGTGGCGCACGCGCTGCTCGCGTCCGGCCTCGACCCGATTGTCGCCGCGAACCAGCTTCGAGCCGGCCGGGTCCTTGGTCCGGTCGCGGCCGATGCCTACCGGGCGGCCGGCGAGCGGGTGTGCCTGTCCGAACCGGACCTTGCTCTCGCGTGGTTCGACGACGCAGCTGATGCAGGCGCCGATCCAGCGTCGTTGTCCGCCGGCAGGGCCGAGGCCGCAGCGCTGCTGGGTCAGTCCGCCGACGGCTTGGCAACACCGTCCGCGGAGTCCGACCGGACCCGTCTCGCCCGGGTGGTGGGCGCTGTCGAGGCCCACCACGGCCGGTCGCATCGGGCGGTCGAGGCGCTGCTCGCGGGCGGACCACTGGGCCGGGTGCTCGCCGTCCCTGCGCTTATGTCGATCGGCCACGTCGAGCAGGCACGGCACGCTGCCACCGGTGAGGCTCCGGCGCCGGTACACCGGTTGGCCGAGGCCGCTATCGCGGTCACCGACCCGGCGGACGCGCTACCGCTGTTCATCGAGGCTGCTGAGGCCGCTGAACGAGCTGCTCCGGCCGCGGTCCTTCCCGATACGCCGCACGCGCTGGGCGCCATCGTCGCGGTGACGGCAGGCGACGCGCGCACCGGCGAGCGGCTGCTCGAGGCGGCGATCTCCGCGGGCGTCGGTGGTCCGGTAGCGGCCGACCGGCATCGCCTGCTCCGTGCCTGGGTTCAGATGCGGACCGGCCGGTACGACGGCGCCATTGCCGAGCTGCGCCGCACAGCGGACCTTCAGCTGACGGGCCGCGACCTGCTGCTGCGCGCCGGCCTTGCTGCCGGCATCGCCCGGCGCTCCGGGGACGTCGCGACGTTGCGCGAGGCGTGGAGCCGCGCCGAGCACGTGCTCGCTCGAAGGGCGGTAGACCTCTTTCAGATCGAGTGCGTGGAAGAACTCGTCGTGGCTGCGGCTCGGCTGGGTAACGCCCACCGCGCTACGCCGGTGATGGACGCGCTCCGGGACATCGTTGATCGCCTCGGTCCAACGCCGGGCTGGTGCGCCGCGCTCCGGTGGATCGATCTCCAGGCCGGGATAGCCCTCGACGACTCGATGGCGGCGGCGCGCGCCGCAGAGTGGTTTGCGGGCCAAACCGGATTCACCGGACGGCAGGAGGCATTGCGCCAGGCAGCGCAATGCTGGACAAAGATCATGCGGGAAGACGTGGATCGCGCGGCCGTGCATGCGACAGCCGATGCGCTCGACGCGGCGGAACTGCCGTGGGAGGCCTCCAGGCTGGCCGGCCAGGCGGCAATTCGCGTGACCGACCCCGACGATGCACGGCGCTTGCTGGAGCGGGCCCGAGCATTCGCTCAGAGCGGGACTCCATCGGCCAAGAGCGGTCGTACAGAGTTGCTGTCCGAGCGCGAGACCGAGATCGCTCGGCTCGTCCTCGCCGGCCGCACCCACCGGGAAATCGGCGCGCAGCTTTATGTCTCCCCAAAGACTGTGGAGCATCATGTCGCGCGGATAAGAACCAAGCTGGGCGTCCGTTCCCGCGCCGAGTTCGTCGCCGCACTGCGTGTATTTCTCGGTGCCGACGACGGCTCTGGTCGGGAAACCCCTAATGCGCTCTAATTTGCTTGGGGATCGCCCCGATGTGGGGGGGACCGGCCACAAGCACGATGTTCTCGTGCGGCCCGACCACCTGGGGACGGGCACAAGTGCCGAGGAGGGCAGAGTAATGGCTGTTGACGTCGCGCAAGCGATCAAGGACCTCATCCAGCGGATTCTGGGTGACCGAGACACCGCGCTTCAGTACGCCGAGGACCCGGAAGGAACGCTCGCCGCGCAGGGCATCACCGATGGTGACCTCAGCGGTGTGGACATGTTCCAGCTCGTCGGGGAAACCTGCGGCAGCGTTCCAGGCCTGCAGAACTACGGGCCGAGCTACTCGTCCGGCGGAGGGGGCGGGGGCGGCGGCGCCACACACGCTCCACCACCGAGCGCGACCGGACACTCGGTCGAGCAGGTCATGCAACATCTCAACTACGTGACGTACGTCGCGTACGAGGGCGACGAGACCATCACCAACATCATCGACCAGTCCACGAACATCGACCAGTCCCAGAACGTCGACGTCGACGTCGCTGGAGACCTGACCGGTGACATCACCGTCGACTCGAATGACACCAACGTCAACGCGACCGGCGAGGGTGCCGCGGCCGCTGCCGACGGGTCGGCCGTTTCCGGTGACGGATCTGCCGCGTCCCAGACGGGGCCTGCCGTCGTGGGTGACGACAATCTGGTCAACACCGGGGTCAACCTCGGGCAGCAGCAAACCGGCGACAATTCGAACCAGGGCATCGCGCTTGGCGGCGACGTCGTGCAGAACTCCGGCGAGTTCACTGGCCAGCAGGCCGGCGACAACGCGAACGCAACCGGATCGGCATTCGGCGAGGGTGCCGAGGCCACGAACCTGCAGAACGTCACCACCGGCCCAGGGGGCGCCATCAACACCGGCGACGGCGGAGACGCCACCGGCAACTTCGTCTACGCCGAGGACGACGCCGTAGTCCAGACCGAGCAGGGCCCGGGCGACGCCACTCAAGATGTCGACCAGCTGACCGGAATCGACGTCGACCTCGACGCCGGCGGCGGTGGGTTCGACCGGCTGGACCCCGTGGCCAACCCGCTGTCGTCCGTCCGGACGCTGGATGAGTCCGGCAGTGAGGGCGAGAGCCAAGAGCCGATCGAGGGCTAGCGGACCCAACCTGATCGCAGCGGGCCCGCGGATACTCGCCGGGCCCGCTGCCTCACGGCCTGACCGATGGAGCGACCATGACCGAGAGCAAGCGGCCAGATGGCGGCAGCCAACAGCTGGCGCAGGCGATGCGAGTGGTCGAGCTCGGTATGCAGGCCACCACCGCGTACGAGCGACCAGATCTCACCGAACGGCTGGCGGCGGCCAAGCGCACCCTCGCCGAGCCCGGGATCCACGTCGTGGTCATCGGTGACTTCAAGCAGGGCAAGAGCTCACTGGTCAACGCGCTGCTCGGGACGAGTGTCTGTCCGGTCGACGATGACATCGCGACGGCCGTCCCGACCTACCTTCGCTACGGCCCTCAGCCGCGGGCCGACTTGCTCTTCCACGGTGACCCGCCGCGCCGGGAGCCGATCGAGATCGATGCGATCCGTCAGCACGTGACCGAAGACGCCGGCGTGGCGGCCGAGCCGCCGGCCGGCGTCATCGTCCAGCTGCCGCGCAACATGCTGGCCAGCGGCCTGGTGATCGTCGACACTCCTGGTGTTGGTGGGCTCGGCTCCGCGCACGCGGCCGCCAGCCTGGCCGCGGTGTCCATGGCCGATGCGGTGCTGTTCGTCACCGACGCGGCCCAGGAGCTGACCGCCGTGGAACTGCAGTTCCTACAGCGGGCCAGGCAAATGTGCCCGGCCACCGTCTGCGTGATCACCAAGATTGACTTCTATCCCGCGTGGCGAAAGGTGCGCGACCTCAACGAGGATCACCTGCGCGGCGCGGACATCCCGGTCCTTCCGGTGTCGTCGACGCTGCGTGCCCGCGCGGTCCGCACCGAGGACACCGAACTTAACGCCGAGTCGGGTTTTCCGGACCTCGTCAGGTTCGTGACCAGCCGGGTGGCCGGTGGAGCGACGGCTCGGATCGCGGCCTCGGCCATGGACGAAGTGACCGCGGCCTGCCAGCAGATCGAGTCGCAGTTCGAGGCCGAGCGCTCGGTGCTCGCGGACCCGGCGAAGAACGCGCAGGTCGTATCCGAGCTGACGGCGGTCAAGAGCCAGGTCGAGGCGCTGCGCAGCAGCATGGCCAAGTGGAGCCAGACACTCAACGACGGCATCGCCGACCTGAGCTCCGATGTCGATCACGATCTCCGGGCGCGGATCCGGCAACTCATCGAGGAGGCCGACGACCTGATCGACGAGTTCGACCCGGCCGACACCTGGCACGAGATACAGACCTGGCTCGAGTCGACCGCCGCTGAAAAGGTCATGGAGAACTACGGCCTGCTCCGGGCGCGGGCCGATCAGCTGAGCGAGCAGGTGTGGAGGCACTTCCAGGAAGGCTCCGGCGACATCTTGAACCGGCTGGCCGTCTACAACCCCGCCGACGTGCTCGCCCGCGCCGAGGTCGAGCACAAGATGGAACTCGAGAAGATGGGCGTCCGCAAGCAGGCGATGACCGCGCTGAAGAGCTCCTACATGGGCATCTTGATGTTCACCATGCTCGGCAGCATGGCCGGGCTGACCCTCGGCCCCATCGCCGTGGGCATCGGGTTGGCGATGGGCATCGGCGGCCTGCGAACGGAGAAGAAGCGCCAGCTGACCCAGCGCCGGAGCCAGGCCAAGAACGCGGCGCGCCGGTACTGCGACGAGGTCAGCTTCCGGGTCGGCAAGGACTCCCGCGACACGTTGCGACGAATCCAGCGCCAGCTTCGCGACCACTACAGCGCCCGCGCTGAGGAGCTGAACCGGTCCACTGCGCAGGCATTGCAGTCGGCTACGGGGGCGGCGAACCGGACCAAGGCCGAACGTGACAAGCGGATCGCCGACATCGATGCCGAACTGGGCCGCCTTCGCGAGCTACGCCGGCACGCCGAGGCGGTGGTCGCGTGAATCTCGTCGACCGCACGCGGGCGGCTCTCGATCAAGCGCTCGCGGTGTACCAAGGGACGGAGAACGCAGAACGGCTCGCGGCCATCCGGGCCAGGCTCGACGAGCCACTTCGGGTCGCCGTGGCGGGCCGGGTAAAGGCCGGCAAGTCGACGCTGCTCAACGCCCTTGTCGGCGAGCGCCTGGCACCCACTGATGCCGGTGAGTGCACGCGGATCATCACCTGGTACCGCGACGGCCATACCTACGAGGTGGTCGCCCACCCGCGGGACGGCGAACCACGACAGCTGCGATTCAACCGTGACGACGGTGCGCTGGAAATCGACCTGGCCGGCTTCTCGCCGGACGAGGTGGACGAACTCGTGGTGACGTGGCCGTCGCAGGCGCTGCGCACCGCCACGCTCATCGACACGCCCGGCATCGGCTCACTCTCGGAGGCCACTGCTCGGCGGACGTGGCAGGTGCTGACCGCGGAGGACGAGACACCGGCCGACGCCGTCCTGTACCTGATGCGGCACCTACACCCCCAGGACGTGCAGTTCCTGCAGGCCTTTCACGACACCGAGGTCTCCCGCCCCAATCCCATCAACGCGATCGGCGTGCTCTCGCGGGCGGACGAGATCGGGGTGGGCCGCCTCGACGCCATGGCCTCGGCTCGGCGGATCTCCACCCGGCTGGGGGCCGATCCCAAGGTGCGGCGAGTCGTCCAGACGGTGGTGCCGGTAGCCGGGCTGCTGGCCGAGACGGCAGTCACCCTCACCGAGGCCGAAGTGCAGCAGCTCAGAAAGCTCGCCGAGGTCCCTGCCAGACAGGTCGAAGCGCTGTTGCTGTCGGCGGACCGGTTCATCGAGCTGATGCCGGAGTTGGGTTTGACATCGATCGAGCGCCAGGCGCTGCTCGATCGGTTCGGCCTGTTCGGCATCCGGCTCGCCACGGCCTTGCTGCGGCGGGCGGTGGTTTCGACGGCGACCGAGCTGGCCCGCGAGCTCGCCGATCGCAGCGGGGTCAACGAGCTTCGCGCTGTGCTGGAATCGCTGTTCTTCGAGCGGCGTGACGTTCTCAAGAGCCGCTCAGCGTTGCTGGCACTCGATGCGCTGACCCGTATAGAACCGCGTCCGGGCAGCGCGGCGGTGGCCGCCACGGTCGAAGAGCTGGTCGCCTCCGCGCACCCGTTCAGGGAGCTGCGGGTGCTGTCCTCGCTGCGCGCGGGGTGGGTGACCGGCAGGCAGACCGTCTTGGACGACCTCGAGCGAATCATCGGCGGAACCGGTGGGGCGCCCCACGACCGGCTTCGGCTGCCACCAGATGCGGACAGCGCGGCAGTGGCGTCCGCCGCGACGACCGCGCTCGCGAGCTGGCAGCAGCGTGCGGAGAATCCTATGACCGGCCACGAGTTGGCTGTCGCCGCACGTATCGCGGTGCGGTCCTGCGAGGGGATCCTCGCTGAGCTCGCGCGCCGCGGGGACGGTTCGCGGCCGCCAGGCGATCTCCAGCAGGCGAGCCAACGATGAGCGCGGTGCGGGGATCGCTACTCCGGCAGGCCGTCGTCTTCGGCGTCGAGTCCGTCCGGCTCGGGTGCGGATTCGCTGAGCGGGAGATCCTCCACCGGACCGATCTCATCGAACGGGTCGACCGCCGGGGGCTCGACCGGATGCGGGGCGTCGAAAGGCAGACCCGCAAGCTCGTCAGCCGGGTGTGCGGTGTCCTTGGCCCCGCCTCCGAAGTCAAGGTCGTCGAGCGGCGGGCCTGCATCCACGAACACCGGAGCGGCCTCGACCACCGGGTCGGCCTCGGCCTCCGTGCCGTCGAGCACGGGGTCGAGGTCGTCCGCACCGATCCTGTCGGCGGCATCGGCCGGCGCGTCGGCCAGCAGCCCGAGCCCGGTGGTAGCGGCCGGCGGCTCGCCGTCGTCGAGCGGGACGGCGCTGTGGGCCATCACGAACGGTGCGAGATGTTCGGCGATCTCGGGTGGCGCGGTGTCGGCGAAGCTGACGATCGCTTCGGCGAGCAGATCGTCGGGCAGCTCACCGTGCCCGGCCGGTTCGAGCAGCCCGCCAGGGTCGGCCGCGTACGCCTCCCGGGCGACGTCGTCGTGGAGCAACTCCGTGAAGACGGTGTGCAGCGGCCGGCCTTGAGTCATGTCATCAACTGTACGAACACATCCACCGCCGCGGCGTCGGGGACAACCCCATATCTTCCCCGATCTGCGATCACGACCGAGCCTTGGGAGCGTCTGTGATGTACGCACTTGGAATCGACCTGGGAACCACGTACACCGCGGCTGCCACGTGGCGCGATAGCCGGGTGGAGATCGCTTCGCTCGGGAGTCGCGGTGCTGCGATCCCGTCGGTCGTGCTGCTGCGTTCCGACGAGACGTTCGTCACCGGCGAGACCGCCAGCCGTCGCGCGCTCACCGAACCGGATCGGGTCGCGCGTGAGTTCAAACGCCGGCTCGGCGACCCGACGCCGCTGCTGCTCGGCGGCGTGCCCTACGCCGCCGAGGCTCTCATGGCCCGGTTGCTTCGCTGGGTGGTGGACGAGGTCTCGACCCGCGAGGGGTCCGAGCCCGACTCGATCTGCGTGTGCCATCCGGCGAACTGGGGCCCATACAAGCTGGACTTGTTGCACCAGGCGGTCCGGATGGCGAACCTCGAGCAGCCGGTGAGCTTCACTACCGAGCCGGAGGCCGCCGCCACGTTCTACGCCCAGGGCCGGCCGGTGCCGACGGATGCGTTGGTCGCGGTCTACGACCTCGGAGGCGGCACGTTCGACGCCGCCGTGCTGAAGAAGACCGCCACCGGGTTCCAGATCCTCGGCCAACCCGAAGGGATCGAACGTCTCGGTGGCATCGACTTCGACGCGGCCGTGTTCAGCCACGTCAACCGGGCCATCGGCGACAAGCTTGACGAGCTCGACGAGGGTGACCCGGCGGCCATCGCGGCGGTGGCCCGGCTGCGAGAGGAGTGCGTCGAAGCCAAGGAGGCGCTGTCGACCGACACCGATGTCTCCGTCCCCGTGCTGCTGCCCAACCTCAGCACCGAGGTCCGCCTGACCCGGGCCGAACTCGAGGCCATGGTCCGGCCGGCGCTGTACGAATCGATCGAGGCGTTGCGCCGGGCGTTGCGATCGGCAGGTGTGACACCGGAGCAACTGCACGCCGTGCTGCTTGTGGGCGGGTCGTCACGGATGCCGATCGTTTCTCAGCTCGTCGGCGCCGAGCTCGGCCGGCCGGTCGCGGTCGACGCGCACCCGAAGCATGCGATCGCACTCGGTGCCGCTTGGGTTGCCAGCGGTGCCGGAGCAGCGTCTCCAGGTGCTCCGGACGGCGGCAATGCTCCGGATGCCGGTGGTGGGGCCCTTCCAGCAGCCGCCGGCGCTGCCGGTGCCGGGGCCGCTGCCGCCGCTGCGTTTCCGGCCGCTTCGCCCCTTGCGGACCAGGCCGTTGCCAACGAGGGCCAGGCGGTCGGCGTCGGACCGGCTGCTGCCGCATTCGATGATCGCCAGTCCGGCGGGCAAACGTCCGGTGGACAGGTGTCGCAGTACGACGAACCGCCGGCCGAGCGGACGATGATGATGCCCCGGGCCGGCGCGGGAGACTGGGAGCAAGCCGGCGCAACTCCTCCTGCCGGTCCCGGCCATTCGGACGGCGGGTCCGCGGGCCCGCCCACCCGGCATGCCGGGTCCGGTGGACGGTCCCGGGTGCCGATGATGGTTGTCGGCGGTGCCGTGCTCGCAGGCGCCATCGCGCTGGGTGCCTGGGCGCTCAGCGGTGACGACGACCCGAACGAGTCGGCCGATCCCGATCTGGTGGCCGAACAGGCGGAACCGGATGCGCAGGAGGCCGAGCAGCCCGCGGAGGAGCCAACGGAAGAAGAGCCGGCCGCAGAGGAGGAAGAGCCACAGCAGCCGGCCGACGAGCAGTGCACCGAGGCGATCATGTCCAACGAGCGCTGGGTGTGCATTACAAGTGCGACGATCAGCGACGGCCAGCTCGTGATCGAGTACGAGGCCGAGTGGGCCGGCTCGACGCCGACTATCGATGGTGGCTTCCACGTCCACTTCTACGGCGCCGATGAGACCGGAGCCGAGCCGCCCGCCGAGATCATGGGCACGCACGCTTCGTCGGACGAGCGCGGCGACTGGTACATCGAGGACCAGAACCCGTCGGTCCACCCCCTGGACAGCAACCAGGTCGCCGCACTCGGCGGTGCGCCGAAGGTGTGCGCCCGAATCGCTGACGGCAACCATGCGCTGGTTCCTGACTCGGACCAAGCGTTCGGCACCGGAAACTGCTGGCCTATCGAGGAGGGCTGAACCGCCGGCGGCGTGGCCGTCGAACGCCCGGCGAACAGGACACCGCCGGGCGGTCACCAAAGATTCATGGTCTATACCATTGCCAGCGGTCTATACCACCGTTATCGTCCGGGCCATGGATCTTCTTGCGTCCATCCGTCGCCGGCCAATCGTGCTCGCCGCGTCAGGGGCGGCTCTCGCGTTGGCCTCACCGTTACTCGTCGCTCCCGGGTCGGCCGCACCCGCGGGCTCGGAGATCGACCTGGCCCGGCCGGGCGAGATCGTCCTCGACCGGCAGTCCACTGATGTCGCACCCGGCCTCGAGCTCACCACCTTCACGCGCCTCGACCCGCAAGGCTGGTCCGCAGGCCAGGTTCTCGTCGCCGATCTGGACGAGCCGGGCCTGAGCCTGGACTACCAGTACTCCGGAACCGTCAGCGAGCCGGCGACCGTCCGGGAGATGGCGGAGTCCAGCGGGGCCGTAGCGGCGGTCAACGGCGACTTCTACGACATCGACCGGTCCTTCGCGCCGAACGGCGTGGGCGTCAGCCGTGACGAGGGACTGCTGACCTCTCCGGTCGGCAGCCACACCAATGCGGTGACGGTCGACTCCGACGGCATCGCCCGGCTTGCCCAGGTGCTGCTCGAGGGGACTGTCACCGTCGGAGGCGAGGAGTTCGAATTGGCGGGCGTCAACACGCACTCCATCCCGGCCAACGGAATCGGGGTGTTCACCGCCGCGTGGGGCGAGTACACCCGCGCCAATGCACTCGGGGCCGGCAACCCGGTCGCCGAGGTGACTGTGGTGGACGGTGCCGTGGCCGAAGTCAGCGACACACCAGGCGAGGGAAAGATCGCGGAGAACGAGCTGATCCTGGTCGGACGCGACGCCGGCGCGGAGGCACTGCTCGGATCAGCCGGCATCGGCGCCGGTGTGGACGTCAGCTACGCCCCGCGTACCGACTTCGGCGAGCTCACCGTCGCGCTGGGCGGCAACCAGCTGCTGGTCGTGGACGGTCAGCCCCGAGACTTCGGCGCTGGGACCGCCGAACCACGGACCGCCGTCGGGTTGGCTGACGACGGCGCCACCATGTTCCTCGTCGTCGTCGACGGGCGGCAACCGCACGCGCGCGGCATGACGCTGACCCAGCTGGCCCAGTTCATGGCCGACCTCGGGGCCGAGCAGGCGCTCAACCTCGACGGCGGCGGCTCGTCCACGATGGTCGCCCGGACACCCGGCACCAGCGACCATGCCGTGATCAACAGCCCGTCCGACGGAACCGAGCGCCGGGTCGCGAACGGGCTCGGCCTGTTCGCCGCGGCCGGATCCGGCCGACTCGCAGGCCTGTCCGTCACGGCGGCGTCCGATCGGGTCTTCCCCGGACTCACCCGAACGCTGACCGCGCACGGCCACGACGAGACGTTCGCGCCCGTCGACTCCGACCCGCTCTGGCGCGCCTTCGACCCGCGCGTCGCCTCGGTGAAGGCGGACGAGGACGGCGAGGCGATCGTCACCGGTAAGGCGCCGGGAACCACGGACGTCATCGCCCAGGACCGTGCGGCCTGGGGGGAGGCAGAAGTCACTGTGCTGGGCGAGCTCCAGCGGATCGTGCCGAGCACCGGCCTGCTGGTCCTACCGGACATCGAGACCGTCGCGCCGATCGAGCTCATGGGCTACGACATCGACGGGTTCCGCGCTCCGCTCGAGGCCCGAGACCTGGAGATCAGCGGCGACGAGCAGTTGGAGATCGGCGAGCAGGACGGCACGCTCACCGTCCGCGGTCTCGAAGACGCGACGTCGGCCGAGCTGACGATCACGGCCGCCGGTGTCGAGACGCAGGTTGCCATCGCGGTCGGACTGGAGGACGTCACCGTCGCTGACTTCTCCGACGCCGAGGATTGGACGATCGCCTTCGCGCGCGCCACCGGCTCGATCGAGGCCATCGAGGGTCCGGACGGCCGACCCGGCGTTCGGATGAGCTATGACTTCGTCACCCAGGCCGGCAACACCCGCGCCGCCTACGCGACCCCGCCGGCGCAGTTCGAACTACCGGGCCAGCCGCAGGAGATCACCGCCTGGGTCGAGGGCGACGGCAACGGCACCTGGATCCGGATGCGCGTCTACGACCGCAACGGCACCCTCGTCACGCTCAACGGCGGATACACCACGTTCACCGGCTGGCAGCAGCTGACCTTCCCCGTCCCGGACGGGACGGAGTACCCGCTGACGTTCCGTGACATCTACGCCGTGCAGGTCGGGGATGTCGCCTACCACGGGACGACGGGGTTCAGCGAGATTCAGGTCCGGGTCGCTCCGGAGGTAGCGGTGCCGGAGCGCGAGGCGTTCGCCGATCCGGTGGTGCTGCAAGGAGCCACGACCGACGGCAGCCCGCTGCGGATCGCCGTCGCGAACGACGCGCAGTTCGTCGGCAGCGATCCCGACAGCGACCTGGTGGCCGCGGCCCGGCGCACCCTCCGGGAGATCGTGGCGGCCGGTCCGGACGTGTTGATCATCAACGGGGACTTCGTCGACGAGGCGAGCACCGTGGACTTCGCGCTCGCCCGCCAGATCCTGGACGAGGAACTGGGTGGCGTGGAGTTCCCCTGGTACTACGTCCCGGGCAACCACGAGGTGCAGGGCGGCCCGCTGCAGAACTTCATCGACGAGTTCGGTGCGACGCAGCACACCTTCGACGTCGACGGCACTCGGATCATCACGCTGAACTCGGCTTTCGGGACGTTCCGCGCCGGTGGCGACCTGTTCGACCAGATCCTCGAGCTGCGCCGCGCGCTGGACGATGCTGCTGAGGATCCCGATGTCAGCGGCGTTCTGGTCTTCGCCCACCACCCGCCCAACGATCCGCTGCCGGCCAAGAACAGCCAGCTGGTCGACCGGCGCGAGGCGACCATGATCGAGCAGTGGCTGAGCCGGTTCGTCGCGGAGTCGGGCAAGTCCGCGGCCTATGTCGGGGGCCACGTCGGAGCGTTCCACGCCGAGTCGATCGACGGCGTGCCGTACCTGATCACCGGAAACATGGGCAAGGACCCCGCCACGACGCCGGACAATGGCGGGTTCACCGGCTGGACGATGCTTGGGGTCGACCCGGCAGCCGGAAGCGACGTCCGTCGACCCGGCCGTCCGTCCAGTCGGCCGCCGTGGCTACGAGCCGAGATCAAGCCACGGGTCGATGCGATCTCGCTGTCGGCACCGGCCGCGCTGGTCATGGGTGAGACCGCTGACGTGGCGGCAACCGTCTCGCAGGACGACGGCCGAACGGTTCCGGTGTCCTGGCCGGTGTCTGCGGTGTGGGGAGGCGATGGCGTGCACGTGGGAGCAGCGTCCGAGGCTCCTGGCGACGCCGTCGTCGCGCTCGACCCTGATGCCGGCACGGTCACCGCGCTGCGCGCTGGCATCGCCGAAGTCAGCGTGACGGTCAATGGCGAGTCGGCCACAGCCGAAGTGGTGGTGGCTCCATAGCTCTGCCCCGCGCACTGGCCGGCCGGTGTCACTGGCAGACCGTGCCCGGCGCGCCGGGCAGAAGTACACGTCGCGGCCTACGCCCGCCGGGAAAAGCCTCCCACCGGCAGGCGCAGGCCGCGACGGGCCCGGTCGCTTCCTCCTCATGCCGCTTCGTGACGCCTAGTGCGGCCTCGTGCCGCCTCATGCAGCCTGGAGAATGCCGCTCTAACGCCCCGGGCCGCCCCTGTCCGGCTCTTGCAATGCACACCTCTAGGAAGCGCTTCCTCATGGTGTGCATTGCAAAGGCGGTGAAGGTCAGTGCCAGGCAGAGCCGGGCGGGCGCGCCGACCCCGTGCTGCCGGCACTGAGTTGGCGGACTAGGCTCTGGACGGGCAGCCGGGCCTGCGACCCGCGGGGCCATCGGCGCCCTCTGACCCGGCGTCAAGTGACAAGGACAGGACGCAGACCGTGGACTTGATGGAGTACCAGGCGAAGGAACTGTTCGCCGCTCATGGCGTGCCGGTATTGCCCGGTAAGACCGCCGACACCGCTGACCAGGCTCGAGCAGTCGCCGCAGAGCTCGGCACCCAGGTTGTCGTGAAGGCACAGGTGAAGACCGGAGGCCGAGGCAAGGCGGGCGGGGTCAAGCTGGCGAGCACTCCGGACGAAGCGGCCGAGAAGGCCGGCGCCATCCTCGGCATGGACATCAAGGGTCACACGGTCCACACCGTGCTCGTTACCGAGGCCAGTGACATCGAGCAGGAGTATTACGTCTCGTACCTGCTCGACCGGGCCAACCGAACGTACCTGGCGATGGCCAGCGTCGAAGGCGGCATCGACATCGAGCAACTGGCCGTGGAGCGTCCAGAAGCCCTGGCCAAGGTACCGGTGGACGCGCTCGGCGGCGTGGACTCCGCAAAGGCGGCCGCGATCGCCGACGCCGCCAGGTTCGCGCCGGACGTGCGCGATCAGGTGATCGACGTGCTCGTCACGCTGTGGGACGTGTTCACCGGTGAGGACGCCACCCTCGTCGAGGTGAACCCGCTGGTCAAGACGCCGGACGGGCAGGTCCTCGCGCTGGACGGCAAGGTGACGCTGGACGACAACGCAGCCTTCCGCCGGCCGCACCACGCGCAGTACCACGACACCGCGGCGGCCGACCCGCTCGAGGCGCGGGCGAAGGAGAAGGACCTCAACTACGTCAAGCTGGACGGCGAGGTCGGCATCATCGGTAACGGCGCCGGCCTGGTCATGTCCACGCTGGACGTGGTGGCCTACGCGGGCGAGGAGTTCGCCGTGGATGGGCATCAGGTCAAGCCGGCGAACTTCCTCGACATCGGCGGTGGCGCGTCCGCCGAGGTGATGGCGAACGGGTTGGAGATCATCCTGTCCGACCCGGACGTGCGCAGCGTGTTCGTCAACGTTTTCGGCGGCATCACAGCATGTGACGAGGTGGCCAAAGGCATCGTCCAGGCGTTCGCGCTGCTGGAGAGCCGCGGCGATGAGATCACGCATCCGCTGGTCGTCCGGCTGGACGGCAATAACGCCGAGGAGGGGCGGCGCATCTTGACCGACGCGAACCTGCCTCGTCTCGAGCAGGTCGACACGATGGACGGCGCTGCGCGACGCGCGGCCGAGCTCGCCGCAGCGAAATGAGGCTGACGAACAATGGCTATCTTCCTGACCGAGAAATCCAAGGTCATCGTTCAGGGCATGACCGGCTCTGAGGGCACCAAGCACACCGCCCGGATGCTGCGGTCCGGCACGAACATCGTCGGCGGCGTCAACCCGCGCAAGGCGGGTGAGACGGTGGAGTTCGACGGGAAGTCCGTGCCCGTCTTCGGCACCGTCAAGGAGGCGATGGAGACCACGGGCGCGGACGTATCGGTGGTCTTCGTCCCGCCGAAGTTCACCAAAGATGCGGTCGTCGAGGCGGTGGACGCCGGCATGCCGCTTGTCGTGGTCATCACCGAGGGCATCCCGGTGCACGACACCGCGGCGTTCTACCAGCACGCGGCGAACTCGGGAGTGACCCGCATCATCGGCCCGAACTGCCCGGGCCTGATCAGTCCGGGCAAGTCCAACGCCGGAATCATTCCCGCCGACATCACCAAGCCGGGCCGGATCGGGCTGGTCAGCAAGTCCGGAACGCTGACCTACCAGATGATGTACGAGCTGCGCGACGTCGGATTCTCGACGTGCGTCGGCATCGGCGGCGATCCGATCAACGGCACGACGCACATCGACTGTATCGAGGCGTTCGAAGCCGACCCGGCGACCGACGCGATAGTGATGATCGGCGAGATCGGTGGAGACGCCGAGGAGCGCGCGGCCGAGTACATCAAGGCGCACGTGACCAAGCCGGTCGTGGGTTACGTGGCCGGCTTCACCGCACCGGAGGGCAAGACGATGGGCCACGCCGGCGCTATCGTGTCCGGCTCGTCCGGCACGGCTGTTGCCAAGGCCGAGGCCCTGGAGGCTGCCGGGGTGCGGGTCGGCAAGACGCCGTCCGAGACGGCCCGCATCATGCGCGACATCATGCAATCGCTCTAGTTCGATCACGTTCAGCAGGCGTGTCCGCGCCGTACCACCCGCACGCGGGTGGTACGGCGCCGACAACCCTGCTGGGCCGCCCACTCGGTCACGTAACCATCTTGCGGGTGGCGTACTCGGCATCGGCGAACTCGTTGCCCGCGAGGACTGCGGCGGCCTGCTCAACCGCGTCCCAGACGTCCACGAACCGGGTGTACATCGGCGCGAACCCGAAGCGAGCCAGATCGGGCGTCCGGAAATCGCCCACGACGCCGCGGGCGATGAGCGCCTGCACCAGCCCGTAGGCATCCGGATGGCGAAGGCAGACCTGTGAACCTCGCCGCTCGTACTCCAGTGGCGCTTCGATAACGACGCCGTAGGGTGTCAGCCGTTCGACCGCCAGTGCGATGAAGTAGTCGGTCAGCGCTAACGACTTGCTGCGCAAGTCGGCCGTCGACACACCGTCGAAAGCGTCGAGCGCGGCGTCGAGCGCGATCATGGACAGCACATCGGGAGTTCCGGTCCGGACGCGCTCGATCCCGGGCGCCGGACGGTAACGCTGCTCAAAGGCGAACGGATCCGCGTGGCCCAGCCAGCCGGGCAGTGGTTGATCGAGCGAATCGTGCCAGCGGGGATGGACGTACGCGAACGCGGGTGCGCCGGGGCCGCCGTTGAGGTACTTGTACCCGCAGCCGACCGCGAAGTCCGCGTCCCAGCCGGCCAGCTCGACGTCAGCGGCGCCGGCGGAGTGGCAGAGGTCCCAGCACACCAGCGCGTCCACGGCATGCGCCGCGGCGGTGAGCGCGGCGGCGTCGTACATCTGGCCGGTGCGGTAGTCGACGTGGGTGAGGGCGAGGACGGCGACGTCCCCGGCCAGCGATGCCTCGACGGTTGACGGCTCGCACCAGCGGATCTCGCGATCGGTGAGCCGGGCGACACTGGCCGCGATGTAGGCGTCCGTCGGAAACGTGGCGGGATCGGTAACGATCACGCGCCGGTCCGGCCGGAGCCTGCTCGCCGCTAGGAGAAGTTTGAACAACTGGACGCTGGTGGAGTCGCCGACCACTACGGTGCCGTCCGGTGCGCCGACCAGCCGAGCGATCTTTGCACCGACCATGGTCGGCAGGCGCATCCAGTCGTGAGCATTCCACGACGCGATCAGATCCTTGCCCCACTGCTCGGTGACGACTGCGGTGACCCGCTCGGGCACACCGACGGGTAACGGCCCCAGCGAGTTGCCGTCCAGGTAGATCAGTCCGTCGGCAAGCACGAACCTGTCGCGCAGGGAAGCCAGCGGATCGGCCAGGTCACGGGCGATTGCGTCGTCGCGGGTCATGCCACCGAGTGTGGCAACCCGGCAGCGCGGTCGCCCGGGCAGGCTGGGCACGGCGATCCCCGTCGTAGGCCGGCCCGCGCGACCGGCTACTCCAGATCCCCCAGTCGGGTGCCGACGCGGCCCAGCAACTCGAGCGTCTGGTCGGGAGGGAGTTCGACGTGCGAAGACCATGGCTGGCCCAGGACGATCACCGCGACATCGGATCCGTTGACCGCCACGCCGAGGTGGAATGGCGCGAACTCGTCCTCGGCCAGCCACCCGACGCCTTCGTAGCCCGGTCCTGCGGTCGTGCCGATCTGCTGTGCACCGCACCCCTCGACGGCGTTGACCACATCGTCGTAATGAGCCCGCGCCGCCTGGTCGGATTCGAACCGGGCGATGTGCTCGAAGAAGTCGGTCTCGAGTGTCGGGTCGAGCGGGTCGGTGTACTGCCGATTGGACACGGCTGTTGCACCGGCCGCCACGGGGTTGACGGCCTCCATGCAGATGTGGCCGTACCCGTCGCCGTCGTGGATGGCTCCCACCTCACCGATCGTTTCGAAGTAGGGCATGGCGGTGACGATGTCGTCGATGGTCAGCCAGCCCGGCTCCGCGTCGCTGTTGACGGGTGGGTGTACTCGCTGCGGCACCGGGTCGCCGATGCAGTCCCGCCCAGCCGAGGTGCACAGACGATCAGCCGCAGCCATCGCGATCTGGTAGGGCAGCGGTCCGACATTGTGCGCCTCCATGCCCAGCCCTGCCTGGGTGACGACTGTGATGGCATCCCCGGTAAGCACCACCGAAACCTGGACGATCATCAGCTCACCATTGGGGCCGCGTGGTGGGACGGCATAGTCCGCCGTCCACAGCGAGTCTCCGATCCCGTCGACCGTCCACACCACATTGAGCCAGTTGTCATCTGGGTTCTCGGCGTTGCGCTCCTCGACACACGAGAGCACCTCGTCGATGACCGCGTCGAATCTGGCCTGGGCGGCATCAGCGGTGCTGATCTCGATGAACTGGTTCAAGTAGCCGTCGTCCGCCGTACGGAACCAGCCAGAGACCGTGTCGGCTCCGGCGGTCGGTGCGCACAGCAGCGGCTCACTCGGCGGATCGGCCGGTTCCCAGCCGATCTGGGCGGCCAGCTCGGGGTCGGCGTATGAGGCTTCCAGGTCTTCTACCGTCAACATCAGCTCGTCGCCCGGCTCAATGGCGTCTCCGGTCGGGCTCTGGCTCGGCGTCGGCGTCGGTGTGTCGGCAGGTTCTGGTTGTGAGATGGACATCGGTCCGAGCCCGCCCAGCACGGCCACGCCGATGGCGGCGGCGGCCACAGCGCCGAGCGTCGCGCCGGCGACCTGCCGGCGGGTCCGCTGGCGAGCGCGGCGCCGAGCCGCATCCGGGCCGGGGAGCGGTGCGCCGCCGATGTCGGAGCCGAGGTCGCGAAGGCGATGCTCGAGGTCGTTCCACTCAGTGGACATCTGCGTCACCTCCCACCGGCTCGTCGCGAAGTAACTCCGCGAGCGCGGCGCGGCCGCGGGACAGCCGCGCCTTGATCGTGCCGACGGGGGCCCCGACCTCACGGGCGACCTCGTCGACCGACATGCCGACGAGGTGGTGCAGGACGATGGCCCTTCGCTGCTCCTCGGAGATGTTCCGCAGGGCCGACACCAGCGCCACGTGGTCCGGCGACGGCGGCTGGCTGTGCTCGGGACGGCCGTGGCGCGCGAAGGCTTTCACCCCGTTGCGCGCCTTGCGCCACCGGCTGGCGGCGATCCGCCACGCGACCGTCCGCACCCAGGCAGCGGGATCGGCGGCCTGCTGCACCGACTTCCAGTGCTGCCAGGCTCGCGCGTAAGCCTCCTGAACGCATTCCTGTGCGTCGGCGAGGTTCCCGGTCATCGCGTACATCTGATGTAACAACCGGCGGTTCGTCGCGTGGTAGAACGCGTCGAACTCCTCGGACTGGCTGCTCATGGCTCTCCGCTGCTGACGTATGGCGAGCCCGGCTGGTGGGGAGCCGGGCTCAATTGATAGGACGCCTGAGTTCTGCGTCTGGTTGCGTCCGGTGTCGAGGTGACTCATGACGCGTTCTCCGATGCTGCCGCGTCCGGCTCCAACACCGGATCCGACACGCACGCCCCACCCGCTGCCACGCACAACTTTTCGGCCGCGGCCACCGTCGCGTCCGTCACCACCGGCTCGATCGAATCCTCGGCCAGGAAACCCCACGTGACGTGCGTGACAGCGGTGCCAGTCCAGACGACGCCGATCTCCACCCTGCGACGTGCCTCGCCCGCGGTCTCGGACGTCCAGTACCCGGCGACCCACGCGGCGTCTCCCACACCGGCGAGTTGCCAGAACTCGGGCCGCCCGCCGGTTGCCACGTCGAGCTGTGATGCACACTCGGCCACCGCGGCCCGAACCTCGTCGAACCGGGCTTCGGCGTCACCTGGCGAGTGATACCGCTCGACCACCTGATCCAGGCGGCCTTCCTCGGCTGGGGCGAACGAGGCCAGCATCGCCTCGTCGGCGCCCTCGGCGCCACCTGGTGCGCAGGCGAACGGACCCTGGCCGGCCCACGGCGTGCCGGTGGCCTGCCATCCGCCGTCCTGCGGCTCCAGGTCGGCGGCGTCGAGCAGGACGTCTTCGGTCATCGCCGGGATGGAAGGCGTCGAGGTGGTGGCCGGCGTTCGGTCGACCCGCGTCGCCGGGGCCGCCGGCGGTGGCTCGCCGCCGGTTCGAGATTCGAGGGGGTTCAGGAAACCGGCGGCGGCCACGATCGCGAGCCCTCCCACGACGGCGGCCGTGCGGTGCCGGGTACGTTGCCGCCCCCGGCGCCGGGCCGCCTCCGGGCCGGCCAAGCGGACATCGAGCAAGTCCGACTCCAGGGCTCGCAGGCCCTCCTGGAGTTGGTCCGGCTCGGTCATGTCTCTCCTCGGTCGCGGTGTCGCGGGCAGTGGGACTTGCGGTGTCTACGGCAGCCTTTGCACCCGGTGCGGCGTGGGCCTCTTCGCGGGCGCTTACTCGTCATGACCCCCGTCGACGAGACCTGGTTGCGTTCGAGAGGGGATCGAATCTCCGGGACCGCAGGGCGTGTCGCTGGCCGCTCGGTGGCTATGGCGCCGGTGAGGATGGAACGGTGACCGAGGTGTTGGCCCGGCCGCTGCTGAGGCGCGACGAGCCTCGGTGGGGCTCGCGGGTACCGTGGCTGGCTGCCCTACTGGCGGCCGGCTGGGCACTCGTGGCCGGCCTGGCGGTGGCCAGCTTGCCCGCCCTCGTTGTCTGGCTCGGCGATGGGGCCGAGGCCCCCGTGAGCGAGCCACTACGCATCGGCGCGTCGGTGTGGCTCGCCGCGCACCGGGTCGGATTGACGATTGACGGCACGACGATCCAGCTCGCGCCGGGCGGGCTGGCCGTCCTCATCGCCTTGCTGATCTACCGGGCCGCGCGCTGGTCCGCGCATGTGGCCGGGGTCGTCGGCGGGTGGGATTCGGCCACCGTCGTCGGACCCGCCATCGCGACGTATGCGGCCGGCGGCGGTCTCGTCGCGGGCCTGTCCGGCACCGAACGGATGAGCGCCGCTCCGCAGAGTGCGGTCGTCTGGACGATGCTCCTGGCCGGCTGCGCCGCCGGCCTCGGGGTGATCCGCGAAGCCGGCCTGGCCAGGCCGCTGCTCGCCAGGCTGGAGCACTGGCAACGCACCGCGGTGCGGGCCGCAGGAGTGGCCGTAGCGACGTTGCTCGCCGCCGGGGCCGGGTTGATCGCGATCAGCGGCGCCGTCCACGCCGACCAGATCGGTGCCGTTACAGAACGGCTCGATCCGGACTTACCCGGCATAGTCGTGCTGGCCGCCATCACGGCCGCGATAGTGCCCAATGCGGTGGTTTGGGCTGCGGCGTTCGCGCTGGGTCCCGGGTTCGCAGTTGGCACCGGCACGTCGGTGGCCCCGGGTGGCGTGGAGCTTGGGCTGGTCCCGGCGCTGCCACCACTCGGTGCGCTGCCGGCCGGCGATCTCGGCACGCTGGGCTGGCTCGCCCTGGCCGGGCCAATCATCGCGGGCGGGCTCGCTGGATGGATCGTGCGCCGACGGCTGTCGACGACGCAGGACGTCGTCCTTTGCGTAGCCCTGACGACCGGCCTGGCGGCAGTGACGATGGCCGTGCTCGCCGCCGTGTCCGGTGGACCGGCCGGCGCCGGAAGGCTCAGCGTGATCGGACCCGTGCCGTGGCAGGTCGCCGCGGCAACGGCCGCGTTGGTGGGCGTCCCGGCGCTTATCATCTCGCTGTTGGGTCGCCCGCTGCCCGATTGGCTACGGCGGTCCGACGCCGGCTGAGCGCGGCGGTATCGTCGCTGCCCGTGCAGCATCGCCCAGCGCCCGACCGTCCCGCTCGCCTGGTCGTTCTCATCTCGGGCACGGGCAGCAACCTGCAAGCTCTGCTCGAGGCGTGCGCGGACCCGGGCTACGGGGCGAAAGTCGTCGCCGTCGGCGCCGACCGGGGTGGCATCCGCGGCCTGGAGATCGCAGCGGCCGCCGGCGTACCCGTCTTCGTCGACGAGCTCAAGCAGTATCCGAGTCGGGAAGCGTGGGACCGCGCGCTCACCGACCACGTGGCCGCCTACGAACCCGACCTGGTGATCTCCGCGGGTTTCCTCAAGCTTGTCGGTGAACCCTTCCTGGGGCGGTTCGGCGGCCGCTACATCAACACGCACAACACGCTGCTGCCCGCCTTCCCGGGAATTCACGGGCCGCGCGACGCCCTGGAGTACGGGGTCAAGATCACCGGGGCGACCTTGTTCTTCGCCGATGCGGGGGTGGACACCGGCGCGATAGTCGCGCAGGTCGCCGTCCCGGTCGAGGATGGCGACACGGTCGAGTCGCTGACCGAGCGGATCAAAGCGGCCGAGCGTCGCCAGCTCGTCGAGTACGTGGGGCGGCTCGCGCGTGAAGGCTGGACGATCGACGGCCGTCGGGTGACGATTCCGTAGCAATCCGCGTCGGATTCGGTTCTGAATGAGCGCGCGACGAGCCTGGCTCGTCGTTCTCGCCACAGGTGGGCATCAACCGGGCGGAGGGCCCGCGTTCGGTACAGTGGGCCGGCGCCGCGGCCGGGCCGAAGGTGGCGTACCACGGGGGGAGCGCAGCAGACTTTGAGTCATACGCCTGGATACCCCGAGGAGCACGATGAGCGCCGCCAGTGACCGCATTCCCGTTCGCCGTGCGCTGGTGAGCGTGTACGACAAGTCGGGTCTGGAAGAACTCGCCACCGGCCTGCACGCGGCGGGCGTCGCCCTCGTGTCGACGGGTTCGACGGCCGCTCGGATCGCCGCCGCGGGTGTGCCCGTCACACCGGTCGAGGAGCTCACCGGGTTCCCAGAGTGCCTGGACGGGCGGGTGAAGACGCTGCACCCGACGATCCACGCCGGAATCCTGGCCGACCGGCGGCGCGACGATCATGTCCGGCAGTTGGCCGACCTTGACATTGCGCCGTTCGACCTTGTCGTCTGCAATCTGTATCCCTTCGCCGACACAGTGGCGTCCGGTGCCGGTGCCGACGAGTGTGTGGAGCAGATCGACATCGGTGGGCCGTCGATGGTTCGCGCCGCGGCCAAGAACCACGCCAGCGTGGCGGTCGTGGTCGACCCGGCGCGATACGGCGACGTGCTGGACGCGGTGCGGGCCGGGGGCTTCACCCTTGCCCAGCGGCAGGCGCTCGCGGCCGAGGGGTTCATCCACACGGCCACCTATGACGTTCACGTGGCGTCCTGGATGGGCAATGTGCTGTCCCCGACCGACGACGGCTCGGGCTTCCCGGCCTGGATCGGCGGAACGTGGAATCGGGCGGCCATCCTTCGCTACGGCGAGAACCCTCACCAGCCGGCGGCGCTGTACGTCGCCGGGTACGGCGCGGGTGGCCTTGCGAGTGCCGAGCAGTTGCACGGCAAGGAGATGTCCTACAACAACTACGTCGACGCCGATGCCGCACACCGGGCCGCGTACGACTTCACCGAGCCGGCCGTTGCGATCATCAAACACGCCAACCCGTGTGGTATCGCGATCGGCTCCGACGTCGCCGAGGCCCACCGGCTCGCCCACGCCACCGACCCTGTGTCTGCGTTCGGCGGCGTGATCGCGACAAACCGGCCGGTCACCGCAGAGATGGCCGAGCAGGTAGCGGACGTGTTCACCGAGGTGGTCGTCGCGCCGGACTACGAACCCGGCGCCCTGGACGTGCTGACGCGCAAGAAGAACGTCCGCCTGCTCCGCACCCGAGCCCGCGTGCGGGGCGGCGCCGAGACGCGGTCGATCTCCGGCGGACTGCTGATGCAGGCGGTGGACACCGTCGACGCGGCAGGCGACGACCCAGCGAACTGGACGCTCGCGGCCGGCGAACCCGCCGCCGGGAGCGTCCTGGCGGACCTGGCGTTCGCCTGGCGCGCTTGCCGGGCCGTGAAGTCCAACGCCATCCTGCTCGCCTCCGGGGGTGCCGCGGTGGGTATCGGCATGGGGCAGGTCAATCGGGTCGATTCGGCGCGGCTTGCCGTCTCGCGGGCCGGCGAGCGGGCCGCCGGATCGGTTGCCGCGTCGGATGCGTTCTTCCCCTTCCCGGACGGGCTGGAGGTGCTCGCCGCAGCCGGGATCCGTGCGGTCGTCCAGCCGGGCGGTTCGGTCAACGACGAGAAGGTCATCGCCGCAGCTCAACGGGCTGGACTGACGATGTACCTGACCGGGACCCGGCACTTTTTCCACTGACCACGCTCCTTTCGGATTGGTCATGCTGATTCGGGCTCGCGGAGCGCCTGCCCTACCACCGTGATCAGGGCAAATGTGGGCATGCCGGGGTGACAAACCGCCCGATGTGTGGTTGCCTGTACCGCGGCAAGTGTGACGATGACGGACAGCGAAGGGTGATGCGCTAGTGCCGAGAGGTCGTCATAGGCACGCCAAGCACGCGTCGCGCAAGCGGCGGATGGTGGCACTGGCACTGCCGGCCTCGGTCGTTGTGAGCGCCCCGATGGCGGTTGCGGTATGGCCGGATGGCGAGCCCAAGCAGCCCGAGTTGGAACAGGTCACGGCGTTCGGTGAACCGTTCAGGTCGGCCCCGCCGCTGAGCCGTGGGTCGGTGGACCGGTCGGCTGCCGGCCAGGCCACTCCGTCGACCACGGCAACGGCCACGCCGCAGCCGACGGAGACTCCCGAGCCCGAGCCGACGGAGGAACCGACAGAGACGCCGACTCCTACTCCCGAGCCGGAGCCCGAGCCGGTGCCCGAGGTCGTCGACCACATGTATGTCACGGCTGCGCTCAACGTCCGGACCGGACCGTCGCAGGATCACGAGGTGCTCGCCGTTCTCCCGTACGGTGCGCGTGTCGGTGTCACCGGCGAGACGGACGGCGCCTGGGTGCAGATCGTCCATGACGATCGCGCCGCCTGGGTCAACGGTGACTACCTGTCCGAGTCCGAGCCCGGCCCGGAGATCTCGTACGCCGAGTGCCCCGACGGCACCTCGGTCGAGTCCGGATTGACGCCGGACGCAATCCGCGTCTACCGGGCCGTGTGCGCGCAGTTCCCCGAGGTGAGTTCATGGGGTGGGCTGCGCGGTGGCGGCGGCGAGCACAGCACGGGCCACGCGCTGGACATCATGGTGTCCAGCAGCTCGCTCGGCGATGCCATCGCGGCGTGGGTTCGCGAGCACTATCAGGAGCTCGGGGTCAGCGAGGTCATCTGGTCGCAGCAGATCTGGACCGTCCAGCGAGCGGACGAGGGCTGGCGCTGGATGGAGGACCGAGGGTCTACCACGGCCAACCACTACGACCACGTTCATGTGACGGTCTACGGCAACGCCGGCGGCTAGGCGTCTCGGGTACCGTGAACGTCGTGAGTACGTCCGGAAAGCGACAACCAGACGACGCCATGCGGCGCAAGTTCCGCGAGGCGCTCGAACGCAAGCAGCGCAAGGACCAGGCTCCGGGTCAGGGCCCTGAGGACGATGGCGCGGCCAAGTCCCACGGTAAGCAGGCCCCCACCCAGCGGATGTTCCGCCGCAAGAGCGGCTGAGCGGCCGTCGGCCGGGTGCGGGCATGGTCCGGAGCGACCGCAGTCACGCCGAGCCCGTCGAGGGGCCGGGAATGAGGCGACTCCTGGGTGATCGCGCCACCGCTTCCGTGAAAGACTGTGGTAACTGTGAATGCGATCACCCTCGACGGCACGGCTACCGCCGCAGCGATCAAGGCCGACCTGACCGAGCGAGTCGGCAAACTGGGCGCTGCCGGAATCACCCCTGGCCTCGGCACGATCCTTGTCGGCGACGATCCTGCATCGCGGGCCTACGTCGCGGGAAAACATCGCGACTGTGCCGAGGTGGGCATCGCGTCCATTCGGCGTGATCTTCCGGCGGCGGCCACCCAGGACGAGGTCGAGGCCGCCGTGGCCGAGCTCAACGCCGACCCGGACTGCACTGGCTATCTCGTGCAGTTGCCCCTGCCGGAGGGGCTGGACGAGCAGCGGGTGCTCGAGGCGATCGACCCTGCCAAGGACGCGGACGGGTTGCACCCGGTCAATCTCGGCCGCCTGGTACTGATGGGCGAAGCGCCGCTGCCGTGTACCCCGCGGGGCATCGTCGAACTGCTCCGGCGGTACGACGTGCCCCTGGCGGGGGCGGAGGTCACTGTGATCGGGCGCGGGGTGACCGTCGGCCGGCCGTTGGGCCTGCTGCTGACGCGCCGCAGCGAGAACGCCACCGTGACGCTGTGCCACACCGCCACCAAAGACCTGGCGAGCCATGTCCGGCGGGCCGACATCGTCGTGGCCGCGGCGGGCGTGCCGGGGCTGATCACTGCCGACATGGTGAAACCCGGTGCAGCGGTCGTGGACGTCGGCATCACCCGGGTCGGCACCGCACCGTCGGGCCGGGCCAAGCTCGCCGGCGACGTCGATCGTGCGGTCGCCGAGGTTGCCGGTTACATCGCTCCGGTCCCTGGCGGCGTCGGCCCGATGACCCGGGCGATGCTGCTGACGAACGTCGTCGAAGCCGCGGAGCGCCAACAAGGCGCGCCCGGCCGGTAAGGTGTCCGAAAATCGAGGGAGGTCACCCCATATGGCTGACAAGTCGCCCCGCGGCCTAGCTGACGTCGTCGCGGCGTCGACGGCAATCTCGGACATCGACGGCCGCGAGGGGCGGCTGTTCTATCGCGGCTACGACATCCACGACATCGCCGGCAAGATCTCGTTCGAGGAGTGCGTCCACCTGCTTCAGCGCGGTCGCCTGCCGACGTCGGCAGAGTTGGACGCGCTCACCGGCGAGCTGGCCGCGGGCCGTGAGATAGGCAGCACCGCCGAATCACTGCTCGGCTACGTGGTCACCAGCGGCACGCCCATGGAGGCGCTGCGCACCCTCGTCTCCGCGCTCTCCGTCGACGACCCGGATGCCGGCGACTCGTCGATCGAGGCGAGCCGCCGCAAGGCCAGCCGCCTGGTCGCACAGATGCCCGTCCTCGTGGCCAAGTACGAGGCCGCTCGGCAGGGTTCCACGGTGCCGGATCCGGACCCCGAGCTCGGCATCGCCGGAAATTTCCTGTTGCAGATCACCGGCGAGCGTCCCACTGATCGGGCCGCTGAGATCTTCGACGAGTGTCTCGTCCTGCATGCCGACCACACGATGAACGCGTCGACGTTCACCGCGCGGGTGATCGCCGCGACTCTCTCGGACATGCATTCGGCGATCACCGGTGCGATGGGTGCGCTGCGCGGACCGCTGCACGGCGGCGCCAACGAGGCCGTCATGCGGACGCTGACCGCGATCGATGGCGGGGTCGACAGCGTCGAGAGCTTCGTCCGTGGCGAGTTGGAGGCCGGGCGCAAGCTGATGGGCTTCGGGCACCGGGTCTACAAGACCGAGGACCCGCGGGCGACGCACCTGCGCAAGATGAGCGAGGAGCTCGGCAAGCTCACTGGAAACACGCTGTACTACGACATGTCACGGCGGATGGAGCAGGTCGTCCTCGAGGCCAAGGGGCTGTACCCGAACGTCGACTTCTTTGCCGCCAGCGTCTACCACGCCCTCGGCATCCCGCACGACATGTTCACCCCGGTGTTCGCGATTTCTCGGATGAGCGGGTGGACCGCGCACGTCATCGAACAGTACGAGGACAACCGGTTGATTCGCCCGGACAGCGAGTACACCGGCCCGCGCGATCAGCGGTGGGTACCGATCGGTGAGCGCTAGGGCCGAACCGGGCGCGGCGGTGGCAACGCAGGGCACACACCGTCGTCCTGTGAAGCTCGTCAGGCTGGTCCCTACGCTTGCGGTGCTGGCCGTCGGCGCCGTCGGGCTGGGGTTCGTGTTCGCCGACCGCGACTACGAGCGCGGCGCGGTCGTGTTCGGCGCGGCTATCTGCTTGGCCGCGGTGCTTCGAGCCGTCCTGCCCGACCGGTGGGCCGGTCTGCTGCGGGTACGGTCGCGCTGGACGGACGTCATCACGCTGGCCATCCTGGGTGTCGGCACTCTGCTCGCCGCCTTGGCCTTGATCAACGACTGGGACGTCGACCCCTTGCTCCGCTGGTTCCGCGACGCGACATAGCATCCGGAACTGACCCCGATTTCGTTTCTCGACGAGGAGTACGTCATGGCAAAGGCGCCTGTCACCGTTACTGTCACCGGCGCGGCCGGCCAGATCGGCTACGCGCTGCTGTTCCGGATCGGGTCGGGCCAGCTGCTCGGTGCGCAGACGCCGGTCAAGCTGCGCCTGCTGGAGATCCCTCAGGCGGTGCAGGCGGCCGAGGGCATCGCAATGGAGCTCGACGACTGCGCCTTCCCGCTGCTGGCGGGGGTGGACGTCACAGATGACGTGACGACGGCCTTCGACGGCACCAACGTCGCGCTGCTTGTCGGCGCCCGGCCGCGGACCAAGGGCATGGAGCGGGGCGACCTTCTCGAGGCCAACGGCGGCATATTCGGTCCGCAGGGCGAGGCGATCAACGCCGGCGCCGCCGACGACGTGCGGGTGCTCGTCGTCGGCAACCCGGCCAATACGAACGCCATGATCGCCAAGTCGCACGCACTGGACGTTCCCGCCGACCGGTTCACCGCGATGACCCGGCTCGACCACAACCGCGCCCTCTCGCAGCTGGCACGCAAGCTCGGCGTCGGTGTGTCGGAGATCAGGAAGCTGGCGATCTGGGGCAACCACTCCGCGACGCAGTACCCGGACATCTTCCACGCGCAGGTCGATGGCAAGAACGCCGCCGAACTTGTCGACGAGGCATGGCTGGCCGACGAGTTCATCCCGACCGTCGCCAAGCGCGGCGCCGCCATCATCGAGGCGCGCGGTGCGTCGTCGGCGGCGTCGGCGGCCAACGCGGCGATCGACCACGTCCACGACTGGGTGCACGGCACACCGGAGGGCGACTGGACGTCCGCGGCGGTCGTCTCGGACGGTTCGTACGGCGTCGAAGAGGGACTCGTCGCGTCGTTCCCGGTCGTGTCGCGTGACGGCCGGTACGAGATTGTGCAGGGGCTGGACGTCAACGAGTTCTCGCGGTCGCGGATCGACGCGTCGGTGGCCGAACTCAAAGACGAGCGGGACGCGGTCAAGTCGCTCGGCCTCGTCTGATGCCCTCCCCGTTGATCATGCAGAAGTGGGGCGACACGCCGACGACCGCGCTGGAGATACCGCGCCGGCCCGCACAGGCTGCCGGCGTGTCGCCCCACTTCTGCATGATCAACGGACTGAGGTATCTTGACGTCGAGAGAATTTGCGGTTGAGTTGAGGAGCCAGTACCCATGTCGAAGATCAAGGTTTCCGGGCCGGTAGTCGAGCTCGACGGCGACGAGATGACGCGCATCATCTGGGCGTTCATCAAGGAGCGTCTGATCCACCCGTACCTGGACATCGACCTGCGGTACTACGACCTGTCGATCCAGAACCGCGACGCCACCGACGACGAGGTGACCGTCGATGCAGCCAATGCGATCAAGGAGCACGGTGTCGGGGTCAAGTGCGCCACGATCACTCCGGACGAGGCCCGGGTCGAGGAGTTCGGCCTGAAGAAGATGTGGCGGTCGCCGAACGGCACCATCCGCAACATCCTCGGCGGCGTCATCTTCCGCGAGCCGATCGTCATCTCGAACATCCCGCGGCTGGTCCCGGGCTGGACCAAACCGATCGTCATCGGCCGTCACGCCCACGGCGACCAGTACCGGGCAACGGACTTCGTCGTCCCGGGCCCGGGCACGGTGACCATGACGTACACCCCGGCCGACGGTGGCGAACCCGTCGAGATGCACATCGCCGACTTCTCCGGCGGCGGGGTCGCGATGGGCATGTACAACTACGACGACTCGATCCGCGACTTCGCCCGCGCGTCGTTCCGGTACGGGCTCGAGCGCAACCTCCCGGTCTACATGTCGACCAAGAACACGATTCTCAAGGCCTACGACGGCCGGTTCAAGGACCTGTTCGCCGAGATCTTCGAGAGCGAGTTCGCCAAGGACTTCGACAAGGCGGGCCTCACCTACGAGCACCGGCTGATCGACGACATGGTGGCCGCAGCGCTCAAGTGGGA
>DASUUU010000134.1:0-25259 GCA_036373915.1 Jiangellaceae bacterium | reverse complement strand
AGCAGCCTTCTTGGCACTGGTCGCCTTGGCGGCAGCCGACTTCTTTGCAGGCGTAGCCGGAGCAGCTGTCCTGGCCACCCCCTTCTTTGCCGGCGGCCTCCTCGCTGCTTCCTTGCTGGCGGTGGATCGCTTGGCCACCGTCTTCTTTCCTGGAGCCCTCCTCGCGACATCACCCGTGGTGGTCCGCTTGGCCGGTGCTTTCGCGGGCCGCTTGGCCCGTTCGGCCGGCGAAGGAGCAGGCTCGGCGAGCGAACGCGCCTTCCCTGCGGCGGCCCGCAACGTCTCGGCGGCCTTCGCCGGTACGACGGCCAGCGACTCCGTCACCCGTTCGCGCATCGTGCGCGTACCGCTCACGACCTCGGACAATTCCCTGCCCGGCCGGAACTCCGGCACCTTTTCACCAGCGCCCTTGACTGAGCGCTCGAATGCTCCGAAGCCCTTGATGACGACCTTCTCGCCGGTGGCCATGCTCCGCGTGATGACGTCGACCACCGAGTCCAGTGCCTGGGCCGCGACCTGCCGGTTACCTTCGAACCGCTTCGCGAGCTCGTCGATGAGCTCTTTCCTGTTCATCGCTCCCCCAAAGTCGTAGCGACGTCCCGCTACGCACGCTAGGGACTCCTGGGGCGGCGCACAACAGGAAAGCGGATCTTTGTCAGAAGCCGGCCCGCGTGGGCCGCCCACCAGGGTTGGCCGCGTTCCGACAGGCACGCATGCATGTAGGTACGGGGCGCCGCCTGCCGAACGTGATCGAACGGATGCCTACCGGCGGGGTTGAACTGTGCTGGCCGGCCGGCACGATCAGACGGTGACGGGTTTGTGCGACGGCCGGCGGCGCTCGAACTCGTCGATGGCTGCCACGTGCCGCAGCGTCAGGCTGATGTCATCCAGCCCCTCCATCAGCCGCCACCTGGTGTAGTCGTCCACCTGCATTGGCGCGACGATGTCGGCGCAGCGCACCTGGCGCGCGACGAGGTCTACCGTCACCTCGGTGCCCGGTTCGTTCTCGAGCACCTTCCAGATAAGTTCGATGTCGTCCTGAGCGAGCTGGCCCGTCAGCAGCCCCTGCTTGCCCGAATTGCCGCGGAAGATGTCCGCGAACTTGGACGACAGCACGGCCCTGAACCCGTAGTCCTTCAGCGCCCAGACCGCGTGTTCGCGCGACGATCCGGTACCGAAGTCGGGGCCGGCCACCAGAACCGATCCGGAGCGGAACTCCGGGTGATTCAACACGAACGTCTCGTCGGACCGCCAGGCCGCGAACAGCCCGTCCTCGAAGCCGGTGCGGGAGACCCGCTTGAGGTAGACGGCCGGGATTATCTGGTCGGTGTCGACGTTGCTGCGTCGCAGCGGAACACCCACACCGGTATGAACGGTGAACTTCTCCATGGCGATCAGGCCTCCACTGGCTCGGGCAGGTCTTCGGGCGAGGACAACGTCCCCCGGACGGCGGTCGCAGCGGCGACGAGTGGCGAGACCAGGTGGGTACGCCCGCCCCGGCCCTGCCGGCCCTCGAAGTTGCGGTTGGACGTGGACGCGCTGCGCTCCCCCGGCGCCAGTTGATCGGGATTCATACCCAGGCACATGGAGCAACCGGCGGCCCGCCACTCGGCCCCGGCCTCGAGGAACACCTCGTGCAGGCCCTCTGCCTCGGCCTGCTGCCTGACGCGCATCGAGCCGGGCACGACGAGCATCCGGACGCCGCCGGCCACTTTGTGTCCCTTCAGGACGGATGCGGCGGCGCGCAGGTCCTCGATTCGGCCATTCGTACAGGAGCCGAGGAACACGGTGTCGACGGCAATCGAGCGCAGCGGCGTCCCGGGTGACAGATCCATGTACTCCAGCGCCCGCTGAGCAGAGTTGCGCTCGGCCTCACTCCCGAAGGTCTCCGGATCAGGGACGGAGGCCGACAACGGCAGTCCCTGGCCAGGGTTGGTACCCCAGGTTACGAACGGTTCGATGTCGCCTGCTTGCAGTACGACTTCGGCGTCGAAGGTGGCGTCGGCGTCCGTGCGCAACTCGCGCCACTCCTCGAGGGCGGCGTCCCAATCCGCCCCCTGCGGAGCGTGCGGGCGGTCCTTGAGGTAGGCGAACGTCGTCTCGTCGGGAGCGATCATTCCGGCGCGCGCGCCCGCCTCGATCGACATGTTGCAGATCGTCATGCGCGCTTCCATGGACAGCGCCTCGACGGCCGAGCCGCGGTACTCGATGACGTAACCCTGACCGCCGCCGGTACCGATCTTGGCGATGACCGCGAGAATGATGTCCTTGGCTGTCACGCCCGGCCGCAACTCCCCCTCGACGGTGATGGCCATGGTCTTGAACGGGCGCAGCGGAAGCGTCTGGGCAGCGAGAACGTGCTCGACCTCGCTGGTTCCGATGCCGAACGCGAGCGCACCGAAAGCGCCATGGGTGGAGGTGTGCGAGTCGCCGCAGACGATGGTCAGGCCCGGTTGGGTCAACCCCAGCTGCGGGCCGATGATATGCACGATCCCCTGCTCGGCGTCACCCATCGGGAACAGGCGGATCCCGAAATCCTCACAGTTGCGGCGCAGCGTGTCGACCTGGGTGCGGGAGACGGGGTCTGCGATCGGCAGCTCGATCCCGATCGTCGGCACGTTATGGTCCTCGGTCGCCAGCGTGAGGTCGGGACGGCGCACGGAACGCCCGGCCAGTCGCAACCCCTCGAAGGCCTGCGGACTTGTCACTTCGTGTACAAGGTGGAGATCGATGTAGAGGAGATCCGGTTCACCCTCGGCGCGGCGGACGACGTGCGCGTCCCAGACCTTTTCGGCCAGGGTCTTGCCCATGATGTGGATCCTCCCCAAGAAGCTGGAACGACAGGCGAGCCATGTTCCTCGCCAGTAGACTTCGGCGCGAGTTGCAATCTCACATCATGAGATGAAAGTATCGCTCCATGGACAAGTCTAGCGGAGTCGGTGTCCTCGATAAGGCCGCCCTCGTCCTGTCGGCCCTCGAAGCCGGCCCGGCCACCCTCGCCAACCTCGTCGCCTCCACCGGACTGGCTCGGCCGACGGCTCATCGCCTGGCAGTCGCACTCGAGCACCATCGGATGGTGGCCCGCGACATGCACGGCCGGTTCGTGCTCGGCCCACGCCTCAACGAGCTCGCCACGGCCGCCGGAGAGGATCGGCTGCTGGCCGCGGCCGGGCCCATCCTGGCTCGGCTGCGAGAACTGACCGGCGAGAGCACCCAACTGTTCCGGCGCCAGGGAGATCTACGGATCTGCGTGGCTGCGGCCGAGCGGCCAACTGGCCTGCGCGACACGATCCCCGTGGGCGCGACGCTGACGATGCTCGCCGGCTCGGCCGCACAGGTACTACTGGCCTGGGAAGAGCCGGAGCGGATGCACCGCGGGCTGCAGGGTGCGCGATTCACCGCCACGATGCTCGCCGCCGTCCGCAGGCGGGGCTGGGCGCAGAGCGTGGGCGAGCGTGAACCGGGAGTGGCGTCGGTCTCCGCGCCGGTGCGCTCATCGAGCGGCCGCGTCGTTGCTGCGGTGTCGGTCTCCGGCCCGATCGAGCGGCTCACCCGCCAACCCGGCCGGATGCACGCGCCCGCGGTCCTTGCCGCCGCCGACCGGCTGACCACCATTCTCAAGACCGCCGACGAGTGACTTGTCGTTCGATGAGTGATCAATTCGGTGGGATGGCCCGGCTGAGTAGTTCAGCGAGATCGAAGGACTCGCCGTCCCTGGCTCCGCGGCCGACCACGAGCGGCGGATCCGACCGCTCGACGCTGACCCCGAACACGCGAGACTTCACGCTGGCGGGCACGTCGAGAATGTAGAACTCGCCATCGGTGCCGATGGCGAGCGACCCGTTCTGCCGGATGTACCAGCCGATACGTCCGGTCCGGTACGTGGTGCGGCGCCCTGGAACCCGAGCCCGTAGCCGGGCCGGCGGGATCCCGCGCTCGTTCATCGTCGCGACGAACTCGTCGATGAGTCGTTGGGCGCGGGCGATCTCGGCGTCGCGCTGCCGATTCAGGGCTGCGGATTGCGCGACGATTGCCTCGGCCCGCTCGCGCCGGCTGTCGTCTGGCATGTAATGCGGGCACCTCACTCTCCAGACTCTTCGTACCACGACATCGGCGCTCAATGCCTCGCGGCGCCGTTCAAGGTCATCCCGAACCGATCGCAGGTCGCGCCTTGACGGGCAACCTATACTGCGTATAGTACCGGGTATGCAGCAGGTCAGGATTCGATCGTGAGCGTCCGTCACGCACTTCTCGCGCTCCTCAGCGAGGAGCCCAAGTACGGGCTCCGGCTCCAGCGCGAGTTCGAGGAGCGCACCGGCGAGGTATGGCCGCTGAACGTCGGCCAGGTGTACACCACACTGCAGCGTCTGGAGCGAGATGGTCTCGTAGTGTCGGACGGCACCGGCGGCGCTCAGAAAGACTTCACGATCACGAGCGCCGGCCGCACTGAGCTCGTCGACTGGCTCCGCACGCCGCCGTCGTCAGAGATTCCACCGCGAGACGAACTGGTCATCAAGGTCCTTGTCGCGGTGAAGGTGCCCGGCGTCGATGTCCGCGACGTGATCCAGGCCCATCGGCGGCACGTGGTCGAGACAATGCAGACCTTCACCCAGCTCAAGGCGGAGTCGCGACCCGACGACGTTGGGCTCGCGCTGGTCATCGACGCCGAGCTGTTCCGTCTCGAGGGGATAGTGCGCTGGCTCGACGCTGCCGACTCGCGCCTGGGCCAACTCGCGGCCTCACCCGGCTCAGTCGAGGCGCCCCAGCCCGCACGCCAGGACGCGGAGGTCAGGCAATGACACCCATGCTCGAGATGCACCAGGTGTCCAAGATCCACGGATCGGGCCCGATCGAAGTCCACGCCCTCAAGAACGTGAACCTCACGGTCGACCGTGGCGAGTTGGTAGCTGTCATGGGACCGAGCGGCTCGGGAAAGAGCACCCTGCTAACCATCGCGGGCAGTCTCGAGGACGCAACCGAAGGCGAGGTTCTGATCGATGGAGCCGCGGTCTCCGCAATGTCGCGGGACCAACGGGCCAGGATGCGCCGGCGATCGATCGGCTACGTATTCCAGGATTTCAACCTGGTGGCCGGCCTCACAGCGACCGAGAACGTGTCGCTGCCGCTAGAGCTCGACGGCGTCGCCACCGGCACCGCCCGCGCGGCCGGGCTCGAGGCGCTTCGGACGCTGGGATTGGCCGATCGGGCCACTGCCTTCCCGGATGACCTGTCCGGCGGCGAGCAACAACGGGTAGCCGTCGCGCGGGCCATCGTGGGGCACCGTCGCCTCCTCCTCGCCGACGAGCCGTCCGGCGCGCTGGACTCCGCCAACGGCGAAACCGTCATGCGCCTGCTGCGCGATGCCTGCAAGCGAGGAATGGCCGGCGTGGTGGTCACCCACGATTCCCAACTCGCGGCCTGGGCCGACCGGGTGTTGTTCCTCCGCGACGGACGCATGGTCGACCAGACCACGCCGCCACGTGGCCCGGAATCACTCCTGGACGAGGGTGTGGATCTGTAGTGGCGACGCTGTTGTCCGCCCGGCCGACGGGCACCGCAGACAATGGCGGCGCGCCAGCACGTCGCGCCATCGTCCGGTGGGCTTTGCGTCTCCTTCGCCGAGAGTGGCGCTCCCAGATCCTGGTGCTGGCGTTGCTCACCCTGGCTGTGGCGGCGGCGACCGGAGGCGCGTCCGCCGCCTTCAACCTGGCGCCGGCCGAGGGCAACGCCGAACGCGGCTCCGCGGACCAGTCGCTCCACTTCGAGAACGCTGACCCCGCGGGTATGGCCGTCGATATCGCCGCTGCCGAGCAGTGGTTCGGCACTATCGACGTGATCGGCCGCCGCTACGTTCCCATCCCGGGCATGTTCGAGCCGGTCGAGCTCCGGTCCCAGGATCCGGGCGGAGCGTTCAGCGCACCGATGCTCGCTCTCGTGGACGGGCGCTACCCGACTGCGGACGGCGAGACCGCCGTGACGGACGCCGTGGCCGAGTCCCTCAATGTAGGGGTCGGATCGACCGTGGATCTCGACGACACGACGTGGGCAGTGGTGGGCCTGGTCGAGAACCCGAGCGATCTCAGCGACGAGTTCGCACTGGTCGACCCGAGCCAGGCCGTGCGTTCGGACTCCGTGACGATCCTGGCCGCCGGGAGCGCCGATCAGGCCCAGTCGTTCCGGGCACCCAGCGGCGCGTCTCCCACGGCCAGCGGAGGACCCGGCGACGAAGGCGCGATGGCGGCGGTCGGTGTGCTCGTGGCGGCGTCGATGCTGCTCGCCCTGGTCTCCCTCGTCGCCGCGGCGGGTTTCGTCGTCGTCGCCCAACGCCGGCTTCGCCAGCTCGGGATGCTGGCTGCGGCCGGAGCCACCGAGCGGCACCTGCGCCTGGTGACGGTGGCGAACGGCGCTGTCGTCGGTCTCATCGCGGCGGTCGCTGGGGCGGCCGTGGGCTTGGTGGCATGGATCGCTGTCGTTCCGGGTCTGGAGACCGCCGTCGGGCAGCGGATCGAGCCATCCAACGTGCCGTGGTGGCTCATCGCGGTCGCGATGGTGCTGGCTGTGGTTGCGGCGACCGCGGCGGCCTGGTGGCCGGCCCGGTCGGCCGCCCGCGTCCCTATCGTGGCCGCGTTGTCCGGCCGGCCTCCTCGACCCCGACCGAACGGCCGACCCTCGGCATGGGGTCTGCCTCTCGTCGTGGTCGGCATCGCCATCCTCGTGATCGTCGGCAACGCCGCGGATTCGTTCATCGATCTCGTGTTGATCATGGCCGGCACGGTGTCGTTCATCCTCGGAATCCTTCTGCTCGCCCCTTCGACGACGATCCGGGCCGCGACCCGACTGGCGGAAAGAGCGTCGGTGCCGGTCCGGCTGGCGCTACGGGATCTCTACCGGTACCGGTCGCGGTCGGGCGCCGCCTTGGCCGCAATCAGTCTCGCCCTCGGGATCGCCGTCGCCATCGTGCTCGCCTCCAGCGCCGCCCTCTACACCTCGAACGCGGAAGGCAACCTGTCCGAAACCCAGCTGCTGGTCAGGATCGGCGAGATCCCGTCGACAGGCGACATCTCCCCCATCCCGGACCGAACCCAGGCCGAGCTCGATCAGATCGAAGGCGCGGTGAACGAGATCGCCGCCACCGTGGACGAGGCCACGGTCACTCCGATCGACGTTGCCCTCGCGCCGGATTTCGAAGGCATCGACGGCCTGCCGGCGATGGTCCTGACCGAGGAGGTCTCACCGGGCCTCCGACGAATCCTGAGCCTCCTATACGTGGCCACGCCAGAGCTGCTCGATCACTACGAAGTCGACCTCGACACCATCGATCCGTCGACCGAGATCCTGACCGTCGAGACCGGCCCGCTGTGGTTGGAGCCGATCGAACCAGAACTCGTCCAGAACCCCGTCCAGCTGAGTCCCGGATACACGTCCATTCCCGGCTCGTTCATCACACCCGCCGGGCTGCGTGATCGGGGCTGGGAAACGGCGCAGGCCGCATGGCTGATCGAGACGACTGCGCCCATCTCAGACGATCAGTCCGCCGAAGCCGTGCGATTGGCGGCCAACGCCGGAATCACCGTCGAGACCCGCGACTCCCAGGGAGATCTGCATGCTCTGCGCACCGGCGCCACCGCGGCGGGCATGGTCGTCGCGCTCGGGATCCTAGCCATGACCGTGGGATTGATCCGTACGGAAACATCGGGGGATGTGCGCATTCTCACCGCTACCGGGGCCACCAGGCGGATACGACGCAGCCTCACCGCCGCCACATCGGGCGCACTCGCCCTCCTCGGCGCCGTGATCGGCATGGCCGGCGCCTTCCTGGCGATCATCGCCGTCCATGTCCGCGATCTCAGCGCTCTGATCCCGGTGCCGGTTCTGCACCTCGTCCTCATCGGCGTCGGCGTCCCGATGGCCGCTGCAGCTGCCGGGTGGCTGTTGGCAGGACGCGAACCGTCGACGATCGCGCGCCACCCGATCGACTAGGCGCCGCGAGAGTCGCTGAAGCCGCCCGGAGTGCGGTGACAGTCGGGACCCAACAAGATCGCCCCTCACTCGCGCTTCCGCGAGTGAGGGGCGATCTGAACGTAGCCCCGACGGGATTCGAACCCGCGCTACCGCCTTGAGAGGGCGGCGTGCTAGGCCACTACACAACGGGGCCATCACGGCGAATCGCCGCGGCGGCAACCTTACCGGAGGCCGAAGCGACAACCCAAACCGCGCTGGGGTACCAGGACTCGAACCTAGACTAACGGAACCAGAATCCGTCGTGCTGCCAATTACACCATACCCCACCGTATCGGACATCTAGCGACGCCCGCGACGCCGGTCAAGGATAGCGGTCGCCGCGTGCGCGATCCAAACCAGCGCATTTCCCGACTGGATCTTGCGACAATCCACAGCGTACGACGCTGTGGATTGTCACGAGCGACTGCGAACCGGACGCGGCTCGAGCACTCTCGAGATGACGGCCCGCGCCTGGGGTGGCACGTCGCGTAGCTCGGTACCTATGCCGGCCGCCTGGGCGTCGTCCAGGACGGCCTTGAGTACCAGCGCGCCGGTCAGATCAACACGTCCAAGCCCCTCGCAGTGCACCACGAGGGCGCGCGCGTCGACGTGTTCGGCGAGCAACCGGGTAAAGGTCTCCTCGAGCGCCGGCGCGGAGGCGAAGTAGAGGACGCCACGCGGGCGCAGATGCAGGGTGTCGCCCTCGGTCCAATGAGGCACTGTGATGTGCAGTTCCCGCCACAGGTGTACGGCTATGGCGAGACCGATCCCGACCAGCACCGCACGCTCCACCCTTGGCGCGAGCGCCAACGTAAGCACGAAGGTGACCAGGCCCACCGCCGCCTGCGGCCGGGTCAAGGCCCATAGACTCCACATCGATCGGGGGTGTACGAGCGGTGCGACGGCCACGATGACGATCGCACCGAGCACGGCCGTGGGCAACGACTCGAACAGGCCAGCCAGCGGCAGGAACGCCAGCGCCGCGGCTCCGCTCACCGCACCACTGAACCGCGTGCGCGCTCCTGCGAGCCGATTGAGCGCGGTGCGGGAGAACGACCCGCCGACGGCGTAGCCACCGCCAAGGCCGGCCGCGACATTGGCAAGCCCCTGACTGATCATCTCCCGGTTGGGGTCCCAGTTGTGCCGGTCAGCGGCCGCGTAGCGCCGAGCGATCGCGGATGGCTCGGCGAAGCCGACCAGCGCGATGATCAGCGACGGCACCAGCAGGGCGGGCACCTTGTCCCACGGCAGGACGAGAGTGAACTCCGGCAGGCCGGCCGGTAGCTCTCCGACCGTCGGACCGGTGAAATCGGTGATTGCGCTGACCACGATGGCGATGATGCTGATGAGAAGGACCGCCGGAAACAACGGCGACCTCCGGCGCCCGAGCAACATCACTGCCACCGTCGCGAGGGCGAAGAGCACAGCTGCCCAATGCCACGCCGCCGGCTCGGCAATGACTGCCAGCGCACCGAGAAGCGGGTTCCCGCCGGTGGCCGACGTGCCCAGCACGGCCGGTAACTGGGAGGAGATGATGAGAAGGCCGGTGGCGGCCGTGAAACCGAGCAGGACAGGCTGCGAAAGCAGGTAGGCCAGTGGGCCGCCGCGGACGAACCCGAGCAACAGTCGCCAGCTCCCCACCAGGATCGCGAGCACGGCGGCGAGCTTCACGAAATCGGCGGTGCCCGCCGGAGCGTGGACGCTCACGGCGCCCAGGACCATCAGTGACGTGATCGCGGTGGGCCCGGTCTGCAGGTAGGGAGAGGACGCTACGAGGGCTGCGGCGATCGGCGCGAAGGCGGCTGCGTAGAGACCATGCTCGGGAGGAAGACCGGCCAGCTGAGCGTAGGCCAACGACTGCGGTACGAGTACGAATGCGACGCTGACACCCGCGACGACGTCTCGGGACAGGGTGGTGGCCCACCCGGATCCTCGTCCCGGCCAACGGACGGATCGCCCTAGCCTTACGCCTTCGCCGCTTCTGGAGATCGACACTTCACCCGCCACTCGCTGACGCCGCCGACTCCGACCAGCCGGACTTGTACACCCTGTCGGTCGAGCAGGCTGGCGGCAATAGAGGCGCGGTGCCCATTGGAGCAGATCAACCAGACCGGCTTGTCGCCGGGCAGCTCGTCCAGCTTCTCCGGAAGGTCGGCGAGGAAGACGAGGTGGCTGTCGGGAATGGTTCCCCACGCCCATTCCAGCTCCTGCCGCACGTCGACCACGTACGGCTGCTCACCGCGCTGATGCGCTTCGCACAGGTCGTCTGCACTGACCACCTCGTACGAGCCGACGGCGCGGCCGCTGCCCGACCAGGCGTCGAACCCGCCGTCCAGGTAACCGTCGACGCGGGTCCAACCGATCCGGATCAGCTGGGTCAGCGCCTCGCGCAACGACTCGTCGACTGGGTCCGGGAGGACGAGCATCACCTGCGCATCGAAGGGCAGCAGCCACCCGATGTACGCCGCGAACCCGGAGTTGAGCTCTACGTTCAGCGAACCGGGAATGTGTGCCGCTGCGAAAGCCTCCCGGTCACGGGCGTCGATTACCCACGCGCCGCGCGCGATCGCCTCTTCGACCGTATCGGCGCTCACCGCCGGCAGCTGTGGCAAACGCCCCAGGACTTCGGCGCCGGCCCGATTTATCGGTGCCATGTGCGCGTAGTAGGCGGGATAGGCCATCAGCTCACTGCTCAACTCGGTGGAGAACTCCGAGAAGTCGCCGGCCCGCAGCAGCAGGTTCTTGCGCCGCTCGTCGCCGATGGTGCTGGTGGTCTTTGTCGTGGGCATCGCGGCGACGCAGAAGCTGCCTGCGCCGTGGGTGGGAAGCACCTGCACGTCGTCGGGCAGTTCGGCCAGCCTCGACAGCGACTCGTACTGCGCTCTGGTGAGCTCGTCGGTGAACGACGGTCCCAGCAGGTCGGTTCGGCCGGCAGTGCCGACGAGCAGGCTGCCGCCGGTGAAGACCGCATCCGGCCGCTCGGCTCCGCTGCGTACCGCAAGCCACGACAGGTGCTCCGGAGTATGGCCGGGAGTGGCCATGGCGATCAGCCGGAGATCGCCGATGGCCAGCTCGTAGCCGTCCTCAGCCCCCTGGTGCGCGAACTCGTACCGCCCCTGGGCCGGCAGCACAAGGGAAGCGCCGGTCGCCGCCCTGATCTCGTGGGCGCCTGAGACGTAGTCGTTGTGTACGTGCGTCTCGAGTACGGCGCGCACGCGCACACCAAGGTGCTCAGCCGCGGCAAGAAACCGCCACGCGTCTCGCTGCGGATCGACGATCACTGCCTCGTCACCGGATCGCACCAGGTAGCTGTTGTCGCCAAGCCCTGGTGTGACGAACACCTCGAGATCCATCGGGTTGCCACCCTTCGTCAATCTTTTCGTTGTTCAATTGACTTATTGAACGACGAACTCTAGGTTTTGTCCATGGCGCTGCAGCCCGGACCCGTGATGGAGGAGACCGCAGCCCGGTTCGCCCTGCTGGGTGACCCGACGCGGCTCCACCTGCTGAGCCTGGTCCTCGAACGGGGCGAGTGCACCGTCGGCGAGTTGGCCGAAGCCGCCGGCATCTCGCTCGCGAACACATCTCAGCACCTGCGTCGACTCGCCCTCGGCGGCGTACTCGGCCGCCGCCGAGCCGGCCAGCAGGTCTACTACCGGGTGGTGGAGGAAACCATCGGGCAACTCTGCGACATCGTCTGCTCCAGCGTGGAAGCCCGCGCCAGCATTCGAGTCCATTCGGAAGCCGGCTAGCGACGGAGGCCGCGGGTGGCGGACAACGTAACCGAACCACCGGTAATCGCCCGGTCCATCGGTGTGGGCGCGCCGGCGCCCGCATGGGGCAAGGTGATCGACCAGACGACGTGCATCGGATGCCATGCCTGCACCACCGCCTGCAAGTCCGAGAACGACGTGCCGTTGTCCGTGACGCGCACGTTCGTCAAGAACGTCGACGTGGGAACCTTCCCGCAGGCTCGGCGGTCGTTCCAGGTGACACGGTGCAACCAGTGCGCTGACGCGCCGTGCGTGGCGGCGTGCCCCACCGCCGCGATGCATACTCGCGACGACGGGATCGTCGATTTCGACAAGTCGCTGTGCATCGGCTGCAAGGCCTGCATGGCCGCCTGCCCGTACGATGCGATCTTCATCAACCCGGAGGACCACTCGGCGGAGAAGTGCAACTTCTGTGCTCACCGGCTCGACATGGGGCTGGAGCCGGCCTGTGTCGTCGTCTGCCCGACGCAGTCGATCATGGTCGGCGACCTGAACGACCCTGACTCCGAGGTGGCGCGGATCGTCAACCGCGAGCCGGTGACCGTGCGCCGTCCGGAGAAGAACACCCGGCCGAAGCTGTACTACCGCGGAGCGACCGAGTTCACCCTGGACCCGCTCGCGGCCGCCCGCCCGCCGGGTGACACGTACGCATGGACGGAACAGCCCAAGGGCGAACATGTCGTGCAGGGACCGACGGCGCCGCATAACAGCAGTGCCGCCGCGGTCATCTCCTACGACGTCGCACACCGCGCACCCTGGGACTGGCGAGTCAGCCTGTACACCTGGACCAAGGGCATCGCGGCCGGTGGGTATCTCGTGCCGCTACTGCTGGTGCTGACCGGGTGGCTCGATTCCACGAGCGCCCTCTGGGTGTGGGCCGCGCCCATCGTGGCGGCAACGTTCCTGGCTATCACTGCGGCGCTGCTGATCTGGGACCTAGATCACCCGGAGCGCTTCCACTACATCCTGACCAAGCCGCAATGGCGTTCGTGGCTCGTCCGCGGCGGCATCATCCTGTCCGGGTTCACCGCGTCGATCGGCGTGCATTTGCTGGGCAGCCTGCTGGACATACCGGGGCTTCGGACGGTCGCGGCGGTGGCCGGCCTGCCGCTGTCGGCGCTGACCGCGATCTACACCGCGTACCTGTTCGCCCAGGCCAAGGCTCGCGACTTGTGGCAGAACCCGCTGCTGCCGCCGCACCTGGTCGTGCAGGCCGCGCTCGCCGGCGCGGCCGCGGTGTTGCTGATCGCCGCCTGGGGCTCCGATGCCGACGTGCAGACGGCGCTCGGTTGGATGCTGGGCGGCGCGGCGCTGCTGCATCTGCTCTTCGTGCTGGGCGAGACGACGTTGCCGCATGTCACCGCGCATGCGCGGCTCGCGTCGCATGAGATGGTCGCCGGGCGATTCCGCGTCATGTTCTGGACCGGCGCGGTGCTCGTCGCAGCCGGCCTGCTCGCGCCGTGGCTCGGTGCCTGGGTGGCCCTGCCCGCCCTGGTCGGGCTCGCGCTGTACGAGCACGCGTACGTGCAAGCCGGCCAGTCGGTCCCGCTGGCATAGGGAGATGGCGTGACGAATCTCGAGGACGTAGCCGGCCGGGTCAGCGCGGCGCGAGCAGCAACCGAAGCGCGCGGCGAGACCTTCTACCCCGGCGCCAGCCGGATCCACCTGGCGGCGTTCCCGCCGAAGGAGCGGTGGGACGACTGGGTGGAACTGGAGTCCAAGGACTGGCCGCGCCGCACGGAGCGGCACTACATGCTCGTCCCGACCACCTGCTTCAACTGCGAGTCGGCCTGCGGCCTGCTGGCCTACGTCGACCGCGACACGCTTCAGGTGCGCAAGTTCGAGGGGAACCCTGAGCATCCCGGCTCGCGCGGGCGGAACTGCGCGAAGGGCCCGGCCACGGTCAACCAGGTGACCGACCCGGATCGCATCCTGCACCCGCTCAAGCGGGTCGGTCCGCGTGGTGGCGGGCAGTGGGAGCCCGTTAGCTGGGACGAGGCGCTGGATGACATCGCAGGTCGGATTCGCACGGCAATCGTGGAGGATCGCCGCAACGAGGTGATGTACCACGTCGGCCGCCCGGGTGAGGACGGGTTCACCGAGCGCGTGCTGGCCAGTTGGGGCGTCGACGGGCACAACTCGCACACCAACGTCTGCTCGTCGGGCGCCCGGGCCGGCTATCACTTCTGGACCGGAATCGACCGGCCGAGCCCGGACCACGCCAACGCCGATGTGATCCTGCTGATCAGCTCTCACCTCGAATCCGGGCACTACTTCAACCCGCACGCGCAGCGGATCGTCGATGCCAAGCAGCGGGGTGCCAAGCTGATCGTGTTCGACACCCGGCTGTCCAACACCGCGACCCATGCCGACTTCTGGATCTCGCCCTACCCGGGATCGGAGCCGGCCATCCTGCTGGCGATCGCCTCGCACCTGCTGCGCACCGGGCGCTACGACCGGGAGTTCGTCCGCCGGTGGTGGAACTGGCAGGAGTACCTGGCCGCCGAGCACCCGGAGCGCGAGCCCACGTTCGAGGCCTTCGAGGCGGTGCTGGCCGAGCTCTACAGCGAGTACACCTTCGAGTTCGCCGAGCGCGAGTCAGGCGTATCCGCGGCCACCCTGGAGCAGGTCGCCGAGATCGTGTCCCGGGCCGGCACCCGGCTCGCCACGCACAGCTGGCGCTCGGCGGCGGCCGGCAACCTCGGCGGCTGGCAGGTGTCCCGCACTCTGTTCATGCTCAATGCGCTGCTCGGCGCGGTCGCCACACCGGGCGGCACGTACCCCAACGCATGGAACAAGTTCGTGCCGCGCCCGATGTACGTCCCGCCCCATCCGGGTACCTGGAACGAGCTGACCTGGCCGCTGGAGTACCCGCTCGCCCTCAACGAGCTGTCGTTCCTGCTGCCGCACTTCCTCAAGGAGGGCCGCGGCAAGATCGATGTCTACTTCACCCGGGTCTACAACCCGGTGTGGACCAACCCGGACGGCCTGAGCTGGGTAGAGGTGCTGACCGACGAGAAGCTTGTCGGCCAGCACGTCGCCCTCACACCCACCTGGAGCGAGACGGCGTTCTTCGCCGACTATGTGCTGCCGATGGGCCTCGGGCCTGAGCGCCACGACCTGCACTCCTACGAGCAGTACGACGGCCAGTGGATCGGATTCCGCCAGCCGGTGCTCCGCGCCGCCCGCGAACGAACCGGTGAATCGGTCACCGATACCCGCGAGGTCAACCCGGGCGAGGTGTGGGAGGAGAACGAGTTCTGGATCGAGCTGTCCTGGCGGATCGACCCGGACGGCAGCCTCGGCATCCGGCAGTACCACGAGTCCAAGCAGCAGCCGGGCACCAAGCTCGGCGTCGACGAGTACTACGCCTGGATCTTCGAGAACTCGGTCCCGGGCCTGCCCGAGGCGGCCGCCGCCGAGGGCCTGACCCCGCTCGGCTACATGCGCCGCTACGGCTCGTTCGAGGTCCGCAAGGGCGTCGGGCCGATCTACGAAGACGACGTCGCATCGGCCGATCTGGAAGATACGTACGAAGACGACTACGGCCGGGTCTATACCCGGGCGCCCGCGCCGGCCGGCGTCAACATCGTGCCGATGGGGGCGCCAGAGCCGGACGCTGCCGGACGCCGTCCGGCCGGGGTCCGCATCGACGGGGTCGTGCGGCGAGGCTTCCCGACGCCGAGCGGAATGCTCGAGTTCTACTCCCGCACGTTGGCCGACTGGGGATGGCACGAGTACGCCATTCCCGGCTACGTGCGCAGCCACATCCACCCCGAGAGCATCGACCCCGACCAGATGGTGCTCATCTCGACATTCCGGCTGCCGACCCAGATCCACACCCGGGGCGGCAACGCCAAGTGGCTCGACGAACTCGCGCACACCAACCCGCTGTGGCTGCACCCGCAGGACGCCGCTCGCCTCGACGTCGGCACGGGCGACCTGGTCGCCGTCGAGACCGAGATCGGCTCGTTCGTCGTCAAGGCCTGGGTCACCGAGGGCATCCGCCCAGGCGTAGTGGCGTGCAGCCACCACATGGGCCGGTGGAAGCTGAAGGATCAATCGGCGACCGGGCAGCGGCAGCTGATGTCGACCGTCGACCTGGCCAAACGGGAGGGCACCTGGCAGATGAGCCGCGTCACGGGCGTCCGGCCGTACGAGTCCGCCGATCCCGACACCAAGCGGATCTGGTGGACCGACGTGGGTGTGCATCAGAACCTCACCTTCCCGGTACACCCGGACCCGATCTCAGGCCAGCACTGCTGGCACCAGGCGGTGCGGTTGCGCAAGGCACAGCCAGGCGAGGCGTACGGCGACATCACCGTCGATACGGCCAAGGCGCACGAGGTCTACCAGAACTGGCTGAAGATGGCTCGCGACGCCACCTCGCACTCGCCCGATGGCACCCGGCGGCCGTACTGGCTGATGCGTCCGCTCAAACCGGCCAAGGCCGTCTTCCGGCTACCGCAACAGGGCTGATGCATGAACTCGCCACCCCCGACCAGCGCACGCGCGGAGCTGTTCCGAGCCCTCGGCGTCCTCGCCGAGCCACCGGGGGCCGAGCACGCCCGGCTGGCTGCACTGCTCGGGGTCTCCGTGCCGAGCCGCAGCGACTGGACCGAGGCCTTCATGGTCCAGCTTCCGCCGCATGCCTCCATTTACCTCGGTCCTGAGGGAATGCTGGGCGGGGAGGCGGCCGATCGGGTGGCGGGCTTCTGGCGGGCCTTGCGACTACGCGTGCCTGCCGATCCCGACCACGTGACCGCACTACTCGGCCTTTACGCCACCCTGCTCGAGGCCGAGGCGAGCGAACCCGCACCCGCGCGTCGGTTGCTGTGGCGCGAGGCCAGGACGGCACTGCTGCATGAGCACCTGCTCAGCTGGCTGCTGGTCTACACCGCGGCGATGGGCGACGTGGGTCCCCCTGCGTACAAACGGTGGGCGGGTCTGCTCCGCGAGGCTCTGGCGGCCGAGACGGCCGACGTCGGTTCGCCGTCACGGCTGCCGATGCACCTGCGCGACGTGCCCGCGCTAGCCTGGTCCGGCGAGAGCCTTGACACGTTGCTCGACGAGCTGCTCGCGCCGGTGCGAACCGGATTCGTGGTCGCCAGAGCCCACCTGGCCGCGGCAGCCCGGCATACGAGCCTGGGCCTGCGGGTAGGTGACCGCAGACGGATGCTGCGCGGACTCCTTGAGCAGGACCCATCCGCGACGCTCGGCTGGCTCACCGAGCAGGCGAAGATCTGGTCGGCCCGGCACGCCGCGGATGAGCACCTGGCCGGACCCATCGCGGCCTACTGGGCCGAACGCGCGGCTGCGACGGACGCCGCCCTGGCGGCCTCGACATCGCAGTACCACCACGCCGAGTCTCCCAGGTGAGCCGGCCGTGAACAGGAAGGAGTGCAACCGTGACAACGCAAACTTCGGCGGCCAGCGCCGCCGAGTCCACCACAGTGACCGAGGCTGACGTCCGGCGCATCGTCAAGGAAGAAGTGACCAAGGCCTTTGCCAGCAATCCCGCGTCGCGCCGGGCCGCGATAATTGCGTCGAAAGGAACCCTGGACTGGGCCTACCCGCCGCTCATCCTGGCCAACGCGGCCGCCGCAGCCGGGATGCAGGTGTCGATGTTCTTCACGTTCTACGGGCTGAACATCATCCATCGCGACTTCGAAAAGAAGCTCAAGGTCGACCCGGTGGGCAACCCTGCGATGCCGATGCCGGTACCGATGCCCGATGTGGTCACCGGGATGCCCGGAATGGTGACGATGGCCTCGAAGATGATGCGGTCCCGGTTCGCGAAGAACAATGTCGCGACTATTCGCACTCTGCTCGACTCCGCGCGCGAGTTGGAAGTGCGCCTCATCGCCTGCCAGATGACCGTGGACGTCTTCGACTATGCGCCGGACGAGTTCATCGAGGGCATTGAGTTCGGCGGTGCGGCCGCGTTCATGTCCGACGCCCGGCGATCCGAGGTGAACCTGTTCATCTGACCCCGACCGAGTTGGAACCACAACCGAGTCGAAACCCACAAAGGAGTGAAATGCCGACCGACATTCACGTCGACGAGGTGGTCGACGCACGCGGCTTGATGTGTCCGATGCCGATTCTGGCTGCGAACAAAGCTATGAAACTGCTCGAGCCGGGGCAGGTGCTCAAGGTGATGGCCACTGACAAGGGGGCGCTCAGCGACATCCCGGCCTGGGCGGTCGACACCGGACACGAGCTGCTCACGTCGGGCACTGAAGACAATGCGCTCGTCTTCTACCTCCGCAAGGGCGAGCTCTGATCACCGGTAGCTAGCCTCGCTCAAGCGATCAGCGCGGTGGCTTCGGTCAGCGACACCACTCGGCTCGCGCCGGGCGGCAGCCGGCGGCCGCGCCCAACACCGATTGGGTCCAGCCAGATCGCGCTCAGCCCGGCGGCAAGGGCACCTTCGACGTCCGCCACCAGGCTGTCGCCGATGTGCACGGCAGCCGATGCGTCAACGCCCAGCATCGCGCAGGCCAGCAGGAACGGCGCGGCATCCGGTTTCGGTGCACCGGCCAGGTCGACACCGACGACCACCGGCAGCCGCGCGGCCAGGCCCGCGGACGCGAGCTTGGTGCGCTGGAACTCGCTCCGGACGTTCGTCACCACGGCCATCGGAACCGAATGCAGCCCGTCCAGGAAGGCCATGACGTCGTCGTACGGCCGGACGGCCGCCCCGAGCCGCTTCTCGTACGCTGACTCCCATTCCGCATAAGGCAACTCGTCGGCGGATGCCCCGGCGATTGCTGCAACCTCGGCGAAGCGCTCCCGACGCTGATCGACGAAGCTGATCTCGCCGGTCTCGTAGCGGTGAAAGTGCCTGGCCGGGTCGGCGATCCAACGGTCGGCGATCGCCACGCGCACCGCTGCGGGAAGCACGCCGACAAGTTCCTCCAGGGTCTGAACGACGACGTCACGCATCGTGGACGGCGTATCCACGAGCGTCCCGTCCAGGTCGAGCAGAACGGCGCCGGGTCTCACGCCGCGCTCCGCGTCGCCAACCCGCGGTGGCGGACGTACCTGTCCGCGATAAGCGCGAACACCGCCATCTGGGCCACGTCGATGATCACCGCGGCCCACGGGATCGTTGACACCTGCAAGGTGTCGCCCACCTGGTCGTACGCCGCCGAGATGAGGAACACGACCACGTTGTTCATCACGTGCATGGCAATCGCCGCTTCAAGCCCGCCCGTGCGGACGACGAGCCAGCATGCGATCAAGCCGAAGGCCAGCCGGTCGAGAAACAGCGGCATGTTCTGAGTGCCATGTGCGAAGGCGAACGCCAGCGAGGTCACTATGGCGCCGACCCATGGGGTACGGGACAAGGCTCCCAGCGCCTGCATGCCGTATCCACGAAATGCGTACTCCTCAGCCGCCGCCTGAAGAGGGGTCGTCAGGATGATGACGACGGCAAACCCGAGCCAGGTGTTCAGCGACACGACCTGCATGTCCTCGATGCCGAGAGCACCGTCGTCCGCGGGGAGGAGCGCACCGCCGACGAAGGTGAAGAGCACGACCATCAGCAAGGCGAGCGCGCTCATCCGCAGCAGCAGTCCCCACCTCAGCCGCCCCTGCACAGACGACAGCCACCCGGGCCGCATCCGGTGAGCCACCACGACGGCGAGCACGGCGGCGGGTATCGCGACGGCGAGCCCGAGGTTGGTGCCGAGCAGGAACACCGGATCCATGTCGGTACCGAAGCGATCGATCGACGCCTCTACCGGCCCTCCGGTGCGGATGATGTCGGCCACGATGAAGGCGACGGTCACACCGATGGTGAGGAATGCAAACGTCGCGCCGAAGATCGCCAGACCAAGCAGGGGACGCCACCACTTGTAGGTGGGGGTCAGCAACAGGCGGTGGTAGGGCTGTGGCTCGCTGTGCACCGGCTGGGCTGCGGGCGGTGCGTAAGGCGGCCGTTGCCGGGACGCCGGCCCTTGGCCGAGCCACTGCTCGCCGGGCCACTGCTGCCCGGACCCCTGCTGGTGTCCTTGCTGGCCCGGCCACTGACCCGATGGCGGCTGTGCCGGCCAGCCAGCCGCTCCCGGTGCAGCACCCTGCCACGGCGGCATCGACTGCCCGCCCTGGTTCGGGCGCTCACCCTTCTCCGGCGGCGGACCTTCTGGCGGCGAGGCGTAGGGGTCGTACGGCTCGCTCACCCGGTGATCCGTGCGATAGCAGAGTCCAGGCGGGCGAGCGTGCGCTCACGGCCGAGCAACTCGAGCGACTCGAACAGGGGTGGGGATACGCGCCGGCCCGACACGGCGACCCGGATCGGCCCGAACGCAACCCGCGGCTTGAGGCCGAGTCTGTCGATCAGCGACGTGCGCAGCGCCTCCTCGATGGCAGGCGTCGCCCACTCCCCCAGGTCGACAAGCGCCTTGAAGGCTTCGTCCAACGCCGGCAGCGCATCGGGCGTCAGCACCTTCGCGGCAGCGGCCTCGTCCATCTCGGGCTCGTCGACGAACAGGAAGCCCAGCATGCCCACCGACTCATCGAGCGCGACCATGCGCTCCTGCACCAGCGGACTCGCGGCGTTCAGCAGCGCCAACTGCTTGTCCGACGGGGCGTCTGGCAGCACACCGCCGGCCTGGAGGTAGGGCACCATCCGCGTCGCAAGATCGTCAGGATCAAGCCGTCGCAGCCACATGCCGTTGATCGCCTCGGCCTTCTTCAGGTCGAACCGGGCCGGGTTGGGGTTGACGCGGGTGATGTCGAACGCCCCGACCATCTCGTCCAGCGAGAAGAACTCACGGTCACCGCCGATCGACCAGCCCAACAGCGCCAGGTAGTTGAGGATGCCCTCCGGCAGGAACCCGCGGTCGCGGTACAACTGGAGCGAGGACTCCGGATCGCGCTTGGACAGCTTCTTGTTGCCCTCCCCCATCACGAACGGCAAATGCCCGAACCGAGGCATCGGACCCGCCGCCACGCCGATCTCGCGCAGCGCCTCGTGCAGCGGGATCTGCCGCGGCGTGGACGAGAGCAGATCCTCACCGCGCAGTACGTGAGTGATGCCCATCGTCGCGTCGTCAACTGGGTTGACCAGCGGGTACAGCGGATGCCCGTTGGCCCGCACGAGCACGTAGTCGGACACGTTTTCGGCCTCGAAGCTCAGCTCACCCCTGACGAGGTCGACGAAGCTGACCGAGCGGTCGGGCATGCGGAACCGGACAACAGGCTCGCGGCCCATCGCCTTGAACGCGGTCACCTGGTCGGCTGTGAGCGCCCGGCAATGCCCGTCGTACCCACTCGGGCGGCCGGCCGCACGCGCCGCCTGGCGCCGCTCGTCAAGTTCCTCCTGGCTGCAGTAGCAGTGATACGCGTATCCGGCGTCGATCAGCCGGCGCACAATCTCGGTGTAGATGTCGTAGCGCAGCGACTGCCGGTACGGGCCGTAATCGCCGCCCATCTCCGGCCCCTCGTCCCAGGTCAGCCCGAGCCACTGAAACGCCTCGAGCAGGGCCTGGTACGACTCCTCGGAATCACGTGCCGCGTCGGTGTCCTCGATGCGCAGCACGAACGTGCCGCCGTAATGGCGAGCGAACACCCAGTTGAACAGCGCCGTGCGGACCAACCCAACGTGCGGGTTGCCGGTCGGCGATGGCGAGAACCGGACGCGGACGTCCTCAGGAGAAAGGTCACCGAGCACAGCGTCGGTATGGCCGGAAGTAGAGGGCACGGGTGGACCACCAGAAGGATCGATCGGACGGTTCAGCTATGAGGATATCGGCCCTCGCCGACGGGTTCACGGTCGTCTACAACGACCCACAGATCGTTGATCGAGCGTCAGGGAGCTACGACGCGGTTGGTCATGGCGCCGATGTCCTCGATCGAAACGGTCACCTCGTCACCGGCTGCCATCGGCCCGACACCGGCCGGCGTGCCGGTGAGGATGACGTCGCCGGGCAGCAGGGTGAACGCCGCGCTGATATACGTGACCAGCGCCGTCACGTCGTGGATCATCTGCGAGGTCCGGCCCTCCTGCCGCACTTCGTCGCCGACCAGGCAGCGCACGGACAGATCGGACGGGTCGAGGTCGGTCTCGATCCACGGCCCCAGCGGGCAGAACGAGTCGAAGCCCTTGGCTCGCGCCCACTGGTCGTCGGTGCGCTGCAGGTCGCGTGCGGTCACGTCGTTGCCGCACGTGTAGCCATAGACGACGTCCTTGACCCGCTCGGGCGGGACGTCCTTGCACACCCGGCCGATAACGACTGCGAGTTCGGCCTCGTGGTGAACCTCCTGGGACTGCGGCGGCAGCACGATCGGGTCGTCAGGACCGATGACCGCAGTGTTCGGTTTGAGGAACAGCAGTGGCTCGGCAGGTGCCTCGTTGCCCAGTTCGGCCGCATGCTCGGCGTAGTTGCGGCCGACACCGACGACCTTGCTCCGCGGGATGACCGGCGCAAGCAGGCGAGCGTCCTCCAGGTCGACCTTCTCGCCGGTCAGTTCGGGCGGTGCATAGAGCGGATCACCGCGCAGGACGGCCAGCACCGTCTTGCCCTCGGAGTCCTGCCCGACCGCGGCGAATCTGGGCTCTTCGTCTTCGGTGGTGAACCTCGCGATGCGCACGGCTGCGAGCGTATCGCGCCGGCTTCTGCCGCCCGGGACTACGACGAAAGATCCCGGTCCGGGTTGGCGGCCCGGTATGCCTCGACAACCGCACCGGCGATGCGTCCGCGCGCCGACACGCCCAATCCCCGCTGTCGCGCCCACGCCCTGATCTCGGCGTTGGAAACACCTATCGGGGTCGGCGCGATTCGCTGGTCGGTGTCCGCTCTGTCAACCTCCGCGGCCAGGGCCGCGCCGAGGAATCTGTACGTCCATTCCTCGGCGAGCCGGCGGGTCTCGCAGAACACGATGGGGACGGTCGGAAAGTGCACTTGAAGCTCGGCCAGCCCGTTCGCGACGACGGACGGACGCACTCGCTGGAGCTTGAACACCTCTGAGTACCTGTCCTCGACCACGACCGCCGCATGCGGCATCGACGCCAGGTCACCCAACTGGTACTTGAGCTTGCCGCCGGTGAGGCTACTCACCAGGTCGGCCAGCGACTTGCGCTCCACCGCGGCCACCAGCCGTCCGCCGTACTCGACGCCATAGTCGCCGGCGGGCAGCTTTCGCCGTTCGATGTTCGCCTGTTTGTCGCCGAATTTGTAGGCGTATCGCTCATGGGAGTCGATCAAGATCGGAATGTCGGCGATTCCCGCCGCTCTCGCCGCCGGGGTTCGGACGCCGGGGCGGGCGACCTTACGGGTGCGAGCGCTCTGCCAGAACACCGCGTCGCGCCCGCGGGCGGTCGTATACACGATCTGAGAGCGGTTCTCTCGTGCCCTGTCCAGGACGAGATCTATCGCGGCGCCGCGGCGGACGCAGGAACGCACAGGGACCCGCTCGACCACTTCGGCGTCCACCGGCCACTCGTCGACCGGGTAGCAGTACACCGCCTTGGTGCGCGGCCAGGTGTCCCCGGCACGGAACACCAGGCCGCCGCCGTACGGGATGCGGATGATGTACGGCAGCCGGGAGTCAGGATCGGGATTCGTCGCGATGAGCAGCTCGCTCACGGCAGTCGATCATATTCCTCCAGGCTCGGGCCGGCCCAGCTGCGGCGCCTACACTTGTTCGGTGTCCGATGTGCTTGCCCTGACCGTCCTCAGTGAGGCGGAGTGGGCTGCACGGCAGCAGGCGCACGAGCGGCAAGTCGACGGACTCGTCAGTGGACACCTCGACCGTCGCCGCAAGGGTTTGCGGCACCCTGTCGAGGACTTCCTCTTCACGTATTACAGCTACCGCCCGGCCCAACTGCGCCGGTGGCATCCGGGTGCCGGTGTCACGCTGGCCGGTGACCCGCCGCAGGCCCGTTGGCGTGGCTACGCGCGGACCGAGCGGGGCGTCGCGCTCGACCCGGCTCACATCGAGCGGCGAGCCGAGAGGATCCGCTGGGTGCATTCGCTCCTATCCGCTACGGCATCGCGACCAGCGTTCACCGGATGCTTCGGACTTCACGAATGGGCGATGGTCTACCGGGCGGACGAGGTACGTCACGAAGCGTGGCCGCTGCGCCTCGGGCGATCCGGGACGGACGCAGTCGTGGAGCGTCACCAGATTCGGTGCTCGCACTTCGACGCGTTCAGGTTCTTCACCGACGAAGCCGTCCCGCTTAATGGGCTCCAGCCGAGCCGCGACCGGCAGATCGAGCTGGAGCAGCCGGGCTGCCTGCACGCCAACATGGACCTCTACAGGTGGGCCTACAAGCTCTCCCCCATCGTGCCGTCGGAACTCGTGGCCGACGCGTTCGAGTTGGCCCGCGACATCCGCGAGCTCGACATGCGCGCGAGCCCGTACGACCTGTCGTCTCTCGGCTATGAGCCGATCAAGATGGAGACGGTGCAGGGCAGGCGACAGTACGTGGCGGCTCAACGGTCGTTCGCGGAGCGCGGCGCACCCCTACGCGCGCGCCTGATCGCAGCGTGTGACCGACTCCTCGACGCATTGCACCGCCACTAGCCGTCAGCTCGCAACCGGCCAGCCCGTTGCAGCAGCGATGGTCCGTTGTGACATGGCTAGGAAGATGTCTCCTGCTTCGGCAGTTCAATGCCGTGCTCTTCGGCGTATCTCATCATGTTCGGCACAATCACCGCTGCTTGCTCCTTGGCCTCCGCGGTGGGGGTGAAGGCCACGTACTCGCATCCGGCGAACATGATCGGTGTGTGCCCGGGCTCGATGACGAACGCGTCACCGGCCTCGAAGATCTCCTCGACCCCGCCGGCCGTTCGGACACCGAACTTCCCCTTGAGTATGTAGCCCACATGGTGCGCCTGGCATTGGTCATTCGGCGCGCCCTTGTAGAACGGCGCGAGGTCCATATCGGCGAAGCTGCTTTCAATGCTGACAGTCCAGTCACCGAATTCCTGCTCGTACGCGTCCACAAAGTCCGGGACGGCTTGGTGAGACGAAGCAGTGGCCTTCGATACCTTCGGCATTGTCTTCTCCTTCCCCCGTGGTGATCGTGCCGAGGCCGAGATTCCTCGACAACCTCACCATCCATGCTGGTCATCTCCGGACCGCTTTCCAGAGTCCAAGGTCCTGCTGTGGATTCCAGGACTTCGCCGAGACGAATTGACCTACTGTGGACCGTCATGGCGCTTGTGGCCGACGCGTTCGGGCTGGCCCGCGACATCCACGAGGCGGAGCTGCCCCGCCGGCCGGATCTGCGTGTGGCAAGATCAGGCCGGCGGGGCACCCGCAGTACATCCCGTGGCTAGGGTTGGACCGCGTCCTTGTGGGCCAGATGCTCGCGTGAATTCACGTTTGCGCCTCGCTCGCTTGGGTCGGCGTTCTGGCTCGCCCACGCGGCGCGGCGATTCTCGAACTGGATGAGCTCGCGCCGCACTTGTTCCGCGTCGAGCGAGACGACGTTCGCGCGCGCCGGCTCGGCTTCGGTGACGGTCGCCG
>DASUUU010000133.1:0-5545 GCA_036373915.1 Jiangellaceae bacterium | reverse complement strand
AGTCGTGTTGTCGGACCCGGCGGGTAGTGTGGACGTATGTTCGAAGGGACGGCTCGACGGCTCGCCGAGATGGTCGGCGAGCTGGCCGGTGTGCCGTCGGCGACCGGCGATGACGTGGCTCGTATTGATGTGATCGCCGGGTTGGAGAAACTCAAGGCCGCAGCTGCGGCGGCGCAGCTGGCTGTGATCGCGGATTTCGCGGCGTCGCAGCAGGCGGCTAACCGGGCGATGGGTGTCGAGGCTCGGCAGGCTCGCCGTGGGGTGCCGGAGCAGGTCGGGTTGGCGCGCAAGGTGTCCCCGGCCTCGGCGGCCCGGCACGTATCCCGAGCTCGGGCGCTGATCGAGCAGATGCCGGCCACGTTCGGGCTGCTCCGCGACGGCGAGATCTCCGAGCATCTGGCCACCATCGTGGCCACCGAGACCTCGCACCTGGACGCACCGGATCGGCGGGCGGTCGACACCCAGCTGGCCGAGCAGCTTCCCGGGCTGAGCCCCCGGCGGGCCGAGGCGGCGGCGCGCCGGTTGGCGATCGAGGCCGACCCGAAGGCCGCTGTCGAACGCGCCGGCAAGGCGCGCGAGGACCGGCGAGTGTCGATCCGCCCGGCGCCGGACACCATGGCCATCGTCTCGGCGCTGCTGCCGTGCGAGCAGGGGGTGGCCGTCTATGCGGCGCTGCGCCGCCAGGCCGACACCCCGACCGGCCCCGACGACAGACGCTCGCGCGGGCAGATCATGGCCGACACGCTGGTTGAGCGGGTCACCGGTCAGGCTTCGGCCGAGGCGGTCTGCGCCGAGATCGGGCTTGTGATGACCGACGCCGCGTTGTTCGGCGGCGAGCAGACCCCGGCCGAACTCACCGGCTACGGCCCCATACCCGCCGAACTCGCCCGCGCCCTGGCCCGCCGCGCCGACCAACCCAACAACGACCAGACCAGCAGTCCGGCAGCCAGCGCCGAGCCCAGCACCGCGCCTGCCGCCCCCAAGCCCAGCCCCGACAACCCCGCCACAGCGAGCCCCGACGCCGAGTCCACCGAACTGCCGGCCGCCGAGGTGCGGCGCGCCCGGGTGTTCCTGCGCCGGCTGTTCACCGACCCGGCCACCGGCATCATCACCGACTGCGACCCCCGCCGCCGCCGCTTCGACGGCGTACTCGCCAAGCTCCTGGTCTACCGCGACGGCGGCACCTGCCGCGACCCATACTGCGACGCCCCGATCCGGCACCTGGACCACATCCAGCCCTACGCCAACGAAGGACCGACCACCCCGGCCAACGGCCGCGGCGTGTGCGAACGCGGCAACTACACCCGCCACATGCCCGGGTTCACCATCCGCCTCGTCGACCGGATCAGACACATCGTCGAAACCACCACACCCACCGGCCACACCTACCCATCACACCCACCCCCAGCGCCCGGCCACCGCCCGGCAACGGCAGCGCGCCGCGAACGAGCCGGCCCACCACGATGACCTATGGCGTTAGGGTGGCGGTCGTCTTGCCAGCCGGTAAGGGGGAGTGCCCTGATGGTCCAGCTCGACGGGCTCGGGCTTGCTGAGTTCAACTCGCTGCCCGCGGACGAGGCGGAAAGCACCCTGACGGCGTGCTGCTCGTCTCGCCGGTGGGCGCGGGTGGTCGCCGAGGGTCGTCCCTATTCGACTGTCGACGAGGTGTACCAAGCGGCCGACTCGGCGCTGTCCGAACTGGCTGAGCGTGACATCGACGAGGCGCTGGCCGGCCATCCGCGGATCGGCGAGCGTCCCAGCGGCGGTCACTCGGCCTGGTCCAACCAGGAGCAGGCCGGCGTGGCGAGCGCCGCAGGCGACGTCCACACCGCCCTGGCCGACGCGAACCGGGCGTACGAGCAGCGCTTCGGCCACGTGTACCTGGTTTGTGCCACAGGTAAGAGCGCGGAGGAGCTGCTGGCGATACTCCACGATCGCCTCACCAATGATCCGGCCATGGAGCGGCGAGTGGTGCGCAGCGAACTGGGCAAGATCAACCGAATCCGCCTCGAGCGGATGCTGGCCGAAGGGACGTGACGGTGAGCACTGTGACGACACACGTACTCGACACATCGAGGGGCCACCCGGCCGCCGGAGTGGCGGTCCGGCTGGAACGCCCCGCAGACGATGGACCGCTCGCCGAGGCGGTCACGGACGAGGACGGACGGGTCGGTGGGTTAGGCCCGGACGAGTTGCCACCCGGACCGTACCGGCTGATCTTCCAGACCGGCGACTATTTCGCGGCGCTCGGGCAGCAGAGCTTCTATCCGCGGGTGGCGGTGGAGTTCGAGATCGCTGACTCGGGTGCTCACTACCACGTTCCGCTGCTGGTGAGCCCGTACGGGTTCACGACGTACCGGGGGAGTTGATCGATGGGAATCGTCCTGGGGCCGAACCGGTACGGTAAGGCCGAGACGCACCTGGTCCGGGTCTACCGCGACACGCCTCGGCACTCGATTCGCGACCTGCTGGTGTCGACCTCGCTGCAGGGTGAGTTCGATGCTGCTCACGTGTCCGGCGACCAGACCGCCGTCCTGCCGACCGACACCCAGAAGAACACCGTGTTCGCCTATGCCAAGGAACACGGTGTCGGCGAGATAGAGGACTTCGCCTTGAGGCTCGCGCGGCACTTCGTCTCCGGCATCGCGTCGGTCACAGCGGCCCGAGTTGAGGTTGACGAGTACGGCTGGGACCGGATCGAGGTCGATGGCAACGGGCACGACCACGCGTTCGTCCGTCGCGGGCCGGACGTGCGAACCACCACGGCCACCATCGAGGACGGCGATCGGGCCGTCGTCGAGTCCGGCGTGAAGGGGCTCGTGGTGCTGAAATCCACCGGCTCTGAGTTCCAGGGCTTCCTGCGTGACGGCTACACCACGCTCGCCGACGCCGCCGACCGCATCCTCGCGACGTCGCTCGAGGCCAGGTGGCGGTACGCGACGGCCGACGGCGACTGGGCCGCCGGGTACTCCCAGTCTCGAGCGGTGCTGCTCGAGCGGTTCGCGACAGTTCACAGCAAGGCCTTGCAGCACACGCTTTGGGAGATGGGCCGGGCGGTGCTCGAGGCGCGGCCCGATATCGCCGAGATTCATCTGAAGGCGCCGAACAAGCACCATTTCGAAGTCGACCTGAGCCCGTTCGGCCTCGACAATCCCGGCGAGGTCTTCTACGCCGCCGACCGCCCTTACGGACTGATCGAGGCGACAATTCGACGCGACCGCCGTTAGCGTCCGACGGGCATCGATCGCAGGGCGAGCAACATGTCGACCCGGTCGTCCAGCCGGTCCAGGCTTCGGCCGGTGAGTTCTTCCACTCGCTTGATCCGGTAGCGGACGGTGTTGACGTGTAGGTGCAGCATCTCGGCGCACCGGACCCACGAGCCGTCTGCGCGCAGGAACGCGTCCAGGGTGGGTAGCAGATCGCCACCATGCTCCGCGTCGTACGACACCACTGGACCAATCACTCGAGTGGCGAACGCCTGGCGGACGTCGTCCGGGACGGTCCCGAGCAACAGGACGTGCGACGTGACGTCGTCGCTGGTCACGACCGAGACAGTGGAATCCCGTAGCCCCGCGAGCCGGACGGCGTGCCTGGCCTCGTCCAGGGCTCCGGACATCGCGGTGTGATCGACCCAGGCGGACAGCCCGACCGCCATGCGGCTGGTTCCGGGTGCGGGACCGAGCCGGTGAAAGGCGGCACGCAGCAGATCGACCGCGTCGGACCGCTCGCCGGTGAGGATTGTCACGGCCCGGCCATCGAGCATCCCGGTGACCGGTTGTTTACCGACCTGAAGGGCTGCGTCGTGCAGGACCGCGTGCGCCACCTCTGGCCCGCGAGAACAGTCAGCCGCCATCACAAGACATCTCGCGTTAGCGTCCGCGCCGAGATCGGTGATCCGAACGGCCACCTCGGCACTTGCCGACCGCCCGGCCGCAACCAGATTCAGCACCTCGTCGGCTATGCGCTGGTCGGCCTGCCGGCGCTCGTCCCACCGCCGATGCTCCAGCGCGATGACCGTGGCGAGTTCGCCGACGGCCACGCTCACGTCGTCGGACCACAGCCGATGATCTCCAGCGCAGACCAGGAACCAGGCCGTGAGCCGGTTGCCCAGCCTCGAGTCGATCCCCATGATCGAGACGGTTGACCCGTCACCGATATCGATCGACGCGGGCAGCCGGTCGGCGAGCAGGAAGGTCCGTGTCACGCGGTCGGTGTCCGCCGGATCCAGCGAGCCGCCGGCGCTCGCTATGGTGCGGCCCGTCGCGCTCAGCACCCGGCAGGTCATGCCCACCTCCTGGCCGACGAGCGTCAGCAACTCGTCAATCGACCGCCCGTCAGCGATCGCGGTGAGCAAGCGGCGCTGGCGCCCGAGCGCGGTGGCCAGGGATCGCTCGCGGTCGGCCTCGTGTTCTTCGGCCACGACATCGCTGATCCGGCCGAACGAGACGTCGACCGGTACGCGGATCAGCGGGACGTCGTGGCGGCGGCAGGCCTCGACCACGTCGTCCGGAATGAGTCCGAAGGCCGCCTCGCCGGCAGCCAGCGCAACGACGCCGGCGTTGGCTAGCGCCCGCACGAAGGCGTCGCTGTCGGCCGGGTCACGGCGCCACATCAGGCCGCTCAGAACCAGCGGCCGACCCGTGAGGTAACGGCTCGGGTCGAGCAGGTCTGTGGTGAACACGGCGCTGACCGGCCGATCGAGCCGGTCGTCTCCGTGCAGGACGGTCAGTCCGAGTCCCGGATGGTCGACGAGGTCGCGGAGCTTCATAGGGCACCCCTTTGGAGGATCGTACAACTCGCGGGCCGGCAAGAGCTCTTGATTCGTACGTGTACCGCTGGCCACAGCCGCCGTCCCCGCTGTGTACTGCTATGCACCAAAGGCGGTGACGATGGATTTCCTGCAGCCCCGGACCTGGGCCGACGCCCTCGTGGCGAAGGCCGAGAACCCGGCTGCGGTCCCCATTGCCGGCGGCACCGACGTGATGGTCGACCTCAACTTCGATCGGGTCCGCCCCGCCGCCCTGCTTGATCTCACCGGCGTCGAGGAGCTCAGCCATTGGGAGATGGATGGGGGGAGGATCCGACTCGGCGCCGGTGTCACCTACAGCCGTGTGATATCGGAGTTCGGTGCGGTTCTGCCGGCGCTGGCCGTCGCGTCCCGGACTGTCGGTTCGCCGCAGATCCGCAACCGCGGCACGGTAGGTGGCAACCTCGGCTCCGCGTCACCGGCCGGTGATGCCCACCCACCTTTACTGGCTGGTGACGCGGTGGTCGAGGTCGAGTCGGTCCGGGGTCTGCGGACGATCCCGGTAGGCGAGTTCTTCACCGGGGTCAAACGCAACGCGCTCGAGCCGGATGAGCTGATCAAATCAGTGCTGGTGCCGACGGCCCGGGGACCTCAGGAGTTTGCGAAGATCGGGACCCGGAACGCGATGGTGATCGCGGTGACCTCGTTCGCCGTCGCGCTGGACCCCGACGAGCGACGCGTCGGCACCGGTATCGGCTCGGCCGCGCCCACTCCACGGCGCGCGATCGCAGCCGAGCA
>DASUUU010000132.1:0-30685 GCA_036373915.1 Jiangellaceae bacterium | reverse complement strand
GACGAGCACGTGCTGGTGCTCCCTTGCGGCGAACGCTCCGTGCGGTTCCGGCCCGCTCTCGACGTGAGCCAGGCCGACCTGCAGGTCGGGCTGGACGCACTCGACCGAGTCGTTGGCAGACTGGCCGCAGCAGCCTGAAGTGCAGCAACCTTAGGAGCACACATGAACCGTCACGTCTCCTCCGTGATCGCCGGCAACGCGGTGTCCGAGGGATCGGGTGGCAGCTTCGAACGCCGTAACCCGGCGAACCTCGGTGAGGTGGCGACCTCCGTCTCGCTCGGCGATGCGGACACGTTCGTCGACGCCGCCCGCGCGGCGACGCAGGCGCAGACCGGATGGGCCGACGTCCCCGCTCCGGTGCGCGGTCAGGCGATCGCGAACATCGCCCAGGTGGTCCGGGCCAACAAGGAAGCGCTGGCCCGCGTGGTGACGGCAGAGATCGGCAAGCCCTACGCCGAGTCGCTCGGCGAGGTACAGGAGATCATCGACACCTGCGACTTCTTCCTGGGCGAGGGGCGCCGGCTCTACGGACAGACGGTCCCGTCGGAGATGCCGGACAAGCAGCTGTTCACCTTCCGCAACCCGGTCGGGACGGTTGCCGTCATCACCGCGGGCAACTTCCCGGTGGCGGTTCCGTCGTGGTACATCGTCCCGGCGCTGCTGGCGGGAAATACCATCGTGTGGAAGCCCGCCGAGTATTCGCCGGCCGCATCCAGTGCCTTTCATGAGCTGTTCGTCCGCGGGGGCGGGCTGCCCGACGGCGTGTTCAACGTGGTCTACGCCGACGGCCCGGCCACCTTCGCCGGACTGGAGCGGGCTCTCGACGCCGGAGACGTCGACAAGGTCGGATTCACCGGCTCGTCCGCCGTGGGCCGGCTGATCGGCGAGCTGACCGGCCGCCACTTGCAGACCGCGTGCCTCGAGCTCGGCGGCAAGAACCCGCTCGTCGTCACGCCGAGCGCCGATCTCGACCTGGCCGTCGAGGGTGCGTTGTTCTCCGGCTTCGGTACGGCCGGCCAGCGGTGCACGTCACTCGGCACGGTCATCGTGCATGAATCAGTGCACGATGACTTCCTGGCCCGGTTCACCAAGGCGGTCGAGAGCGCCGTCGTCGGTGATCCGGCCGGGGACGTACTCATGGGCCCGCTGCTAGATCAGAAGTTCGCCGACCGGTACGAGGAGTACCTGAGCTGGCTACAGCCGCACCACACGGTGCACGGCGCGACCGGCCGCATCACTACCGACAACCCGCGCGCGGGATTCTCCGCAGATCCGTCCGCCGGGCTCTTCTACCACCCCGTGATCGTCGACGGTGTCCGGCCCGGTGATGCCATCTTCGACGAGGAGACGTTCGGGCCGATCGTCGGCGTCACGACGTACTCGACGCTCGACGAGGCGCTCGAGCTGGCCAACGCCCCCGGTTACGGGCTGTCCTCGTCGATCTACACCAACGACCCGAAGGAGGCGTTCACGTTCCGGCGGAAGATCTCGGCCGGGATGGTCAGCATCAACAACTCGACCTCCGGCGCCGAGGCACACCTCCCGTTCGGCGGCAACGGCAAGTCCGGTAACGGCTCACGCCAGTCCGGGATGTGGGTGCTCGACCAGTTCACCCGCTGGCAGTCGATGAACTGGGACTACTCTGGGAAGCTCCAGAAGGCGCAGATGGACGTCGCCGAACTGGAGCCGGATCTGGACGTCCGGCTGAGCGAGTGACGGACAACCCGCTCGACGAAGCTTTTCGGGCCGCGGTTGCCGACCTGCCGGTCACGGGCGTACAGCCCGTCGGCCGGGCGTCCCGGCCCGACGATCCGGTGCGGCCCGGCAGCCGGTTGACCGTCGCCGCCGCGCTCGACCTGTTCGACGCGCAGGCGACGAGTCGGCAGCTGGACTTCGCCGCGCGGCGGCTGCAGTCCGAGGGGCGGGGCTTCTACACGATCGGCTCGTCAGGGCATGAGAGCAACGCTGCGCTCGCCGCGGCCTTGCGGCCGACGGATCCGGCACTGCTGCACTACCGTTCAGGTGGCTTCTACCAGGCCCGCGCGGCCCAGGTGCCAGGCTCGACACCGGTACGGGACGTCCTTCTGGGCCTGCTGTGCGCTGCGGACGAGCCGATCGCCGGTGGCCGGCACAAGGTCTTCGGGCACGCCGAGCTCTGCGTGATCCCGCAGACCTCGACGATCGCCTCCCACCTGCCGCGGGCGGTAGGGCTGGCGGTGTCGCTGCGGCGGTCCGCCAAGCTCGGCGTCGCACCGCCGTGGCCGGCTGACTCGGTTGTCGTGTGTTCGTTCGGCGACGCCTCGGCGAACCATTCGACGGCTACGGGCGCGATCAACACCGCGCTCCATACCGCCTACCAGCGGCTGCCGGTACCGGTGCTGTTCGTCTGCGAGGACAACGGGCTCGGCATCTCCGTCCGCACGCCGGAAGGCTGGGTCGAGCAGGCTTATGGCTCCCGGCCCGGCCTGCGGTACTTCGCAACGGACGGGTTCGACGTGGCCGCCACCTACGACACGGCGCTGGCCGCGGCCGAGTACGTCCGCCGGTCAGGACGGCCGGCGTTTCTTCATCTGCCGACCGTACGTTTCATCGGCCATGCCGGAAGCGACGCGGAGATCAGCTACCGCACGCCTTCGCAGATCGAGGCCGATTACCCGCGGGATCCGCTGCTCGGCACCGCCACTGCGCTGGTCGAGGCCGGCGCTGTGACGCCGGCGGAGTTACTCGAGCGGTACGACGCGGCGGCGGGCGCCGTCGAGCAGGTCATCGACGAGCTGTCCGACGCGCCCCGGCTGGCAACGGCCGAGCAGGTCATGGAGCCATTGGCGCCTCGGCGACCGTCCGCCGTCGCCGAAGCTGTCGCCGAACTGGCGACCAACCCCGTGATCATCGGCACTTCCGAGGCTCAGCAGCCGGACGGTGCCGGTGATCAGCGCGAGCGGGGCGGGCTGACCCTGGCCGCGTCCATCACGACGGCGCTGGGCGATCTGCTGGCCGCGGACCCGCGCGTGTTGGTTTTCGGCGAGGACGTGGGCCGCAAGGGCGGTGTCTACGGCGTCACGCGGGGGTTGGCCCGGCGCTTCGGCACGGGCCGGGTGTTCGACACGCTGCTGGACGAGCAGTCGATTCTCGGCCTGGCGCTCGGAGCCGGCTTGGCCGGACTAGTGCCCGTCCCGGAGATCCAGTACTTGGCCTACCTGCACAACGCCGAGGACCAGCTACGCGGCGAGGCGGCGACGCTGTCGTTCTTCTCACAGGGCAGGTACCGCAACCCGATGGTCGTGCGCATCGCCGGCCTCGGATACCAGAAGGGCTTCGGCGGCCACTTCCACAACGACAACGCTCTCGGCGTCCTGCGCGACATCCCAGGCCTGGTGATCGCGTGCCCCGCGCGTGGTTCCGACGCGGCGGCGATGCTGCGTACCTGCTGGGCGAGCGCGGCGGTGGACGGCTCCGTGTGCGTCTTCGTCGAGCCGATCGCGCTCTACCACACGCGCGACCTGTACGAGGACGGGGACGGCGGGTGGCTCGATCCCTACCAGCCACCGGACGCCTGGACTGATCGGCACGTGGCCGTGGGCCAGGCGCAGACCTACGGCGACGGCGCCGACCTGACGCTCGTGACGTTCGGCAACGGGGTCCGGATGAGCCTTCGGACCGCCCTCCGCCTGGCCGCCCAGGGCATCGAGGCTCGTGTCGTCGATATGCGGTGGCTCGCTCCGCTGCCGGTCGACGACATCGTCCGCGAGGCCGGGGCGACCGGCAGGGTCCTGGTCGTGGACGAGACGCGACGGTCCGCTGGCGTTTCCGAGGGTGTGCTGTCGGCGCTGGTCGACGCCGGCTTCTGCGGCCCGATGGGCCGGGTCACCAGCCGGGATAGCTTTGTTCCGCTCGGCCCCGCCGCGCACCATGTGCTGCTGGGCGAGGATGAGATCGAAGAGGCGGCCGTCCGCCTCGTCAAGGGAGAACACCAATGACCGCGCCCCTAGAGCTGCTCAGCATCGATCACCTGCTCACCGACGAAGAGCAGGCCATCGCGGAGACCGTTCAGAAGTTCACCGCCGACCGGGTCCGCCCGCACATCGCCGAGTGGTACGAGGCCGGCGAGATCCCGCTCGAGCTGGCTCGCGAGGCCGGCAAGCTCGGCCTGCTCGGCATGCACCTGACCGGGTACGGCTGCGCCGGGACGAACGCCGTGTCGTACGGCCTGGCCTGCATGGAGCTCGAAGCCGCCGACTCGGGGGTGCGGAGCCTGGTTTCGGTGCAGGGGTCGCTGGCGATGTACGCGATCTGGAAGTTCGGTTCGGAGGAGCAGAAGCAGCGCTGGCTGCCGGGCATGGCCGAAGGCTCGCTGATCGGCTGTTTCGGGCTCACCGAACCCGACTTCGGGTCGAACCCGGCCGGCATGCGCACCCGCGCCCGGCGCGACGGCGACGAGTGGGTGCTCGACGGCACCAAGATGTGGATTACCAACGGTTCGGTGGCCGACGTAGCAGTGGTGTGGGCCCGCGCCGACGACGGCATCCGAGGATTCATCGTGCCGACCGACACGCCCGGGTTCTCGGCACCGAAGATCGGCGGCAAGCTGTCGCTGCGGGCCTCGATCACCAGCGAGCTCGTGCTCGAGGGCGTCCGGTTGCCGGCCGACGCCGTGCTACCCGAGGTCACCGGGCTGCGAGGGCCGCTGTCCTGCCTGAACGAGGCCCGGTTCGGCATCGTGTTCGGCGCGCTCGGCGCGGCCCGTGACTGCCTCGAGGCCGCCATCGCCTACGCGGCCGACCGCGAGGTGTTCGACCGGCCGCTGGCCTCGTTCCAGCTGACCCAGGCCAAGCTGGCCGACATGACGCTCGAGCTGCAGAAGGGATTCCTGCTCGCCCTGCACCTCGGCCGGCTCAAGGACGACGGCAAGCTCCGCCCCGAGCAGGTAAGCCTCGGCAAGCTGAACAACGTCCGCGAGGCCATCGAGATCGCCCGAACCTGCCGGACCATCCTGGGCGCGAATGGCATCACGCTCGAGTACCCGGTCATGCGGCACGCCAACAACCTCGAGTCCGTCCTCACCTACGAGGGCACGTCCGAGATCCACCAGCTCGTCATCGGCCAGGCGCTGACCGGCCACTCCGCCTTCAGCTGACGTTCGATCACGTTCAGCAGGTGTGCCGGTGCCGTACCAGGCGCACGCGCCTGGTGAAGCACCGAGAAACCTGCTGAACGTGATCGAACGTCAGGGGTGCTAGCGGGCCGCGGGGATCGCGTCCTCGATGCGGTCCGGGACGGCGACCGCGGGCCGCCGGCTACGGTTCTCGTGCAGGGCCAGCGCAGTCACCGCCACCAGCAGGATCGCGAAGCCGACCCACTGGTTCCATGTCAGGTTGCGGCCCAGCGCCACCCCGACGGCCGCCGCGGTCACGGGGAATGCCAGCTCGGCGAACGTCGCCCGAGACGCCGGAGTGTGCCGCAGCCCGCGGTAGTAGAGGCTGAGCGCCAGCAACCCAACGATCAACGCGAGCGGGATGATGTACGGCACCGCGTCCCACGGCACCGTGTAAGGCTCACTCCGGACACCGACCACGACGATCATCGTCAGCAGGCCGAACAGGAACCGCAACGTCGTGATATGGGTGGCTGACAGCTCCGAGCCGACGAACCGGCCCAGCACGGTTCCAGATGCCCACAGTGCCGCAGCGCCGAGCGCGAGCAGCGACGCCTCCGCCGTCCGCAGGGTCACGTCGAACGGCTCGGGGAAGGCCAGGAACCAGGCGCCGGCCAGGGCAGGAACCGCGAACATCCAGAAGAGCGGCCGGACCAGCTCGCCGAGGATCACGGCCGCGAGCAGAACGGCGACCAGCGGCTGCAGCTTCTGCAAGGCCACCGGCGTGATCACATCAGGCCGGCCGTCTATCGCGAAGCCGGTCGCGAACGCCGCCGTGAACAGGGTCGTGGCCAGCGCGGATGCACCCGCCCCGATGACAACGATGGCGACTCTCGTGCGGATGGAGGATGCCCACCAGGCCCGCAGAGCCGCCGGAAGCCACGGGAGCAGGCACAGCACGAGCACGAAATGCTCGGCGAACACCACCGTGGACGAGGCCATGCCCAGCTCCCCGGTGAGCGGTTCTCGCATCAATGCCGACGTACCCCAGAGTGCGGCCGCGAGGGCGACCATCCAGGTCCGGTCCGATCTGACAGCCGACGATGTCTCGAGCACGATCAACGGAACCTATCAGGACGCCGGGTCATTCCCGGCCGGGACGTAGGCCTGGCACCACCTGCGGACCTGCTCGAAATACTCCTCCCGCGGCTCCCGGGCGGACAACGCGAGGTCGTGCACCCCGCCGTCGACGCGAACGATGGTGACATGCCGCCCGAGGTGTGCGCCCCGGGTCACCATGTCCTCGACGTTGAGCAGCGCGTCCGCACGCATGATGTCGTCTCCCCACCGAGTGGATCGGACGCTGCGTGTCGAGCACGCCAGCAGAACGGGACACCGCAGGTCGAGCCCGCGGGCGACCTCTCGATGTCCGCGCACCAGGGCTCGGCCGAAACCCGCGTGCGCCGGGAAGCCCGCGTGGGGCTTCCACGTGAGGTCGTAGTCCCACTCGCCTCGGAAGTCCCGGTGCATGCTGTGGCCGTGGTGGGGCGAAATCCGCATCGGCAGAACGAGCCGCCGGCGAATGGCGCCCAACGCCTCTACGGCGCGCAGGGTCGCGGGATTCCGTTCGACCCACGGTGCGTTGTGCGGACTGAGCCATGGGCTGTTGAGCACCAGCGCGTCCACGGTGCCGGCCGGCCGGCGGTTAATCCACAGGGACGTCACCAACCCGCCCATCGAGTGCGCCATGACCAAGAGAGTGTCGTGATCGTCCTCGTCCCGGATGAGACGTACCGCCTCGTCGAGTTCCTCGTCGTACTCAGACAGGTCGGTGCAGTAGTTGGGGGTCTGATGCGGCAGCAGCGACCGCCCGTACTTGCGCAGATCCAGCGCGTAGAAGTCATACCCTTCGTCGACCCAGAACTGGGCGACGTGGTCGTGGAAGAAGTAGTCGACGTAGCCGTGGACGTACAACACCGCCTGGCCGGTCGGCTCGGGCGCGCTCCTGCTCACCAGAGTGGCGACGACTTCGCCCTCCTCGTCTGGAGTCAGCTCGATCGTCCGCGCGGTGTAGGGAGGGCCGAGCACGGCATCGGTTGTCAACGGCAGAGCCTTTCGGGTGTGCGCCTCATTGTGCCGGCGGGCGGGCTTCGTACGGAGTCGACAGCACGATCGTGGTGTGGGTGGACACGTTCGCCTTGGTGCGGATGCGGGCCAGGAGCTCTTCCAGCTCGCCAGGGGTGCCGACGCGGACCTTCAAAATGTAGCTCTCGTCGCCTGCGACCGAATGGCACGCCTCGATCTCCGGGAAGTCGGCCAGGCGCTCGGGTGCGTCGTCGGGTTGGCTCGGGTCCATCGGCTTGATCGAGATGAACGCGGTGAGGGGCAACCCGATCGCGTCGTAGTCGACGACGACGGTGTAGCCGCAGATGACGCCCCGCTCTTCGAGCCGGCGGACGCGCTGGTGGACGGCGGAGGTCGACAGGCCGGTCGCCTTGCCCAGGTCCGTGTAACTCATCCGGCCGTCACGGGACAGCAGGTTGACGATCTGCCGGTCGATCTCCTCCACGAGCAGACACCTTAGTCGGCACTCCGGCACGAGTGACAGGATGGCGCTCGTGGACCTCACCGCCGCGCAGGCGCTCTTCGAGCCGGAACCGGGCTATCTCAACACCGCCAGCTACGGACTGCCGCCCCGTCCGGCCTGGGACGCGCTGCAGGCCGCCCTGGCGGAGTGGCGGGTCGGAGGATCGGACTGGGAACCGTGGGGGGCGTCGATCGGGCGGTCGAGGGCATCGTTCGCCCGGCTGACCGGTGTCTCGCCGGCGGACGTGTCGACCGGAGCCCAGGTGTCGCAACTGCTGGCGCCGATAGCCTCGGCGTTGCCGGACGGCGCGCGGGTGGTGACGCCGGACATCGAGTTCACCTCCAACCTGTTCCCGTGGCTGACGCAGGCTCACCGCGGCGTGGAGGTGCGGACGGTGCCCGCCGCCAAGCTGGCCGCGGCGATCGACGAGAGTACGGACCTGGTCGCCTACAGCCTCGTGCAATCGGCGACGGGTGAGGTCGCCGACTTCGACGCGATCCAGTCGGCCGCGGCAGCAGCCGGGGCCATGACGGTCGTAGACGCCACCCAGGCGTGCGGTTGGCTTCCAGTCGAGGCCGGCCGGTGTGACGCGCTCGTCTGCGGTGCCTACAAGTGGCTGCTGTCGCCGCGCGGGACGGCGTTCCTCGTCACGCGCCCGGAGTTGCGTGAGCGGCTCGTGCCGTCGCAGGCCGGCTGGTGGGCCGGCGCGGATCCGCACGCCTCGTACTACGGCCCTCCGCTACGCCTGGCCTCGGACGCGCGAGCCTTCGACATCTCCCCTGCGTGGTTCAGCTGGGTCGGCACCGCGCCGGCGCTCGAAGTGATCGAGCAAGTCGGCATCGCCGCCATTAACGAGCACGACGTCGGGCTCGCGAACCGGTTCCGCGCCGGTTTGGGCCTTCCCGAGGGCGACTCAGCGATCGTCTCGGTGAACGTCCCTCGGGCGCAGGAGCGGCTGGCCGCCGCCGGTGTTCGCGCCGCCGTCCGCGGCGGCAATGTGCGCGTGTCGTTCCACCTCTACACGACGGAGGCGGACGTCGATCTGGCCCTGCGCGCGCTGACCGGCTAGAGCACCGCTAGCTCGCGCGGACGTAGGTTCAGGCGCTCGACACCTTCCGGGGTGACCACCACGATGTCCTCGATCCGGGCGCCGTACCTGCCGGCCAGGTAGAACCCCGGCTCGATCGAGAACGCCATTCCCGGCTCGAGAATCGTCGAGTTTCCCGCGACGATGTAGGGCTCCTCGTGCGTCTCTAGTCCGATTCCGTGCCCCGTCCGGTGGATGAAGTACGTCCCTAGGCCGGCCTCTTCGAGGACCGACCGGGCCGCCGCGTCGACCGACTCGGCCGTCACTCCGGGCCCGGCGTGTTCGCACGCGGCGACCTGGGCGGCGAGCAGCGCCGCGTACGCCTCCGCGTACTCCGTAGGCGGCTCCCCCACCGCATACGTCCGGGTCTCGTCCGAGCAGTAACCCGCCTCGGTGGTACCGCCGATGTCGACGACGACCGGATCCCCGGTCTCGATGACCCGGTCGCTCGCCTCGTGGTGCGCGCTGGCGCCGTTCGGACCCGACGCGACGATCACGAAGTCAACCCGGACGTGCCCCTCCGCGACGATGGCATCGGCGATGTCGCGGGCCACCTCGCGCTCGGTCCGCCCTGGGCGAAGCCACTCCCCCATCCGAGCGTGCACCCGGTCGATGGCGGCGCCCGCCTCGCGCAGCGCCGCGATCTCGTCGCCGTCCTTGCGCGCCCGCAGTTCGCTGAGCACTCGCCCGGCCAGTTCCTGCTCCGTCGCCGGCATCGCCGCGCGAAACCGCAGAACCTTCTCGGCCCACATGTGGTCGTCGAGCCCGACCCGGCGGGCGGCGGGCAGGAGCCCGGCCACCAGCGCGATCGGATCGGCCGTCTCCGGCCAGTCCACTATCTCGGCGGCCACGCCCGCGCCCGATGCTTCGGCCGCCGGGCGCTCGAGCTTAGGCACCACCAGGGTGGGCTTGCCGCTGGCCGGTACGACCAGGCAGGTGAGTCGCTCGAGCGGCATCGCCGCGTAGCCGGTCAGGTAGCGAAGATCTGCCCCGGGCGTGACCAGGACGGCGTCCAGTCCCGCTGCGGCAGTGGCCTGCTGGGCCCTGGCCAGGCGCTCAGTGGTCGACATATGCGCGAGACTAGCGCCCATGAACGCCACCGCCGGCGGCAGGCTGATGTTGCTCGACACCGCATCGCTTTACTTTCGCGCCTACTACGGCGTACCCGATTCGATCACCGCCCCGGACGGCACCCCTGTCAACGCGGTGCGCGGCCTGCTCGATTTCGTTGCTCACCTGATCAGCGTTAGGTCACCTGATCGCCTCGTGGCCTGCCTGGACGCCGACTGGCGGCCGGCCTTCCGCGTCGCGCTGCTTCCCTCGTACAAGGAGCACCGGCTGGCCAATTCCGCGACCGGCGCCGAGAACGTCCCGGCCCCGCTCGAAGCGCAGGTGCCGATCATCATCGACGTCCTGACCGCCCTCGGACTGGCCCACGTCGGTGTTCCGGGGTTCGAAGCCGACGACGTGATCGGCACACTCGCCGCTCGCGATCCCGGCCCGGTGGACGTCGTCACCGGGGACCGGGACCTGTTCCAGTTGGTCGACGACGCGCGCGGGGTTCGGGTGCTCTACACCGCCCGCGGGGTCGGCAGGCACGAAGTGATCGACGAGGCGGCCGTCACGGCCAAGTACGGCATTCCGGGACGTTCGTACGCCGACTTCGCAACGTTGCGCGGCGACCCCAGCGACGGCCTGCCCGGTGTGAAAGGTGTCGGCGACAAGACGGCGGCCACGATCATCGGGCGGTTCGGGAGCGTGGAAGGACTGCTCGAGGCCATCGACGACCCGGCCGCAGAGATGTCGCCGACCATCCGGCGCCGGCTCGCCGAAGCCGCCGACTACCTGAAGGTCGCCCCGGACGTGGTTCACGTGCGAACCGACGTCCCTCTCCCCGAACTCGACGACGCACTCCCGCGCGAACCGCGCGATCCGGAGGCGCTGGTGACACTCAGCGAGCGCTGGAATCTGGATAATCCGCTCAATCGGCTCCTTAACGCCCTAACCCGCTGACCGTCCGTCCATGATCCAAGAACTGTTCATCCCGGCTACCCGGGACGGATCCTCCGTTGATCACCCCAACGTCGCGTAGGCCACGACTCCCCTGTTGAGCGCGCCCATAGCGAGCTTGGCGGTATCGCGCAACGGGGTGTCGCCGGCCGCGTCCGCGACCTGGTCCAGCAGGTCCAGCAGCTGCCGGACGGCTCGCACGAAGTCGCCTGCGGTCAGGTCGCCGTCCACCAGCACCGCTTCCAACCGGTGCCCGCTCGCCCACCGCCAGGCCGCCTGTGCGAAGCCGAGGTCCGGCTCGCGCAGGAAGTCCAGGGCATGGTCGGACTCGAGTTCCTTGAGCTCGCCCCACAGCCGCACCATGTCGCCCAGCACGGCACGCACCCGCCCGCCCGGCACCACCGGCGGAGAGACGTCATCGGGTTGGCGCGACTCGTAGGTGAGCGCCGACACGCACGCGGCAAGCTCCGCGGGGTCCAGCTCGTCCCACAACCCCTCGCGTAACGACTCGGCGGCGAGCAGATCGAGCTCAGCGTAGATGCGCCCGAGCCGGCGGCCGGGTGGTGTCACCTCGTCGCCGCGGAGATAGCCGAGATCTTGTAGCAGGGCACACACCCGATCGAACTGGCGAGCGACGGAGTTGGTCCGCGACTCCACCCGCCGCTGGAGCTTCTCGGTGTCGCGCCTCAACCGCAGCCATCGCTCGGCCCACCGGGCGTGCTCCTCGCGGTCGGCGCAGCCGTGGCACGGGTGAGCGCGCATCTCCCGGCGCAACTCCAGCAGCCGCTCGTCGTCGGCGGCAGCGGACGCAGGCCCGCGGCGGCGGTGCGGCCTGGCACTGTCCTCCGGCGCCTTGGCCCTCAACGTCGCCGCCAGATCCCGCCGGGACGCGGCCACCTTGGGATTGAACGAGCGCGGGATGCGCAGCCGGGTGAGCGGCTCGACGGCCACCGGGAAGTCGGTCAGCGACAGCCGCCGCACCTGGCGGGCCTCGGTGAGGACGGTCGGTCGTGGACCATCGCCGCTGCGCCCGCCCGGCATGCCGGGATCGAGGACGACCGCCAGCCCGGCGAACTTGCCCGACGGCACCCGTACGACATCACCGGGCCGCAGCCGCTCCAGCGACTCCACCGCGGCAGCCCTGCGCAAAGCGGTGCCCTGTCGCGCCAACTCGGCTTCGCGGTCGGCGATGGCCCGCCGCAGCAGCGCGTACTCCTCGAAGTCGCCGAGGTGGCAGCTCATGGCCTCGTAGTAGCCGTCGATCGCCTCCTCGTGCCTGCGGATCTGCTGGGCCAGCCCGACGACGGCCTTGTCGGCCTGGAACTGAGCGAACGACGACTCCAGCAGCTCCCTGGCGGCGGACCGTCCGACCTGGCGGACCAGGTTGACTGCCATGTTGTAGGACGGGCGGAACGACGAGCGCAGCGGATAGGTGCGGGTCGACGCCAGTCCAGCGACCGCCATGGGGTCGAACTGCGGCTGCCACAACACCACCGCGTGTCCCTCGACGTCGATGCCCCGCCGGCCCGCGCGTCCCGTCAGCTGGGTGTACTCCGCCGGGGTGACCTCGGCGTGCGTTTCACCGTTCCACTTCACGAGCCGCTCAAGGACGACCGAGCGGGCGGGCATGTTGATGCCGAGTGCCAGCGTCTCGGTGGCGAACACCGCCCGGACCAGCCCTCTGACGAACAGCTCCTCGACGACTTCCTTGAAGGTCGGCAGCATGCCGGCATGGTGAGCGGCGACGCCACGCTCCAGACCGTCCAACCAGTCGTGGTAGCCGAGGACGCGCCGGTCCTCGTCGGCGATGTCGGCGCACCGGTCCTCGACGATGGCCCGGATCTCGTCCGCCTCGTCGTGGGTCGTGAGCCGCAGCCCTGCGGATAGGCACTGCATTACGGCGGCATCGCACCCGGCCCGGCTGAAGACGAACGTGATCGCCGGCAGCAGCCCTTCGCGCTCGAGCCGCTCGAGAACCTGCACCCGGCCGGGCGTGAAGGCACCGCCGTTGCGCCGGGGGCGGTGGCCTCCCCGCGGTGGACGTCCCCGCCCGGCACGGGACCCGCGGGAGGCACTCTCCGAATACCGCAGCAATTGCGGGTTGACCCGGCGCCGACCGTCCCCCGTGCCCTCGACGAACAGGTCCATGAGCCGGGAGCCGACCATCACGTGCTGCCACAGCGGTACGGGACGGTTCTCCTCGACGACCACGTCGGTGTCGCCGCGCACGGTCGAGAGCCACTCGCCGAACTCCTCCGCGTTGGAGACGGTGGCGGACAGCGAAACGACGGTCACCGACTCGGGAAGGTGGATGATCACTTCTTCCCAGACCGCGCCCCGGAAGCGGTCGGCGAGGTAGTGCACCTCGTCCATCACGACGTAACCGAGCCCGGCCAGCGTCGTCGAACCCGCGTAGAGCATGTTGCGCAGGACCTCGGTCGTCATGACGATCACGGGTGCCTCGCCATTGACGCTGTTGTCGCCGGTCAGCAGGCCGATGTTGGCGGCGCCGTGCCGGGCCACCAGGTCGTGGTACTTCTGGTTGGACAGCGCCTTGATCGGCGTCGTGTAGAAACACTTGCGACCCTGTTCGAGCGCGAGGTGAACGGCGAACTCCCCCACCACGGTCTTGCCGGAGCCCGTTGGAGCCGCGACAAGAACTCCCCGCCCGGCCTCGACAGACTCGCAGGCCCGCACCTGAAAATCGTCGAGCGTGAAGTCGTAGCCGGTGGCAAACCGGCCGAGCGCGCTCGCCCGTTGTGCCTGGCGCAGCCGCGAGGCCGCATACCGCTCCGCGGGCGTGCTCATACCGCCACGCTACCTACCTCACCGCGCTGATCATGCAAGGCGGGTTCGACACGCCGAAATGTCCGGCTTGTGCAGGTCAGCACGTAACGGACAAAACGGCGTGTCGAACCCGCCTTGCATGATCAGCGGGGTGGGCTGGGGACGAAGACCCGGAGCGCAGCGGGGACAGCCTCGAAGGTCTGGGGCAAGGGACCCAACCGTTCGCCGTCGACGTAGGCGACGATCGAATCCGCCTCGATGTGCACCCGCCGCGCCCGGCGCACCTCCACGTACGGCAACCGCACGTGGGTTCCGGAGTACACCTTGGGAAACACGGTCAGGAACCGGAGCTTCGAGATGGGCTTGACGACAAGCACGTCGAGCAGTTCGTCGTCGAGCAACGCATCCGGCGTCACCTTCATGCCGCCGCCGTAGCTGGCCGCGTTCCCGATGGTCACCAGCATCGCGTCGGTCACCCAGGGCCGCCCGTCCAGGTCCATCCGGTACCGGACCGGACGGAATACGCCGAGCTCGGCCAGCATGGCCAGGTTGTACCGCATTCGGCCGTGCGGCCAGCGCATCCGGTTCGCCCGGTCGTTGACGCGCGCGTCGAACCCGGCGGCGACCACACAGCCGAACCACTGTCCCCCGGCCCGGCCCAGGTCGATCTTGCGCTCATGACCGGCGGCCACGACGTCGGCAGCTGCCTCGGCGTCGTTCAGCGGGATGCCCAGCGACCTGGCGAAGTCGTTGCCTCCTCCCGCGGGGATCACCCCGAAGGGGACGTCGGTGCCGCCGGCGGCCTGCAGGCCGAGATGGATCATTCCGTCGCCGCCGACGACGACGAGCCCGGCTGGGCCGCGCTCGACGGCTTCGCGGGCCAGATCCTGGCTCTCCTCGACATCGCGGCCGATCAACTCGCGGACGGCCAGGCCGGCGCCGCGCAGCCGGGCTGCCGCAGCCTCGCCGGCTCGCGCACCGCGGCCACCCCCCGACGTCGGGTTGATGAGCAGGGCGATTTCACGGTCCACGCCCGAACACTAGCGCCCGCCCGGCCCCAACCGGCACTCCCGCCGCCGGTCGATCACGTTCACATGCCGGTAGGTGCCGCACCACCCGCAGGCGCCTGTTGAAGTACCGACAAACCTGGTGGACGTGATCAATCGGTGCCGTACCACCCGCACGCGCCTGGTACGGCAGGGCTGCACATGCTGAACGTGATCAACCGGCGACGTCAGGTGATGTCGTCGTCGCTGCGCCCGAGTTTCCCCAACTGCTCGACCGGGGTGGCTTCGTCGTCGGCCAGGGTGGCGCCGACCAAACGGTCGCGGCGCCGGTCCATGATGCGGCAGACGACGACCGCCGCCTCGAACAACAGCCACATCGGCGTCGCCAACATGATCAAGGTGAACGGGTCACCCGTCGGGGTCGCGACGGCACCGAAGGTGAAGATGCCGACGATGACCCAGCGCCGCGCCGACGACAGCGTCTCGTGTCGTAGCACCCCCACCGCGTTCAGCAGGACGACGAAGATCGGCAGCAGGAAACCGATGCCGAACACCAGGACGATACGGATGACGAACGAGAGGTACTCGGTGAACGGAATCAGATTGTCGACGAGGTCGGTCGGGGTGAAGCTGAGCAGGAACTCCCAGGCCCGGGGCATGATCCACAGGGCGAGGGCGACCCCCGCACCGAACATCGGCACGGCGGCGCCGACGACCGCCGCGGCCCAGCGCCGTTCATTACGGTAGAGCGCCGGGGTGATGAACGCCCACAGCTGGTAGATCCACACCGGTGCGGCGAGAACCAGACCGGTGATCATCGCGATCCGCAGCGGCACGAAGAGGGGATCCGTCGGGCTGGTGTATGTCGCCCGGGTCGCTTCTGCGCCGGTACGGGCCGCTGCTTCGTACATCGAGTCGGTCAGGAACTCGATGATCTGGTTCCGGAAGACGAAGCCGACGACGCCGAACAGGACAACCGCCAGCCCGGCCTTGACCAGCCGCGACCTGAGCTCGCGCAGGTGCTCCCCGAGGGTCATTCGCCCTTCGGGGTCCTTCTTCGGGTGAGACCCCTTACCGCGACGGCCGAGTATGGTCGCCACGACCCCGCCGCCCCTGATCAGGCGTCGCGGTTGGACGACTCACCCTGCCGCTCGGCGGACTCCGCCTGCGGCGCGGGTTCGGCAGCACGCGGCGGCTCAGCCGGACGCTCGGCCGTGCCGACCTCGGGAGTGGCCGGCTTGCTGTCGTCGTCCATCATCTCCCTGGTCTCGGCCTTGAAGATCCGCAGCGAGCTCCCCAGTCCGCGTGCCAGCTCGGGCAGCCGCCGGGCGCCGAACAGCAGCAGGATGAGCAGAGCGACGATCAACAGCTGCCAGGGTCCGATGTTGCCCATGGTGTGACCTCTTCCTCGTATGGCCTGACCTCAATGGTATGTCCGGCGCGCCTGATGCCATAAACGGCCGAGCTCGCTCACTTGCGGGGCGATCCTACGGCGTGTTCGACGTCGCTGGACAGCCCACCCACCTCACGGGCGAGTCCGCCCAGCTTCCGCCACACCGCGCGCACCGACAGCCCGACCAGCGTGACCGCTCCGATGAAGAGCAGTCCGGCAACGATCCACAACACGATGGCAGCCGTCGACACCGGCCTCACCCCAGCCCTGGCGGCGATTCGTTGACCGCGAGTGCGGCCCTGGCCTCGGTCACCACTTCGGCTGCCAGGTCGGCCGGCTCCACCACCCGGCCGGTGCCGCCCAGCCGCAGCACCAGGCGGCGCAGCCATCGGCGGTCGGCGACCCGCAGCTGGATGATCAAGCCTCCGTCGTCGGTCTCGGTGACGGACTCGCATGGGTAGTACTCTGCCACCCACCGGCCGGCCGGTGTGACGGCGAGGGTGACAAGTTCGTCGTCCGGCGACGGCTGGAAGATGCCCGCACTGAGGTCCCGCGCTCGGGCCTGCGGTGGGACCGACGCCGGAACGTCGAGGATCGAGATCGCGGCCACCCGATCCAGCCGGAACAACCGTTCCGCCTCCGCGCGCCGACACCACCCCTCGAGATAGAGTCGCCCGTCGGCGAGCGCCAGGCGCATCGGGTCGACGTCCCGTTCCGTCGTCTCGTCCCTGCCCGGCACCCAGTACGACAGGTGCAGCCGCCGCTTCTCGTCCAGCGCCTGCCGGACGACGGCCGCCACTTCCGCCACCGAGTCGCCATCCACCTCGACCCGCACGGCGGTAGCCCGTTCTGCGGCCGAGCCCGCTGCCTGCTCGAGCTTCGCGATCGCCCGGTCGATGGCTCCCCGGTCGTACGAGCCCGGCATTGCCGCCAACGTCCGCAGCGCCACCACCAGGGCAAGCGCCTCGTCGGTTCCCAGCTTGAACGGCCTGGCCAGGTAGTCGGCGTTCGAGACGCTTATGACGCCGTCGCCCTCCACGGCGTCCATGTCAACCTCGATGTAGTCGCCCATGGCCAGTCCGGGCAGGCCCGAGAACCACAACACGTTGAGGTCGCGCATGATCTGCCGCTCGCTCACGCCGAACAGTTCGGCCACCTCGGCCACCCGCGCGTTCGGATGCGACAGCAGGTAGGGCAGGAGTGAGAGCAGGCGGGCCACCTGCTGCTGCGCTCCGCTGGCTCGCTGGGTCACGCGGCCGCCTCCACCACGGCACGCAGGCGCTCTATGACGCGCTTTCGCACGTCCTCCGGCTCCACGGCCACGACGTCGCCGCCGTATCCGGCGAGTTCCTCAGCCAGCACCCCGCCATCCGAGTACGGCACGCTCAGCTCGTCCCAGCCGTCGGTACCGACTCGGACGCCCGTCGCCCGCCGCCGCAGGCCGTTCCCGCTGCCCTGGCGGACGCGGATGCGGGCGCTCGCCGTCTGCCGTGCGGGCGCCAGTGCCCCCGCGGCTTCACGGACCTGTTCCGCCGACGGTACGTCGTACGCCCCCGGCCCGCCGGCGGGCTTGACCTCACCCGCAATCCGCGACAGCCGGAACATGCGGGGACCGTCGCGGTCCAGGTCGTGCCCGACGACGTACCAGCGGCCATGCCAGGACAGCACACTCCACGGCTGCAGGGAGCGTTGCATGGCGCGCCCGGTGGGGTTCTTCCGGTACGAGAACCTGACGGGAGTACGGTCGCGTACCGCCTCCCACATGGGCCAGAAGGAGGGCTCCTCGACGGCCACCCTCGGCTCGATGGCAGCCAGCGCCGAGGTGTCGGTCTCGACGCCGCCTGCCCGCAGCTTGAGCACCGCTCTGCTGGTGGCCTCGGCCAGGCTGGCGTGTTGCCATACGCGGGCGGCCAGGCCGATCACCGCTGCTTCGTCCGGCTCCAGGCTGATCTCGGGCAGCTCGAAGTCCTGTCGGCGGATCCGGTATCCCGGCTCCTCGTCGCCGAACGGGTCGAATGAACCCGTCTCGATCGGGATGCCGAGCTCGCGAAGCTCCTCCTTGTCGCGCTCGAACATGCGCTCGAAGGCCTCTGGAGACTGTTCGCCGTAACCGCCGACGACCTGCCGGATCCGGCTCTTCGGCACGTAGCCACGGGAGACCAGCAGGCAGATGACAAGGTTCATCAGCCGTTCGCTCTTAGCCTGATTCACCGCCAGTCCCTTCCCCTCCCACCCGAGAGGTTAGTCGAGTCACTAGCCTCGGGGCGTGGTCCGATGGCGTAGTGGTGTCGTGGCGTCGGTTCGCCGAGTGTGGGCCGGTGCCCGTGAGCTGACGGTGATTGTGGACGGCGGCGGCGATCCCATCGTCGCCCTAGCCTACCCGGATCTGGTCGGCGATCCGCGGGTCGGCGACCGGGTCCTGCTCAATACCGCCGCACTGGCGCTGGGATTGGGCACCGGCGGGTACGCGCTGGTCGTGGCGCTGCCCGACCGGCTGCCGGACGATCCGCCGCCTGGTCCGGGGCATCTGGTGAAGGCCAGGTACACCCCGCTGCAGGCGACCGTCCTTGGTGTCGACGAGCAGGACTCTCCGCACCATGAGGTGCTGCGCGACGCGGATTCGCTGGCCGGCATGCCGGTCGTCACGGCGGATCTACATTCGGCGCTCCCGGCTGTGCTGGCCGGAATTCGGGACGTCGCCCCGCAGGCCCGCGCCGCCTACGTGATGACCGACGGCGGCGCGTTGCCCTTGTGGTTCAGCCGGACGGTCTCCGGCTTGCGGGACGCCGGCTGGCTGGCCGGCAGCGTGACGGTCGGCCAGGCGTTCGGAGGAGACGCCGAGGCGGTGACGTTGCACACTGGCCTGTTGGCCGCCCGGCACGTGCTCGGCGCCGACCTGGCCGTCGTCACGCAGGGGCCGGGCAATCTCGGCACCGGCACCCGGTGGGGATTCTCGGGCGTGGCCTGCGGCGAGGCGGTGAACGCAGCGGCGGTGCTGGACGGGCGACCGGTCGCGTCACTGCGGATCAGCTCCGGCGACCGCCGGGAACGTCACCAGGGCGTGTCGCACCACAGCCTGACCGCGTATGGCCGGGTCGCGCTAGTGGCGGCAGACGTCGTCGTACCGGATCTTCCGGGACCGTTCGGCGACACGGTCCGCGAGCAGGCCGCGTCGCTCGTCCGGCACCGCATCGTCACCGTCGCCCTGGACGGGTTGCTGGACGCGCTGCGGTCAACCCCGGTGAGGCTGTCGACGATGGGCCGCGGACTCGACGAGGACACCGAGTACTTCCTCGCGGCAGCCGCGGCCGGCCGCCACGCCGCCACCCTGCTGTAGTCCGATCAGTGGACGCCGAGCAGGTCGACGACGAAGATGAGCGTCTCGCCAGGGGCGATGACCTCGCCCGCGCCGCGGTCGCCGTACCCCAGATGTGACGGGACCACCAGGCGGCGCCGGCCACCGACCCTCATGCCCTGCACGCCCTGGTCCCACCCGGCGATGACCTTCCCACCACCGAGCGGGAACGAGAACGGCGTGCCGCGGTTCCACGAGGCGTCGAACTCTTCGCCGGTCGAGTAGGCGACGCCGACGTAGTGCACGACGGCCGTCGAGCCGGCCGTCGCTTCGGCGCCGTCGCCTACCACGATGTCCTCGGTCATGAGCTCGTCGGGCGGCGCGAAGTCGGGGAAGTCGATCTCCGGACGCTCCAGCGCCATCAGTAGCTCCCCACGACGTCGATGAGGATGACGATCGGCTCGCCCTCCGAACCGTCCGCCCCGGGATTGTCGGCCGCCGAAATCCGGGTCAGCACTCGCGATCCTTCGGCCTGGCCTTCCAGTGCCTCGGCCAAGCCGGGAATCGAGGCCACGTCCGCCTGCGGAATGACTTCGACCCGGCTCTGCTGCCACGACGAGTACGCAACCTCGCCAGTCTCGACCGACGCTGTCACGACCTTCACCACCAGGTTGCCGCCGAGCTCAGGCCCATCGCCGGCGACCAGCAGATCAGAGGTGGACTCCGTGACCGGCTCGCCGGCCGAGCCGAAATCGATCGCCGGCTCCTCCACACCGTCTCCGGACACCGTTGGAAGATCCTCCGGCAGGTCCTCGACCGGGTCGCCGGAGATCGCGAGCTCGGCGTTGAACGCCTCGATGATGTCCACGACGAACAGCAGTGTGTCCTCGGCCAGGTCGTGACCCTCCTGGCCGCCGTAGCCTTGCTCCGGGGGGATCGACAGGAGCAGCCGTGAACCGACCTGCTGGCCTACCAGCCCCTCGTCCCAGCCAGGGATCAGCTGTCCGACACCGACGTAGAAGCCGACGGGCTCGCCGCGGTCGTACGAGTTGTCGAAGATGTACGGCACCGGACCGTCCGAGTCGTCGGCGGCGTCCGCTGAATCCTCGGTGGGCTCGTCGGTGGGCTCGTCGGTGGGCTCGGCACCCGCAGCTGCCGGGTCATCGGGTATGTCGGCCGGATCGCGCGGTTCCCACGTCTGGCCCAGGTAGTTGACGACCAGGTAGTCGCCGGAAGCGACCTCGGCACCGTCGCCTTCGGCGAGAACGTCGACGACGAGCTCTTCGGACGGGTCCTCCGACGGCACGGTGATCTCGGGCTTGTCCCCGAAATCGCCGGAGGCGCCGAGTTCGCCACCGTTGCCGCCGTCGGAGTCCGAGCTGCACGCGCTGAGCGTCACGGCGGTCCCGAGCACGGCTATGACCAGGGCTGGGAATCTACGCAAGAAGTTTCCTATCGAAAGAGAACCGTACAACGCAGCTTGAGCGTAGCTCGCGTTGCTGAGAATCAAGTGAGAAGGCTACATGCTGGCTATGAGCTTCTCGACACGCTCGTCGACCGACCGGAACGGATCCTTGCAGAGCACGGTCCGCTGAGCCTGGTCGTTGAGCTTGAGGTGGACCCAGTCGACCGTGAAGTCGCGCCGGCGTTCCTGGGCCCGCCGGATGAACTCCCCACGCAGCCGGGCTCGAGTCGTCTGGGGCGGGACCGACTTGGCCTCGAAGATCGCCACGTCGTGGCAGACCCGCTCCACCGCTCCGCGCCGTTCAAGCAGGTAGTACAACCCTCGCCGGCGATGGATGTCGTGATACGCGAGATCGAGTTGCGCAACGCGGGGATGGGTCAGCGAGATATTGTGCTTCTCGCGATACCGCTCGATCATGCGAAGCTTCGTCACCCAGTCGATCTCCCGCTCCACAAGAGACAGATCCCCGGAGTCGATGGCCTTTATCGCGCGCTCCCAGAGGTCGAGGACGCGCTTGATCACCGGAGTCGACACCTTGCGACGGTCGACGAAGTCCCGAGCCTTGGTGTAGTACTCCTCCTGGATCTCCAAGGCAGACGCTTCGCGGCCGTTCGCCAGCCGGACCTTGCGGCGGCCGGTGATGTCATGGCTTATCTCCCGAATCGCCCGGATGGGGTTCTCCAGCGACAGATCTCGCAACCCGGCGCCTGCTTCGATCATCCGAAGTACGAGGTCGGTCGCGCCCACCTTGAGCAGAGTCGTGCACTCGTTCATGTTCGAGTCGCCGACGATCACGTGCAGCCGGCGGTATCGCTCTGCGTCGGCATGCGGCTCGTCCCTGGTGTTGATGATGGGACGGCTGCGGGTGGTCGCGCTGGACACACCCTCCCAGATGTGTTCGGCGCGCTGGCTCACCGCGTATACAGCGCCGCGCGGGGTCTGGAGTACCTTGCCGGCTCCGCAGATGATCTGCCGGGTGACGAGGAACGGGATCAGGACGTCCGCCAGCCGCGAGAACTCGCCGTGCCGCCCCACGAGGTAGTTCTCATGGCAACCGTACGAGTTGCCGGCCGAGTCGGTGTTGTTCTTGAACAGGTAGACGTCGCCGGCGATGCCTTCTTCCCGCAGCCGCTTCTCGGCGTCGACCAGTAGCCCTTCGAGCACCCGCTCGCCGGCCTTGTCGTGCGTGACCAGGTCGACGACGGAGTCGCACTCGGGAGTGGCGTACTCGGGGTGGCTGCCCACGTCGAGGTAAAGCCGGGCGCCATTGGACAAAAAGACGTTGCTGCTGCGGCCCCACGTCACGACCCGCCGGAACAGGTACCGCGCGACCTCGTCAGGTGACAACCGCCGCTGGCCCCGGAACGTACACGTGACGCCGTACTCGTTCTCGAGCCCGAAGATGCGGCGATCCATGCCACCAGCCTACGTGTACGCGGACCGGCTAGCTCGCCGGTGGCTCCTCATTCGGCGCATCCGGCGACGGCGCCGCCGACTCGCGGGACGCATCGGCCCCGGAGGCCGACGGCGCCTGGCCGTTGCCTAGCAGTTCGCGAAGGTTCGGCTGCGGGATGCGCTTGAACTTGCGCCGTTTCCGGTTGCGATCGAGCACGGCGACCTCGAGCGCGTCGGTGGTGAGCTGTCGCACCTCGCCGGACGCGTTGTCGCGAGCCAGCGCATCGACGGCGAGCCGGGTTGCGTCCTCGAAACTCATACCTTCCCGGTAGCTCTCGGACAGATACCGGCTGACCAGGTCCGCGGCGCCGCCCATCACCGCGTATCCGTGTTCGTCGACGACCGAACCCTCGTACGTCAGCCGATAGATCTGATCGTCGGCGGCGGTGTCGCCGACCTCTGCGACGGCGATCTCGACCTCGTACGGCTTGGGCTGGGTGGTGAAGATGGCATCGAGGGTCTGCGCGTACGTGTTGGCCAGCGCGCGGCCGTTGACGTCGGCCCGGTCGAACGAGTATCCGCGCAGGTCGGCCAGCCGCACTCCGGCGATGCGCAGGCTCTCCAGCTCTGGATAACGCCCTGCCGCTGCGAACGCGATGCGGTCGTAGATCTCGCTGATCTTGTGCAGGGACCGGGACAGGTTCTCGGCCACGAACAGGATGCCGTGCTCGTACTGCATGACGATCACGGACCGGCCGCGGGCGATGCCCTTACGGGCGTAGTCGGCCTTGTCCTTGTAGAACTGCTCCGGCGAGACGTATCCGAACTGCATCGACACGGACGCTCAAGTCCCTTCGGTTAGTGGCGGCTGCGTGAGTTGATTACTCAAGGGGGGCGTTGGGTCCGTCGGGACGCTCGTCGCGACCCGTGACCACGCGCTCGACGACCTGGCCTACGGCGTCGTTCTCGAGTCGACGGTATCCGTCGCCGTCCACCACGGCCACGACCGGATAGATCCTGCGCTGCAGATCCGGACCGCCGGTCGCGGAGTCGTCGTCGGCGGCATCGTAAAGGGCCTGCATGCACACCACGACGGCCTCGTCGGCCGTGAGGTCGGGCCGGTACAGCTTCTTCTGAGCACCGCGCGCGAACAGCGACCCCGAGCCGACCGCGTAGAACGAGTGCTCCTCGTAGCGACCGCCGGTGATGTCGTACGAGAAGATGCGCCCGTCCTGCTCGGCGTGGTCGTAACCGGCGAACAGCGGCACCGCCGCGAGGCCCTGCATCGCGAGGGCGAGGTTTCCCCGGATCATGTGCGAGAGCCGGTTGGCCTTGCCCTCGAGGGACAGGACCGTGCCTTCGACCTTCTCATAATGCTCGAGCTCGAGCTGGAACAGCCGGACAACTTCGACGGCCAGCCCGGCAGTGCCGGCGATGCCGACCACCGAGTACTCGTCGGCCTGGAACACCTTCTCGATGTCGCGCTGGGCGATGATGTTGCCCATGGTGGCACGCCGGTCGCCGGCCATGACCACACCACCCGGGTAGGTCACCGCAACGATCGTCGTGCCGTGCGGAATCTCGGTGCCCACCACGTTGCTCGGTGGGGTGCGCCGACCGGGCAGCAACTCCGGCGCGTAGCTGGCCAGAAAGTCGGTGAAAGACGATGTTCCCGGCCGCATGAACGCAGCAGGCAGCCCGGTCGATGTCGAAAGATCCACCTATTCTCCGCCCTTCTGAACGAATCCGCGGACGAAGTCCTCCGCGTTCTCTTCGAGCACTTCGTCGATCTCGTCCAGCACCGAGTCGACGTCCTCGGCCAGCTTGTCCTGCCGCTCCTTGAGCTCCTCGGAGACCTCCGCCGACTCGTTGGTTTCGGCATCATCACTCCGGCGCGGCTGCTTGCGCTGCTGCCCGCCACTCGTATCACGCGCCATGGTTCACCTCCGAGAACTCGCGCGGTCTCATGGCATGACCCTACCTATCCCGACCGACGTTTCGCGGGATCGTTACGCGCCCGGAACCGTCCGCCCTGAGCGAATCACCCGATCCGCCGGCCGATCACCGCCAGCGCCTCGTAGGGTGCCCTTCCGAACACGCGTCTGCGACACCGATCGTCCCGGTTGGCCAATGTCGACCCGGTCTAGCTGCCGGAGAGCTCGTGCAGCAGTTCCTCCGCGGTCCGGCAGCGATCCAGCAGCAGGCCGACATGGGTCTTCGTCCCACGCAGCGGCTCGAGGGTGGGCACCCGCTGCAGGGCGTCGCGTCCCGGCAGATCGAAGATGACCGAATCCCAGGACGCTGCGGCGACGTGCCTGGCGTACTGAGCCAGGCACCTGCCGCGGAAGTACGCCCTGGTGTCTTCGGGCGGCTCCTGGATGGCTCGCACGACCTCGGCTTCGTCGACCAGGCGTTCGATCCGGCCCATCGACACCAACCGGTGGTACAGCCCTTTGTTGGGACGCACGTCCGAGTACTGCAGGTCGACGAGGTGCAGCTTGGGATGGGACCAGTCGTAACCGTCGCGGTCGCGGTACGACTCGAGCAGGGCCAGCTTGGCGACCCAGTCTAGTTGGCCGGCCAGCTCCATCGGATCGCGTTCGAGCGCTGCCAGTACCGCCTCCCAGCGGTCGAGCACGTCGGCCGTGACCGGATCGACGTCCTGCCCGTACCGGTCCTGGACGAACTTGCGCGCCTGCTCGGCGTACTCCATCTGCAACTGGACGGCGGTGAGCTTGCGGCCGTCCTTCAACGTGATCAAGTACGACAGCGACGGGTCGTGCGATACCTCGTGCAGCGCGCTCACCGGCCGCTCGACGGACAGGTCGACGCCGAGGAAGCCGTCCTCGATCATTGAGATCACGAGCGAGGTGGTGCCGAGCTTGAGGTACGTCGAGAGCTCAGAGAGGTTCGCATCTCCGATGATCACGTGCAGCCGCCGGTAGCGCTCGGGATCGGCGTGCGGCTCGTCCCGCGTGTTGATGATCGGGCGCTTCAGGGTGGTCTCGAGGCCCACTTCGACCTCGAAGTAGTCGGCCCGCTGCGAGAGCTGGAATCCGTCCTTGCTGCCGTCCTGACCGATTCCGACCCGCCCGGCGCCGCTGACGACCTGGCGCGAGACGAAGAACGGGATCAGGTGCCGGACGATCTCCGCGAACGGAGTGGACCTGTTCATCAGGTAGTTCTCGTGGCAGCCGTAGGAGGCGCCTTTGTTGTCGACGTTGTTCTTGTAGAGCTGGATGGGCGCCGTACCGGGAGCCAGGCCGGCCAGCCGCGCGGCTTCGGCCATGACTCGTTCGCCTGCTTTGTCCCAGATGACTGCATCGCGGGGGTTCGTCACTTCCGGCGACGAATACTCAGGATGCGCGTGGTCGACGTACAGGCGGGCCCCGTTGGTGAGAATGACGTTGGCCAGCCCGATCTCTTCGTCGGTGAGCTGGCTGGGGTCCGCGGCGTCCCGGGACAGTTCGAACCCGCGGGCGTCGCGCAGCGGGCTCTCCTCCTCAAAGTCCCACCTCGCCCGGCGGGCCCTGGCCGTCGCCGAGGCGTACGCATTCACGACCTGCGACGAAGTCAGCATCGAGTTGGCAGCAGGGTTGCCGGGCACGGCGATGCCGTACTCGGTCTCGATCCCGACGATCCGGCGAGCGCTCATGTATCGAGACTACGTGGAGAGGGGCCCCCGACGAGAAGACGACCCGCGCGAGCGGACTCGTCGGCTGCAAGGCCCGCCGAGGCGGACACCCCACCAGGCGTGCCGGTGCCGTACCACCCGCACAGGCCTGGTACGGCACCCCTCGGCATGCTGAACGTGATCGATCGGCTGCTCACAGGTACTGGCCGGTGTTGGCCACCGTGTCGATCGAGCGGCCGGCCTCCGAACCGGTCTTGCCGGAGATGAGCGTGCGGATGAACACGATGCGCTCGCCCTTCTTTCCGGAAATCCGGGCCCAGTCGTCCGGGTTCGTCGTGTTGGGCAGGTCCTCGTTCTCCTTGAACTCGTCAAGGCACGCGGTCAGCAGGTGCTGGACCCGCAGGCCCTTGGCGCCCGTCTCGAGGAAGTCCTTGATCGCCATCTTCTTCGCCCGGTCGACGATGTTCTGGATCATCGCGCCGGAGTTGAAGTCGCGGAAGTACAGGACCTCCTTGTCGCCGTTGGCGTACGTGACCTCGAGGAACCTGTTCTCCTCCGTCTCGGCGTACATCCGCTCGACCGCTCGCTGGATCATCTCCGCCACCGTGCGCTCGCGGTCGCCGCCGTGCTCGGCAAGGTCCTCCGGGTGCAGCGGCAGGTCTGGAGTGAGGTACTTGGAGAAGATGTCACGCGCCGACTCGGCGTCCGGCCGCTCAATCTTGATCTTGACGTCGAGGCGCCCCGGCCGCAGGATGGCGGGGTCGATCATGTCCTCGCGGTTGGACGCGCCGATCACGATGACGTTCTCGAGCGACTCGACACCGTCGATCTCGGACAACAACTGCGGGACGATGGTGTTCTCGACGTCGGACGACACACCCGACCCGCGGGTGCGGAACAGTGAGTCCATCTCGTCGAAGAAGACGATGACCGGCGTGCCCTCGCTGGCCTTCTCTCGCGCGCGCTGGAACACCAGTCTGATGTGCCGCTCGGTTTCGCCGACGTACTTGTTCAGCAGCTCCGGACCTTTGATGTTGAGAAAGTAGGACTTGCTCTCCTCCCCGCCGGTCTTCCGGGCGACCTCCTTGGCCAGCGAGTTGGCGACGGCCTTGGCGATGAGGGTCTTGCCACACCCGGGCGGGCCGTAGAGCAGCACACCCTTCGGCGGGCGCAGCTGGTGTTCGCGGAACAGGTCGGCATGCAGGTACGGCAACTCGATCGCATCGCGGATCTGGTCGATCTGCCGGGCCAGCCCGCCGATGTCCGAGTAGTCGATGTCGGGGACCTCTTCCAGGATCAGCTCTTCGACCTCGATCTTCGGGATGCGCTCGTAGACGATGCCGGAGCGTGGCTCGAGCAGCAGCGAATCGCCGGCCCGCATCACAGAACCGCGCAGCGGTTCGGCGATCCGCACGACCCGCTCCTCGTCGGTGTGGCCGATCACCAGCGCGCGCTCGTCGTCCATCAGCTCCTTGAGCATGACGACCTCGCCGACCTGTTCGAACTCCATCGCTCGAACGACGTTGAGGGCCTCGTTGAGCATCACTTCCTGGCCGACCTGGAGGGACTCGAGCTCGACTTCGGGGCTGACGGCGACGCGCAGCTTGCGGCCACCGGTGAACACGTCGACCGTGCCGTCCTCATAAGTCGCCAGGTACACGCCGAAACCAGCTGGCGGCTGAGCCAGTCGGTCGATCTCTTCTTTGAGCGCCACGATCTGGTCGCGGGCCTCGCGGAGGGTGGCCGCCAGCCTGTCGTTCTGGGCCGACACGGTCGCGAGCTGCGCCTGCGTTTCGGCAAGCCGCTCCTCCAGCACACGAGTGCTGCGCGGGCTGTCGGCCAGCCGGCGGCGCAGGGCAGCTACCTCTTCCTCGAGGAAGGACACCTGCGCGGACGTGTCAGGGTCTTCGGGCCCCGGCGCACGCTTGGAACGCTCGCTGCCGCCGTCGTGAGTCGACACGATCCCTCACCTCCGATAGCTGCCTGCAAAGGCCTCCACGCCATGACCCTACCTGCCGGAGCCGACTGCGCCACTGCTTCTTGGTCCCCGCCTGGCGTGGCGCGCGTCACGCCGTGCCTAGACCGGCTGTTGAGTGCCCGGCGCGGGGCGCCGCCGCCGTGGCGGAGCCGTCACTCCCGGGGCCAGCCTGCGGGACGTCATCAGAAAGCCGGTGTGGCCGATCATCCGGTGGTCCGGCCGTACCGCAAGCCCCTCCACGTGCCACGTGCGGACCATGGACTCCCACGAGACCGGCTCGGTGAACCCGCCGTGCTCGCGAACCGTCTCCACCGTCCGGGCCAGCTGCGTGGTGGTCGCGACGTAGCAGCAGAGCACACCTCCCGGCACCAGCGCCGCACCTGCCGCTTCGATGCACTCCCATGGCGCGAGCATGTCCAGCACGACCCGGTCGACGTCACGCTCGTCCAGTTCCTCGGCGAGATCCCCGACCGTCAACCGCCACGCCGGATGCGCCCCGCCGAAGAACTGTTCGACGTTCTTGGTCGCCACGGCGGCGAACTCGGCGCGCCGCTCGTACGAGTGCACCAGGCCATGCTCGCCCACAGCCCGCAGCAACGACATGGTCAGCGCGCCGGAGCCGACTCCGGCCTCCACCACCCGGGCCCCCGGGAAGACGTCGGCCATGGCGACGATCTGCGCCGCGTCCTTCGGGTAGATGACCGCCGCTCCTCGTGGCATCGACAACACGAAGTCGGCCAGCAGCGGGCGGAGCGCGAGGTACGCCGTCCCGCCGGTGGACGTGACCACCGTGCCTTCCGGCCGGCCGATCAGAGCGTCGTGCGGGAACGAACCCTTGTGGGTGTGGAACGCCTTGCCCGGCTGCAGGGTGATGGTGTGGTGGCGACCCTTGGGGTCGGTCAGCTGGACCTGGTCGCCCGCGCGGAACGGGCCGGTGCCCTTCCTCGGGCCGGTGGAGTCCACCTGGTCTGTGGAGTCCGTCGAGCCGGTGGAGTCCGTCGAGCCGGTGGAGTCCACCTGGTCTGTAGAGTCCGTCTTGCCAGTGGAGTTCGCGGGGTCGGTGGTCACGGCACGCCAGCGTAGAGCCGAACGCGGCGAAACGCCCGACTAGGAAGCGCTAAGGGCATTGTCGATGTCGGACGTAGCGAGCACGCCGTACACCGCACCGAGTTCGTCCACGACGAGATACTCCGATGCGGGCGTGGCCCTGATCGCCGCCACCAGCCGCTCGCCCGCCAGATCGCTCGGCAGGATCATCCCCGGCTGGATGGACCGGGCCACCTGCCGGACCGGAATCCATGGCCGGCGATCCTCCGGAGTGGCGATCACGGCCGCCTCGCTGACCAGGCCGGTGGGCCGATTCGCCGAGTCGACCACGACGAGCGAGCGCACGCCCGCTTCGCGCGCCTGCCGGATGGCCTCGGCCAGTGGAGTGTCGGCCGCCACCGGAGCGGCCCGCCGGGCCATCGTGCGGGCCTCCAGTTTCGGCAAGCGGCTGCGCAGTCGTCCGACCACCAGAGCCTGGCTTGCGCCCGACCACAGCAGCATCGCGATCAGGGCGGCCCACACGATCAGGAACATGCTGGGACGGCCCTCGGCGAGGATGAACGGCGCCACGAGCGCCGCGGCGGCCAGTACCTGACCCGCGCGGGCGGCGACGATGGTGCCACGGTGCTCGTCGCCGGTCACCTTCCAGACGACGGCTCGTAGGATGTGCCCGCCGTCCAGCGGCAGTGCGGGCAGCAGATTGAAGATTCCTACCACCAGGTTGGCGAAGCACAGCCCGAACAGGATGTACTCCGCGATCGGCTGCTCCACCAGCAGCGATCCGATGAAGGCCACACCGCTGACCGCCAGCGACACGGCGGGTCCGGCGGCCGAGATGAGGACGTCACGCCCCGGCGTCGGGGATTCGCGCTCGATCTCGGTATGCCCACCCAGGAAATGCAATGAGATGCCGCGGACCGGTAGGCCGAACGCCCTCGCCGTCAGGGCGTGGCTGATCTCGTGCAGCAGCACCGATCCGTACAGGAACACCGCGAAGGCGAAGGTCACCGCGTAGATGCCCGCTCCGAGACCGGGCAAAGCCCGTTCGGCGTTCGGCGCGAAGCCGAAGGTGATGACGGCGGCCACGATGAACCAGGTCGGGCTGACGTGAATAGGGATGCCGGCCACCCGGCCGAGGGTCAACTGCCGGATCACCTGGCGCGACCGTCCGCTACTCACTCGATCAGGCTAGTTCACATCCGGGATTGTCGGGGGTGTGCCCTAGAGTCCCTTGCCATGAGGACTGCAGCGCCCACCACCGTCGAGGAGTCGGCATTCCGGCTGACCCTCTCGCCGTCGCGCGCGTCAGACTTCATGACCTGTCCTCTCCTGTACCGGTTCCGGACGATCGACCGTCTCCCGGAGCGGCCGAGCCCCGAGGCCACCCGCGGCACTGTCGTGCACGCGGTGCTCGAGCGCCTGTTCGACCTGCCGCCGGCCGAGCGCACGCCTGAGCAGGCGGTGGCTCTGCTCTACCCGCAGTGGGAGGCATTGCTCGAGGTCGAGCCCGAGATCGCCACGCTGTTCGACGACGACACCGACGGCACGGCGCTGCGAGGTTGGCTGGCCAGCGCCGAGGAGCTCGTGCGGCGGTACTTCTCCCTCGAAGACCCGACTCGTCTCGAGCCGGCCGAACGTGAGCTGTACGTCGAAACGACCCTGGACTCCGGGTTGTGCTTGCGCGGGTACGTCGATCGCCTCGATCGCGCGCCGGGCACAGGTGCGCTCCGGGTCGTGGACTACAAGACCGGCAACGCACCCCGCGAAGGCTTCGAGCAGCGGGCGATGTTCCAGATGCGGTTCTACGCGCTGGTGCTGTGGCGGCTGCACGGCCAGGTGCCCAAACTGCTGCAGCTGATCTACCTCGGCAGCGGCGAGATCTTGCGGTACGAGCCGGACGAGGCCGAC
>DASUUU010000131.1:0-14614 GCA_036373915.1 Jiangellaceae bacterium | reverse complement strand
CTGCGCGACCGTGACCTCGCCGGCGACCGTCCCGTCCGCGGCCACCTGCCCATTGCCCGGCCGGGCCTCCCAGGCGAACACCCTCGGGTGCCGCTCCGGGAACTGGTCCAAGTGCAGCTCGAACTCGGTCTCGATGGTGCCGATCGACTCGTACGAATCCATCTCGTTGCACAACGCCCTCAGTAGCGTGGTCTTGCCCGCACCCTGTTCGCCGGCAACCACGATGCTCTTGCGGGCCCGCACGCACGCTGCCAGAAACTCGGCACACCTGGTATCCATCAACTCGAGACCAACCAGGTCGGACAGATCCACGTCGATGATCCGATGGCGGCGGATCACCACATACGGCGACCCAGGCGTCGTCCACGCCGACGCGGTCAACCGGTGACCACCGTGCAGCCGCAAGTCCAGCTGCGGGTCAGTCTCTGAGAACGGCCGCCCGGTCGGGCCGGCACGGCTGGCCAGATGGTGCAGTTGCTCGAGGAACTCTTCGTCACTATCAGCAACTGGCGGCCCGTCCGCGACAACGCCACCGGCGTAGACCAGGGTCACCCGGTCATGGCCGCGGACCTCGATGGTTTCGATCTGTGGATCGTCCACCAGCGGCTGCAGGCCTGCGGCCGGTCAGCCTCGTTCGGGGTGTTGCTTGTCTCCGTCGGTGGCCAGTTCGTCGGTGGCTTGTCGTCCGGCCTTCGTCGTGCGATCGAGGAAGTCGGCGACTAGCTGGAGTTCGGCGGCGGTGTAGTCGTCGCAGATCTGATCCATCGATGAGTTCATGCCGGACAGGAGTCGGAACAGTTCGGCGTTGCGGTCGCGGAGGGCGCGGACGACGACGGCGCGGCGGTCGATCGGGTCGCGTTCTCGGGTGATCCAGCCGCCCCGTTCGAGTCGGTCGAGGATGCCTGTCATGGTGGCGGGGTGTAGCCCGGCGCGGCGCGCGATGGCAGTGGGGCTGAGCGGTCCTTCCCTGTTGATCAGATCGAGGCAGTAGAGATCCGCGTCCTTGAGCTCGAGGTGTGCGCCGACGTGGTGGTTGAGCAGGGACAGCTGGATGTTCATCTCGCGCAGCGATTCCTTGATCGTGGTGGTCAGCCGCCGGTGACGTCGCTTCTCGTCAGCACGCGTTGGTGCTACGGAAGTCATAAGTCACGCTCCTCGTACCGTATGGCTCACCGAATAGAGGGTACCTGAGCAGTACGACAGGCCGATGGATCACGGCATGGCGGTACGGCGTTCTCCGCAGAGTCGCCGCCGGCGAGCGCCCTAGCTCTCGGTGCATCGCATGAGCATCGGCATCGGTGCGGCGTCGGCCACGGGTGGCGAGCCCGCCGCGGGCGCCAGCATTCTCGTACGACGTCCGCGCGCTCGTCATGCGGACGAGGCAGCTGCCGCGGAGTAACAGCCATCGGCCCGGCAGGGCTGTCGTCCGCCCTGCCAGGCCGATCGGCACCCACATATCGGTTAAGAGCCCGATGTGCGGCCAGTACTCCAGCAAACGGGGCTGGCGCTGGGGATGTCGAAGGGTTCACCAGCGGCTAGCCGGCAATGGCGTGGTGACTCGCTGGCCGGAAGCGTCGGCCGAGTGCGGCGAGCACCAGCCCAATTATCAGCCACGCGGCGAGTACCAGAACCGGGCCGCTGGCGGCAGCGCCGTCGAAGTAGGCAGTCGAGCGGAGCAGTGTGCCGCCAGCTCCGGCGGGAAGCAGCTGCCCGAAGGTGCCCCAGCCCGTCGGCAACATCTCCGGGGCGGAGGCGACGCCGGATAGTGAGTTGCCGATCAGGAACATGATCACTGCTCCGATGCCGATGCCCGCGGGCCCGATGAGGGCCACTAGGCCGATCATGGTCATCGAGATCGCCGCGATGACCAGGCCGGCGGCGCCGGCGTTTGCCCAGGGGTTGCCGTCGAGCGCGCCGAGCCATGCTTGGGTCACGAGAGTGATGACCCCTCCGGCAGTCACCGCGGCTGCCAGCGCGCCGGCTATCCGCCGCCACACGCCTGCTACCACGAAGGACAAGAGAATCCCGACGACCATGCCGCCGATCACCATCGGCAGGGCTGCGGCGGTAAACACCGAACCGCGCGGGTCGTCCTCGGACAGTGGCACCACGTCTTCCACCCGTGGGGCTGGCGTCCCAGCGGCCTGCTCGGCCAATTGGTCGGCGATGCCGTTCAATAGTTGTGCTACCACTGGGCTGCCCGCCGAGGCGATCAGCACCTGTGGTGAGCTGTCGCTTTCAAGCACGATGGCGCCGTAAGCGTCCCTGTCCCGGATGAGCTGGCGGGCCGCATCGGCATCGGTGGCACGCTCGATCTCTAGCGCACCCGGCATGGCGGTGGCCAGTTGCTGTTCCAGCTGTGTGGTGGCCTCGGCGGATCCGGCGATCACAACCGGAATGTCCCGTGGCGCGGACTCGGCCGGCGGCCATGCAAAAGCCGTTACCAGCACGCCGACCAGCATGGCCAGTCCGAGGCCGACCCCTACTGATCGTCTCCAGCTGGTCGGTGGCGACGCCCCGGCTGGGCGTGGCGCACCGGCCGGGGCCGGTCGATCTGCTGTGAGCTCGTTGAGTTCCACGATGGTTCCTCCGCTGGGGTTGATTGCTGGGTGAATGTGATCTAGTAGGCGGTCGACTTGATGAAGTCATTCACCGCGATGGCCACCTCGTCCGGCTTGTCCTCTTGAAGGAAGTGGGCGGCGTCGGTGATGACCCTGTGGGGCTGGCCTGCGGCTCCCGGAATTCGGCCACTGAGCGCTTCGTGGTGCCCGTCGGTGACGTGGTCGTCATCGCTGAACACACACAGGAACGGGGTGTGCAGTTCCTCGAGGACCTCCCACGCCGCCTTGAATGCCGGACTCGCCTCGTCGTGCTCCGAAATGGGGATGAGCACAGCGAACCGCCGGACCCCGTGCTGGAAGGCGTCATCCGGGAACGGTGCGTCGTAGGCGGCCAGCACTGCCGGGTCGAGTGCGGACGTCGTGAAGTTGGCGACCACCTGTGACACGTGCAGCGGGTTGGTGCGCTGGGTGAACTGCAGCCACTGCGCGAGGTACATCCAGCCTTCGCCGGCGATCGTTTCCTCGCCCGTCTTCATTCCGGTGTTCATGGCAACCACGCGACGGAACCGGCCCGGATGCTCGGCCAGCAGCCGCAGGCCCAGGGTTCCGCCCCAGTCGTGACACACCATGGTCACGTCTCGCAGGTCCAGCCGGTCGAACACGGCCTCAGTCAGCCAGTCCATGTGCTGCTGGTAGGTGTACAGGAAACGGTCAGTGGGCTTGTCGGACTTGCCCATGCCGATCAGATCGGGAGCGATGCAGCGGTGCCCCGCCGCCACCAGGGGCGGAATGACGTGCCGATACAGGTAACTCCACGACGGATTGCCATGCAGCAGCAGGACGGTCTCCCCGGACGCCTTACCCGGATCTGTGGGGCGCGCGTCGACGTAGTGCATGCGCACCTTGGCGCCGGATCCGTCGCCGAGGTCGACCCGGACATAATTCGGCTCGAACGGATAGTCCGGCAGCCCGGCGAACCGGATGTCCGGGGTGCGCAGCACCCTAGGCCCCACTCGCGCGGACTGCTCCGCAGCAGCGGCAGTCGTACCCCGCTCACTACTCACAGCGGAACCGATCACGGCAGCGCCGGCCAACGCGGCCGTGCCGGTCAGAAACCGCCGACGAGGCGCTCTTACGTTGTCCATCATGATATTTCCCTTCTCATTGACCTGTCGGGCTGACAGATCGACAAACTGGACTGATCTGCTCGGCTAACCGACCGCACCCGGAGTACGCCGAGCGAGGCCATCCGGTACCGCCCGGGGAGGAAGTAGCCGCGCGGGTGATGGACCGGGTAAGGATCGCCGCTGGCCCTCAACCGATCATCTGAACTTCGAACGATATGGAAACCATAACATATACTTCGAGATTCATACCTTATGAAATGCGTCACATCGGCTAGACCAGAGCGGCGTGAGCGGTGGCCGGCGCGCCCGAGCGGCAGACCGCAGCGTCTGCAGGTGAGGCGAGGTCCGGCCTTTCGACCGTGCTGGCTCTCGGGGATTCGGGCCGATGGCGCCGCCAACCCGCTCCACCGCGGACACTGACGCCGCGTACCTTGAACAGCGTGCTGCAGACCATCAACGGCCCGATGTGCTCGCTGGACACTCCTACGGCGGCGTCATCATCACCAACGCGGCCGGCAACCCCAACGTTAAGGCACTCATCCACATCGCCGCCTTCGTCCCCGACACCGGCGATACCATCGGCGGCCTGCAAACCCAGATCCCCGGCAGCAAAGCACCGAAGCCGTGCTCGACGTCCGCCCCTACCCGATGCCCGACGGCAAGACCAGCTCCGAGGGCTAAATCAAACCCGACGGGTTTCGCGACATCTTCGCCGCCGAACCACCCGACAAGACCGCCGACGAGATGGCCGCCACTCAGCGCGCCGGACGGTTCAACTCGAAGCCCGAATCCCAGAGCTCGAAACCGAGATCGAACGACGACGACCAACCTGACCGGGCACGTCATCAAGCCCGCGTCCAGCCGAACCGCGGGCCTACATGACGGCGGTTGCAGCGCACCTCTGATCGACCGTGACCAGACTGGGGTGACCCCGCAGGGGGGGTGTCACTAGCTCCGGGGGTGTCAGATTAACGGTGGATCGCCTCTCAGCGCACGTCGAGTCGGCGTACTTCTCCGCCGATGCGTGTCAGACGATCGAGGTACTCATCCGGATCGAGCAGCTGAGAGGGGAAGTAGAGCCCGGCACGGGTCAGCGTCTCCCCGCCGAGGCCGACAAGTTTCTCGAGTGACCCGTTTGGTTCCTGGGATGGGGGCGATGTCGTCGCCCTGGGCCAGCAACCACGCCAGCGCGATCTGCGCCGGAGTGCCCCCCCGTCTCGCCGGCGACCGCCCGGACCTCGTCGACGATGCGCAGGTTGCGTTCGAGGTTGCCGCCGGCAATGCGCGGGTTGGTGCGCCGCCAGTCGTCGGCGTCCAGCCCTTCGAGGGAGCGGATCTCATCGGTGAGGAGGCCGTGCCCGAGCGGGGCATAGGGCACCAAGCCGATACCAAGCTCGCGCAGCAGCGGCAGGATCTCGGCCTCGGGGTCACGGGTCCACAGCGAGTACTCGGTCTGGACCGCGGCCACCGGGTGGATGGCGTGGGCACGGCGGATGGTCTCCGGCCCCGCCTCCGACAGTCCGACGTGGCGGACCTTGCCTTCTGCCACGAGCTTCGCCAGCGCCCCACCGTCTCCTCGATGGGCGTGTCGAGGTCTACCCGGTGCTGGTAGTACAGATCGATGTGGTCGGTGCCCAGACGGCGGAGCGATCCCTCCACGGCCACGCGGATGTTGGCCGGGGAGCTGTCCAGACCCGCGCGCCCAGTGTGGGAGACACCGCCACCGAACTTGGTGGCCAACACGACCTGGTCCCGGCGCCCCTTGACAGCCCAGCCCACCAGCTCCTCGTTCGTGTAGGGCCGTACGCCTCGGCGGTGTCGATGTGGGTGACCCCCAGGTCCAGTGCCTTGTGGATCGTGCGGGTCGACGCGGCGTCGTCGCTGCCGGCGCCGGTGTAGAACGCCGACATCCCCATGGCCCCAGGCCGATACGCGAGACGTCGAGTCCGTTGAGCGAGATGGTCTTCATCGCAGTGGTCCCCTTTTCTGACGTCGTTCAACAGTGGAGTTCGGGCGAGAAGCCCGCGAAGGCTCAGGCGGCGCGGTGCTCAGCGTCCGGGCGATCCGTGTCGCCATGAAGCGGGTCATTGCCGATGCGTCCGAGATGGGTGTGCCTGAAGGCGTCCGGCATCTTCAAGCCGTAGCCGAGGGCGCGGTCGACACCCACGTGGAAGGCCCACGCGCACGCGAGGACCCCGGCTACCGTTGAGGCGACCGGGAACGAGGGCTGCGTCACGAGCGCGGTCAGCCCCGCGAGGGCCGGAAACGCGTAGTTGTGGACCAGGTTGTACGACGTCGCCCCCGCGGCGGTCGACCGCACGTATCCCAGCATCGATAGGTCGAACACGAGGAACGCGGCAAGCAGCACCCACCACCATGCGGGATACAGCATCACGACCGCGACGACGGCGAGCAGAGCCACGGCTCCCGCCTCGACCCGTTGAGTGAAGTGGACCTGTCTCATGAGATCTCCAACCAACTAGTGCGACACCGTGCCGCGCTTGTCAGGTCCAGACCCGAACGCCCCGTGGTATGGGAGATGTCGAGTTCGCGAATCGAGATGGTCTTCATTGCGGTGATCCCTTCGGGTGGCGTTGGGTGAAGTCCCAGACGATGGCGCTGGCGTCGGGACCGGCGCGATCGGTGAATAGGCCCTCGCTGGCCGGGCCCGGCCAGTCGTGCCCCATCTCGTGGACGAGGTACAGCTCGACCAGAGATAGCTCGTCCGGCGTGGTGATGGTGGTGTGCGTGTACGCGTGTCTGCCCTGTTCTGAGGGCACCCTCGTCGTCCCTTCGACCAGGTCCAGGCTGTCGTTGAGCAGACCGTCATCGACGAGGTCGCTTACCCCGGTCCAGTGCTCGACGAGACGAGTGGCAACGAGGGGCGGGACGAGATCATCGTCCTCGCCCTGTATGACGAGCAGCGGCACCTGCCGTGCCCGGTCGCCCATCTGGGCCCACGCCTGACGTGCGGTGTACTCAGGCGGCGTGGAGTCGGGGTCGTCGGGGTCGACCTGGTTCAACCCGTACTCGCCGCCGGCGACCGACGTCGCGGTCGCGAAGACGTCGGGGTAGGTCGCGGCGAGGATGACAGCGGTTCCCGCACCGGACGAGGCGCCGGCGACGTGCACGTGGTCCGGGTCCGCGTCGTACTCCTCAATCACCTGGCGGGCAACGCCGGCGAGCAGCGCGGGTTCGCCGCTGTTGCGGTGCTGCTCGCGCGGGTCGGCCGAGTTCCAGCAGTTGATCGTGTTGCGGAACATCCGCTGCGTCGGGTAGACGACGATGAATCCCACACGGTCGGCCAGGCTGTTGAACTGCGTCGTGTCCTTCATCGAGTTCAACCCGTAGCCGGTCATTCCGCAGCCGTGAATCGCCATGATCACCGGCAGTGGGGTCGAGCCGTCGTACCGAGGTGGAACGTGCACCTGGTACCGCAGGGAACCGGTGTCACTTTCGTACACGTGATTGCGGTCGCCCTCCCCCATCCACCAAGGAAGGCCGAACTGGAACACCGCAATGGCGACGCCGGCTGCGGCCAGAACTGCTACCAGGACGCCGGAGGTGATCCACGCCCAGCGCCGCCGTCGACGAGGGCGGTCCGACCGCGGTCGATCGGCCTCGAGCGCCTTGTCCAGGGCGGTCATTGGGTGCTTCCTTTCGCCTGTCGATGCTCGCCTGGCGGCGGTCGCCACGCTAATGGCGACGACCGCCGATGCCGTGCGGGCGTCCCGCACATGTGGTCTCTCCTCGCGTGTCAGCCGAGGAAGGCGCGCAGTGCAGTGTTGACGTCGTCCGCGTGCGTCCAGAGCAGACCATGCGGGGCGCCGTCGATCTCCACGTACTCCGCCTCGGGCAGGGCCTGGCGGAAGCGCCGGGCCGTCGCGTCGATCGGGAGGATGTTGTCGGCGGTGCCGTGCAGGATCAGGGCCGGCTTGCCGCTGGCGCGAACCGCCTCGACGTCGCTGCGGAAGTCTTCGATCCAGGAGGAGACGACGGCGTAGGCCGCCACCGGGGCGCTGGAGATCGCGACATTCCAGCTCGCGGTCACCGCCTCCTGGCTGATCCGGCTGCCGAGATTCTCGTCGAGGTTGTAGAAGTTGGCGAAGAATTGCGTGTACCAGGCGTAGCGGTCCCCCCTCGCCGCGGCGTCGATTCCGTCGAACACGTCCTGTGGCACGCCGTCGGGGTTGTCGTCGCGGGCGACGAGGAAGGGCTCCAACGAGGCGAGAAACGCGAGCTTCGCCACCCTCTCGTGGCCGTACTTCGCCACGTAGCGGGCGAGCTCCCCGGTGCCCATCGAGAATCCCACGAGGATGGCGTCGCGGAGATCGAGCGTCTCCATGACGGTGTTCAGATCGGCGGCGAACGTGTCGTAGTCGTAGCCAGAGCCGACCTTGGACGAGCGGCCGAAGCCACGGCGGTCGTAGGCGATCACACGGTATCCGGCGGCGAGCAGTTCGCGCGTCTGGCGCTCCCAGCTGTGGCCGTTCAACGGATACCCGTGGATGAGGACGACAGGTTGGCCGGAACCGTGGTCCTCGTAGTAGAGCTCGACCGGGGTGGAGTTCTCGCTCCCGACGGTGATGTGTCCCATGATCGTTTCCCTTCTGTTGTGGCGTACTTCGTGGGTTGTGTCTGCGCTGGACGTCGTTGTCGCGGCGCTCATTGACGGGGCTCCCAGCGGAACATCTGCGTGGCCAGCAGGATCGCCACCACCACCCAGACCAACGTCAGAGCCAGCAGGAGCATGGAGTCGGCGAGTGGGACCCCGCCGTTCCAGGCGTTGACGACCAGCTCGGTAGCCGAGCCTCCGGGCAGCATCCGTTTCAGCAGCGCAAGGCTCTCGGTGCCGGTGATCCCGACCCAGCTGGCGACGGCGATGACGCCCAGACTGATCGGCAGTGTGGTGACTTGCGCGTGCTCTGGGGAGTTCGTGACGCCGGCAGTGGCGATCGCGAAAGCGAGCATCATCGCAAACATCGCGACCAGGGCCGTCACCAGCAGTACGGCGTCGGCGGGTGCTTGGCCGACGCTGGCGAAAACGACGAGGATGACCCCCACCTGGACGATGGCGATGACGCTGACCGGGAGCACCAGGCCGGACAGGATGGTCGCGTCACCGGCGGCGGTGGACCTCAGCCGCTTGAGCAAGAGGTTCTGCCGGCGAGCGGCCAGCGTGGTCACCGTCGTGGCGTAGAGACCGAACGCGGCGATGGTGAAGACGAGCACGGCTGCGACGTAGCCGAGGCTGCCGATCTGGCTGAACGTGTCGCGGTAGCTGATGAAGAAGACGCTCGCCGCCACGGGCATGATCAAGCTGGTGATCAGCACGGCACGGTTTCGGAAGAGCTGGATGAGCTCGCTCTGTGCGATGGGAAGCATGAGCAGTCCTTCGAGGTCAGGAGGGAACCGATTCGGCGCCGATGGCACGGAAGACGTCGTCCAGCCGGGTCGGTGCAGCGGACAGCCCGGACAGCTCGACCGCGTGAGCGTCCGCCCAGTCGAGCAACGTCTTGAGGTCCCGCTGAAGGTCGAACGTGTCGATCGTGTGCGACCCGTCGGCCATCGGAGCGGATCGCATCGGCAGTACCGGGGTGCCGGGCGGGAGCGAGAACCGGATCGATGCCGGCAGGGTCTGGGTCAGTTCGGGCACCGTGCCCTGGCGGCGGAAGGTGCCCTCGTGCATCAGGCCGATGCGGTCAGCCCGCTGCTGCGCCTCCTCCAGGTAGTGCGTGGTGAGCACGACCGTCGCACCGTCCTCGCGCAGCTGCCGCACGGTCTCCCACAGAGCGTCCCGCGACTGGATGTCCAGCCCCGTGGTCGGTTCGTCCAGGACGATCAGCTCCGGCCGTCCGTACACGGCGGTGGCGAAGTCCAGCCGCCGCTTCTCCCCGCCGGACAGCTGAGCCACGCGCGTTTCGGCCCGGTGGGCGAGGTCGACGAGATCGAGCACCCTCGCCACGGTGTCCCGACGTTCGGAGAGCCGGCCGATCAGCCGGACCGACTCCTCGACGGTGAGGTCGGCTGCGAACCCGCTCTCCTGCAGCATGATCCCCATCCGGGGCCGAACCTCGGGCCGGTCCGACGGGCTCTTGCCGAACACATGCACCGTGCCCGACGACGCCGTCCGGTGTCCTTCGATGACCTCCAGAGTCGAGGTCTTGCCCGCTCCGTTGGTGCCGAGGAGTGCGTAGAGCTCCCCGCGCTCGACCCGGAACGAGAGATCCTTGACGGCGTGGAATTCGCCGTAGCTGACGTTCAGTTGGTCGACTTCGATGACGGGGCTGACGGGCATCGCTGATCCTTTCGTCTCGGCGATCCGGTCCGGGGCCAGGGCCTCACAGGACAGGGCCGTTCCTGCCATCGAGGACTGAATGACTCGGTATCGCCGTGACATCAGACTCTCGCCAGTGGCGGCACGTCGCGTCGGTGGAAGCCCCTTAGCTCTCACCGTCAGCGCGTCCAGCCGCAACCGAGCCGGCCACTGTCGGCGCGAGAGCGGCCAGCGCGAGCGGCCGGTACGCGGTTGACCAGCAACGAAAGCCACATCCTCGAGCGCAGTCTCGACACCCCGGCATCCGGATCATCCATCCGTCCGCATGGAGAACGCCGCCTGGCAGGTGCGATCAGCATCAGGAACAATGGCGATTCGCATCGGTAATACCTACCTACTCCAACACCGACGGACTCATCCCAGACTCGGGTGGGAGCGAAACTGGCCGACCTCCTGGGCCGGCGCGCAGAGCGCGAGGCCATTGACGACCTGCTCGCCCAGGCGAAGGCTGGCCGCAGCGGGACGCTCGTGGTGCGCGGAGAAGCGGGCATCGGCAAGACGGCGATCCTGGAACATGCCCGTGACACCGCGGCTCCATTGGGTTTGCGGGTGGAGCACTCGGCCGGGGCGGAGTCTGAGACGCAGTTCGCGTTCGCGGGCTTGCACCAGCTGTGCGCGCCGCTGCTGGACCGGGTCGGTGTACTGTCCGACCCGCAGCAGGCCGTGTTGGGTGTGGCGTTCGGAGAGCGAGCCGGTGCCGCACCGGACCGGTTCATGGTCGGGTTGGCAACCCTCAACCTGCTGGCCGAGGTCGCCGAGGAGACACCGCTGCTGTGTCTTGTCGATGATGCGCAGTGGCTGGATGAGGCATCCGCGCAGGTGCTGGCGTTCGTGGCGCGGCGGGTGGCGGCCGAGCGGATGGCCCTGGTGTTCGCAGTGCGCGACCCCACCGAAGGTGACGTTCACCCGTTCGTCGGGTTGCCCCAGCTACGGCTGGACGGGCTCGGCGACACCGACGCCAAAGCGCTGCTGGCGGCCGCGGTCCGTACGCCGCTCGACGATGGGGTCCGCGATCGGATCGTGGCCGAAGCGCGCGGCAACCCGCTGGCGCTGGTGGAACTGCCTCGAAGCGTGCCGCCGGCCCGGTTGGCCGGGGGGTTCGAACTGCCGGACGCGCTGAGTGTTCCGCGTCGGGTCGAGGACAGCTTCCAGCGCCGCTCAGACAGCCTGCCCACCGAGACGCAGCTGCTCCTGTTGGTCGCAGCCGCCGATCCAACGGGCGAGGCGGCACTGCTGTGGCGCGCGGCCGCGCAGTTGGGGATCGCCAAGGACGCGGCCGTGCCAGCGGAGGCCGCCGGGTTGCTGGAGATCGACACGCGGGTGCGGTTTCGTCATCCGCTCGTACGCTCGGCGGTCTACCAGACCTGCAGGCCGCCGGACCGTCGCCGCGCACACCGCGCACTGGCCGACGCGACCGACCCGCAGCTCGACCCCGACCGGCACGCGTGGCACCGCGCTCAGTCGGTACTCGGCACGGACGAGGACGCCGCTGCGGAGCTCGAGCGCTCGGCCGACCGGGCCCGCGCCCGCGGCGGGTTGGCCGCCGCGGCCGCGTTCCTTCAGCAAGCGGCCGAGCTGACCCCAGAACCTGCCCGCCGGGCGACCCGGGCACTGGAAGCCGCGCACGCCAAACACGAGGCAGGTGCGTCCGAAGCCGCTCTGGAACTGGTGGCGGTCGCGGCAGCCGGGCCGCTGGACGCCCTGCAAAGCGCCCGCCTCGAACTGCTGCGCGCCCAAATCGCGTTCCACCTGACACGAGACACCGACGTGCCGGGGATGCTGCTGGACGCGGCCAAGATGCTCGCCCCGCTGGACCCGGCGCTGTCCCGCGAGACCTACCTGCACGCGTTCGATGCAGCGGTCATCAACGGCGGGGACGACGCGGTGCACATCGCCGAAGCGGCCCTGGCCGCTCCCCCACCTGGGGTACCGGCGCGACCCGAGGACCTGCTCCTCGACGGCCTCGCGACGACCTTGACGAGGGGATACGTGGCGGGAGCGCCCAGGCTGCGGCGCGCCCTGGAGGCGTTTCGCGACAGGCCCCGCACGGATTCCGGGCAGGACCGCCAGAGCGATCGCTGGCTGTGGCTGGCCGGCCGCAACGCGGTGGCGATACTCGACGATGAGCTGCTCTACATACTGGCCAGCCGCAACGTCCAGCTGGCTCGCGAGGCCGGTGCGCTGGCAACGCTCCCCGCCGCACTGAGCTTCCTGTCCATCACGTCGGTCCTGATGGGCGAGCTCGCCCGAGCCGATGAGCTCGCCACCGAGGCGACGGCGATCACACGGGCCACCGGCGGCGTGCAACTGCGGCACGCTCACGTCATCCTGAGTGCCTGGCGCGGCGACCAGGCCGAGACCACGGCGCTTCACGCCCTCACCGCCCAAGACGTCGCCCACCCCGACGAAGGTGCGGACGCCTCCCTGGCTCAGTATGCGATGGCGGTGCTCCACAACGGGCTGGGCAACTATTCGGCCGCGCGGGGGGCTGCGGCACGGGCGTGCGAATCCCACGAGCTGTCGCTCAGCAGCGCGGGTCTGCCTGAACTCATCGAGGCGAGCGTCCGTGCCGACCAGCCGGAGCGCGCGGCTGTCGCGCTAGAACAGCTCAGCTCGCGAGCCCGCGCCACCGGCACTCCGTGGGCGCTCGGGCTGGAAGCACGCTCGCGAGCGCTGACCAGCACCGGGCCAAACGCCGAGCAGCACTACCGCGAGGCCATCGGACAGCTCCGCGACTGCCGGATGACCGTCTACCTCGCCCGCACCCACCTCGTCTACGGCGAGTGGCTACGCCGCGAAGGCCGCCGCCAGGCCGCCCGCGAACAACTCCGCACCGCCCACCAGCTGCTCTCGGATATGGGCGCCGAAGCGTTCGCCGCCCGCGCCGCCCGCGAGCTAGGTGCCACCGGCGAGCACGCCCGCAAGCGCACCGCCCAGCCGACCGACACGCTCACCGCCCACGAACTGCACATCGCACGGCTGGTCGCCACCGGAGCGACGTCCCGCGAAGTCGGCGCACAACTGTTCCTCAGCCCACGCACCATCGAAGCCCACCTGCGCAACATCTTCCGCAAACTGGACATCACCTCCCGCCGACAGCTCAGACAACTGCGGCTTCCCTGACCCGTATCGGCGCGCGCACGGCCAGAAGCTCCAGGCGGCGTGTGCCCGCTATGCGTCCGATGCCCGCAGCTGCCGGACAGGGCTCTGCTGCTGCTCGGAAGCGTGAAAGGCAGCCTCGAGATCCGTCCGCACCGGACAAGGTAATTGTCACCGATGCGAACCGCACCCGGCAGGCCCGGTTCTCCAGGTCGAACGGAGTGAACAATCCCCGACGCTGCGCGCCGGGCCAGCGCACATGCCGATCGCGGCGCTGACCGAGCCAGGCCTTTGACCTACACCTGCGAGTACACCGGTCACGTGATCGATCTCGGTGCATTCTCTCGAAAGCGCGTAGTCAACCGGCCGTCCTCGGGCACCGTGATGGGCTACGGCACGATGGGATCAGCTTCGCGTGGAGGCAGCGTCGATTGGTGGAGAAAGGGCTCCTCATGCCCAGCGTCTTCGTGATTCGCGTCCTCGTCGAGTAGGCCCATGATTCGAACATCGAGTCCCCGGGGGAGCTTCCAACCAGTCACCGTAACTTGATGACTCAGGACACGAGCGATGTTCGATCATCCGTCGCACGACGGCCCCAGACGGGGAACCTACCTTGCATCCTGACGTCAGTTTGAGCCCGGGGTCAGACCCGGCGTTCGTTCCGCACGAAGTCGCGAAGCTGGTCGTGGGAGGAGGTAGTCGGGCTGCGAGTTCGTAGCTGTCCTGCTATAGGGACAGGCCGAGCAGTCCACCCGTGCGGACGCACAAGCAGCGGCGACAACCAGGCATCGATCTTGCTCAGCTGAAACGCATCTCACAGCCCAGACCACCGGGCGGGATGTCGGTCGGCACCGAGGGTGTTCAGTGACGAAGATCCTGCTGGGCTGTATCCGCCCACCAAGCTCCATGGCGGTCCGCACTCGCTGTTTGGCGAGCGGACGTGCTGCTACGTGGGAGGTGACCGCATCCCGGACGCTGGCGTCTAGCACTTCGCGCGTGTTGGTCCGCAGCCGGTCTGAGATCGCTGCGAAATCGCCTCCCGCTCGGCAGGGAATGCCGAGCGCTGTGCGTCCATGGCGTGGGCCGCAGACACCATGGTGTTAACCCCGCAAATCAGTGGCGTAGGTGGGCTGACTGATTGTTCAGACGGAGCCATCCGGTGCCGTCACAAGCACTGCGCGAGCCAATCTCCGTGCTTCCTGATGGTAGGTCAGACGCCTGAGCACCCGGTCGTCTTGACGCGTACGGTGCAAAATCTGGCGCAAGTGTGGTGACAAATCGCTGACAAATGATCAAGGGCCTGTTCCGCCTTCCGGCGAAACAGGGTCTTCGGATCCTGGCGGGGTGTCGGGTTCATTGGACGACGATGGAGCCCAGTACTCGCCAGTTGGGTTTGCCGGCGTAGAGCAGTGCGCGGACTCGATAGTTGCCGAAGTTGCGGAACCCGAAGCCGATGCGTTTGATCCGCTTGATCAGGTTGTTCAGCGCCT
>DASUUU010000130.1:0-6791 GCA_036373915.1 Jiangellaceae bacterium | reverse complement strand
CCGGCACCATGCGGTCGCGAATGAAACGCCCGCCCGCCGCGCTGACCGTGCCGGCGGGCACCGGAGTCAGCGCGGCCGGCTAAGCAGCAGGCTCGCGGTCGTCATAGCGACTGATCATACCGCTTCTCGCCGACGAGGATTTGGGAGTAAGCGGCGCTGGTCGGCTATCCTCGTGTGGCTTGCATCCCGAAATACACGTCGTTGAGAGGCACCCGTGGCCGCCAAGAGCGCTGATATCCGCCCGAAGATCACCATGGCCTGCACGGTGTGCAAGGAGCGCAACTACATCACCAAGAAGAACCGGCGCAACGACCCCGACCGGCTCGACTTGAAGAAGTACTGCCCGCGCTGCCGCACGCACACCGTCCACCGCGAGACTCGCTGAGCCCGACCCAACGTGGTCGTGACCGGCCACCACCTCGACAGCACCGTTCGGTACCGTCGAGAACCATGACCATCGATCCGTCGGCCGCGGGCCGCGTGTACGAACCGCAGCCCTACGAGGTCGGCCGCGAGAAGATCCGCGAGTTCGCAGAGGCGATCGCGGATCCCAATCCCGCGTACCGCGATCCGCAGGCGGCGCGCGCCCTCGGTCATACCGACGTCGTCGCGCCGCCCACGTTCGCGATGATTCCCGTCCTGCGTGGCTTCGACATCCTGATGGACGACCTGGGCATCGAGTACTCCCGAGTGATCCACGTCGATCAGCGGTTCGTCCACAACAGGCCGATCACAGCCGGCGACAGGTTGCTGACCACGACGACACTGGACACGGTCCGTTCCCGGGCCGGCAACGACTTTCTGGGTATCAGATGTGACGTGGCAACACTCGACGGCGAGGCGGTATGCACGGCGACGGCGACGCTACTGGTGCGGGCCGAGGAGGCCGTCGATGGCTGAGCCGGAGATCGGCGCCGAACTTCCGGAGCGCGAGTTCCGCGTCACACGTGCCGACCTGATTCGTTACGCCGGCGCGTCGGGTGATTTCAACCCGATCCATTGGAGTGACCGCGTCGCCAAGGATGTCGGACTGCCGACCGTTATCGGGCACGGCATGCTCACCATGGCGCTGGCCGCGCGGCTGCTGACCGACTGGGCAAGCGACCCGGCAGCGGTCGTCGAGTACGGAGCGAGGTTCTCGCGGCCGGTCGTGGTCCCCGACGATGCGCATGGCGTGATCATCACGGTCTCGGGCGTCGTGACCGGTGTCCGCGATGACGGGCTCGTAGACGTCGAACTCACCGTCAAGGTCGACGACCAGAAGATGCTCACCCAGGCGCGCGCCGTCGTCCGGCTCCGCGAGGTCGAATGAACCTGTCCGGGCTGACGACGCTGCGGCTTGGCGGTCCGCCGGACCGCCTGATCGACGCCGATAGCGAGGCGGCGTTGATCAAGGCGGTGGACGAATGCGACGACAGAGGTGAGCCGGTACTGCTGCTGGGTGGCGGCTCCAACGTAGTCGTTGCTGACGAGGGTTTCCGCGGGACGGTCATCCGGGTGCGCATCCGCGGGCTCACCGTGGACGCGCGAGGGTGCGACCCCGACGATCTGGCTGCATGCGGCGGCCTGCTGGTGTCCGTCGCCGCCGGTGAGGTCTGGGACGACGTCGTGATTCGTGCCGTTGGTGAGGGTTGGATCGGGGTCGAGGCGCTGTCTGGCATTCCCGGCTCGGTGGGCGCCACGCCGATGCAGAACGTCGGGGCTTACGGGCAGGAGGTCGCCGAGACCATCTGGTCGGTACGGACGTACGACCGCGAAGCGCGAACGATCCGGACCTTCGCCAACGCAGAGTGCGGCTTCGCCTACCGGACCAGCAGGTTCAAAGGCACGGACCGGTATGTGATTCTCAGCGTGACCTACCAACTCCTGCAGGGCACGCTCGGCGCCCCCGTCCAGTACGCGGAACTGGCCCGGCTGCTCGGCGTTGACATCGGCGAGCGGGCGAAGCTGGGTGACGTCCGCGCCGCCGTCCTCGAACTGCGGCGGTCCAAGGGCATGGTTCTCGATCCAGCCGACCACGACACGTGGAGCGCAGGCTCGTTCTTCACCAATCCGGTCCTCGACGCGGAGCAAGCCGCCGCGTTACCGGGGGCAGCACCGCGGTGGCCGATGGCCGACGGGAGGGTCAAGACGAGTGCCGCCTGGCTCATCGAGCACGCCGGATTCGGTCGCGGATACTCAGGTCCCGGCGGGAAGGTGTCGTTGTCGCACAAGCACACGCTCGCGCTGACCAACAGGGGCGATGCCACTACCGCCGACCTGATCGCGCTGGCCCGTGAGGTCAGGAGTGGCGTGGCGGACGCGTTCGGGGTGGAGTTGGTCAACGAGCCGGTGCTGGTGGGTTGCTCACTCTGACCCGGTTGTGACACTGCGCGGCCGGGTCGGCCGCGTCACGATCAGCTCGTGGCGGTGGAGGCGCTGTCACCCGGGCGCTTCGCTGAGCCAGGCCTCAACTCCGGCCAGCAGTTGGGCGCGGAGATCCGAAGGCGCTAACGAACCTGTTATCGAGAGCCGCGCGAGATTCGCGAGTTCAGCATCGGTAAGACCGTGGACCGTCCGGGCGATCTCGTACTGATCGAGCAACCGGGAACCGAAGAGCAGCGGGTCGTCCGCGCCGAGGGCGACCCGGGCGCCGGCGTCCACCAGGGTACGGAGCGGGACTTGCTCGATCTTGCCGTAGACGCCGAGCGCGACGTTGGAGGCAGGGCATACCTCGAGAGTCACGCCTTGGGCCGCGACGCGATCGAGCAGAGCGGGATTCTCGACGGTTCGTACGCCGTGCCCCAGTCTTCCGGCCCCCAGCATGTCCAGGCATGCCCGCACGCTGTCCGGGCCGCGCAGCTCGCCACCGTGGGGATTCGACAGCAGCCCGGCGCGCGAGGCGATCCGGAAGGCCGGTGCGAACTCCTCGATCACCCCGCGCCGCTCGTCGTTCGACAAACCGAAGCCGACTACGCCGCGGCCGGCGTACTGAGCTGCGAGTCGGGCGAGGGTACGGGCATCGAGCGGGTGGCGGGTCCGGTTGGCGGCGATCACGATGGCGACTCCGACACCGGTCGCGTGCGATGCCGCTGCGGCGGCGTCCAGCACGAGTTCGGTGAATGCGGTGATGCCCTGGAACCGCCCGCCGTAGCCGGAGGGATCGACCTGGATCTCAAGCCAGCCCGAGCCTTCGGCCGCTTCGTCCTCGGCGGCCTCGCGGAGCAGACGGCGGACATCGGCCTCGGTGCGAAGGACCGACCGGGCGATGTCGTACAGCCGCTGGAAGCGGAACCAGCCCTTCTCGTCGGCCGCGGACAGCTGGGGCGGCCAGTCATCGCGCAGCGCCTCGGGCAGCCGCACCCCGTGCTCGTCGGCCAGTTCGACAAGCGTCGAGTGCCGCATCGAGCCGGTGAAGTGCAGGTGCAGGTGCGCCTTCGGCAGCCGCTTCAGCTCGCGTGCCCCTTCCACCCGCTGCCCCTCCCCGGGTCGCCCTATCCCGCGCTGATCATGCAAGAGTGAGGCGACACGCCGAAATGTCCCAGCTGGTCCATTGTCTGGAGTCGGTTCGGTCGGCGTGTCGCCCCACTCTTGCATGATCAGCGTGTGCTGAGCAGGCGCTGGATTCGCGACACGCCCTCGACCAGGTCGTCGTCGCCAAGGGCGTACGACAGCCGTACGTATCCACTCGGGCCGAAGGCCTCGCCCGGTACGACGGCCACCTCGACCTCCTCCAGGATGATCTGGGCAAGTTCGGCACTCGTCCGCGGCGTACGCCCGGCGATCGGGCGGTCGAGCACTTCCTTGACCGACGGGTACACGTAGAACGCACCCTCTGGTTCGGGGCACACCACGCCGTCGATCTCGTTGAGCATGGCCACGATGGTTCGCCGCCTGCGGTCGAAGGCCTCACGCATGGTCGCCACTGCGGACAGGTCGCCGGACACCGCCGCGAGTGCGGCCCGCTGTGAGACGTTGGCGACGTTCGAGGTGGCGTGCGACTGCAAGTTGGTCGCAGCGCGCACCACATCTGGCGGCCCGATCAGCCAGCCGACGCGCCACCCCGTCATGGCGTACGTCTTGGCCACACCGTTGAGGACGACGCAGGTGTCGCGCAGTTCTGGCACCTCGACCGGCATCGACGCGAACGTCGCGTCGCCGTACGTGAGGTGCTCGTAGATCTCGTCTGTGACGACCCAGATGCCCTTCTCGTGTGCCCAGCGCCCAATCTCACGCACCATCTCCGGTGAGTAGACGGCCCCGGTCGGATTGGACGGCGAACAGAACAGCAGCACCTTGGTGCGGTCGGTTCGAGCCGCCTCGAGTTGATCGACGGTGACGCGATAGCCGGCGGACTCGTCGGCGAGGACCTCGACCGGGGCGCCGCCGGCCAGCTTGATTGCCTCGGGGTACGTCGTCCAGTACGGCGTCGGCAGCAGTACCTCGTCTCCGGGGTCGAGCAACGTCGCGAAGGACTCATAGACGGCCTGCTTGCCGCCGTTGGTCACGAGTACCTGGCCGGCGTCGACGTCGTATCCGGAGTCGCGCGCCGTCTTGGTGGCGATGGCGTCGCGCAGTTCGGCAAGTCCGCCGGCCGGGGAATAGCGGTGGTTGCGTGGATCACGGCATGCATCGACGGCGGCCTCGACGATGTAGTCAGGTGTCGGGAAATCCGGTTCGCCGGCGCCGAAGCCGATCACCGGCCGGCCGGCGGCCTTGAGTGCCTTGGCCTTGGCGTCGACAGCGAGCGTGGCCGATTCGGCTATCGAGCCGATCCGGGCAGAGATGCGCGGGCGAGAGAGAGTACCCGCTGCCGCGGGTGGAGTGGCAGGGCTGGTCATGAGCCAATCCTGGCATCATGACGGGGGTGGTTGGCGACCGACTTACGTGCAGTTCGACCTAGGCCGGTCCGACCACGTACACTCTTACCCCTGGTGGTCGTGTGACCTCTGTTGAAGCATGCGTGAAGCAATGTTTCGACGGATGATTGCGGGCATCGAAGGGCAGTAGCTCAACTGGCAGAGCACCGGTCTCCAAAACCGGCGGTTGGGGGTTCGAGTCCCTCCTGCCCTGCTCGGTGCTCGAAAATGCCAGCACACAGACCGAATTAGGACGAGACTCGACTGCGAGGACGACAGTGACCGATACGCGAGAGATCGCGAAGCCTGGGCCGGGCGGGGTACCCAAGAACCGCAACCCGTTCGCCCGTCTGGCGTTGTTCGTTCGCCAGGTCGTGGCGGAGCTGCGCAAGGTGGTCTATCCGACCCAGCGGCAGCTGTTCACGTACACCGTGGTCGTGCTGTTCTTCGTCGCCGTCATGATCGTGTTCGTCACTCTCCTGGACCAGGGGTTCGGGTGGGCGATGTTCGAGATCTTCGGCTGATCACGTCCTCGTCTCAGGGTCCCAACGGAGGAAAGAAGTCATTACCGTGTCCGAGCAGCAGTCGCACAACGACGACCTCGTCGACACCGTCCAAGAGGCGGACGGCGAGGCCGGCGTCGTTGACGGGGCTGGCACCACCGCCGAGGCCGAGGCGAACGCCGATGCCGAGGCGGCCCCGATCGCACCAACTTCGGCTGATGCAGCTTCCAGCGACGCCGGTGAGGTGGGCGAATCCGAGGCGGTGGAGGCCGGGGACGGTGAGGCTGAGCCCGCCGCCGACCCGCTGGAAGAGTTCCGGCGGGCCCTGCGCGCCAAGCCCGGCGATTGGTATGTCGTCCAGACCTACTCGGGCATGGAGAACCGAGTCCGGGCCAATCTGGAGAGCCGCATCAGCAGCCTCAACATGGAGGACTACATCTTCGAGGTGGTCGTCCCCACCGAAGAGGTGGCTGAGATCAAGGGCGGCCAGCGCAAGCTGGTCAAGCGCAACCGCTTTCCGGGCTACGTCCTGGTCCGGATGGAGCTGACCGACGAGTCGTGGGCGGCGGTGCGCCACACTCCCGCAGTCACCGGATTCGTCGGCCACACCCACCAGCCACTTCCACTGACCCTCGACGAGGTCGAGCGCTGGATTGCTCCAGAGGTGAGCGAGCCGGCGCCGGCGGCGGAGAAGAAGGAGAAGAAGCCGGTCGAGGTCGTGGACTTCGAGGTCGGCGACTCCGTCATGGTGGTCGACGGCCCGTTCGCCACCCTGCACGCGACGATCAACGAGATCAACGCAGACGCCCAGAAGATCAAGGGGCTGGTCGAGATCTTCGGCCGTGAGACTCCGGTCGAGCTGTCGTTCAGCCAGATCCAGAAGCTTTAGCGCCCCGTACCAATTCGTCCCGGCCCAGGCCAGCCGGCCCAGGCCCTGAGCACCACAGAAGAAGGACCCGAGGAGCATGCCCCCGAAGAAGAAGGTCGCAGGCCTGATCAAGTTGCAGATCCAGGCTGGCGCCGCTACGCCTGCCCCGCCGGTCGGTCCGGCGCTGGGCCAGCACGGCGTCAACATCATGGAGTTCTGCAAGGCCTACAACGCGGCCACCGAGTCGCAGCGCGGCAACGTCGTGCCGGTCGAGATCACGGTCTACGAGGACCGGTCGTTCACGTTCGTGACCAAGACGCCGCCGGCCGCCAAGCTGATCCTGAAGGCCGCCGGAATCGAGAAGGGCTCCGGCGAGCCGCATCGGGTCAAGGTCGCCTCCATTACGCGTGACCAGGTCCGGGACATCGCCGAGCAGAAGATGCCCGACCTCAACGCCAACGACCTGGACGCCGCTGAAAAGATCATCACCGGCACCGCCCGGCAGATGGGTATCACTGTCGAGGGCTGAGCTCTAGGCAGAACCCGTGGGAGGGCCACGCGCTGGCCCGCCAACTACCACTA
>DASUUU010000129.1:0-31524 GCA_036373915.1 Jiangellaceae bacterium | reverse complement strand
CGCTCGCCCTGCTCGACCGAACGCAAGGCGTCTTCGTACGCGGTCCGGATCGCGTTGTTCTGCGGCCCGAGGTAGACGGGCTTGAGGTCGGCCGCGCCGGCACCGAAGATCTGGCCGGTCGGCGCATTGTTGAAGTACTCGTTCGTAGCCTCGAGCACGGCCGCATCCTCGAGCGCCTGCGGCGACGACGGCAGGTTGCCCAGCGCCTCGAACGCTGTCACGTGAGCCTCCGGGCTGGTCAGGAACTTGACCAGCTCCGCCGCCTCCTCCGGGTGGTCGGACTCGGCGGCGACGGCCAGGAACGAACCACCCCAGTTGCCGCCGTCACCGGGAGCGTCGGTGACATCCCACAGTCCGGCCGCGGCATCGCCGGCCGCGCCGGAGATGACACCGGTCATCCAGGCCGGGCACGCGATCGTGGCGAACGAACCCTGGGCGAAGCCGGCGTTCCACTCGTCAGAGAACGAGTTGAGTCCGGCGGACAGGCCCTTCTCGATCATCTCGATGGTCAGGTCCCACGCCGTCTTGATATCCGGGTTGTCCAGGTCCAGCGTGTTGTCGGTGTCGTAGTAGGTGTGGCCGCTGCTGTTGCCCGCGACCTGCATCAGGATCGAGTTGTAGACGTTGGTGGCCGCGTCGAGGAACCCGACACCGGTGTCGGCCGCGACGAACTCCTCGCCGGCGGCGATGAAGTCCTCCCAGCTCTGCCACCGCTGCGCCAGCTCTTCACGGTCGGTGGGCAGGCCGGCCGCCTCGAGCAGGTCGCTGCGGTAGCACATCGCCATCGATCCGACGTCCGTGCCGAGGCCGAGCACGAAGCCGCCGGGAGCGCCCTGCTCCCACTTCCACGGAAGGAAGTTGCCCTGCAGGTCGTTTGCCCCGTGGTCGGCCAGGTCCACGAACTTGTCGGTCTGTGCGTAGAACTGGATGATCGTGCCCTCCTCGAGGGCCACGATGTCTCCTGCACCGGATCCAGCAGTGATCTGCTGGACGAGGCGCTCGTTGTAGTCGCCTAGCCCGAGCCCGGCCCCGCGTTCCTCGATCGTGATGTTCGGATGCTCGGCCATGTACTGGTCGTAGAGAGCTTCGTAACCGAACCCCTGCTCGCCGAAAACGTCGATGGTGAGCGTGATCGGCTCGGTGCTCTCGCTGCCGTCGTCCTCCTCGCCAGTTGTGCCGTCGTCGGTCTCCTGGGCGCCGCTCGGGTCCTCGTCGCCGCCGCACGCGGCCAGCGCAAGCGCGCCGGCTGCGGCGAGGGCACCCAATCGCGCCCAACGTGTCGTACGTCTCATGTCCGTCCCTCCATAGGGAAAGTGGGAGCGCTCCCACACCTCTTGGCGTAGAAGTGTGGGAGCGCTCTCACGTCCCGTCAAGAGCTCGTTACCAAACGGTGTTCTTCGTGTTGCGCCACCAACCCGGTCGGTCACCCGCGGGCGTACGGCTCGCGCGACGCAGTAGCGGCGGGACTACGCAGCGGTGGCGGCGGACCCGGAGGGGTCGGGGTGGACGGGCTCGATGGCGCGTACGGTGACTCCCGGCACCGGCCGCAGCCGGGGCCGGAGGACCAGGCCGTTGCGGCGGGCCGTCGAAATGGTGACCAGGATGGTGCCGAGGACGGTGAGCCCACCCCCGCCGAGCAGCGACCAGCGCGCGCCCAACAGGTCCGCGACCTGACCGATGATCGGCGCACCCAGCGGAGTGCCGCCTAGCAGCACCATCATGTACAGCGACATCACCCGCCCGCGGACGTACTTGGGCACGGTCGTCTGCGCGTACGCGTTGGCCGCGGTGAGCACCGTCATGGCGGCGATCCCGATGGGCACCAGGCTCACGGCGAAAGTCACGAAGGTCGGCATCAGGCCCGAGACGATTTCGAGCACCCCGAACGCAACCGCTCCGAGCACGATGATGCGCCGGCGGGGTGTTCCGCGGCGCCGCGCCGCGATAAGTGCTCCGGTGAGCGTCCCGATCGCCAGGATCGAGCCGAGGATGCCGTACTCGGCCGGGCCCTTGTCGAAGACTTCGCTGGCCATCAGCGCCGAGGTCATCTGGAAGTTCAGGCCGAAGGTGCCGACGAAGAACATGATGGCCAGCAACATGACCAGGTCGGGGCGCCCGCGAACGTATCGGACACCTTCGGCCAGCCTGGTGAGCGGGCCACCGTCGGCGTCGCTTCGCGGCGGTGCGGTGATCCGGCGGCGGAGCAGGGTCAACGCGATGATCGGAGCCGCGAAACTCAGGCCGTTGACGATGAACACCCACCCGGTACCGATCACGGCGATCAGTAGGCCGGCGGACGCGGGGCCCAACAACCGCGCGGCGTTGAACGACGCGCTGTTCAGAGCGACGGCGTTCGTCAACTCGTCCGGCTTGACCAGTTCGGAGACGAAAGCCTGCCGAGCTGGATTGTCCAGCGCGGCCCCGACACCGAGCAGAAACGCCAGCACATACACGTGCCACACCTGCACCACGTCGGTGAGCACGAGGACGCCGAGCGTCAGGCCGACCGCACCGAGGAATGCGTTCGTGGCTTTGAGCAGGTGATGCTTCGCGAAGCGGTCCGCGAGGAGCCCACCCAGCGGGGAGACCAGGAGGAACGGCAGGAAATGCAGGCCGGTCGCAATGCCCAGCGAGGCAGGACCCGCGCCGAGCACCACCAGCACCAGCCAGTCCTGCGCCACCCGCTGCATCCAGGTGCCAACGTTCGACACCAGCATGCCGGACCAGTAGAGGCGATAGTCGTGGTGGCGGAGCGAGTGGAACGTGGGGCTCACGACGACGCCAACTTCTCGAGCACGGGAACCGCTCGGCGAAGCACCTCGCGCTCATCGGGAGTGAGCTCGCGGAGACGGTGATTGAGCCACGCGTCCCGCCGTCGCCGGTCCGCGGCCAGCATCTGCTTTCCGTCGTCGGACAGCCGAACGATGACCAGCCGCCGGTCGTCCGCGTCAGCCTCGCGGACGACAAGCCCGCGGGCCTCGAGGGCCGAGACGGTACGGGTCATCGACGGCGGCTGGATGCGCTCGGCCGCGGCGAGCTCGCCCAGCGTGAGCGGACCTAGGCGGGCGAGCGTACCCATGGCGGATAATTGGTTCAGGGTGAGTGTGGTGTCTTCGCGTTCGTTGCGCAGCCGCCTCGCGAGCCGCATGACCGACACGCGTAGGACGCTTGCCAGCCCGGCTTGGCTACGAGTGGGTGCAGCAGATGTCACAATCCCTTAGGTTAACTCATTACCGTTGCTAACGGCCAGTCGCTAATCGAACCGACGCTCCTGACGTCAGGAGTCACCGCTGGAGCGGACAGCAGGCTCGCCGACCAGAATGCGCGCCTAGTCGCGGCGAGCGCGGCGGCCGCGATACTCGCCGCCGGATTCGTCATCGTCGTCGAGCAGGAAATCCGCGCCGGGCTTGGATTCCGTGGCCGGCTCATCCGTGAAGAACTCGCTGTCGAATCCTGGGCCGCGCCGCGGCGGCGATGGCGGCACTGGATCGGCGGATGGCGGTGGTGCCTGCGGGCCTTGCGGCGCCGGCGGCTCGCTCGCGATCGGCGGCTGGTGTGCCCACGGCGACTCTCCGGTCGGATCACCCTGCCGAGCCGCCTCGTCCTGGAGAAACTCCGGGTAGGACCGCGGCTCATATCCGCCCGCCGCCGCCCGATCCTGCTCCTCGCGGTAGCGCCGGGCCAGCTCCTCGTCCCGCGGATGCCTGCGCGACCTGTCCGGATCGGGCGAATACCCGGCAGGGGCTGCGGTCCCGGCATAGGTCGGTTCCGAGTACGGCGGTTCCACAGGTGGTGCCGGCGGCGGCGGGGCGGGGCGGGTCGAGCGCACCGGCGGGCCATGAGGCAGGGGCGCCGTAGGGACGGTTCCGGGGGCGGGTCGCGGCTCGTCAGCCATCGGCCGGTCTTCCCGGGTGACGGGAGGAAAGTCGCCTGTCACTGCGGGGAAATCGCCGGTGACATAACCCGGAGGTGGCCGACCGCCGGGTGTATGGGTTCCGGTGTGCTCGCCGGTGCCGTGGCCGCCCGGCGGGTAGGCCCTGGTGTGCTCGCCGGTGTCGTAGCCGGCCCGCGGCCCCGGATGGGGAGGAACGGGCGGTGCCGGTGGGTGTACAGGCAACGGGGCGGCCGGCGGAGTGCGATAGTCCGGCGAGTACTCCTGGGTGGGCTGTCCGAAGCCGGCGTCGGGCTGATCGGCCTCGGCGGCCAGGGCGGCGAGCTCGCCGTCAGCCCAGTCACCGGCGTCGTCGAACCCCGCCTCCGCCTCCTCATCGAGCTCAGCCCTGGCGATCGCATCGCGCCGCTTGCGGCAGTACTCGAGGCCGAGCAGGCCAAGGCCGACTCCGGCCAGGCAGGCCCAAATCCACCACCCGCGGCCCGCCTCATCCAGGTCGGTCCGGAAGAACGCCAGCACGACGAAAGCGAGCGCCCACAAGACGGTGATGATCGCAACCGTGCGAACGCCGTCGACGTCCACTGGCCTGAGCTCCGGTGGGTCTTTGGCTGGGTCGCGCCGCCTGTCCATACCCACAGGCTATCTGGCCGGGTGAAGCTCGTGCGCGCCCGGACAGACCGGGGCCATGCACGATCCGGAGGCAGCAGCAGCTTTCGCCTGGTCCACCGGTTACTCCCGGATGGCCTGTTTTCGATACTCCCTCCACCGGTCCACCAATGCCGGCATCTCCTTGCGCATGAACGCGAAGTACGCGGCAGTTTCGGCCAGTCGTCGTCCTCCGGGGCGCTCGCGGCCGACCAGTTCGATGCCCTCGGCGGCAACGCGCTCGAACTGTTCCAGCAGATTTTCGCGTTTCAGGTAGATCTCCGACCAGATGTCATCGTCGTACAGCACATACGTGTCGCTGCGGTCACCGGGCTCGCGCTGCCTGTCGAGCAGGCCCGCGTTCACCAGGTCTCGTACTGACGTGGATATCGCTGCGGGGCTGACCCGCAGTGCCTCCGCGAGTTCGCTCGCGGTGTATCGGTCGGCGTCGTCGATGAGCGCGTACGCGAACACCCGGGCCGGCATTCGGGCCATTCCCGTACTTGCCAGGACGATCGCGAATCTCTCGACATAGCGGAGGACTTCCGCACGATCATGATCAGTTGACGTGCCCGCCACGGGGACCACCTCTCCAGACCCAGCCTTACGGCTCATACACCTATAAGTTACTTCACAAGTTCATGAAACCTGTGATAGCTTCCCCGCATGACCACAACCATTGCCACTTCCGGGCTCGTCAAGACGTTCGGGCCCACGCGCGCTCTGGACGGCCTTGACCTCACAGTCGAGGCCGGCGAGGTGCACGGATTCCTCGGCCCGAACGGCGCCGGCAAGTCCACCACGATCCGAGTGCTCCTCGGTCTGCTGCGAGCCGACTCCGGCCAGGTCACGATGCTGAACGGCGACCCGTGGGACGACGCGGTGGCCCTACACCGCCGGCTTGCGTACGTGCCCGGCGATGTCGAACTCTGGCCGAACCTCACCGGTGGCGAAGCGATCGACCTGCTTGGCCGGCTGAGGGGCGGGCTGAACAGGGCTCGCCGCGACGAACTCATCGACCGATTCGACCTCGATCCGACAAAGAAGGGCCGAACCTACTCCAAGGGCAACCGCCAGAAGGTGGCCATCGTCGCCGCGCTGGCCTCAGATGCGGAGCTCTTGCTGCTCGACGAACCCACGGCCGGGTTGGACCCGCTCATGGAGGTCGTGTTCCAGGACGTCATTAACCAGATGAAGGCCGAAGGGCGAACCGTCCTGCTATCGAGCCACATCCTCGCGCAGGTCGAGAAGCTGGCCGACCGGATCAGCATCATCCGGCTCGGCAAGATCGTCCAATCCGGAACCCTCACCGAGATGCGCCACCTGACCCGGACCACTATCGAGGCGCACACCGCAACCCCCGTGACCGGGCTCGAGAACCTCGTCGGCATCCACGACGCGGAGGTCACCGACGGCCGGGTGCACTTCGCGGTCGACGGCAATCACCTCGACGCCGCGATCCGGCATCTGTCGGGTTTCGGCATCCGGGCACTGACAAGCCACCCGCCCACCCTCGAGGAGCTCATGCTCCGCCACTACGGGGACGAACTGGCCAACAACGGGAACGGTAACGGAGCCCAGTGATGACCACCCTCACCCAGGAACCTGCCAGCGCGACAGTGCGGCAGCCGCGTGGCAACGGCCTGGCCGGCACCGGCAAACTCGTACGGTTCAACCTTCGGCGCGACCGGATCAAGCTGCCCGCCTGGTTGTTCGGGATGTTCCTGTTCGTCTTCTACTACGGCGCCGCTCTCCCTCAGCTGTACCAGACCGAGGAAGATCTACAGGTAATCACCGAGTTCACCGAAGGCGCCATGGGCGCGATCATCGCCGGACCTGGTTTCGGCCTCGACGACCCCACTATCGAGTCGGTCGTCGCAGGCGTCTACGGGCTCTACTTCCTCTTGCTAGCGGCCCTGATGAACATTCTCCTAGTCTCGCGCCACACGCGAGTCGAGGAACAGACCGGGCGGTCCGAGCTGATCCGGGCGAACGTCGTCGGCAGGCACGCACCGTTGACCGCAGCCTTGATCATCGCCGTCGTCGCCAACGTGCTCCTGGCTCTGCTGGTCGCCGCTGCGATGGCCGCGGCCGACCTCGACACAAGCGACGCCTTGCTGTTCGGAGCCGGTATCGGGGCCGTCGGACTGGTCTGGGCGGGGATCACCGCGCTCACCGTCCAGGTCAGCGCGTTCTCGCGGGCAGGGTCGGGCCTCGCCGGCGCGGCGCTCGGAGCGGCCTACGTCATTCGAGCCGCCGGTGACACGATCACCGAGGGCGGCAGTTTGCTGTCCTGGTTCTCGCCGCTTGCCTGGTCTCAGCAGACCCGCCCGTACGCCGACGGGCGCTGGTGGCCGTTGCTGCTGTCGGTGGCGTTCGCGGCCGGGACCGCCGCCGTCGGCTACGTGCTGTCGACCCACCGTGACGTAGGCGCGGGTCTGATGGCCCCCCGAGGCGGAAGCCCGACCGCCCCGCCCTGGTTACGTTCACCGTTGACCTTCGCGTTCAGGCTGCACCGGGCCGGCCTCATCGGCTGGGCCGCAGCGCTGGCCGTCGCTGCTGCCGTGTATGGCGGGCTCACCAAGCCCATCGTGGACGCGTTCGAAGACCTGCCCGAGACGATGGTCGACGTCATGGGGGGCGACCCGAGCCGCATGCTCGACGGCTACGTCAGCACGATGGCATTGTCCTTCGCGATCGTGCTCGCCATCTTCGCGATCCTCGGCATCCAGGCCGCCCGCGGCGAGGAGACCAAGGGACGAGCTGAACCCGTGCTGGCGACGGCGACGAGCAGGTCGGCCTGGCTGGGCGGGCACATCACAGTGATCGCAACGGGCGTTGTCGTCCTGCTCGCCGTCGCTGGGCTGGTTCTCGGCATCGCCACGGCCATCTCCGTCGGAGATGCCGCCTACGTATGGGACACGACGGTCGCGCACCTGGTCTATGCCCCAGCCCTGCTCATCCTGCTCGGGATCGCGGTGCTGCTGTTCGGCTTCGTACCGGGCGCGGTGGGTGCGACCTGGGCGGTGTTCGGTTTCGCGACGATCGTCGGATTCTTCGGTCCGATCATGGACCTGCCGCAATGGGTCCACAACCTCTCACCGATCGAGCATGTGGCGAGGCTGCCACTCGAGGAGTTCTCCTGGACTCCCCTTGTGATCCTCTCAGCGCTCGCCGCGGGGTTGATCGCGCTCGGGCTGTACGGGTTCGGCCGCCGCGACCTGGACACCAAGTAACCTCACGTCCGCCGGTTCTCACCCTTATCCGGCGCCGGATAGGGGTGAGAACCATCGATCGACGTGCTCGTCCGCAATCCCCTGGTTCACGAGTCCTCGCCCCGTAGCCGGGCGGTGCCGCCGAAGGCCCGCTCGGCCAGCAGGTCCGGCACGACGGCTGGGTCGCGGAGCGCCTCGGCCAGCTCCAGCCGGACGTCCCACCGTCCCGCTGCCCAGGCCAGGCCCCTGGCCAGCCCGTCGGCGGTGGCGGCATGGACAGTGCCCTCGGGATCGACCCACCAGTCGACCGAGGTGCCTGCCACTAGTAGCTCGTCGTGCTCGACATAGGTCGTCACGGCACCGGTCGTCTCGGCACTGGGCAGCAGGCGGCGCACCGCGGCCGGCACCTCGGTGCGCCGTCCGGACGAGCTCGGGCGTGGATCGAACTGCTCGCTCGCCAGGGGCAGGTCCAACAAGGCCGAGAGCTCCGAACCGCCTGGCAACACAACCGATCCGGCCAGCTGGAGCCAGTGGGGTCCGTCTGCCACGACCACGTCATCGGCCGAAACCACGCGCGTCGAGTCGCCGTCGGGCACCCGTACCCGCCCCGGTGGCGTCACCGACTCAGGCTCCGGGCCAGCGGCGACAAGCGCGGTGTAGACAGCGCCGAGATCGGTCGCCGAGAGGCGTAGCGACGGGTCGGCCAGCCGATCGAGGAGCCGGTCGGGTTCGCCGGCGAGGTCTGCCACGGTCCGCGCCAGACCAAGGGCCCCGGTCACGGCATTGTCCAGGGGCACCGGGAAAGCCGGCAGTAGCCGCGTCACCAGCGGCTCGGCCGCCGAGGCAGCCATGAGGCCCAGTGGAACGCCGCCGACCTGCGCATGCTCGCGGAGCCACCACGCCGTGTACGGCAGAACAGACCGCCTGGACCCGTCCCCCGAAAGGACGTGCGCGGGTTCGGTAAGGGCGCGCCGGGTGTCCGGCTCGGCCGCCAGCACACCAAGGGCCTCCACCCACCGGCCGTCGTCGACTAGATCCAGGTCACGAACCGCGACCAGTTCGGTCAGCACCGGCGGGATGTCCTGATCCGGCAGGTGCTCGACCGTCGCGGCCAGCCAGCCCCCCTCGTCGTCCAGGTCGTGCCACGACCCTTCGGCGACCGGCACGTCCGGCTCGCGGAGCACGGCGAACCGCTCCCGTACACCGACGGCTCGCAGCACGGTGCGGCCCCATTGCCGGACCGCGGCGGCTTGTACCGTGAATTCGGACCGGTTCACGTCGAGCAGTTCCAGGACGTCGGAGTCAGGGAACAACAGTTCGCCGGCCGGCGCGAGTGAGCCGGTCCCGTCCGGAACGAGCGTCTTGGCCAGCCAAGGCTCCTCGTCGGCCGTCAGCCCGGACGCCTGGACGAGACGGAGCACCGACTCGGCGACCGCTTCGTCCTCCGCGTCCACCGCTGCGCGGACCGCGGGATCGCGCAGCACCACCGCCGCGGACGCTTCCGTCGCGCCGAGCCGCGCCAGCAGCGGGTGGACGGCCTCGGTGGGCGCTACCCGGAGCCCGAGTGGCGCCAACGTCGCCGGGTCGACATCCCCGGTCGGCAGCAGCACGCCACGGGCGCCGCGGACCACCCGGCCATCGGCGAGTGGCACCGGCAAGCTCGCCAGTGACTCGAGATCGGCGCCGTCCAGCGCCGCGTAGACCTCCCGCCACTCGGCCGGCTCCAGGTGCAGCTCGCCGAAAAGGTCCACTACCTCCGCGAGACGGACGACGCTCGCCCCAACGCGCCGCAACGGTTCGGTGCGCCACCACTGCGGGTCGGCGAGCCCGGCGACGAACCGCGCCGCAACGGAGGGGTCGGCGGCCGCGCGGAGGCCATCGACGAGCACCACGTCTCGCGGTGCGAGCAGGTCGGGCCGGCCGGCCTGGCCCGGCTGGGCCGCTGGTACGAACTGGGCACCGGCAAGCGCCGGGATGACCGACTGAAGCAGCGTCGCGTCCAGCTCACTGACCGGCAGCGGACCTGGCACCAGATCGAGCACCGCTGGGCCGGCACCGGCCAGGTCTCTGACGATCTCCACGTACGCAACCGCCACCTCGTCGGCGAGCATGTCGGTGAGCCGTCCCGGGACGACGCGGCGGCGGGAAGAGTCCAGCGGAAAGCTGCCCAGCAACAGCACCGGCAGATCGGTGCGCTCGTCCGTCGGCGTCGGCGCGTGCACGACCCGGGGCACCGATGGCGGCAGCGGCTCCGGGCGGCCGTCCGCGTGCACTGGCACTGCCACCGCCACCCGCCACCGGTCCGGCTCTTCAACGGGCCGGTCGGCGAGCAGTTCGGCCCGCACCGAGCCGGTCCGCTCGACAAGCCGCCACCGGGTCTGCCGGTCGCCTTCGGCGACCACGACGTCGGAGCCGCGCCGTTCCGCGCTAAGGGTCCTCGTCGCGGCACCGGTGTCGATCACGACCTCCTCGATTGCCGGCAGCGACAGCAGCAAGGCATCGTCCACTGCGTCGAGAAGCGAGCGCACGAGCTGCCGGGCGCCGTCGTCACGCAGCGGTAGCCGCACCGCTGTGTCGTAGCCCGGTGGCGGCGCGCCGTCAGCGGGGATCGGCAGCCGGAGCACCGGGACGCCGGACCCGCGCCGGGCCGACTCCGCGGCCAGTTCCGGAACGGCGGCCACGGCGGTGACCGCCTCGTCACGCGACCAGCGAACGCCGCCGGTTCGCGACAGCACGGCCGGCTCGTCGCTCACCCCTAGCACAGCGGCGAACCCGACGCCGAAACGGCCCACAGCACCTTCGTCCCTCTTCGTGGAGGCGCGAAGGGTAGACAGGCCTTCCACGCCGGCGGCGTCGAGCGGAGCGCCGGTGTTCGCGGCCAGCAACGTCGAGCCGCTCAGGCGCAGCAGAACTCGCCCCCGTACGCCCGCCCGGGCCGCGGCGTCGGCGGCGTTCTGGGCCAGCTCGACGATCACCCGGTCGCGGTAGGCGCCCCGGGCGAGCTCTTCCTCGGCGTTGGCGTCCTCGCGGAACCGGGCGGGCGAGGCCGCCCACGCGGCGAGCACGGTTGCCCGCAGGCGCTCCGTGCCGAACGGGTCAGGGCCGGGTTGACTCCTCATCGGAGTCATCATCGAACACCAGGTCGTACGACATGGTGTCGAACACCGGCTCCGGCGGGTCGTAACCGACCTGCTCGACGCGGACGTCCGAGTGTGCGCCGCAACCGTGGTCGTACGAGACGACGCGACCGTCGAACGGGGTGCGCTCGTTGGAGCACACGCCGAAGGCGCGGCCCAGCGCGCCACTGAGCCGGATCATGAACCCGCAGGTCTCGCACTGTGCCGGCGCGGCTCGGGCGATCTCGGTGTCGGGTCCGCCCTGCCCCCAGCGCCATCTGGCGGCCGCCTCTTCGCGGCCTTGCGGCGACAGCAGCCGGGCCCGCCCGAGCCCGAGCTCGTCCAGGACGTCCTTGGTGGCAAGGGGGTCGGGATCCTGATCGACACCGGTGTAGCCCGGCACCAACCGCGGATCGTGGTCCGGCGTCGGCATCAGATCGCCGGGACCGAGGTCGCCGGGCGTGACGCGCTCCTCCCACGGCACCCAGGGCGGTGCCAGGACGGCGTCCGCGCCGGGCAGCAGGACACACTCGTCGACGGTGACGGCCTTGCCTCGCGAAGCGCGTGCCACCGTCACCGACCAGCGCCAGCCGCGGTACCCGGGAGCCGTGCACTCGAAATAGTGAGTGACGACACGGTCGCCCTCGGCATCGTGCCCGAGATGGCCGCCAACCTGGTCCGCGCCCCCTGTCTCGATCGCGGCGGCGCGTGCCGTGTCGACGGCGGCCACGCAGGCGGCGTCCGCCTTGTAGGAGCGGGGTCGCGACGTTGCGGGAGTCACAACTGAGAATTGTCGCAAAATAGGCGGCAGATTCACAGCCAGGGGAAGTGGGACCGGCGGGCGGGCCGCCGGTGACGCGAATCCGATGGGGTTGGATAGTGCGCGTGAGGCAGGCGGATCAGCAGGGGGCCGGCACCGAGCCCGGCCGTGCGCGCCGGGTCGCCGGCGTTTCTGCGCGAGCGGCCAAGGCGGCTGCTGCCTCGACGTCCAAGGCCGCCCGTGGCGCCGCCACATCTACGTCGCGGGCGGCGCGGAAGGGAGCCACCCGGCTGAGGCGGGCCACCACCGCCGAAGGCGCCGGCGAGTCCGGCCTGTCGCGGGTGATCGAGCTCAACGGGGTCAATGCGGTCGGTGACACCCTCATCACCATCGCCCTTGCCGACACGCTGTTCTTCTCCGCCGCGACATCTGAAGCGCGGGGACAGGTCGCGCTGTACCTGCTCGTGACAATGGCGCCGTTCGCCGTCGTGGCACCCATCATCGGTCCGTTCCTCGACCGGTTCCGTCACGGCCGGCGGTGGGCGATCGGCACGTCCACCGCGCTACGCGCCTTCCTCGCCTGGGTGATGGCAAGCAGCGTCGTCAGCGACGACCTGTGGCTCTACCCCGCCGCATTCGGTGTGCTCGTCGCGTCCCGGGCCTTCGCGATCGCCCGGGCCGCGGCGGTGCCTCGCGTCCTTCCACCGTCAGTCGAACTGGTTACGGCGAACTCCCGGCTCTCGCTGGCGGGGGTTGCCGGTGCCGCGGTGGCCGCACCGGTCGGCATCGGTCTGGCTCAGATCGGCTCGGACTGGCCTCTGTACCTTGCCTTCATCGCGTATGTGGGCGCGACGGTGCTGGCCATCCTGCTGCCCTCGCAGGTCGACTCGACGGTGGGCGAGCGCGAGGTCTCGCTGCGCAAGGGGGTGGCCGCGCCGGGTCGTCCCTTCCGGGTGGGGGCAGCGGTCGTGCGCGCGCTGCGCGCCAACGCGGTGATCCGTGGATTCAACGGGTTTCTCACCTTGTTCGTCGCCTTCCTCCTGCGCGAGGAGCCGGTCGCGGGCTTGCCCGATACCGTCGCCATCGGGCTGCTCGTGGTCGCTGCCTGGCTCGGCAGCACGGGCGGTACGGCCCTCGGCGCCACCGTGCGCGCCCGGAACCCGGACCGGATCGTGCTGATCCTGCTGGCTTTCGCGACGCTGGTGGCCGCACTGACAGCCGTGCTCTGGAGCCTGGTCATGGTGCTCGTCGTGGGGTTGACGGCCGGCTTCAGTCAGCAGTTGGGCCGGTTGTCGCTGGACGCCGTCATCCAGCGAGACGTACCGGACCAGGTCCGTACCAGCACGTTCGCCAGGTCCGAGACACTGCTCCAGCTCGCCTGGGTGGTCGGCGGCTTCCTTGGCATCGCCCTACCGCTGATTCCTGGCCTGGGTTTCGGCCTGGCCGCCGCCTTACTGCTGACCGGGTTGATCCTCGCCCAGCAGGTCCGGCCGACCCGCCGCCGACCGCGGACGGGTTAGAGCTCGAGGTCGTCGGCAACCGCCCGCAGCACCGAAGCCACCTTGTGCGCGGCCCTGCGATCGGGGTGCCTTCCCCGCCGGTACGTGTTCGACAACCCGTCGAGCAGCTTGATCAGGTCTTCGATGATCGTGACCATGTCGTCGGGCTTCTTGCGCTGCGCTGCGGCGACCGATGGGAGCGGGTCCAACACCCGCACCGACAAGGCCTGCTCGCCACGCTTACCCTCCGCGACGCCGAATTCCACCCGCTGGCCGGGCTTCAGCGCCGGTACGCCGGAAGGCAGCGCCGAAGAATGGACGAAGACGTCGCCGCCCTCGTCCCTGGAGAGAAAGCCGAAGCCCTTCTCGGTGTCGTACCACTTGACCTTGCCGGTAGGCACGGAAGACCTCGTTCGTAGTCGGTAATTGGGCCGTGCGCCCGATCGGACGCGACGCACACCAGCGTAGTGCCGTACCGTCTGATTTCATGGGCCAGGTCGATGTTGCCTCGCTGCCTACCGTCCAGGCAACGAGGTTTGTCGAGCCGTTACGTGAAGGTGGTTCCCTACCCGGCTTGGTGGAGACCGACGATCTCGGTACCTACGTCGTGAAATTCCGCGGTGCCGGCCAGGGTGTCAAGGCGCTGATCGCCGAGATCATCGTCGGGGAGCTCGCCCGGCGGCTCGAGATCCGCGTCCCCGACCTCGTGCTCGTCGAGTTGGACGAGGCAATTGGTCGGCTCGAACCCGATCCCGAAGTCCAGGAACTGTTGCTGGCCAGCGCAGGGACCAACCTCGGAGTTGATTTCCTGCCCCGCGCTCTTGGTTACGACGGCATCGCGTGGCAGCCCGACCCGGCCGTCGCAGCGATGATCCTGTGGCTGGACGCGCTGACCGTCAACGTCGACCGCAGCTGGCGTAATCCGAACCTGCTGGTGTGGCATCACGAGCTGTGGGCCATCGATCACGGCGCGGCGTTGCTGTTCCAGCACACCTGGCCGGGACCGGAGGAGTTCGCCAAGCGCCCCTATCCCCTCGAGGATCACGCGCTCGCCCCGTTTGTGACCGGCCTCGGGGTCGCCGACGCCGAACTGTCCCCACTCGTCACCGTGGACTTGCTGACCGAAGTCGTCGCACTGGTGCCAGAGCAATGGCTACCGGCAGACGAGCGACCGCCCTACGTCGAATACCTGGCAGCCCGGGCGGCGGAGTCGCACGCCTGGTTACCGAGGGCGGTCGCATGAAGGTCTTCGAGTACGCGTTGGTGCGCGCGGTCCCGAGAATCGAACGCGGCGAGTGCCTGAACGTCGGCATCATCGTCTACTGCCAGGCGGCGGACTACCTCGGGGCAGGAGTCCACGTGAACGAGGCTCGTTTGCTGGCGCTCGACCCGTCGGCCGACATCGATGCGGTCACCTCGGCCGTTGACGCGATCAAGGCGGTGTGTGCCGGTACGACCGGCCCGGCTGCGGCGGCCAGCCGTGGGGAACGTTTCAGGTGGCTGACGGCACCGCGCAGCACCGTCGTCCAGCCGGGCCCCGTTCACAGCGGTCTGACCGAGAAGCCAGAGGCCGAGCTGTCCCGCCTGTTAGACGACCTCGTCCGCTGACGTTCGATCACGTTCAGCAGGCGTAGGCCTGCCGTACCAGGCGCGTGCGGGTGGTAGAGCACCGACGGACCTGGTGGGCGGCCCACCAGGTCCGTCGACCGGGCTGACAAACGATACGGCTAAGCCGGGGCGCCGACCTTTTCGCGGCCGGCATCCGGCGGAGGCGCCGACTCCAGGAAGACCTCCGGGCGGCCCTCGACGTAGAGCTGAGGCATCCGCCGATCGAGTGCCTTCGGCAGCCACCAGTTCGCCCTACCCAGCCAGTGCATGATCGCGGGTACCAGCAGCATCCGGACCACTGTCGCGTCGATAAGGATCGCCGCGGCCATGCCGACACCGATGACCTTGATGAAGACCTCGTCGCTCGGGATGAACGCGGCGAACACCACGATCATGATCGCGGCAGCGGCGGTGATGACCCTCCCGGTGCCGGCCAGACCGTCAACGATCGCCCGGCTGTTGTCGCCGGTGCGTACCCACGACTCCCGCATCCGGCTGATCAGGAACACCTCGTAGTCCATGGACAGGCCGAACAGAACCGCGAACACAAGGACCGGGATGAACGCCGGCATCGGGGTAGCCGTGTCGATACCTATCAGCTGCCCGAGCCAGCCGCCCTCGAGCACCAGGGCGATCACTCCGTACGCAGCCGCGACCGACAGCAGGTTCATCACCGCGGCCGTGACCGGTATAGCCACGCTCCTGAACGAGAGCAGCAACAACAGCATCGACAGCACTACCACGCCGCCTATCAGGAACGGCAGTCGTTCCACCGTATTGGAGTTGCTGTCGATGCCTATCGCCACGACACCACCGACGTGCACGTCGGCACCGGTGCCGGCCGTCACCTCCGGCAGCACCTCGTCGCGCAGCTCGTGCACGAGGTCCTCGGTGTCGGCATGCTGTGGGCCGGTGACCGGAATGACGGTGATCAGGGCCGCCGTTCCGGCCGGGCTGGGGACGGGCGGCAGGACGGCGGCGACTCCCGGCACCTCCGCGACCGTGGCCGCCACCTGCTCGGCTATTGACGGATCCTCGGCCCCCGACAGATCGGTGGCCAACACCAGTGGACCGTTGGAACCGGCACCGAAGCCCTCGGTGATCATGTCATACGCCTGCCGGGTCGAGGTCTCCTCGACGTTGTTGCCGGCGTCCGGGAATCCGAACCGGGCACCGAGGAACGGCGCGGCGAGCGCCAGTAGCAGGCCAACCCCCACCACACTGGCGATGATGCTGTGCCGGTCGACAAGCCGGCTCCACCACACCCAGGCACGCGCGGGTTCGAGGTGGCCGCCTTCGGCGATCCGGACGCTCCGCCGGCGGCCGAGTGGCAGCCGCAACCGGTCGATTCGGGTGCCCAAGTAGCCCAGCAGCGCCGGGAACAGCGTCGCCGCCGCCGCCATCACGATGAGTACGGCGGCGATCGTGACCACCGCGGCACCCCGCATGAACGAAAGACCCATCGCGAACAGGCCGAGCATGCTGACCACGACCGTGCTGCCGGCCACCATCACCGCCCGGCCGGCGGTATCAAGGGTCGCCACCGTTGCGGCCTCGGGAGTCAGGCCGACTGCCCGCCACTCGCGGAACCGGGTCACCATCAACAGCGTGTAGTCGATTCCGAGCGCGATGCCGAGCATCGTCGCGAGCGCTGTCGTCCAGTCCGGCACGTCGATGACTGCCGCGATCAGACCGGTCAGCATCGCACTGACCCCGAGACCGGCCATGGCCACCAGCAACGGCAGGCCCGCCGCTACGACCGAGCCGAACGTCAACAGCAGGATGATGCCCGCAGCCACGAGCGCGATCGTCTCTGATCCGACCTCACCCTCCTCGGCCAACTGGATGGCGAAGCCACCGAGCGCGACGTCGAGGCCGGGACGCTCCGCCGCCTCAGCCGCAGCCAGCAAGCGCTCGGTGTCCTCGATGGGCATGTCGACCGGGTTCGTTACGTCGAGAACGACGTTGCCGAGCAGGGTCTGGCCATCGGGCGCGATTCCACCGGGAGTGGTGTACGGATCCTCTACGCCTGCCACATGCGGCATTGACGACAGCTCGGCGAACAGATCGGCGACCTGCGATTGAACGGCCGGATCGTCGACTCCGCTCTCGGCCCGGACTACGACGTCGATGGAATCCCCTGCCTGGGCAGGAAACTCCGCTTCAATCAAGTCCTGGGCTTGCAGTGAGTCCGACCCAGGGGCCGAGTAGTCGGCGGCGAATTCGCCGGCGAAGGCTGAGGACAGGCCCACGGCGGCCGCAATAACGGCGAGCCAGGCAAGTACCACGCGGCCGCGATTCCGGAACGCGACGCCCCCCAACCGGCCGAGTGGGCCGGGTTGAGGCACGGCGGGCGTGGTGTCGTCCGTCGCGTTTGTCGGAGTGGTCATGTTGTGCTTCCCCCTGCAACGGGTCGTGACGTTGGTAATGAACCCTCATTGGCGTTACGCTTCGTAACACAACACCAGGACCGATGCGCTTGTCAAGGCCCTTAACGTCTGTAACGATGCATAACCACACGCCCAGGAGGCATAGCTCCCGTGACGACACATTTGCCCCATCAGCCCGCGGCTGACAGCCCTCCGCTGTCGCGCCGTGAGCGCGCGCGGGCCGCGACGATCGATGAGATCAAGGAGACCGCAACCCGCCTCATGTCCGAGCAGGGCACGACCGACTTGCGCTTCTCCGATATCGCTCGCGAGATGGGCATGACCGCTCCGGCGCTCTACCGCTACTTCGCCGACCGCGACGAACTCCTTACCGCGCTGATAGCCGACACCTACGACGAGCTGGGAGCGTTGGTCGCGGCCGCCCGCGAAGGTGTGCCGGCCGACGACATCTGGGGCCGGTTCCTCGCCGTCGCCAACGCCTACCGGTCATGGGCAAGCCGGGATCCCGTCCGGTTCGCACTCATTCTGGGCATGCCGGTGCCGGGCTATGCCGCTCCGGAGGACGGCCCGACGACGGAGGCCGCGAAGCGAGCGATGTCGCAGCTCAAAGCGATCTTCTTCCACGCCGCGGAGCAGGGTGCGCTCGGCCCGCCGCTGCTCACCGACGTGCACGAAGTGCTGCGCGAGTGCACGGAGATGGAGAAGCAGGCTCACCCCCACGAGCCCGAGCAGTCTCCGGAAATGTTCCAAGCCATCCTGCACTCGTGGGCGTCGCTGCACGGGTTCACCAGCCTGGAGGCCCACGGCCACCTCAACTGGATCTCGCCAGAGGCCCGCGACGCCTTGTTCGTCTCGTACGTCCGGCTGGCTGCCATTACAGCAGGCCTCCCCGTCCCGGACGCCCCGCGCTGATCATGCAACGATCAACGAGAACCGGCTAGCTGAAGAGGGACGACTCGGTCAGCAACTCGTTCATCGAGCCGGAGCGGAACCCGCGCGGGTCGACCTCCACGGCGTCGAACCCTGCCGAACGAACCGCATCGAGCGCGCCCGCCAGCTGGGATACCCGGTCGACCACGTCCGCATCCACCTCGATCCGTGCCGTGTGCCCAAGGTCGCGGACCCTCAGGTTGCGAACCGGCACGCCGCCGGTCGCGAGCTCCGCACGGAGCGTGGCCTCGGCTCGGTCGACCCGGGCCAGCCTGGCCGGAGTGATCTCCAGCCCGTAGGCCACCCGGCTGGACAGGCAGGCCGCGGCGGGCTTGTCCCACGTCGGCAGGCCCCAACGGCGGGACGCCTCCCGGATCTGTGCCTTGGTCAGCCCGGCGTCCCGCAGCGGCGTCGCGGCACCCCGCTCCGCGGCCGCCTTGATACCGGGGCGGAATCCGGCGACGGCGTCGTCCGCGTTGGTCCCTGTCGCTAGGTGGGCGAAGCCCTCCCGCTCGGCGAGCGGCAGGAGCACGTCGACGAGCTCTGCCTTGCAGAAATAGCACCTGTCTCCGCTGTTGGCGCGATAACCCTCGCGCGACATCTCGTCGGTGCGCGGCCGGACGTGGCGGACACCGAGGCCCTCGGCGAACTCGCGCGCCGCGATAAGTTCCCGGCGCGGCAGCGAAGGTGACACCGCTGTCGCCGCCAGGACCCGGTCAGTGCCCAGCGCACGTGCGGCGGCGGCTAGCAGGAACGCAGAGTCAGCGCCACCGGAGAAGGCGACGACGACCGAGTCCAGGTCGCGCAGCGCGCGCTCGAGCTCGACCAGCCGCGCGTCCAGCACGTGCTCGTCCAACCAGGGCGCGAAAGACTCCAGGCTGTGAAGGACGGTGTCGGCGCCCGCACGCCGCAGTGCGGCGGCATCGTGGGATCCGGTCGGCACACCGACGGCGTGTGCCCCCGCCACCTTCGCGCCGATCATGTCGCCCGGGTGGTCACCGACGTGGACTGACGCACGGAGCTCCCGCAATGCCTCGCCCTTGGCCGGGCCGAACCTATTGCCCACGACATCGTCGACGGTGAGCCCGACATACTCCAGCGTGGCGTGAATCAAGTGCTCAGCCTTGGCACTGACCACCACCGCACGTCCGCCGAGCGCCCGCACCGCCGCCACGGCCTCGGCGGCGCCGGGCAGCAGCACGGTTCGCGGCACGCCCAGTTCCGGGTAAAGCTCGCGGTAGAGGCGCGCGGCCTCGGTCGCGGCTTCGGCACCCAGCAGTTGGGCGCAGGTGTCTTCAAGTGGAACACCGATCAGTTCCCGGACGGCGCCGGCCGCCACGTCCACTCCGAGCCGGTGCGCCGTCTCCAGAAACGTTGCGATGATCCCGTCTGCGGAGTCGACGAGAGTGAGATCGAGATCGAAACCGACGACGGGCCGCATGACCTCGACCTTACCCGGCGGCCAGATGGCGCCCGCAGCTCAGCCGATGGAGCGCAACTGCGGCAGCAGCGCGGCAGCCCGCTCTGCCTGCGCTTCGGCGGCACCGCCGACCACGATGAGGATCACCTCGTCGACGCCGACCGCAGCATACTTCTCGGCTTGCGGCAGCACGGAATCCATGTCGTCTGCGGGATGCCCGGCCGAACCCGAGTAGTCCCCGGTGGGCAGGCGCACCTGTACCGTCCGGCGGATCTCGTCCGGCTCGCGACCTACCGCGGCGCAGTGTTCATCCAGCACCCGGCCCAGTTCCGCGACCTCGCTGGGCGGTCCACCAGGCAGGTTCCAGACGTCCGCGTACTGGGCCGTCAACCGCAGCGTCCGCTGCCGGCCCCTCCCTCCGATCCAGATCGGAGGGTACGGCCGCTGGACGGGCTTGGGTTCGGCAACGGCGTCGGTGAGTTCGTAGTGGCGGCCGTGGAAGGTGGTCCGTGGTTCGGTCCACAGCGACCGGATGACCTGGCAGGCCTCCTCCAGCCGGTCCATCCGGTCGCCGACGGTGCCGAACTCCAACCCGAGCATGGTGTGTTCGTTCTCGGCCCAGGCCGCGCCGATGCCGAAGTCGAGCCGGCCGCCGGACAGGTGATCGACGGTCACCGCCATCTTCGCGAGAACCGCAGGATGCCGGTAGGTGTTGCCCGTGACCATGCAGCCGATGCGGACGCGTTCGGTCGCCTCGGCCATCGCACCGAGCAACGTCCAGGCCTCGAAGATCTCACCGGTGGGGTCGCCCCCGAGTGCGGCGAAGTGATCCATGTTCCAGACCGAGTCGAAACCGGCTTCGTCGGCGATCCGCCAGACCGCCCGGTACTCGTCGATCGGTGCCTTCTGGGAGAGCTTGAGTCCGTATCGCACGCTCAAGTATCTACCAGTCCGGGCAGATCCCGAGATCCTTTCTTTCGGCCTTCGGAAGGACCTCAACGGTCACCGACAACCGGTAGCCTGCTGCTGTGACGCTCGACCGACGGCGCAAACGAACTTCCAAGGATGCCGAGGAGCACGAGTCCGAGACCGAAGAGGTGCGGACGACCGGCGAGGCCGCCCGCCGCGATGCATCCCGCCGGGCCAGTGAACTCATCGCCCGACTCCGCAAGCTGTAACACCGCACTTGCCCGGCGCGGGCAAACCGGCAGGGCCTTAGCGTAGGACGGATGGGGACGGTCACGACCGAAGCGCCTCGCAGCCTCGCAGGGGATCTACGCCAGCGCTCTGACGCCGACCTGGCAGCGCTGTTGCGTGCCCGTCCAGACCTGCTCACGCCGATACCGGCAGACGTGGGCCAGCTCGCCTCCAGGGCGACCACGCGGACCTCGGTCGTCCGCGCACTGGACCGGCTCGACCTGTTCACTCTGCATGTCGTCGAGGCGCTCGCGGTGCTCGCCGAACCGAGCAGCCCGGCGGCGATCCGATCACTGCTCGCCGTACCCCTGGAGCCGATCCGGGCGGCTCTCGCAACGCTTCGCACCCAGGCACTGGTGTGGGGGCCCGAACGGTCGACACGGCTCGTGCGCTCCGTGCACGAGGTGCTCGGACCACACCCGGGTGGCCTCGGGCCCCCGCTCGCGCAACTGCTGGACAACCAGCCACCTGCCCGGCTAGCCGGATTGGCAGCAGAACTCGAGATCGGGGCGGAGGCCGACACCCAGCGCCTCGCAGAGGCGATCAGCCGTCGTATCTCCCGGCTGCTCGACGAGATAAGCCCCGATGCACTGGCAGCGCTGCGGACCTTGTCGGCCGGCCCACCCGCAGGACTGGTCGACGACGCGCATCGGCCGGTCGACCGCGCCACCGCCAGAACCCCGGTCGAGGAGCTCCTCGCGCGTGCGCTTGTCTTACCCACAGAGCAATCGACGGTCGTGTTGCCTCGTGAGGTGGGGCTGCACCTGCGCGGCGGGGTCCTGAGGGCGGGCCTACTTACGGAACCACCGGAGCCGGCCGGGGCCGAACGGGATGCCGATGCCGTCGATCGTATCGGCGGCGCCGGAGCATACGACGTCGTCCGGCGCATCGAGACCCTCCTCGATGCCTGGGCCCACGACGCGCCGCCTGTACTCCGCACAGGGGGTCTCGGCGTCCGTGACCTGCGGAAACTGCCGCGGCTACTCGACGTCGACGACGCGGGTTCCGCGCTGCTCGTGGAAGTGGCCCATGTCGCCGGGCTGCTTGCCGCGACGACCGACGCCGATCCGGTGTGGCTGCCGACTCCTCGATACGACGCCTGGCTGCGCGCCGAGCCGGCCGCCCGCTGGACCGAGCTTGTGACGGCCTGGCTTTCGACGAGCCGCGTCCCAGGGCTCGTCGGTGGACGCGACGAGCGCGACCGGCCCATTCCGGCGCTGGGCCACGACCTCGACCGCTCACTTTCACCCGAGGTTCGGCGACTGGTCCTCGACGTGCTCGCGGCCCTGGCACCTGGGACCGCACCCGAGCCGACCGCCGTTCTCGAAGCCGTGCGCTGGTGGCGGCCGCGCCGGGGCGGCAGGCTCCGTGACGACATAACCCGCTGGACGCTCCGTGAGGCGGAACTGCTCGGGGTCACGGGGCACGGCGCGCTGGCGTCGTACGTGCGCCCGTTGCTCGACGGACGCCCGGCCGATGCGGCTCGTAAGGCGGCCTCGGCCGGGCTCGCCGCCGTGTTGCCCGAGCCATTGGATCATGTCCTCATCCAGGCCGACCTGACCGCTATCGCTCCTGGACCGCTGCGGTCCGATCTCGCTCGCGAGTTGGCCACGCTGGCCGAGGTGGAGAGCAGGGGCGGTGCGACTGTGCACCGGTTCACTCCCGATTCGATCCGGCGCGCACTCGACGGCGGCCGCACGGCCGCAGAGATCCACGAGTTCCTGCGCCGGCTCTCCCGCACACCGGTGCCGCAACCGCTGACCTACCTCGTCGACGACGTGGCGCGCCGGTACGGCCAGTTGCGCGTGGGCGCCGCCGTGAGCTTCATCCGCTGCGACGACCAGGCCGTCCTGGCCGAGATCGTCGCTGATCCACGCTCTCCCGCACTCGGGCTACGCCGCATCGCGCCGACCGTCCTGGCGTCCTCACTAGAGCCGGCCGTAATGCTGGAGCGGCTGCGCGGCATGGGGTTCGCTCCTGCCGCCGAAGGCTCCGACGGTGCGGTGGTGACGCCTCAGGCGCGGGCCCAGCGGGCCCCCGAACGGCAGCGGCCGGCGCCGCTGCATGCCGAGCGCGCGATCCCCGACGATGCCACGCTTGCGGCCGCCGTCCGCGCGGTCCGGGCCGGCGAGCGCTCGTCGGCGGCACGCCCGGCCGGTGCCGCACCAGCAGGATTGGGACGGAGCGCATCGGCCCAGACACTGGCCGCGATCCGCAAGGCGCTGGACCAGGGCACGCCGGTCTGGATCGGTTATGTCGACCACCACGGGGTGACAAGTGAGCGGATCGTCGACCCGATCCGCTTGGAAGCCGGGTGGCTGGCCGCGTTCGACCACCGGTCCGGCGAGACGCGCTCGTTCGCCGTCCACCGCATCAGCGGCGTCGCCGACGTGGACACCACGCCCGCCGGCTGATCAGCACACGGCGTCGAGCGACTGCGGCTCGGCTACGGAGTCCGGTGTGGCAGCGTCCCCTTCGCCGGGTTCGGTGTCGGCCGGCGGCGTCGCGTCAGTGGCGGGCACGTCGTCGCCCGACGTGGCGGGCGGCGTCTCGACCGCCTCCGCGGCGAGCGAGCGCAACAACTCGTAGTCGGGATCGGCCGGGCTGATCACATCGTCGGTGAAGGCCAGGCTCGCCACCGTCGATCCCTGGACCCGATCGGCCAACTCGGCGAACGGCGGCAGCAGCGTCTGCGGGATGTCCGTGAAGAAGACCTCCTCGAGCGCCCCCGCCAGCCGGCCGTAGTGACGCAGCAGAGTCATCGGCCGGGCCTCGTCGATCATGGCGCCGATGACACAGCGCTGGCGCTCCATCCGGTTGTAGTCGTCTGTGACGGGTGGTGGGCCGCAGCGGGCGCGCGCGTACCAGAGAGCCCGAGCACCATCGAGCCGCTGATCAGATCCTGGTTCGATCCAGTCGCGTGCTTCGGTGCACCGGCCGGTCCGCTCGTTCAACTTCGTCCCCATCGGGACTCGGTACCGCACATCGATCGTGATTCCGCCGAGCGCGTCCACGATCCGCTCGAAGCCCTCCAGGTTGGCAAGGACGAAGTAGTCGACGTCGAGCCCGAGCGCACCCTCGACCGCCCACTTCATCGCGTCCGCACCCGGGAACGACGATGCCTCGAACACCTCGGGGTGCATCTGAGGGACGTTCTTGTAGATCGCGTTGAGCAACCACTCGTTCGGATCGCCCGGGCCGGTGAAGCCTCGCGGGTAAAGCTCATGAAGCGGGCTGTCGTCGGGAAACGGCACTCCTTGCAGGTTGCGCGGCAGTGAGATCAGGACCGTTCGCCCCGATGCAGTGTCGACGCTCGCCAGGATGACGGTGTCCGGGCGGACCCCCTCCCGGCCCTCGCCGCCGTCGCCACCGAGTAGCAGGACGTTGACGGTCGGTTGCCCCGCCCAGGGGTCGACGACGCCGGGTGGCCTGGTCGGCGCGGTAAGACTTATCTGGTCATTGGACGCAAAGACACGGTCGATCAACTGAGTCTGCGTTCGGCTGTGACTGGCGAGCGTCACCAAAGGCGTGATCACCAGGGACATGACGGCGATCACGGCTACCGCACCGGCGAACCGCTGCCCGCCGGTGAGGGACGGGTGTTGCAGCAGGTAGAGGCTTACGGCGGCGGAGAGCAGCCATAAGGCCGCCACTGCCAGCAGGGCGATTCCGACGACGCGAAGGGTGGCCGGGCTCGAGCCGATGGTGACCAGGCCCGTTCGACCGGCGCGCAGGAGGCCGACGAGTGTCCCGGCTATCAGGCCGACCCAGGCCCCGAGGACAATCCAACCCACAGTCCGGCGGCCGGTCGCGATCAGGCCCACACCCGGCACCAGCGCGCCGAGCGTGACCAGGCTCAGGAATCTGCCGAACCCCCGGCGATCCCCTTCTTCGTTGGCCATCACTGACGAGTCTACGCAAACCGAGCCGCCCGTTGATCATGATTCGGCAACTCCGAGGTAATGCCCGGTAAGGGCTGTCCCGAGCCTCGACCACCTGCTGGCCGGTATCGAGCGGCACCCGGACGCGCAGGTCCGCGAGATCTCGACGGATAGAGTGGGTTGACCCTGTCGAGGCCATCTCGAGTTCGCACCAGGAGGTCGGATACGTGGCGCCGCTGAACGTCATGAGGACCCACGAGCACAGAGAGCTCGCCCCGTGACCGACGGCCCGCTGATCGTGCAGAGTGACAAGACACTGCTGCTCGAGGTCGACCATGAACTGGCCGAGGACTGCCGGCGTGCCATCGCACCGTTCGCCGAGCTGGAGCGCGCGCCGGAACACATCCACACCTACCGGCTGACCCCGCTCGGGTTGTGGAATGCCCGAGCCGCCGGCCACGACGCGGAGCAGGTCGTCGACACGCTGCTGCGCTACTCGCGGTACCCGGTCCCCCACGCCCTGCTGGTCGACGTCGCCGAGACGATGGCGCGGTACGGCCGCCTGACTCTGGAGGGCCATCCGGCGCATCGCCTCGTGCTCCGCACTACCGATCGGGCGGTGCTGGAAGAGGTGCTGAGGTCCAAGCGCACGCAGCCAATGCTCGGCAGCCGAATCGACGACGACACCGTCGCCGTTCATCCCAGCGAGCGCGGGACGCTCAAGCAGGCTTTGATCAAGCTCGGCTGGCCGGCAGAGGATCTCGCCGGTTACGTCGACGGCGAGGCCCATCCGATCGAGCTGGTCGAGAACGGCTGGTCGCTGCGCCGATATCAGGTCGACGCGGCCGACGGGTTCTGGCACGGCGGCTCGGGTGTGGTCGTGTTGCCCTGCGGCGCGGGAAAGACGCTTGTCGGGGCCGCAGCAATGGCCCGAGCCAGGGCCACGACGCTGATCCTGGTGACGAACACGGTGGCGGCCCGCCAGTGGAAGGACGAGCTTCTGCGCCGGACGTCACTCACCGAGGAGGAGATCGGCGAGTACTCGGGGGCACGTAAGGAGATCCGCCCGATCACCATCGCCACTTACCAGGTGATGACGACCCGCCGCAAGGGTGCGTACACGCACCTCGAGCTGTTCGACGCCCGCGACTGGGGATTGATCATCTACGACGAGGTGCACCTGCTGCCCGCGCCCATCTTCCGGATGACGGCCGACCTGCAGGCCCGCCGCCGGCTTGGACTGACCGCGACGCTCATCCGCGAGGACGGCCGCGAGCACGACGTCTTCACGCTCATCGGACCGAAACGCTACGACGCGCCGTGGAAGGAACTCGAGAACGCCGGCTGGATCGCCCCGGCCGACTGCGTCGAGGTCCGTGTGACGCTGCCGGACAGCGAGCGCCTCGCCTATGCGACCGCCGAGCCGGACGATCGCTACCGGCTGGCGTCGTCCACGGCGACCAAGAGCCGAATCGTGCGCCGGTTGGTCGCCCGCCATGCCGGCGAGCCGCTGCTGGTCATCGGCCAGTACATCGACCAGCTCGACGAGATCGCCGCCGAACTGGACGTGCCGATCGTGAAAGGCGATACGACCGTCCGCGAGCGGCAACGACTGTTCGACGCGTTCCGGGCCGGGGAGGTAACCACGCTCGTAGTGAGCAAGGTGGCCAACTTCTCGATCGACCTGCCGGAGGCCACGGTCGCCATCCAGGTGTCCGGGACGTTCGGATCTCGGCAGGAGGAGGCGCAGCGGCTCGGCCGGATCCTGCGCCCGAAGGCGGACGGCCGGACCGCACGGTTCTACGCGATCGTGGCCCGCGACACCGTCGACCAGGACTTCGCCGCGCACCGGCAGCGATTCCTCGCGGAGCAGGGCTACGCCTACCGCATCGTCGACGCGGAGGATGTCCTCACCGGCGACGGGCCGTGAGTCACCGGCGCAGCTCGAGAGTGCAGCACTTCGCTCCGCCACCCGCCTTCAGCAGCTCAGGCAGCTGAACGGGCACCGGCTGGTAGCCGCGATCGGCGAGCGCGTCGACGAGATCGCGAGCCTCGGCCCCGACGACCACATGCCGCCCATCGGAGACGGAGTTGAGCCCGAACGCGAGCGCATCGGCCTCGGTCGCGATCACCGCATCGGGGAAGAGGGTGCGCAGCACGCGCCGGCTCCCTTCGGAGAAGGCCCCCGGGTAGTACGCGACGTTCGATTCGTCGAGCGCGAACAGCGCAGTGTCCAGGTGGTAGTACCGCGGATCGACGAGTGTCAGGGAAACCACGGGGCGGCCGAAGTATTCCTGAGCCTCCAAGTGGGCGGCGTGGTCGGTACGAAAGCCCGCTCCCGCAAGGATCAGGTCACCGACAACGGTGAAATCACCCTCGCCCTCATTGATCTGCTTGGGCGTGCGGACGTCGGTGTATCCGGCGGTCTCGAACCAGGACCGGTAGGCCGGAGCCTCGTCGGCACGCTCCGGGTTGCGGAACTGCGCGCCATACACGCGACCGTCCGCCACGAACGCCCCGTTCGCGGCGAAGACCATGTCCGGCAGTTCCGGGAGCGGCTCGATGAGCTCCACCCGGTGGCCGAGACGTTCGTAGGTGGCCCTCAACTCCTCCCACTGCGCGATCGCCTCTTCGCGGTCGACCGGCGAATCCGGATCCATCCACGGGTTGATCGTGTAGGACACCTCGAAGTACGTCGGCCGGCACATCAGAAAGTGGCGCTTCGTAGCGGTACGGGGCACGGCGAGCCTCCTTGCAGCACGGTGGGATCACAGACGGCACGCCGCACCAGGTGCAGCGTGCCGTCGGCGTCGAGGTTATGAAGGAGGCCTGACCACCGGCAATAGCGGAATGTTGCGTCGTGCCGCCGTTTCAGTGCGTGTTCGGCGAGATCGCCGGCGGATCGTTTCGCTGGCCGGTCTCGACCGGGTCGCCGCCCCGGTCGAGCAGGTGCGAGAGCACCACGTAGCTGCTCGTGCGCAAGATGAACGGCTCCGCGCGGACCCGCTCCAGCACCTCCTCGAAATGCCGGATATCCGCGGCCCGGATCCGCAGCAGGGCGTCCGCGTCTCCTGTGACCGTCATGGCCGCGACGACCTCTGGATGCCGGCCGACCGCTTCGGCGATCCGTCCGGGGCTCGTCGCCTGCCGGCAGTAGATCTCGACATACGCCTCGGTGTTCCAGCCGAGCGCGCCCGGGTCGAAGACGGCGGTGTAGCCCATGATGGTGCCGCTGGCCCGGAGCCGATCGACCCTACGCTTCACCGCGGACGCGGACAGGCCGACGACCTCGCCGATGTCGGCGAAGCTCTTGCGGGCGTCTCCGGCCAGCACGGCCATGATGCGCCGGTCCAACGGGTCTAGGGACACGACGCTCATTATGGAGGCCGCGCCGCTGCCAGAGTTCCCGGCCGGCGCTCGTACCGATGCTTTGCAATGCACACCCAGGAGAAGCGCTCCCGCGGAGGCCCGCGTCCCGGCGCTCTGCAATGCACACCCAGGGGAAGGACTCCCGCGGAGGCCCGCGTCCCGGCGCTCTGCAATGCACACCTGGGGGAAGCACTCCCGCGGAGGACATTCACGCGATGGACGCGGGGCGATCGCCCGCCTTCGGCGCTTCCCCCAGGTGTGCATTGCAAAGGCTGCGGACACGTCCCCTTGGGGAGCGGACGTAAAATGCCTTGGCGCCGTCTCGCGGCGACAACTAAGATGCAGCGGCCTTCACGACCGGACCGGGCTTCGAGGCGCGGGCCGTCGGATCAAGTCATCATGTCCGCCGAGCCCCAGGAGCCGCCGCATGCCGCCGCCCGACCCAGCCCTCACCGCCGAGCGCGAGTACCTCCGCCGCGCCCGCGACGATCTGCGCAGGATGCGCGAGCACACCATGTCGCTCACCGCGCAAGCCGGCGACGCGGTGTCCCAGGCATATCTCGAGCTTGCGCTCCACCGGCGCGCGAGAGCTCTCGAAGATGATCCCGACGTGCCGTTGTTCTTCGGCCGTATCGACCGGCCGGACGAGCGCTTCTACATCGGCCGCAGGCACGTCATGGATCAGTCCGGCGACCCGGTGGTCATCGACTGGCGAGCGGATGTGTCGCGGGCCTTCTACCGCGCTACCCACGGCGATCCGCACGGGCTGGTGCTCCGGCGGCGCTACGGCTTCGACCGCGGCGAGCTGACCTCGTACGAGGACGAGCACCTGTCCGACCCCGACGAGCAAGACGTGGCCAGCCGGATCCTGGTCGAGGAGATCGAGCGCCCGCGCGTCGGCCCAATGCGCGACATCGTGGCCACGATCCAGCCCGAACAGGACGAAGTTGTTCGCGCCAGGCTGGACCGGACCGTGTGCGTCCAGGGTGCACCCGGCACCGGCAAGACCGCCGTCGGCTTGCATCGGGCGGCGTACCTGCTGCACGCCTTCCGCGAGCGGCTGGCTCGCTCCGGAGTGCTTGTCGTCGGCCCCAACGACGCGTTCCTGCATTACATCGCCCAGGTGCTGCCCACGCTAGGAGAGGTGGACGTCCAGCAGGTGACAGTTCCCGAACTGGTCGAGAGCGTCTCCGTCCGTCGTACTGACCCACCCGACGTCGCCATGCTCAAGGGCGATGCGCGGATGGCCGAAGTGATCAGGCGGGCGATCTGGTCCCACGTCAAGCACCCGGCCGAAGCCATCGTGATCCCCCGTGGCAGCCGCCGCCTGCGGATTCCCGCCCATCGGCTCGCGACCGCCGTCGATGCCCTCCGTACCCGGGGAGACGCCTACGCGACAGGACGGGCCCTCCTGCCGCAGCGGATCGCGCACCTGGTGCTGACCCGCCTAGAAGCCGGTGGCGAGATCACCGACGACCGGGTCCAGAACGCGATCGCGCGATCGCGTCCGGTACGCGACTTCGTCGATGCAGTGTGGCCGGCGGTCGATCCGGTCAGAATCGTCATGCGCCTGCTCAGCGATCCGGAAACGCTCGACCACGCCGCGGATGGGCTGCTCGATCCGCACGAGCAACGACTTCTCAGGTGGGACCGGCCGGCTCGCGGACCCAAGTCCGCCCCGTGGTCGCACGCCGATGCGGTTCTGATCGACGAGGCTCGCAGCGTCCTGGAGCGAACGCAGGGCTACGGGCACGTGGTACTCGACGAGGCGCAGGATCTCTCCCCGATGGAACTGCGAGCGGTCGGCCGGCGAGCTGCCCTCGGCTCGCTCACTGTACTTGGCGACATAGCGCAAGGGACGACGCCGTGGGCCACCTCGTCGTGGGACGTAGCCCTGCGCCACCTCAGCCAGGAGGGCGCCCACGTGGAGGTGCTGCGGCGTGGCTACCGGGTGCCGGCCGCTGTCGTGGAGTTCGCCAGCGGCCTGCTGCCGGAGATCGCGCCCGGCCTGGAGCCGCCGGAACCGGTCCGGACGAACCCGGGGCGGCTGGACCTGATCCCGGTTAAGGACCTCGCCGGGCTGCCGGCCGTGGTGCGGGGCGCGCTCGATCAGCCGGGGTCGGTCGGCGTGATCGCGGCCGACCACCAGGTCGCTGAGGTTGCCGACCGGCTCGTCGGCCTGGACTTCGCGCACATCGCCGACGAAGCCGACGGCCGGCTCACCCTCGTACCGGCGTCCCTGGCCAAGGGCTTGGAGTTCGACCACGTAGTCGTCATTGAGCCGGCCCGGATCGTCGCCGCCGAAACGCGCGGGTTGCGGCGGCTGTACGTCGTCCTCACCAGGGCGGTGTCGTCGCTCACTGTCGTGCATTCCGAGCCGATGCCGGAACCACTGGCGCTCGCGAACTCCGATCGCCAGCAGGGCGCGTGAGAGCCGTGAGTCGTGCCACTGGACATCACTAACGCCGTGCCGCGCCGGCCAGGCGTGGCCGGAAGATCAGCGACAGCAACAACGCGGCAGCGCCCGCCGTCACCGTCACCGCGAACGCCGGCCGGTGCCCGCCCAGGTCGGCCAGGGCGCCCGCCAGCGCCGACCCGAGGGCGTACCCGATCCCCGTCGCGCCGGCCAACAGGGTCGCTGCTGTTCCGACCCGGTTCGGCGGGACGATGCGCTCCGCGAGCGTGAAGACGGTGATCATGTACGGCGCCACCGCGAAGCCCAGAGCGATAACTGCCGGAACCAAGGCGCTGATCGTCCCTACCGCGAGCAAAGGCGCCGAGAGAACGAACAACGCCCCCGCGAAGGTGACCAGTCGCCGCTCGTGCCCGAACCGTTCGGGCAAGCCGGCAACCGACAGGCCGGCGATGACGCTGCCGACTCCCAACAGAGCGTGGACGAGCCCGGCGACGCCGGCCTTGCCTTCCAGGGTCGCAAGTGCCGTCGTGCCGGTCTGGGTGGCGCCGAAGATCACACCGATCAGCAACTGGGCAGCCGCCAGGATGACAAGGCCGCCGGTGATCAGCCGGCGGCGAAGCGCCGCGCCGTCCGCGACCTGATGCCCGGCGATTCGGGCCGTTGGATGCAGCGCGAACCAACAGCCGAAGACCGCGAGCAGCCCAGCCGCGACGAGCAGCGCGGCGCCTGGGTCGATCAGGACGGCGATCGCTCCGACGAGTGCCGGGCCGAGCACGAACGACGCCTCGTCCGCGGCTCCCTCGTACGAGAACGCCGCATCGATCAGACGCGGCTGCGCGTCACCCGCCGTTGTCGTCATCGGCCGCCAACGCACCCTGGCAAGCGGGCCGACCTGCGGAATCGCCAGCCCGACGACGGCAGCGACGGCGACGACCCGCGGCAACGGGGCATCGGCCGCCACGAGCCCGACCAGACCCGTGAGGGCAGTCGCTGCTACGAGTGACTGGGTGAGGACCACCGGACGCTGGCCGATGCGGTCTGCTATCGCGCCGGCAACGGGTGCGCCGATCGCGTTCGCCGCGGCGAGCGTACCGGCGGTAACTCCGCCGGCGGTGTAGCGGCCGGTGGCCGTCGAGACGAGCAGCAAGGCGCCGAGCTGGCTCATCGCCAGTGGCAGACGACCGAG
>DASUUU010000128.1:0-16381 GCA_036373915.1 Jiangellaceae bacterium | reverse complement strand
TGGCAACCGAAGCTGCGGGTCATCTCGCGCGTGGAGTGGAAGTTCAGCGCCACATGACTGCCGTGCTGCGGATACCAGAACATGTGAGTGCCCAGCACGCCCACGTGTCCGACGGGCTCACCGAGCCCGCGCAGCAGCGGGAAGAACTCCTGGAATCGCAGGCTCATCATGCCGGCGCCGTAGCGGATGCCTGCGCGGAACCGGTGCCTGGGTTCGGCCATCCACGCCACTGAGTCAGGCGGCAGCAGCTTGCCGTTGTGCAGTGCGTCCTGGAACCGGATCAGATCGTCGGCCGTCGTCACGATCCCTCCTCCACCCCAGTCACAGCTGAGACTGCGAGCATGGGTCAGCTCGTGCCCGTCGATCCAGAGCGGCTCGATGCCAAGGGTGGCCGCGGGATCCTCGACGCTCGAGGCCTCACCCCCTGGAAGAGTGCGGAACAGCAGGCAGCTGTCGGCCATGCCGGATGGGTCGAACACCCGCTGCTGCAGCGCGGCGCCGAGTGAGAGGCTCGTGGCCTCCTCGATGATCCGGCCCAGGAGTATGTAACCGGTGTCCGAGTAGGTGAAGCGCTCGCCGGGCCTGCCGACTGGTCGCTGGAAGCGCCGGCTGTAGTCGAGCAGCGCAGCGGGCGTCCAGAACTGCTCGGGATCCTCGGCGATCTCGTCGATGAACGATTGGGGAGCTGTGGTCTTCCCCTCGAAGTAGTCCGCGGCGCCGCTGGTGTGAGTCAGCAGGTGCTCGACGGTGACCTGCTCGGCGAGGTCGGCGCCGTCGACAACGAACAGACCGCCCCAGTCCGCTTCGGGAACGAGCGTGGTGACCGGGGCGTCGAGTCGGAGACGGCCTTCGGAGACCAGTTGCATGATGAGCGTCGCCGTCATGAGCTTGCCGACGCTCGCCGAGTGAAACCGGCGTTGCTCACCGAAGCTGTAGTCGATGCCGAGCGCATCCGACCTGACCCGCACCTGGGGTGGCGGGAGGTGTTGCCGCCTGCGCGCGGCGCGGCGCAGCCAACTGTCCATCTGCCTCGCGAACGCAACCTCTGCCGCCATGATGCGCCTCCTTGGCACGATCTATCGGTGAACCGCCAGATGTTGCAGGAATCCTGCGTCATCCTCACCGTAGGGTGCCCAAGCCGTTCGACGCCGGTTGAGAACCATGGCTGATCGCGCGGCACCGCCGGAAGTGTCGGCCGTCACGCATCGCAGCAGCATGATCGGCCGGACCCTGGTGCTTAGCTGAAGAGCCCGCGGACGTCGTCGGCGGACAGGGTGGCCCCGAACACGTTGCCGTCGTCGAGCACGCTGGCGAACAGCTCGGCCTTGCGCGCCTTCAATGCCATGACCTTGTCCTCGATGGTGTCCTTGGCGATGAGCCGGTAGACCATGACGTTGCGGGTCTGCCCGATCCGGTGGGTGCGGTCGACCGCTTGCGCCTCGGTGGCGGGGTTCCACCACGGGTCGAGCAGGAAGCAGTAGTCGGCCTCGGTGAGGTTGAGCCCGAACCCACCGGCCTTCAGGCTGATCAGGAAGACCGGCGCCGTGCCGTCCTTGAAGTCGGTCAGCACTTGTTGCCGGTTACGCGTGGAACCGTCCAGGTAGCAGAGCTCGAAACCGGCGGCGGCCAGGCGATCGCGGACTATCGACAGGTAGCCGGTGAACTGGCTGAACACGAGTGCTCGATGGCCGCTGGCGGCGACCTCTCGAAGCTGGTCGAGCAGCAGGTCGATCTTCGTGCTGGGCAGCTTGGCGTACGCCTCGTTGACCAGACCGGCGTGCAGGCTCAGCTGGCGCAGCAGGGTCAGCGACCGCAGGATGGTGAATCGGTTCTTGTCGATGTCGTCGATCAGCCCGAGCACCTTCTGCCGTTCGCGCGCGAGGTGCCGCTCGTAGACGGCGCGATGCTTGGGATGCAGGTCGACATCGAGCACCTGCTCCTGCTTGTCCGGCAGGTCCTTGGCCACCAGCTCCTTGGTGCGCCGCTTGACCAGGGGCCGGATCCGCCGACGCAGCTGCGCGAGCAGGGCAGCGTCGTGCTGCTTCTCGATCGGCCTGGCGTAGAACTCTTTGAACCGCGCCGGGCTGGGGAACAGGCCAGGAGCAGTGATCGACAGCAGCGACCACAGCTCCATGAGGTTGTTCTCCATCGGCGTGCCGGTGATCGCGAGCTTGAACGGCGCGGGCAGCCGCCGCGCGGCCTGGTAGGTCTTGGACTGGTGGTTCTTGACATATTGAGCCTCGTCCAGCAGCAGCCCGCTCCAGTCCGCGGCGGCATAATCGTCGGCTTCGATGCGGAACAGTGCGTACGACGTGACCACGACGTCCGCGCCGGAAACCGCCGCGGCGAGGTCCATCGAGCGCCGGCTGCTTGTCTCGGTCACCGTCACCACCCGCAGGGCGGGGGCGAACCGGGCCGCCTCGGCCGCCCAGTTCGGCACGACGCTGGTGGGTGCGACGATGAGGAAAGGCGGCGAGTCAGGTGCCGTCTTGCGTGCGTGGCAGATCAGGGCGAGCGCCTGGATGGTCTTGCCCAGCCCCATGTCATCGGCGAGGATTCCGCCGAGCTGGTAGCGCCACAGAAATGCGAGCCACTCAAAGCCCTCGTGCTGGTACGGCCGCAGTTCGGCAGCCAGGCCGGACGGCGACCGAACCGGCTCGAGCGAGCTGATGGACAGCAAGCCGTCCACCTGATCCCGCCAGGCCCGCGCCTGCCGGTCGACCACGCCCAGCGCGGCGAACTCCTCCCAGAGCCCCGCCTGGTAACGGCTGATCCGCAACGGGCCGGGCCCATCTTGCAGCGCCCGGGCTTCGTCGACGAGCCGCCGCAGCGTCCGGAGCTCGGGCTTGTCGAGCGAGAAGTACGCGCCGTCGGGTAGCAACAGGTACGGCAGGTCACGCGCCATCGCCGCGATAACCATCGGCAGCGGGACGTCGCGCCCCTCGATCCGAAGCGACACATCGAGGTCGAACCAGTCGGGATCATCGCCGTCGGCGGTCGACACGCCGACGACCACCGAGTCGCTGACCTCGCGGTAGTCGGCAGGGGTCCCGGAGATCTCGACCGACACACCGGGCTGATCGTCGAGCAGCGGCAGCAACTCAGTGGTGAGCCGCATCGTCTCGAGCCCGCTGGCGACTCGCCGGTCATTGCCCGGGCCGCCGGGAGAGAGGCCAAGCTCGTCCAGTGGCACCGGAAGCTCTCCGAGCACGTCGGCCTCGGCCACGGAGTCGCGGTACGGCGTCTCATGTGGGGACGCCGGGCCGACCGGCGTGCGCAGAGCAGCGTCGCCGACCTGGTACTCCCACTCCCAGCTGAGTTCCATGTCGTGCTCGTCGCCGTAGTCGGCCCGCAGTACCAGCGTTGGCCCGGAGATGTCCGGCGGGACGTACGAGCCGTCCGATGACACGACCGGCGCCAGGTGGCGCAGCCGCGGGTAGAACTCCTGCCCGAACCGGTCGGCCGCAGGGGCCGGCACCTCGATGTGACCGCGCCGCGTTGCCATGCTCTGCAACTGCACTGGGACAGGGTTTGCCAGCCTCGCCAGCCGGACGGGCAGGTCAGCGAGGTCACGCGGCGTCGTCTCGCCAGGCTCGGCGAACACCACCCCGTGCGCCCGGGTGCCGATGAACAGCACCGGGTCGACAGTGCGATCGCCGTCCGCGAGCCGCAGCACGGGCCGGACCGTCAGCGGACCCGATCGGTCGGGCCTGGTGACGTCGAGGACCAGTTCGGCGTCCAGGTACGGCTCGATCGAGCCCAACGCCTTGCGGACATGCACCAGCTGAACTCCGCTGGCGGCGAGCCGGTCGAGCAGCGACCACAGGCTCGGGGATTCGAAGGAGGCCAGGTTGATCGTCTTCTCGTCGTAGAAGTAATACTGCTGGCCGTTGCGAGCCTGATTGACCGCCCAGAGCTCTTTCAGCAGGCGCACCTGCTCCGGCGGATGACCCTCGAGCAGATAGGGGCTGGCCAGAGCCGTCCAGCTCAACCCGCCGTTCACCCAGCCGTTCTTGCCGGGACGTACGAGTTTGGCGGCGAGCTTGCGTCCCTGCGGGCCGGCGGTCAGCGACAGCTGCACGGCCAGCGGAATGCCCCGCTCGGCTGCCATGTCAGCGGGGCCCGCCGACACCAGCCGGCTCATCGACTCTTCCCATGAGGCGACAGCGGACGGTCCGGCGGCGTTGGGCTTCGTCCCGTTCCGCCTCGCCGCAGTCAGGACGAGGGCGACGACGTGCTTGCAGTTGACCTCGTCCGGGCAGCTGCACTGCCCGCAGCAGTAGGCGGCCAGGCCCGCCAGGTCGTCATCGAAGTGCGCCCATACCTGGTACACGCCCGTGCTGCTGCGTACGACGCCACGGAGCTCGGCCGCTTCGCCGTCCCAGTCCATGCGGAGCACGGCGCCCTGGCGCGCGAGGCCGGCGCCGCGACCGTAGGCGATCGCCCCCGCCCCGCTGCGAAGCGGGGACAGATCGACGCCTTCGGGGAGCATGACTGCCTGCATGCCCGAGGACGTTAACGGCCGGCGCCGACACTCAGGTTCGGCTCCTGTGGATTCAACAATTCCGACCGCGGGCGTGCTGCGCTTCCCTGACCCTGGGTGCTCGTGGGCCGGCTCGTGGCAGTCGGGCCAGGGGGCGGGGCCGGTATGGATCAGTCGCCCGCTGGTCCGGGCAGCGGCGCGTCCTGACGCCCACGGATCAGCCACTTGTGCACCTCGTTCACCACCACCACCGTGCTCGCGAAGGCCACGATGGGCAGCCACAGCTGGGTCGGGAACGGCTCGAAGCGCATCACGAACTGGGTTGCCGGCAGGTAGATCGCAGCGACCTGAAGCGCCACGGCCGCCGCGACGGCGATCAGCAGGAACCGGTTGGTGCGCGGGTCGATGCGGAACACCGACGTCCGCTCGGCTCTGGCGTTGCCGGCGTGGAAAGCCTGGAAGATCACCATGGTGGTGACCGCGGCCGTTTGGGCCTGTGGCAGCGAGTCGGTCATCGCCAGCGCGGCAGCGAAGATCGCGAGCGTGCCGGCGGCCATGACCGCTCCGGTAGCGATCCCGCGCTGCCAAAGAGTGCGCGACAGGATGCCCTCCTTCGGATCACGGGGCGGCCGGTCGGCCACGCCCGGCTCGGCAGGCTCGAAGGCGAGCGCGACGTCCTGCACACCGTTGGTGACCAGGTTGAGCCAGAGCACCTGTGCGGGCAGAAATATCAGCGGCCAGCCCAGCCCCAGCCCGGCCAGGATGGCCAGCACCAGCGCGATGGCGGTGGATAGCAGGAAGAATGTCGCCTTGCGCAAGTTGTCGAAGGTGACGCGGCCCTCCTCTACGGCCGCGTAGATGCTGGCGAAGTTGTCGTCGGCCAGCACCATGTCGGCGGCTTCGCGGGCCACGTCCGTGCCGGCCTGGCCCATCGCGATGCCGATGTCGGCCGCCTTGAGCGCCGGCGCGTCGTTGACACCGTCGCCCGTGACGGCGACGACCTCGCCGTTGCGCTGGGCGGCGTGGACGATGCGTAGCTTGTCGTCGGGGGTGACTCGGGCGTAGACCGAGACGTCCCTGACGATCAGCTCCAGCTCGGAGTCGTCGATCGTGGCGAGCTCGGCTCCGGTGACCACCCGCGAGTCGGCGGCTGCGATGCCCAGCCGGGTGGCGATGGCCCTGGCGGTCAACGCGTGGTCGCCGGTGATCATCAGGACCCGGATGCCGGCGTTGCGGCAGCCGTCGATGGCCTCTTGGACTCCGGGGCGAGGCGGGTCGAGCATGCCCTGCAAGCCGAGGAAGGTCAGGCCGCTGGGCTCGGGCACAGTCCCGTCGGAAGGAAGCTCAGCAGTCTCCCGGTAGGCCATGGCCAGCACCCGGAGCCCGCCGGCGGCAAGTTCCCGGGCCGCCGTGGCGGCACCCTCGGCATCGAGCGGCTCGACTCCGTGTGCCGTGAGCTGGGTCGCGCTCATCGCGAGCACCCGCTCCGGAGCGCCCTTGACGTAAAGGACATTACGGCCCCCTTGACGGCGCACGCTGGCCGCATACTGGCGCTCGGACTCGAACGGCAACTCCGCCACCGGCTCGTGGCTGCGGCGGGCCTGATCGACGTTGATCCCCAGGCGTTCGGCGGCGACGAGCAACGCGACGTCGGTGGGGTCTCCAGTGGCCGCCGGCTCCGACTCGGTCGAGTGCAGGTTCGCCTCGTTGGCGAGCACTCCTGTCAGCAGCAGCGGATGGAGCGCCGGGTGGCCGTCGAGCATGCCGGCGGCATCGGATCCTGGTTCGGCTCGGTCCAGGTCGAGCGCATTGCCGTCCGCCCAGATGCGCTCGACGGTCATCCGGTTCTGCGTCAGCGTGCCGGTCTTGTCCGAGCCGATCACTGTGGCGCTTCCCACGGTCTCGACCGCGGCGAGCTCACGGATGATCGCGCTGCGCTTGGCCATGCGACGCACGCCGACCGCCAGGGCCACGGTGAACACAACGGGCAGCCCTTCGGGAACCGCGCCGACGGCGAGAGACACCGAGACCAGGAACATGTCCGCTGCGCTCTGTCCCCGGGCCAGCCCGAAGGCAAAGGCGAGGCCGGCTGCGACCAGCACAACGATGGCGACGACCTTCGAGAAGCGGGCGAGTCGCTGCTCCAGCGGAGTAGCCTGCGCCGGCTCATCGCGGATGCGCTCGGCTATCGTGCCGAGTTCGGTACGAGCGCCGGTGTCCACGACGTAGCCACGGCCCCGGCCACTGACCACAACGCTGCCGGCGTAGGCCATGTTCGTCCTGTCGGCCAAGACCACGTCCGGGTTCAGCACGGTGGCGTTCTTGGCCGAAGCGGTCGACTCACCGGTTAGCAGCGACTCGTCGATCCGTAATCCGGTGGTGGTGGCCAGCCTGATGTCGGCGGGCACCCGAACACCGGACTCCAGGAGCACGACATCGCCCGGGACGAGTTCGACGCTGTCGACGTCCTGCTCCCGGTCCGCGCGCAGCACGCGCGCCCGCGGCGCGACAAGGTCCATCAGCGCCCGCACCGACAGCTCGGCCTTCCGCTCCTGGACCGTGCCCAGGACGGTGTTGATCAGGAGCACTGCACCGATCACCGCGGCGTCGACGAACTCGCCGAGTAGCAGCGTCACGCCGGTGGCGATCAAGAGGATGTAGATCAGCGGGCTTTTCAGCTGCCGGATCATGATCGCGAAGGTGCTCGGCGGCGGTATCTCCTCCAGTGCGTTAGGGCCGTAGTCGGCGAGCCTGGTGCGCGCCTCGGCGTCGCTCAGCCCGGTCGGACCGGTTCCCAGGCCCGCCTCGACCGCGTCCAACTCGAGCGCGTGCGCGCCCTGCTCGGCGTTCCAGTCGACTATCTGTTCCATCGTGGCGGTCATCGCACGCCTCCGTTCGTGGTCGCCGCGGCGGCCGGCTCCGGTGTGCCGGGGACGAGGCGCCCGACGAGTTGATAGACGACGCGCCCGTCAACGGTCTCCTGCTGCAGCAGCAGTGCGGTGAGCCGGTCTAGTTCGGGCCGGTGGCTGCGCAGCAGGTCGATCGCGCGCTGCTCGGCTTCGCGCAGCAGCCGCGACACCTCGCGGTCCATCAGGTGCTGGGTGACCTCGGAGTGCTCTCGCGACCGGAGTTCCTGGCCGCCCAGGTACATCGGCGCACTCGAGCCGTAACCGACCGGGCCGATCTCTGGCGACAACCCGAAGTCGCGGACCATCCTGGTGGCCAGAGCGGTCGCGTTGACCAGGTCGTTCGCGGCGCCGGTGGATCCCTCACCGAAGACCACCAGCTCGGCCGCCCGGCCGCCTAGCCGCACTGCCAGCGAGTCCTGCAGATAGCTCTCGGTGTGCAGGTGGCGCTCGTCGATAGGCAACTGGTGCGTGGCGCCCAACGACATCCCGGCCGGCAGGATGGTGACCTTGTGCACCGGGTCGGCGTGCACGCACAGCGCGGCGACCAAGGCGTGGCCGGATTCGTGAACTGCCACGGCACGCTTCTCGTCGGGCAGCAGCACGTTGGAGCCCTCGTTACGACCGAGGATGATGCGGTCGCGGGCGGCGTCGAAGTCGGCTGCGGTCAGCTCGAACCGGCCGGCCCGCACCGAGAACAGGGCCGCCTCGTTGGCGAGGTTGGCAAGTTCCGCGGCGCTGAATCCGGGGGTGCCGCGGGCAACCAGGTCGAGGTCGACGTCCGCGGCGAGCCGCTTGTCGCGGGTGTGCACCTCGAGGATGGCGCGGCGCTCGGCCTGAGTCGGCAACGGCACGATGACCTGCCGGTCGAACCGGCCGGGGCGCAGCAGCGCGGGGTCGAGGGTCTCGGGACGGTTGGTGGCCGCGAGCACGACGACGCCGTCGGACGGATCGAAGCCGTCCATCTCGGCGAGCAGTTGGTTGAGGGTCTGCTCCCGCTCGTCGTTGGAGATGGCACTGCCGTTGGAGCGGCGCTGGCCGATGGCATCGATCTCGTCGATGAAGATGATCGCGGGCGAGCGCTTGCGCGCTTCCGCGAACAGGTCGCGAACCCTCGAGGCGCCGACGCCGACGAACATCTCGACGAAGCTTGACCCGGTGACGGGCAGGAACGGCACGTCGGCCTCGCCGGCCACGGCACGAGCCAGGTAGGTCTTGCCGGTGCCAGGCGGGCCGACCATCAGCACACCACGCGGCCCGATCGCGCCGGCCTGCTGGTAACGCTTCGGGTCCTTGAGGTAGTCGATGATCTCCCCGACCTCGCGCTTGACGCCTTCGTACCCGGCGACGTCGCTGAACCGGGTCGACGGCCGCTCGGCGTCCACGACCTTGGTCTTGGCCCGGCCGAGGCTCCCGAGGGCGCCGCCGAGTTGGCCCCTGGCGCGCCGGCTGAAGTAGATGAACACTCCGATGATGAGCAGGAGTGGCAGCATGCCCAGCAGGGCCTGCCAGAGCGACGACTGCGGGCCGGTCGCCTCGACGCTGACGTCGGCGGCCTCGAGTTGCTCGGTGAGACCGGAGGTGTCCAGTGCCGTCGGCACCTGGGTCCGGAAGGCCTCGCCGTCGCCGAACTCGCCGTCCACCCGGCCGTTGGGATCGATCGTGACCTGCTCGACCTCGCCGGCCTCGACGCGCTCGAGGAACGTCGAGTAGTCGACCTGATTCCCGGTGCCGCCGGACAACGTACCCAGCAGCAGCCAACTTGTCAGCATCAGCGCCAGGGGCCACAGCCACCACCGCCACTTGGGCCGGCGCGGTGTGATCCCACCTTCGGGCTTGTCATCGGTCTGCGACGACTTCATCGACGAACTCAGGTGGACGTAGTCGCGGCGTCGACGGTGAAGCATCGCGATCACTCCCTCTCGGTGCCTCTCGATTCAGCTCTCGTGCCGAATCTGGGCACGAGTTTATACGCATGTGTAGACACGTGTCAACCAAGCCGGAATCGGGCTGCCCCGGCAGGGAACCGCAGCGGTCCTTGGACTGGAGAGTGGGTCGTTCACCAACCCTGCGTGACCTGTCCAGGCGTCGACTGCGCAGCGGTGGTGAACGGGCTGGCGATTGCTTGCGTGCTCACTGTTGCGGTGCGAATCACCGCTGGCCGTCGGCCGGTTGTGCGCGGCCACGATCTGTGATCAGCAGGAGGAGAGCCATGTCCAAGATTCGTCTCGCTGCGGCCGCCACGTTCGCCGCTGCTGTCGTGCTGGTCCCGGTCGGCTCGGCGTCCGCGCACGTTCACCTCGTGACCCCGCTGCGGTGTACGCCGGCTCCGGCGAATGCCGGCGCGAACCAGACCAACGGGACGCCTGCGGCGGCGGTCAACGGTGGCCCAATCTCCGGTGTCATCCCTGTCGCCATGGGCGGGAACGTCCCGCTCAACGGGGGAGGGTTCGACGCAGCGGTCTGCGACGACTGATCGGTCAATCCGACTTGTCAGTCTGATGGCAGGCTTCCCGCTCGTAGGACCGCGACGAGGTCGTCTGTGACCCCAAGGCCACGCGATCAGGGCCTCGCCCGGCACCGAGGCCGTGCCACTGGTGGAAGGCGGCGACTCGTAACTCCAATCGCGTGAGATGTTTGGGGCGAAGCCGACGAAGGAACGGGATCACCATGCGGGCCGACGACAAGGGCTGGCCGGATCGGGCGAACAGCGGCATCGACGCCGCCGAGGCGCCTCGCAACCATGGCGCATCTGCCCACGGTCGGTCCGGCGACGCGAATGGCGGCGGGTATCGCCGCCCGTGGCTAGGAGTTCTTGCCGCCGTTGGTGTGTTCGCGCTGGTTGCTGTTCCTGCGGGATGGTTCGCCATCTTCGCGATTGCCGGCTTTACGGGATGTTTCATCGAGTGCGCACAGCCCGAACCGGGCACTGGCGTGCTGTGGGCATCGCTGGCGACCGTACTTCTCGTCCTCCCCGTCGTCGTCGGCCTGATCGTGGCTCGCGTGCCGTTACGCCGAGGATTGCCGTGGCTCATTGGCCTGGTGGCAGCGGTCGCGCTCGGCGGGATCCTCGCCCAACGGATTATCTAGGTGAGGCACTGCTCCAGCGACCCACTCGCAGCGCGACCCGTGAGGGCCCTAGCAGAACCGCCGTGTGCGCTGTTGCACGCCTTTGTAGGGCGCGCTACGCACGACCGTGGGTGAGGTTGCCCTCGTCAGCTGGCCGGGTCGTACCCGAACTGGCGGACCTCTTGGGGGCAGCGGCAGGCGACGGCGATCTTCGCGGCCCATTCGAGTGCCGCCTCCCGCGAAGGCAGCTCGAGAATGGTGTAGCCGCCGTTGGGCACCGTGTGGCCCGGGTACGTGCCCTCGGTGACCGTGCCGTCACCGGCCACGAGCACCGGGTCTACGTCCTCATCGATCCCGCCACCGAAGACGTACACGCCAGCTGCCTTGGCCTCCTCGATGACGGCATGCGAGTCTTCGACCACCGCCTCGAAGTCCTCTTCCGGGACCACCATGGCCTCACTGGGGAACGAGATCAGGTACTTCGTCATTCGACAACTCCTCTGCTGCGCACCGCTCTGGCACCGGGCCCGATTATGGCTCCAGCGTCCGACAAGTGGTCAACGTAGAGCGTTGCGAGTCGCCGACGTGCCGGCCCAGTCCGGCCGACCGGCACGTCCAACGGCAGTCGGGCTGGGCGCGGTGAGACCGGGTCCGATCACCCGTTCTGGGCCTGCAACACGTCGTCGACGATCTCGCGCGGCAGGCCGTGCGTCTCCCAGAGCCACCCGTACTCGGGCTCGCCGATGGTCCGTCGGCGCTGCAGCCGGGATATCTCGCGGCGGCCGCGTTCCAGGACGCGGTCGTACTGAACCTCCTCGTCCCGCAACACGCGCAGGACGACGTCGGGATGCACCGAACGAAGGCCGAACCCATCGAGCGTGTGCACGACTAGTTCGCTCGGCAACTGACGCAACGACGCGTCCCGACGGACGCCGCGCACAGTCCGCAGGACCCGGCGTAGCAGTCGGCGCAGCACGTACCCGCGTCCGGAGTTGCCCGGCGTGATGCCCTCCCCGATCAGGACGATCGAGGAGCGGAGGTGGTCGCTGGTGATCCGCAGGTGCGTGCCGCCGAGTCCCCACAGATCACCGATGCGCTCGATCCACGGCCGCCAGACCGACGTCTCCCACACCGAGCCGACGCCCTCCAGTACGCCGACGAGCCGCTCCAGTCCCATTCCGGTGTCGACGCAGCGGCGTGACAGCTCGCGGAGCCGGCCGCCCTCTTCACGCCAGTACGTCATAGAGACGTGGTTCCAGACCTCGAGCCAGCCGTCGTCAATGCCCGGCCGTCCGGAGGGGTCGCCCGGTCCGGTCCAGACGAAGAGCTCGGAGTCGGGCCCGCACAGTCCGGTCGGGCCATTGGACCACCAGTTGTCCGAGCCGAGCCGGGAGATCCGATGGTCCGGGACGCCGAGGTCCCGCCAGACCTGCACAGAGTCCTCGTCGGGCGGCAACTCGTCCGAACCGCCGAAAACGCTGACGCCGAGCGAATCCGGGTGCAGCCCGAAACCCGATGTCAGGAGCTCATGGCCCCACCGCAGGGACTGCTCGTGTGAGTAGCCGCCCAGTGACCAGGAGCCGAGCATCTCGAACAGAGTCAGGTGCGAGTCGTCGCCGACCTCGTCCAGATCGGTGGTGCGGACGCAGCGCTGCGAGCCCACCAGGCGGTCACCGAACGAGTGCGGGGTTCCCTCGATATACCGGGTGAGCGGATGCATGCCGCTGGTGACCAGCAGCACCGGGTCGTCAGGATCGGGCGGCACGAGGCTCGAGCTCTCGATGCGGCGATGACCTCGTTGGACGAAGAACTCGGTGAACGTGGTGCGGATGTCGTTGGGGTGCATGGTGGTGGCCCTCCTCGCAAGAAGTGGTGAGACGACCGGAGGCGGCCGGGCCACTGCAGACAAGACCATCGGCATCGGCGACCAGACCGGTCGCCGGCGAACGGACAGTAGGACGTCAGGCAGCAGCGACCGTCGAGCACATAGCTCGCGCGGCCGCGGCGATAAGAATCCTGACGTCCATGCCCACGAGTGTACGGCCGGCCGGTCCGCGCGCCGTAAGGCTTTTCGGCGCGATACTTGGGCGATGAGCCCTCGCCGTGGGACGGCATTCATCAAGCGCGAGTCCGAGGTCGCCCGCCTCACCGACGCGCTTGCCGCGGCAGCCGCGGGATCGCCGTCCATGGTGGTCGTCAGCGCCGACGCGGGGGTGGGCAAGACGAGGCTGCTCAACGAGGTCCTTGCCGCTGCGGACGGCCCGGTGCTCTGGGGCTACTGCCTGCCGATGGGCAAACGCGGGCTGCCACTGGCGCCCATCGTGGAGGCGCTTCGAGGCCTGCACGCCGATGCGGCACTGGCCGACCGAATTCCCCGAGTTCTGCTGTCATTGCTGTCGCCGCGCGACGACGACGCCGAGAACCCGTCGGTCAGCAGGACGCAGCTGTTCCAAGCGATCCTGGAACTGCTCGAAGGGCTCGCGGCCGAAGCCACGACAGTGCTGGTGCTCGAAGATCTGCACTGGGCCGACCAGTCGACCCGCGACGTGCTCACCTTCCTGGTGCCGAACCTGCGCGACCAGCGGCTGCTCCTTGTCGGCTCCTACCGAACCGACGGCCTCACCCGCGATGATCCGTTGCGTGACGTGATGGCCGAAATTGCCAGGTATCCGCAGTTCCGCCGGCACGAGCTGGAGCCGTTCACGGTCGAGCAGGTGGCGGATCAGATCGAGCTGCTGACCGGCAGCCGGCCATCGCCCGAGGTGGTGGATCTCGTCTACGCCCGTAGCCAGGGCAACGCCTACTTCGTCGAGGAGCTGGTCGCAGCGGGCCTCGACCGGCGGGACCTGCCGGCTTCGCTCCGAGACCTGCTGCTCGTTCGGGCCGGCGCGGTGTCGGCGCCCGCCCGGCGGCTGCTCGGTGTCGCGTCGCTCGCGGTCATGGAGGTAGGAGATTCGCTGCTCGCCGACGTGTCGGGAGCGCCGGTGGCCGAGGTTCGCGAACAGTTGCACGAGCTGATCGACGCTCACCTGTTGGTTTCGACCTCGTCGGGCGTTCGGTTCCGGCACGCCCTCATGCGGGAGGTCCTCCAGGGCGAACTGCTCGCCGGTGAACGCAGGGAGTACCACGCCGCTTATGCCAGGGCTCGGAGCTCCCGGTCGGAGCCGTCCGCCCAGGGCCGGGCGGCGTCGACCGCGCAGTTGGCCTATCACCTGCAAGAGGCCGGAGATCTCGACAAGGCGATCGGCGCCTGGGCCGAGGCCGCCACCGAAGCCGAGGCGGTGGCCGCGTTCGCGGAGGCGCACGACTACCTCGCCAACGCGCTGGCGGTGTGGGATCAGGTGGAAGATCCCGAGGCCCATACCGGCGGAAGCAAGGTCCAGTTGCTGGTGCGGGTCGCCGAAGATGCGTTCAACGGTGGCGACCCGGCGCAGGCCACGGCGTTCATCCGGCAGGCGATCGGCTTGGTGGACGAGGCTGCGCACCCACGGCTGGCCGGCATCCTCTACGAGAGGCTGAGCCGGTACCTGAGGGTGACTCCCGAGTCCGACAAGGCGTTCGAGGCGATCAAGCGGGCACTAGAACTCGTCCCGCCGAGCCCACCGTCGGAGGAGCGTGCTCGCGTGTTGGCCGGGTACTCCGGCCGGCTGTCGCTGCTCGGCCAGCTGCGCGAGGCGGGCGCCGTCGCCGAACAGGCTGTCGCCATGGCCCGCGAGGTCGGGGCGGCGGTGGTCGAGTGCGGCGCGCTCAACACCCTTGGCGTCGTGACGTGTTACCTCGACGACGACGTGAAGGGCCTGCACCAGATCGAGGACGCGCTGACCCTCGCGAAGGAGATCGGCGACCCGTACCAGCAGATGAGAAGTCACTGGAATCTGCACGTGTGCGCGAGCGAGGCCGGACGGTGGGAGGAATCCGTTGCCAGGGCGCGGCAGGCCATCGCCGAGCTACCACGACTCGGCCATGGTCATCAGCTGCCCGAGATGTACACCTACCTGCAAGAGGACCTGGTCAAGCTCGGACGCTTTGACCAGGCGCGTGCCGTCGCCGACGAAGCCGTACGGCGGTTCCCCGCGCGCCGCGACGAAGCGTTGTCGATCCCACTGCTGATCGCTCTCGGTGACTTCGACGCGGCGCGACGGGTGATCTCACGACGCGACGTCTTCGAGGACGAAGAGTCGCGCATGGAGGTGACCGGCCAGCTTTCGGACCTGGAGACCTGGGACGGGAACACCGATGCGGCCCGCGATGCCCTCGACGTCTCACTTCAACTGTCGACCGAGTCCGACCGGCCGATAGCCCGGGCCACGTCGTTGATGGTCGGGTTGCGGTGTGAGGCAAATGCCGCGGACGGCTTCCGCACCCGGCGGCTTTCCCGCGAGTTGGAGCTGGCCGTCGAGCGCGGCCGGACATTTCACAAGTTGATGGCAGAGTTGACGAGCCGGCCAGGCCCGGAGACGGGCTGGAAGCGGGAAGTCGGAGTGCTGGCGGACGTCTGCGAGGGCGAGTACACCCGGCTGACCGGCGAGCCCGATCCCAGGGTCTGGTCGGGTGCCGTGGCTGCGGCCGAACGGCTCTCCATGGCGTATCTGGGTGCGTATGCGGAGTTTCGGCTCGCCGAAGCGATCGTGATCTCCGACGGCGACAAGGCCGAGGCGACTCGCCGGCTCCGTCGCGTACATCAACTCGCGACCCAATGGGGCACTCGGCCACTTCGGCAGCTGATCGAGAGGTTCGCGGCTAGAGCACGTATCGACATCGGCGTCCGGGCAGCGGTGGACGATCAGCCGCATGGCCTGACCCCTCGGGAGCGTCAGGTCCTGGATCTGATCGCCCGCGGCGCCAGCAACCGGCAGATATCCGAGGAGCTGTTCATCAGCGAGAAGACGACGTCGGTGCACGTCTCGAACATCCTGCGCAAGCTTGGCGTGGTGAACCGGGGCGAGGCTGCCTCGCTCGCCTATGAGAAGGGCTGGGTCGGCTACTGAGCGGCAATTGGTGCCGGGCGTAGGCGACCAACGCCAACTGATCGACCTGCTGTTGGCCTGCCGATTTACGGAGATCTCCTGATGCGGGCCGCACCCCCCTTAGCCATACGTTCCTAGGCATCCGCTCCACTCCGGGGGCGGTCCGAGGGATCAGGGGGACACCATGCACGAGCCGCGCGTGTCATGGCTGCCGCCGTCCGCTGCCGCGGCGCAGGTATGGGCTGTCGAGGCGCTGATCGATCAACGCCGGCAGCGACGGCGGCAATCCGTGCTGCGTCGCATCGTGGCGCCGTTGTTGCCGACCACCACTTCGGCAGGGCTGCGCAAGCCTGGCCGGGACGAGGCCTGAGCGCCATGGTCACCGAGGCTCTGGCAGCGACCGCCACCGCGCTGGCGGCCGTCTTTCTCATCCCGCAGATAGTCCGGCTGATCAGCCGGCGGGATGCGACCGGCGTTTCGTCGGTCTGGGCCGCGTTCGGCGTCGTCACCAACTCGGCGTGGGTCGCGTACCTCGCGGCGGTGGATCTGTGGGCTGCCGTGCCGGCACCCGCCCTCGCCGCCCTGACGTACGGGGTTGCGCTGTGCGTCATCGCTCCGCTCGATCGCCGGCTCACCTGGGTGTCCACGTCCGCCGGCTACGCCGCGCTGCTGGCCGCGGCCGGTGTGGTGGGTGGCGTCGGCGTGCTCGGTGTGGTGCTGTCGGTCACTCCGGCGATCCAGTTGACACCTCAGGTCGTCGCGGTCTTCCGCGAACGGTGCCCCACGGGCGTCTCGCCCACCACCTGGAGCCTGTCGATCGCCGAAGCGCTGCTCTGGGGGTGCTACGGGTTGCTGGTAGGCGACGTCGCGCTCGTCGGCTACGGGCTGGTGACCAGCATCGGATCGGCGCTCATCCTGGGACGCTGGATGGCCGCCCTGGCCCGCTGGCACGATCC
>DASUUU010000127.1:0-20353 GCA_036373915.1 Jiangellaceae bacterium | reverse complement strand
GGGTCGCCAACCACCAGACCGGCCACAACTCCGGCGTCGTACACGCCGGCATCTACTACCCGCCGGGCAGCCTGAAGGCGACCCTGTGTACGCGAGGCGCGGCCATGCTGCGCGAGTACTGCGCCGATCGCGGGTTGCCCTACAACGAGTGCGGCAAGCTGGTGGTCGCAATCACCGAGGACGAAGTGGCCCGGCTCGACGGCCTCTATGCCCGAGCAGACGCCAACGCCGTGCCAGGCTTGCGCCGGATCGGCGCCGCCGAGATTCGCGAGATCGAACCGCATGCCAACGGGCTGGCGGCGTTGCACTCACCGCGTACGGCCATCACCGATTTCACCCGCATCGCGCAGTCCTTCGCCGACGACATCGTCGCGCTGGGAGGCGAGGTGCGGCTGGGCTTTTCCGTCCGCCGCATCATCAGAAGCAGGGACACCCTGGCGGTGGCGTCGGATGACCAGGTCGTGACGGTCGACCAACTGATCGTGTGCGCCGGCCTTCACTCGGACGTCGTCGCGGAACTGGCCGGCGATGAGGCTCAGCCGAGGATCATTCCCTTCCGTGGGGAGTACATGCGCGTCTCCAGGGAGAAGGCGTCGATGGTCCGCGGGCTCATCTATCCGGTTCCCGATCCCCGGTACCCGTTCCTCGGTGTCCACTACACCCGCCGCATCTCCGGCGGGCTCGAGGTCGGCCCAAACGCAGTGCTGGCACTGTCCCGCCAAGGCTATCGGCGCTCGAACATCGGGTGGGCGGATCTTCGCGACATCGCCTCCTGGCCCGGCACCTGGCGGATGGCCCGCCGGCATTGGCGCACCGGACTGCGGGAGTTGAGAGGTTCGCTCTCGACGCGCGCGTATATGAAGTTCGCGCAGTTGTACGTCCCGGGAATCGAGGCCCGCGACGTGGTCCGGGCGGGGGCCGGCGTGCGGGCCCAAGCGCTCGACCGTGACGGCACCCTGGTCGACGATTTCCGGATCCATCGCCTCGGACCGATCACTGCGATCCGCAACGCCCCGTCCCCCGCCGCGACATCGTCGATGGCCATCGCCGAACACGTCGTCGACGCGATATACGGCGAGCGCTGAATCCTGGCTCGGCAACCCTCGCTGTTGCAGGGGCAGGAGGTCGTGACGCTCGAACGGGGATCTTGGCTTGGGTTGTGGCGCAGAATGTGGACGATCGCGGAGCGCCCGAACGTTGTCTCCTGACATGAGGATCGGCGAGGCCTCCCGAGTCAGCGGTGTGAGCGCCAGGTCGTTGCGCTACTACGAGGATGAAGGCTTGATCGTCCCTGGTCGATGCGGCAACGGATACCGTGACTATTGCCGGTCCACGATCGAGCGGGTCCGCGTCATCCGCTCACTGCTGGAGTCTGGGCTGCCCGTGCGGTTGATCAAGGATGTCCTGCCCCACCTAACCGCTGAACCCGCCGCTGACGCGAGTGCGGTGTGCGCGGCGTTCCTGCAGGAGGTGCAGACGTATCGCGATCGGCTCGCCGCACGCATCGCCAATCTCAGCGAGCAGCAGGCGGCTCTCGATGCCTACCTGCGCGAGGCTGGCCGCGCCCATCGTTGACTGCGACTTGACCTTGACGTCAGTGTAAGGCTCCTACGGTCCGGTGCATGGACATCAAGGAGAAGCAGCACGTCGCCGGGCAGACGGTACGGGCACTGGTCCAGCGGTCTCGTCGGGGACCAAAGGACCTGATCCTCACGACCGATCAGCGTCGTCCCACCCCGGGGCCCGGGGAGTACCTGATCCGAGTGGGCGCCGCCGGGATCAACTTCGCGGACGTCATGCAGGGCTATGGCACCTACGTAGGAGGCCCCCAGGCACCCTACGTGGCGGGCTTCGAAGCCGCCGGCGAAATCGTGGGTGTCGGCCCGGAAACTGAGAGCCCGCTCCAACTCGGCACGCATGTCGTCGGCACTGGGCCGGGCGCCTTCGCGCAGTACATGACGATGCCGGCTGCGGGTGTGGTCCCCGTCCCGTCCGGCTGGAGCGATGCCGAAGCTCTCGGCCTAGTACTGAACTGGGCAACCGCGTTGGCGGCGCTGAAGCCGCTGGGCGAGATCAAGACAGGTGAAGTGGTGCTCGTTCATGCCGCAGCGGGAGGCGTGGGCCAGGCGGCTGTCCGCCTCGCCCGCCACTACGGTGCGCGCGTGATCGCCACGGCGTCACCGGGTAAGCACGCCACCATAAGAGAGCTTGGCGCCGACGAGGTCCTGGACAGCCGCCGCCCCGATCTGGCCGACGAGATCACCCGCCTCACCGGCGGTGTTGACCTGGTCCTGGAGTCGGTGGGACGCGCGACGTTCAAGGCCAGCCTGTCGGTCACCAAATCCTTCACCGGACGCGTCGTCGTATTCGGTGCCGCTTCCGGCGAGGCCAGCCTCAGCACGCACGACCTGGTATTCGCCCACCAGGTCCAAGTCCTGGGCCTGCACATCGGTGCGCTGGCGGCCGTGGCCCCGTCCCTCTACCAATGGTTGCTCATCGAGATCGAGGCCCTTATCGCCCGCGGCGTGTACCCGCCAGGTACCCCCCTTGTTCATCCCTTGGCCGAGGGGCCCGCGGTGCTGCAGCAACTCGAGGCCGGTCGGACCCGTGGCAAGCACGCCCTCGATCCCTGGCGCTAGGGACGCACCTAGCCGGCCGGGCGGAGGACGACGGCGCTGCCTCCTCCCAGCCGCTCGGGCTCGGCCACCGCCTGTAGCCGGCCGTCCGGCAGGAAGGCCACACCGGTGGCATTGCCGATCGTCGCAAGTGAACTGAACTGATGCCCACGAGCCTCCAGCGCCGCGGCGTCCGGCGTCGCCAGGAACGCAAGCTCGGCACCCGTCGTCGGTCCGCCGAGGTTCGAGATCCGCGGTGCCGCGATCGCCTCGGGCAGCGTCATGCCGAAGTCGATCATGTTCACAGCGATCTGCAGGACCGTCGAGATGATCCGCGCACCACCGGGCGAGCCGAACGCGGCGAACGGCTGGCCGTTGGCGTCCAGCACGATTGTCGGGCTCATGCTGCTGCGCGGCCGCTTGCCGCCGGCCGGAGCGTTGGCCGGGTGCGCTGGATTGGTGTCGAAGTCGGTCAACTCGTTGTTGAGCAGGAACCCGTATCCCGGCACCGCGATACCGCTCCCGGCGATCTGCTCGATGGTGAACGTGTAGCTCACCACGTTGCCGAACCGGTCGGCCACGGTCAGGTGGGTCGTCGACCCGTCGGCCGCTCCCCCGGCCACTCCCGCCAGGGCGCCCGATCCGCCGTTGAACGGCCACGGGTCGCCCGGCGCGAAGGGCTTGTCCCCTGCCAGATCGCCGATCAGCTCGCGGCGCACGTCGGCGAACCCGTCCGACAGCAAGCCCGTCAGCGGGACGTCGACGAAGTCGCTGTCACCGAGGTATGCGTTCCGGTCCGCGAAGGCCAGGGCCGAGCTCTCGATCAGCAGGTGCAGGGCCTGCTCGGTCGCAACACCACCGACGTCGAAGCCCTCGAGGATGTTCAGCGCCTCGCCGACTGTCGAACCGCCGCTCGACGGCGGACCCATGCCGTAGACCTCGAACCCGCGGTAATTGATCATCGTCGGCTCGCGCTCGATCGCCTCGTAGCCGGCGAGGTCGGCGACGCTCATGTCACCGGGACGGACGTTGCGGTCGGTATCCGGGACGACCGGTGGATCGTTCACCGTGTCGGCTATGGCCTCGGCGATCTCGCCTTCGTAGAAGACGGACGTCCCGGTCTTGGCGATCATCTTGTAGGTGTCGGCGAGCTGGCGGTTGCGGAAGATCGTCCCGGCCTGGGGCGCCTCGCCGTCGATGAGGAACGTCTCACTGCTGGACGTGAAGTCACGTAGGACGGCCAGGTTGTCCTCGGTGCGGCGCTGGTACTCCTCGTCGACCACGAAGCCGCGTTGCGCGATGGTGATGGCCGGTTGAAGCACCCGATGCATCGGCATCGTCCCGTACTCGGACAGCGCGCGTTCCCAACCGCGGAGCGTCCCAGGCACGCCGATCGACAGGCCGGACACGCGCCGCTCCTGGAACGGGATCACCTGGCCGTTCTCCAGAAACACATCCGGTTGCATCGACGCCGGTGCCTGCTCGCGCGAGTCGATCGTCGTGACCTCCCCGGTGTCGGCCGAGTAGATCACCATGAAGCCACCACCGCCGATGCTCCCGTCGTACGGGCGGGTGACGCCGAGCGTCGCCGCCGCGGCCACGGCCGCATCGACAGCGTTGCCGCCCCGACGGAGGATCTCCAAGCCCGCGTTGGCTCCATACCGGTCGAGCGAAGCGACCGCACCGCCGAAGCCGGTGGCGGTCGGTTGCTTGTCTACGTCTCGCGGCAAGGCCTGGCTCGCTGCGGGCTGGACCAGACCAAGTGCAAGAGCGGTGGCCAGGACGGGAAGGGCGGCGAACCTGCGGCGCCGGTTCAGCTTCATCGGTTGCCTCCATCGATCAGGGATCGGGCGATGGCTTGCCCCCAGCCTTCGCCCAGATCCGATCTACGTCAAGACGCAACTCGCCTCACGTGTTAACCGCTGACGGTGGCGCCTCCACGCGTCCAATCCGTCGTGATCAGCCTGGAACTGCATCGACGATCAGCCGAGCCCGTTCTCCGGCGGACGCACTCCTGGGTACGGCCGAGTCGGCGTCGAGCGTGGCGGCCCAGCGGAGCACCTCGTCGGCGGCTTGAGCCCAATGGCTGTCCAACATCAGGTCATGCCCGGAGCCTGCAACGATGTGCGGCCGGGTCCCATAGGCCTTGGCCAGGTCGTGCTGTTCCGCGAGGGTGAAGAACCCGTCGTACTCGGCTGCGATTACATGCACGGGGATAGTCACAGCGGAGGGTCGAGGCTTCCGTACCAGCATGTTGAGGAACGAAAGGAACGACTCGTTCTGCAACCGATTGAACGTCGCATTCACCACGGCGTCCGGCGTGCTAGGAGTGAACAATGCCCGACGGGCCAAGGTCTCGCTCGCCATGATCGGCCACAAACTGATCGTCGTGATGCTGCGGAGGGTCGACCGAGGCGCGCGGCGCAAGATCCGGAGCGTTGCCGGCATGACGCCTCGGCGCGGAACTGACGCCAACAACACAGCGCCGGCGGCGGCGGAGTCCTCCAAGACCCGCTGCACGATCAGGCCGCCCATCGAATGGCCGACAAGCACGGTGCGCGGCCCGAGCTCAGCGAGCCGTTGGCGGACCTCGGTCACGTGCCCTGGGATCGTCGTCCAGATGCGTGAGTGGTCGCCGGGCCGGTCATGGGCTCCAAGCTCGACGGCGTCCACAAGATGCCCAGCGTCTCGGAAGTAGCCTGCCCAGTGCTCCTGCCAGCACCATGGTCCGTGCCAGGCGCCATGAACGAACAAGAATGGTCGCGGGCCCGCCGGACTCTCTCCAACGACGCCAGATCTCTCCCTAGCCAAAGCTCTCCCCTTTCGTGAATGGCTGGGTACTGAGGAGAGCTTCGAGCAGCGCGGGCGAACCCGCATGAGTGGAATCACTCAGGTCAGGACGCGATGCAGGCTGTCTCACAACGACTCGACATAGGTCAAGACGAATGCGGCGCACGGCACGGCGTACGTGCCGGCCACGAGGAGAACCGCACCGAACGAGGACGGCTCTTTCAGCAGTGTTCGGTACAGCGTGAGCAGGACCGGCGTCATGACCAGGTGCAGCGGTACGAGTGACGAGTCGATGACCGTACCCGTCGCGGCCAGCGCCAGCGCCAGCACGGCACTGCCGGCCCACAGCGCGAACCCGATCTCGAAGGTCGCGCGCCGCCCCAGCATCACTGCGGTCGTCCCAACACCCGCCCGGCGGTCGGCCTCGCTGTCGACGACCGTGGTGGGAAGGTAGAGCGCGGCCACGGCCATCATCCCGACGACGGAGATCGGCCACGGGTACCCGTCGATGGTCCCGGTTGTCGCGACCCACCCTCCTAGCGGCCCCATGACGCCGACGACGAAGGCGTTCACGCCGACGTCCACCCCCGCCCTGGCCTTCAGCTGTAGCGGCGGATTGCTATAGGCCCAACCGAGCAGCACCACCACGACCGTTCCCATCGTGAAGAGGCGGCCCAGCGGCACCGCGGCGAGCACAGTAAGCATGCTCGCGAGCACACCGACGCGAAGTGACTCCTCGGGTGTGATGCGGCCCTGGATCAGCGGCGAACCCGCCTTGCGCGGGTTGGCCCGATCAGTCTCCAGGTCTCGAGCGTCATTGATGGACAGCACGGCCAGCCAGAGCAGCGGGCCGGCCACCAGCGCGGCGTTGGCCATCGCCACGATCTCGTCTCCCCGAGGAACGATCCGGTGCGTTGCGAGCACGAATCCGAGATGGATCGCGACGAACGAAAGGCACCAGAAATGTGGCCGCGAGATTTGCGCCACGTCCCGCGCTCGCACACCGGACGATGTGGACCGCACGGCTGGTGGCGGATATCCCTCGATGACAGGCACGACGACCTCCTTGCCCCAGCCTCCAAGGCGCCGATCCACCGGGCATCACGATCAAGAGTGATCGGGCTCCCCCGCCCGAGGGAGTGGGGCCTGCGAAGGCTCCTGAGAGAATCGCCGGCATGGCGATCCGGTCGGTCCTTTCGCCGCTGGTGAGCGGCTCGACCTACCGGCGCGGCGTGTACCTGCTGCTCGGTGGCGTGCTGCTGCTGCCGTACGTCCTGCTGGGCGTGGCCTTCACCCAGATGCTCCAGTCGGACTCCCCACGGGTGCTCGCGCTGCTGCTGATCGCCCTGACTGCGATCATCGCGAGTGCACCGGCCTTCCTCGGCGCGACAAGGGCCCTCGAGACCGCTGCCGCCCGCGCGCTGCTCGAAGTGGATCTGCCGGATCCGATGGGCGATCCGCCGGCCCTGGAAACTCGGCTGCGCAGCGCGTTGTGGTTCGGCGTCCACCTGGCCAGCGGTGGTGCGGTCACGTTCGCGCTACTCCTGGCACTACCGATGGCGGTCGCCTTCATCGCAGCGCAGTTCGGGCTCGGCGCCGAGACAATGGCCGGGATCGAGTTCGGCCCGCTGCACGATGACGACACGGTGTGGTGGTCGCTGATCGGGCTCGCCATGCTGGTCGGGCTGGCCTACGCGGTCGCCGGGTTGGGCCGGCTTGCCGCCATCATGGCGCCGGTGCTGCTGGGTCCGTCGCCGGCGGAGCGAATCGCCGCGCTCGAAACAGAGGCGGATCAGCTCGTCGAACGCAATCGGCTGGCACGGGAGTTGCACGACACGATCGGGCACGCGCTCACCGTGACCACCCTCCAAGCCGCCGCCGCAGGCGCGGTCGTCGAATCCGACCCGGAGTTCGTCCGCAAGGCCCTGCGCGCGGTAGAGGAGACCGGGCGGGCCGCGATGACCGATCTGGATTACGCGCTCGGGCTGCTCCGGGAAGGGGACGGGGCTGCCCGCTCGGCCTCTCGCCCGGCGCCACGAACACTGGCGGACCTGGACCAGCTCGTCGCCGAGGCAAGGGCTACCGGCGCCGCGATCACCTCCACGTTCACCGGGTCGCTGTCGCGGGTGCCTGCGATCGTCTCCCGCGAGGGCTACCGGATAGTGCAGGAGAGCCTTACCAACGCCACGCGACACGCCACGGGCGAGCCGGTTGTGCTGCAGGTGGCCGTTGCCGAGGACCAGCTCACGATCGAGGTGACGAACCCTGTCCGCGACCAGCCCGCGTCCCCGGACGGGCCGGGCGGCGGTCGCGGGCTGGCCGGCATGCGCGAGCGGGTGGCGCTGCTCGGTGGCCAGATGAGCGCGGGCAGCGATGTCGGTGAGTGGCGGGTGACGGTTCGCCTGCCCCTCGGGGGGCGCCGGATACGGTGGCCGCTATGACGATCGGTGTCCTGCTCGTCGATGACGAAGCGCTGGTCCGCACCGGCCTGCGGGCCATCCTCGACGCGCAGCCTGATATCGAGGTCGTCGGCGAGGCTGCGGACGGCGCCGAGGTGATGCCACATGTGCGGCGGCTGCGCCCCGATGTCGTGCTGATGGACGTTCGCATGCCCGCGATCGACGGCATCCAGGCAACCCGGCAGCTGATCGGCACCATGACCGAACCCCCGCGGGTTCTCGTGATCACGACCTTCGAGAACGACGACTACGTGTACGAGGCCCTGCGCGCCGGCGCCAGCGGCTTCCTACTCAAGCGGGCTCGCCCCGCCGAGGTGGTGGAGGCCGTCCGGGTAGTCGCGCACGGCGAGTCACTGCTGTTCCCGGCCGCGCTGCGGCGCCTGGTCGCAGGCCGCGCCGGACGTCCGGACGAGCAGGCGCTGGCCGCGGCCCGCCTCACCGAGCGAGAGTCTGAGGTGCTCCGGCTGATGGCGGCGGGGTTGTCCAACACCGAGATCGCCGAACGGCTCGTGGTCGGGGTCGAGACCGTCAAGACCCACGTCGGCAACGTCCTGGCCAAACTTGACGCCAGGGACCGGACGCAAGCGGTCATCGCCGCGTACGAGTCCGGCTTCATCACCCCCGCCGGCTAGGTCGGTCGCGCAAAGCAAACGGCCCCTCCTTCGGGGGAGGTGAACCCCCCTGCAGCGGGAAGTCAGGCACCCGCCATCCGGGCGACGGTGGACTCATGACGACGACAACGAAACCCTCGCAGAACCCAACTGCGCGGCACTGGACGCAATGGATCGGATACGCGGCGACCGGCTGGTCCGCGGTGTATGCGACGATCGCCCTGATCTGGACCGTTACCGGTGAGGGCTTTCCTTTCGGTGCAGGAAACCCGGATTCGATCGGCGTGCTTCGTGACCTGCCTGCTGATCTAGGCGCGCCGCTGTTCGCTGTGGTGCTGGTCGCCACTGCCGTCGCGGCGCTCGTCATGGTGGGCAACCCCCAGCCTGCGCGACTTCTGAGAGCAGCACTGCTCGGGTTCGGCTGGCTGGTCGCCGGCGCCCTGCTGGTCATCGTGCCGGAGCCCGATGTGCTGGCGCTGGCCGGCTACGCTCCGCTGCTCATCGTGGGCGCCCCCTTCGGCTGGCCGCCCGGCGTGGACTACGCCGAAGCGTTCGACTGGCCACTGCTCAACCAGTGCTTCGCCATCCTGGGCGGCTTCCTGGTAGCCGGGACCGTGCTGGCCTGGCAACGCCGCACCCGCGTCGGAGACGGCATGCCGGCGTGGGCCACCCCCGCCGCGACTGCGCGCTGGGGTCGATGGGCCGTCTACGTGGCCGTGGCGATCCCGCTGTTCTACGCGGTCAGCCGGTACGCCTGGCTGCTACGGATCCCGCTGCTGGTCAACGACGAGTTCGTCGAGGAACTCCACGCGGACGGCGCGGCTTGGGCGGGCGCCTGGCTGGCGACGTTCGCCGTCATCGGTGCCGTGCTCACCCTCGGGCTCGTACAGCGCTGGGGTGAGCGGTTCCCGCGGTGGATGCTCGGTCTCGCCGGCCGGCCGGTGCCGGTCAAGCTCGCGGTTGTACCGGCGTCGGTGGTCAGCGTGCTGGTCATGTCCGCTGGCCTCGGCCTGGGCAGTCACCTGGCAGCGCCCGTAGGACCGGCGAGCGGCTTCTGGATACACCTGCCACAGTTGCTCTGGCCCGTGTGGGGCGCAGCGCTCGGCGCCGCGACGCTCGCCTACTACCTCCGCCGCCGAGCCTCTGAGCCCACGGCTGAGTGATACCCGGGTCGACCCGAGAGACGCGAACGTCGCCACGCAAACCGCTCCTTGCTGATCAATCCGTCGGGGATACACGCAATCCAGCGTGATCACCGACGCTTTGATCAGCGACGTGCGGTTTCGCTGGCGAGATCATTTCGGGTCCGGCCAATCGGCCTTCGCGGGTAGCGGCCGCTCCCCGCGAAGGCCGTTGCTCCACGAGATCTCAGGGCGCCACGCAGTGGTCGAGGTCTACCCGGGTGATCTGGCGCGGGCTGACCCCCGAGATCTTGGTCTCTACAAGGCCGTCGGCCCGGTCGATCTCGTGGACGCCGGAGGAGTTGGTGGTCAGGATGTTGCCGTTCGGCAGCTCGTAGACACCGCGGTTAGAGGTCACTCCCGAGTAGATGTCGATCAGGTTGCCGTCGGCGTCCAGCTCCCAGACTCCGGATGGCGAGCTGAAGTTCGACACCAGGATGTTTCCGTTCTCCAGCTCCTGCATCTGCTGCGGGAAAGCGATCGGACCGTGGAAGTCGCCCAGCGGCTCGCCATCGTGCGTGTAGCGGTGGATAGCCGAGCTGGTCACGCTCGACACGAGGACGTCGGCATCCCGGAAGAGGATGAACCACGGACCCCGCATGCCACCGGCCTCGTTGTCGATGAAGTTGCCGATGAAGTTGCCGTCCGCGTCGAACTCGGCGACGGCGTGCGCGTTCCCACCCGATGCCACCGTCGCCAGCACCGTCCCATCGGGTGACACGGCGATGCCTCGCATGTTGTCCACGATCGACGTGTCGGGGCCGCCTGCCGGCGCGAACACGCCTTGCCACGTGCCGTCCAGGCCGTAGGCGTTGATCACGTCGGCGGCCTGGTCCGACAGCAGGTATCCGTCCCCGTCCGGGTTCGGGACGATGTGCTGCGGCGTACGCAGCCCCGCGTCCGGGTTGTGCGGGATGTAGTCCGCGTCGATCAGATCGCCCGTCTTCGCGTCGAAGGCCATGACCCGGTCATTGGTCGACTCGGGAATGAGCAGGATCTCGGTGAGCGGCGGCAGCTCGAAGTCCAGCGTCGTCGGCCCGGACACGACGAGTTCCTTCGTCTGCGCACCGTTGCACACTCCACCGAGCGCCGTCGCGTCGTACGTGCCCGCAGGGACGCTGGGGAACGTGTAGGAGCCATCCGCATCCGTCGTGGCCGGTGTGATCGGCGTCCCCTCGATCCGGACCGTGGCATTTGCGACCGGCTGGTTGGCAGAGTCGCGAACGTGGCCGGTGACCGGGTATGCGGGCCCCGGCGGCGGAGGCACGTACCGGATCGACGTCACCGCCGGTTCGGGCAGGAGGACGGGCTGGTTGAACGAGTACCGTCGCGCTGTCGTGCCGGTGTGGTTCTCGATCCCGAACGTCGCCGAACTACCCCGCTCACGGGCGTCGTTGGCGATGTTGCGGTGCTGGGTCACGATCTGGCCGTCCTCGTGGAGGACGATGTTGAAGTCGATCCGCCGGCTGGTGTCGCCGGAGAAGTGCACGTTGCGGTACTCGATCACGAAGTGGCGGTTGGGCGCGTCACCCTTTACCTCGGCCCGGATGGACGCTTCGTTGTCGACGAAAAGGGAGTCCCAGAACCCGAAGACTGCGCCGTTGGGACGGGCAACAGTGGGGACGGCCGCGTTGCCTGCCGAGCACGTCGTCGAGGCCGGGCCGACGAACTCGATGTATCCGTTGGTGCAAACGTGCGCCTTGGTGTGCGCGAAGCCGTAGAACGTGAACGGGAACGGCAGGTCGATCGTTCGGGCCTCGTTGTTACCGCTGATGGGCAGGACGGTGGCGGCCCCCTCGAACGCCGCGCTCTCGACCCCGCAGATGTATCCGAACTCGTCCGCGGGTTGGGGCAGCGTGAAGTCGAACGTCGTGGGCCGCGAGACGGTCAGTTCGTGCGTCTGCGCCTCATAGCACTCCCCCGGAGCGGAGGCCGACGCCTGGTACGTGCCGCTCGGCACGCTGGCGAACGAGTAGAACCCGTCGGCGTCGGTCGTTGCCGGTGGCACCGGTGCGCCCTCGAGCGTGACGGTCACGTTCGGGACGGGACGCCCGTCCTCGTCCAGCACGTGACCTGAGACGGGGTGCGACGGCGATACGTCGAACCGGAAGAACGCGCGGTGCTGGACCCCGTCGGTGCGGGTGACGACCACTTCGCGGCAGGTGCCGGCCCAGTCGTCGAGCGTCCGCCACGGGTAGGTGTAGCGGGCTTCGTCCGGGTCGTAGGACAGGCCCGCGTTGCCTGAGGTCACGGTCGGGACGGGCAGCGGCCGCGGGGTGATGAATTCCGAGTCCGGGTCTTCGGTGCGCAGGTTGGCGCAGTTGACCTGGCGGGAGTACGGCGAGTTCTCGACCAGGATGTCCAGGCCGTCGTCGCCGCCGGTGCCGAACACGAGCGGCACATTCGATCCTGCTTTGACGACGTTGACGGCCGGCGAGTCGCTCACTCCGCCAAAGAACCCGTCCAGGCAGTCCGGGTGGGTGTCGAACGCCTCGTCGTTGTCGTTGCGGTTGGTGGTGCCCTGCACGGCGCTGTAGCCGAGCCCGCGGCGGGCGAACGAGGCCCATACGGTGCAGGTGTCCTCGCTGTCCGAGAGATGGTCGGCGGCGGCGATGATTGCGTCGCGGGCCACGACCAATCCGGGGCCGCAGCCCTGCATCTTCAGCCCGTCGATGACGTACTGGATGGCCCGGTTGTTCCCACCGGTGTGCCACGGGGCGTAGACGTCGGGGTTGAACCCGTGCTTGTCGATCAGGTCCCAGGTCATGTCCCACAGCACGGAAGCCCACCCGTGGCCGAGGCCGTGCGGGATCGACAGCGACGCCCCGTCCAGCCAGCCGCCGGACTTTATCGAGTCGTAGGTGAACGGCTGGATCGACATGTCGCGGGTGTAGGGACGCGGACGGATGCCGGCGCCCTGGCGCGAGTCCTGGAACAGCGCGTACGGCCCCATTCCGCGCGGGACATCGGGGTCGTCGAGTGCGGGGTCGAGCAGCATCGCGATGGCCAGGAAGTCGCTCCAGCCCTCACCGGCCTGCTCGTTGCCGGACAGGCAGTTCACACTGGGCCCGCCGGTGAGGCGGTTGGACACCCCGTGCCCGTACTCGTGGATGACGATGCCGGATTCGAAGTCACCGTCCCTGATGCCCGGTTGGTCCGGGTGCTTGCGCACGGTGCCGGTAACCGGCCCGGCGGCGATCGCGTCGCGGATCGCATTGCCGTCCGCTGCGGTGATGCTCGCCACTGCGATCTCGGGCACCGCGGTCGTCTGCGAGCCGGTCAGCACGGCCGGGCTCGACCCCGCGGCCAGCACTATTGCGCTCGCACCGGCCGCGCCGGCCTGCCGTGCCTTCTCGATGTTCTGGCAACCGGAATTGCTGCCGGTGACGATCGCGATCCACGTGCCACCAGGATTGTCCGCGTAGTCGGCTTCGGCGCACCCATTGCCGGCGTCGAAGAACTCTCCCGACGCGCCGGAGACGCTGGGAGCCGCTCCGAAGCGTGACCAGCCCGCATCGAAGGTGCCGACCTCGTCGGCCACGACCTGGTTCTGGGCGCCGAACTGGTTGCCCGGCCACAGGTACATCTGCATCCGCGGCGTGCCGCCCGAGGTCGCGGTCTCGATCGGCGTGGCGAAGTTGGCGTTGTTCACCCCGCCGCCGTCGGCCGCCTCGGCCCGCACGTAGTCGCCGGCCGTCCCGCCGCGTCCGTAGTTGTTCGCCTGGAAGTTCCCGGCCGCTTCGTCGAACCCGTACCGGTACATGACGTCGTGGATGACGTTGTTCCAGTAGTACAGGTTGGTGACCGCAGCGTCGCGGTAGTTCTGCGCGTGCTCGGTCAGATCGGCTGGGAAGTCGAATCGCAGGTCCGGCCCGCCGTCGGTGTCGCCGAAGTCCGGCGAGTTGTTGTTGTCCTGGTCCAGGTAGGCATGCACGTTGTTACCGCGGGTGATCGTGAACTCCGGCCCCTCGGCGCCGTCGGTGTCGTGCCACCCGAACGGCGACCCGGTCGCATCAGCAGGGTTCGTGACCAGGGTGCGCGGCCCGTCGTTGGGGCTCTCTTTCGGCAGGGCGAATACCCGGTAGCTCGAGCCGTCATCGACCGGGTCAGGCGAGCTCAGCGCTGAGACCCTGGACGTGGCCGCGCCGGCCGACTGCGACCGGGCCAGCGCGCTTGCCAGGCCGGCCGGGGTGTCTTCGGACGTCCAGTCCTCGGCGGCGAGCAACTCTCCGGTGGCCGCGTCGATGGTCGCGTTCCACAGATGCACGTCCGAGGAATCGTCTATGACAAGCTGCCATGCCAGCCGGAGCCCGCCGTCAGTCGGCTGCCACCCCAAGCGCGCCGGGATCTCCGCGTCCGAGACATTGCCCCCGGACAGCACCGTCTCCTGAGCGGCGCCACCGCTGCTGGTGATGACCCGCACGTCGCGCGGCTCGGCCATGTCCAGATCATCGGCGGCCGCGCCCACCGCTTCTACGGCGTCGACGTCCGGCTCGGCCGGCCCGGCCACCTTCAGCCCGCTCACCAGGCTGTCCCCGGCGAACAACACCTCACCCTCATCCGTGACGTTCACCGTCGCGTACGCGCCGAACACCTCGAGCCCGTCGAACCGCTGATTCACGTTCACGTGCGTGACGCCGCTATGCGAACTCCGGTAGGACGTCGCGACTTCCAGGTCGCGGACATCGGCACTCGTGACACCGAGTTCGGCCGGATTGCCCGTGATGAATCCAAGTGCGATCTCGATTGGATCGTCAGCCGTCTCCTCGGCCGTCTCCACGGCTGTCTCCGCACCCGTGGCGGCGACGGGCGAATACGCCAAGGTCAGGACAACCATTGAGGTGGCTGTGCCGATCAGCAGTCCCCGGGTGGTGCGCGCCATCTGAACCCTCCCACCGTCCCATGCGACGGTAGGTCCAGGCCGATCACCAAGTTCCCTGCCGTCGGCAAGCTACTTCGTAAAGTAGAGCGAGTTGATCAGATGTCAAGGGATTTGTCAGGTTCGCAGATACGAGGCGCCGTTGACGTCCACGATCGTCCCGGTCGTCGACTCGGCGCCGGGCGTGGCGAGAAAGACGACGACCCGGGCGATCTCCTCCGGGGCGGCCGCCCGGTTCATCGGGCTCTGCGCCCGGATGGCTTCACCGGCGGGTGAGTCGAGATAGGGCGCGGCCATGTCTGTCTCGACAAAGCCCGGAGCCACGCCGGTGACGTAGATGCCGAACGGAGCCAGCGCCCGCGCCATCGACTGCCCCAGGCTGTTGAGTCCAGCCTTGCTCGCCCCGTAGGCGGCGTGGGTCGGTTCGCCGCGGAAGGCTCCGCGGGACGAGACGTTGACGATCCGCCCGGCGCCGGCAGAAACCATGTGCGGTACGACGGCATGGATGAGGTTCGCCGGGCCGATGAGGTTCGTATCGATCGTGCGCCGCCAGCTTTCCTGCCACTCCTCGTAACTGGTGTCGAGGACGGCATGGGCCTCGTAGATGCCGGCGTTGTTCACGAGCACGTCGATGCGGCCGAACTCGTCGATGATGCGATCGACGAGGGATCTCACCTCATTGGGGTCGGACACGTCCGCCCTCGCTGCGGTGTGTGCGCCGGGAGGTAGCGCGTCCAGCGTCTGCTGTGCGGCGTTGTCGTCACTGCGGTACTGGACCACCACCGAAGCGCCCTTGCACGCGAACTCGATGGCGATCGCCCGGCCGATGCCGCGCGAGCCACCGGTCACCAGGACGACCTGTTCTGCGAAATCCACCCGGCCACTATGCCGGACGGGCGTCAGCCGTTTTCACGACAGTCTCGTTCCAGTTCTCTGCGGTCTGGACGATCCAGTAGATGGCGAAGAACGCGATCTCGTAGGCCTCCAGGGCGAAGACGGTGTGGTCGCCGAAGATTCTTGTCGTCGGGATGACAACGCCGCCGAGAACCATCAGTGCCGCCACGGCCGCGTAGAACCAGAACCACACCTCATCGCGCTTGTTCCAGTACTCGATCACCTTGGCGACGATCGCGCCCACGAGGAAGACGAACATGAGAACGGCCGCGTACCCGTGGGCGTGCGTGTTGAAGCCGTCCCAGTTCTGGATCAGCCACCAGCCGAAGAGCAACAGCAGACCAGTGACGGCCAGGGACACCCTCGTGCCCCGCTCACCCACCACGAGCGGTGCCCGCGCGCTCCGGTTCACCATCATGGCCACGCCGGCGGCGACGGCCAGTCCGACGCCTCCCGCGATAAGCAGTGCGTAGAAGTTGTTGTCGATGTTGGTCAGTACCCAGCCGGCGAGCGAGCCGTCCTCGTTGACCGGTAGCGGGGTCGGCGGGACCGACCAACAGTCCCCGACGTCGGTGGTCGGCGCGACGGCGACAACCGGCGCGAACATGCCGGCGAAATTCAGACTGACGTCCTCCCAGTTGCTCCGTCCCTTGTAGACGATCAAGGAGAGCCCGACGGCGATCATCGTGCCGACGAAGATCGCCCGGACAGGTGTGTAGTAGTAGGCGCTGATCGACGTCTGCCAGCAGTCGACCTTGCTGCGTTCGATCGCGATAGAGGCTGCCAGCAGCACGACAGCACCGATCATCCCGATCCGCAGGTAGCGGTACGTCTTGATCACATCGTGCAACCGCAACGGCTCCGTGCGTTGTGGTGCCATCGCCATCCCCTCGCCAGACGATCGGTCACGCGCTGTATAGCAGAAACCTGCTCTGCCCGGGCCGCACAGGATGGCACGCAGGACGCCCCGAGAATCTCCATGGCACCGACGGACCGCTCGACCACCGCCGGTCGAGTTCGGTCACGTTGAATCAGAGCTCTCGGAGTGCGAAGCGCCTGGTGGCGAGGGCGAGCAAGGCCGGTGTGACGACCAGGGTGACGATCACGGCCCGGGCAAAGTCGCCGGCCGAGGCTCCCTCGAGCAGCGCTCCGATGGCGGCCAGCAGCTCGCTGGGCAGCCAAGGACGCAACGGCTCGATCAGCGCGACCATGGGAAGCGCCAGCAGGACTGCGAGCGAACCGAAGACCGTGGCTACCTGACTGCGCAGAAAGCCGGCCACCACGGCGACGACCGCGACTGCGAACACCAGGTACAGCGCACCGTACAAGGTTCCGACGAGCATGGCTCCGACGCTCAATGAGCCGAGCAATGACTCGGTCATCGCCCAGGCGATGGCGGTGCCGACGAGCAACGCGCCGATCGCTGCGCCGGTGCTGACGGCGTACCGGGGCAGCATCAGATCGTAGGCCCGGCTGACCTTGGTGCGCAGAAAGGCGGCGACCTCGGGGCGAGCGTCGAGGGCCAGCGCACCTGCCGCCACGACAGCTACCGCGAGCAGGCCCAGTTGCGACACGTTGCCGATGAACTGGGCGATCCCGTCCACCGGACGGGGATCGGGCGCGATGATCGTGACATCGCCGCCGAACTGGCCGATGATCTCATTAAGGTACCGTGCACTCAGCGGTCCGAGCACCGCGAAGAACGCGTAGACGCCGAACAGCAGCATCCACCGGTAGGTGCGGGTCAGCCGGGCAAGCTCGAGCTTCCAGAGGTTCACGACGTCAGCTCCAGGAACGCGGTCTCGAGGTCGGTGGCCGGGTTGAACGACACCAGCGGCAGCCGATGTTCGCCGATCAGGCGGGGAACTTCCGCCTCGGCCCGGCCGGCGTCCGAAACCACCAGCCGCAGCCGACCGGGAGCGGGTTCGGTGACCTCGGAGGTCCACGGCTCGGCACGCAGCGCGTCGGCCAGCGCGTTGACCGGGCCTCGCACGTGAACGCTGTATGCGGTACTCGTACGCGCCAGCAGGTCCGTCAGCTGGCCCTGGTAGAGCAGCCGGCCCCTGTCGATCACGCCGACCATCTCACACACCTGTTGTACGTCGGCCAGGATGTGGGTCGAGAGCACCACCGTCTTGTGGTGGGCCAGCCGGCCGACCAGGTCGAGTACCTCTCGGCGGCCGGCCGGATCGAGCGCGGACGACGGCTCGTCCAGCAGCAGGACCTCCGGATCGCCGACCAGACACCCGGCCAGGCCGAGGCGTTGCAGCATGCCACGCGAGAATCCACCCACCCGGCGATCGACCACCTCGGCGAGCCCGACCTCGGTGAGGATCTGCTCGGTGCGCGAGTCGGGCAGCTGCGGATTGGTGAGGTTTCGCGCCAGGTCGACCACCTCTCGGGCGGTGAGCCACGGGTCGAATAGCGGTGTGTCGACGAGAACCCCGAGCGACTGCCGCGACACGCCCAGGTCAACCGTTCCGGACGTGGGCCGGCGCAGCCCGGCAAGGATTGACAGCATGGTCGTCTTGCCGGCACCGTTGGGCCCGATCAGCCCGTAAGTCCGCCCGCGCGGCACCTGAAGATCGACGTCGGCGAGAGCGACGGTATCGCCGTACATCTTGGTCAATCCGCTGGTGGCGATGACCGCCTCGACAACCTCGCCAGGCGGACCTTGCTCCGGAGGGGTGAAGATGACGGGGCGCCAGCCAGTGTGTTCGGCAGCTTCCGCGGCCGGCATGTCCTCCGGCCGGTCGACCACCCGGCCGAGCGCGACATAGAGGATCAGCCCGAGCGGAAACGAGGCCAGGATGAGGATTGCCCAGGCCCATTTCGGGAGAAGACGGACATCGCTACGGACCAGGTCGACAAGGGCAGCGATGCCGATGGCGGCGGCCACCGCCACCACAATCCACACCGCGCCCGGTACTTCAGTCCCCATGGTCCTGCTCCTTCCAGGCCGTCGGCGGACAAAGTCGATAGTCGTTACGTGACCGGACGTGATCCACACCAGCCGACCAGGGCGTCCACCGTGCTGCACGCATCACGCGTGGCTCCGCTGCCACTGGCGCCGCCCGGCCGCGGCCGGGTCCCAGGAGAACCGTGCGGCCGCGATGACAGCGGCAGCGACGCCCCAGGCGACGATCACGGCCAGGCCCGGCCAGTTGAAGCCGGCCCCCGCGACATCCGGGTTGAGCGCCTCGCGTAGTGAGATACCCAGATGGCGCAGCGGGAACACCGAGGCCACCGTTGATACCTCGGAAGGCAGCGGTTCCTGAATGAAGATCTCGGAGATGAACGCCAGCGGGAGCAGCGTCGCAAAGGCCACCGCCTGCACCGCCCCGGGGCGGATCAGCGCGACGAGCATCAGGCCCAGGGCAGCGAACGCAACAGCGCCGACGACCATGGTCACGACGGCCGCAGGTACCCCGCGCCAGGAGACCACCATGTCGGTGAACAGCGCTCCGGCCAGAACGGCCAGGACAGCCGTCAGGGCGGCGAGCCAGATAGCGGTCAGGGTTCGTCCTGCCAGGTATGCCCACGGTGGGAGCGGGGTACCCCGCAGCCGCTTGAGCGTGCCGTCGGCGCGATCGGCGGCGGTCGCCCCGGCGACGTGCACATATCCGGCCATCGCCACCGCGAAGGCGGCCATGGCCGGCGTGATGACCTGGGCAAACGGAACCGAACCAGGTACCGCCTCTCCGACCCAGGTCTCCCCGACGATGATGTGCTCGCCGCCGAACAACAGGCCGAGGATGAGTAGCAGGATCAGCGGAAAACCCGCGATGTAGAACGCGCTGAGCGGGTTCCGCCAGAACGTCCGGTTGTTGTGCCGCACCTGGGTCAATATCACCCGGTGTGTGGCAGGGTCGCGATCAGCCATGTTCGTTCTCCGCAGTGACGGCGAGTTCGTAGTACACGTCTTCCAGGCGTGGCCGGCTCACCGAGAGAGCGACGAGGTAGGTGTTGCGTTCGAGTGCCCAACCGGTGAGGGCCCGCAGGTCCTGGGTCGGCTGGGCGGTCCGCACCTCGACGACCGGATCGAGTACGTCGACCTCTCCGGAGACCTCCGGCAGCGCGCTGGGTTCCATCCCGTCGGGCACCCGGAAGCTGATCACGGCCCGGGCCCCCAGTCGGTCGGCGAGTTGGGTGGTCGTGCCTTCGGCCACGAGCCGGCCGTGCGCCATCACGACGACCCGATCGGCGAGTTGTTCGGCCTCGTCCATGTAGTGGGTGGTCAGGAGCACGGCCGCACCTTCGCTGCGGAGCGTGTGGACGAGCTGCCAGGCTTCGCGCCGGGCAACCGGGTCGAGCCCGGTCGTCGGCTCGTCGAGGAACAGCACGTCCGGCTTTCCGACCAGGGCGAGCGCCAGGTCGAGGCGGCGTCGCTGACCGCCGGAGAGCGTGCCGATCCGCGCGTCCCGTTTGGTCTCCAGCCGCATGGCGGCCAGCAGTTCTTCGGTGGATCGCGGCTCCACCCAGAAGCTCGCGTAGAGGTCTAGCGCCTCGGCGACCGTCACCGCGCCGCCCAGTCCCGCGTCCTGGAGCACGATGCCGATCCGGCGGCGCAGTGCTCGGCCGCCGGTCTCCGGATCGTGGCCGAGCACGGACACCGTCCCGGCGTCGCGACGGCGATGACCTTCGAGGATCTCGACGGTGGTGGTCTTTCCGGCACCGTTGTGGCCCAGCAACGCGACCAACTCACCTGGCTCTACGGTGAGGTTCAGATCATCCACCGCGGCGATGTCGCCGTACCGCTTGCACAGGTTGGTCACTTCGATCGCTGGCATTGGTAACAACACTCCCGGTCGCCTCATCATCGGGCGCCGCACATCTGCTTGGGTGGTTCACAACCGAGGATCCCCTGGCGTAGCGACGGTGTGCAGGGCACAAGGCCACGCTGCGTCAGGACCGATGGCCCACT
>DASUUU010000126.1:0-13296 GCA_036373915.1 Jiangellaceae bacterium | reverse complement strand
TCCTCATCGCGCCAAAGGTAGCTCGCTCGGCCCGGCCTTTGATCACGATTCGTCGGTCGTATCGGCCCGCCATGTCCAGCGGAGTGCATCAGGGAGCAGCGCGCCGCCGTGGTTCGGGCTGTGCCCGCCGTCACCCAGGACGAGCCGGTGGTCGTAGCCTGCCTCTGCGAGTGCCGCGGCGACCTTGAGATTGTTGCTGAGCCAGTTCTGCTGCGGCTTGTTCCAGTTCAGGTCTCGGCGTCCGGCCTGCAGATAGATGCGCAACGGTTTCGCGGGTTCGTCGCGGATCGCTGCCGGATAGGGGTTACCACCGGGCATCTGGGCGAAGCTGCAGAGAAAGCTCACCACCCGGCGGAAGCGGGCGGGACGGTGCCACGCGACGGTCAGTGCGCAGTTGCCACCGCTGCTGCCCCCGCAGATGGCCCACTGGTTCGGGTCTTCGGTGACCGCGAACCTGTTCTTGACCTGGGGGATGATCTCGGTGAGCAGGAAGGTCGCGTAGCGGTCGTCGAACGCGTCGTACTCGACGTTGCGGTTCCCGGGCTGACCCGGGTCGACGAAGACTCCCAGGGTGACCGGCATCTCACCCCGGTGCACGAGGTTGTCCAGCACGATGCCGGCCCGCATTTCGCCCGTGGGATCGAGGTACAAGGAACCGTCCTGGAAGACCATCAAGGCCGCAGGCTCGGACGTCGTGTAGCCGGCGGGCGCATGAATCCACACTCTCCGGGAGGTTCCCGGATAGACCGTGCTCGCGTTCCAGTCGAACTCGGCGACGGTTCCATGAGGCACTCCAGGCTGCGGCGAGGAATCGGGTCCGTGGAGGTATCGCACCGGCATTGACAAGTCGACCGGCTCGCGAACGTAGGGCACCTCGTAGCTGGGCGCGGGCATACACCGGAACCTAACGTCCTCGCCCGTGCACTCGGCTCCGCCCGGCCGTGGCGGAAATGGAAGGCGCGGGGCTGAGGTGTTGATTAGGGTCCGGACCTATGACGGCAACCCGCTTGCGCACTGACCGGTTAGAACTCCGCCCGGTACGGGACGAGGACGTCGACCGCATCCTGGAGTACCGAAACCTGCCGGAGGTTACCTGGTGGCTGCTGCGCACCGAGGTCGATCCTGCGTCGTATCGGGCGGCGTGGCGGCGCGCGGCGGAGGACCCGAACGACCACAGCGCGGCGGTGACTCTCGATGGGGTGGTGATCGGGACCGTGTCGCTGGACGTGGTGAGTGGGATGGGCCAGCCCGGTATGCCGGAGCTGACCGACGCCGAACTCGGCTACATCTTCGACCCGGCATTCGGCGGCCACGGCTACGCGACGGAGGCGGTCACCGCGATGGTGGCGCACGCGTTCGACCAACTCGGCGTTCGGAGGATCACCGCCGGCTGCTTTGCGGACAACCTGGCCTCGGTACGAATACTCGAGAAGATCGGCATGCGGCGTGAGCAGCACGGTGTCGGCGACTCCTGGCACGCCACCTTGGGATGGGTGGACGGCTACACGTACGGCCTGCTGGCCGAGGAGTGGCGCGAGGCGGGCGAACGCTCATAAGGGCGACATGTGCCGAATGCTTACGGCCGGTTTGACACCGCGGCGGTGGGTGCGCCTCGTCCTCGGGGCCTCCGGGACTACAGGAGTGCCATCTTGTGAAAAGGGCTCCTGATGCGCACTGTCAATGTGCCGAAGTCGACTGAGACCGCATCCTTTTCCACCCCGACAACGCGACCCATGCCGTACGAGTCGTGATTGACCAGGTCGCCGCATTCGAACTGCGCGATGACCGGCTCGGGGTCAGGTTGGAATGGGCTGCTTGCGAGGTGTCGACGCCGCGCGGGGAAGGTTGCCATCACCTCCAGTATGCACCTCGGATGCGCTACGGGACGAAAACTCCGGTGGTTGAAGCCCTAGCGCCGGCAACCGGCCGGCACGTGGTGACCGGCTCCCGCCCTGAGGAGGACGAGAAATGGCTCGACGGTGGTGACAGGTGACAAGGCTTGAAAGCGATGTCCCGGGCGCTCTTGTGCCAGGTAGAGGGTAGAGGCTCCGGATGGATAGCATCGTCGGGATGCCGGGGCTGACGTAGGAAGGGCCGTATCGGTGGGTAGGGCCCGCACGCTCGCTCAGGTGTACCGACACTTCGGCGTGGTCGACGCTGCCGAAACATCGCCGCTGTACGAGCGTGTCGCCGTCGCCCTGAGCGAGTCCGGCGAAGCGCTGCGCGCCATCGAGGCGGTGCCGGCGCGCAAGCGGCATCCCACGGTGATCCTCGCCGCGCTGCACTACCTCGCCCTCGCCGGCCGCGCTCCCGCGCTTGCCGCAGCGTATGCCGCTGCCGATGGCGACGCTGCAGCCGATGCGGCGATCGACACGCTGCTGTGGATGACCGACTCCGTCGTGGCCATCGCCACGCGTCAGCGGACGCGGACCAATGAGACCGGACGCTGCGCCGTGTTGTATCCGGCCATTGCCGAGGCCGCACGCCGGGTGGGCGCGAATGCGGTTGGGCTGATCGACGTGGGCTGCTCGGCTGGGTTCAATCTCAATGTCGATCGCGTCGGCATCACGTACGACAACGGGCAATTGCTGGGCGACCCGTCATCGCCAGTTCAGCTGTCGTGTTCGATCGTGGGAGACCGGCCGATCCCCACGCATGCGATGCCCGAGGTTATCTCCCGGGTCGGCGTCGACCGCGATCCGATCGACGTGACCGATGCGGACGACGCCCGCTGGTTGCGTGCCTGCCTGTGGCCGGATCAGCCGGACCGGCTCGCGAGGCTCGACGCGGAGCTGGCGGTGGCGGCGGCTGACCCTCCGCTGCTGCTGCAAGGCGACGCCGTCGAGGTGATGTCCGACGCCTTTTCCCGGGTGCCCGCCGACGCGCTGCCCGTCTTCACCACGACGTGGACGCTGTCGCACTTCTCCCTCGAGAGCCGCGTGCGCTTCCTGCACCGACTCGACGAAGCGGCGGCCGGGCGGACGGTGGCGTGGGTGTCAGCGGAGGGGGTCGGAGTCGCGCCGGCGATACCGACACTTGGCGATCGCCGCGCCTCTGGCCACAGCATCATCGGCCTGGCGGTGTTCGACCGGTCGGCTCTGCGTGCTGAGGCCATCGGCCGCTGCTGGTCGCGGGGCCGCGTGCTGGCGTGGCTGGCAGAGTCCTAGGCCCGGCGTTGTCCTCAGACCTGCGGCTGCGGGTATCATTGGGTCAGTACTGCTCGTCGGGTACGCGTTCGGAAGTTGTCCTCCACGCCGGCAGCCTGGTTGTTGCCGGATCGCTGTGTGAGGTCGTTGGGTCGCGCTGAGAAGCGTGGGTTCTATGGGGACAACGCCTCGTCAGGGGATTTGCCGAGCTGCTCGACCGGCGGGACCAGGTGTCGTGGGCTCAGTACCACGGGGCCGGGCCTTGAGCTCAGCGGCTCATGCAACTCATAAGGAGAGGTCGGTTGGCACAGCGCCAGCATCGTTCCGGGAGCACCGGGACAGCCCAGCGCGGACAGCGTCGTGCGCGCGACAACGACGGGATCATGCCTGTTCTCGCCAAGGCGGTCCGCGAGGTCGAGAACCGCGTGCAGCGCGGCCAGGTGGAACGGAACAAGTTCCAGGTCATCGCGCTGCTGGCGCGTGAGGAGCGGGCGCGGGTGAGGGCCGACGGGAATTTGTCAGACGCGCAACGCGACACGCAGATGAGGAGGCTGGACGGGATCGCAACGATCCTCGCGCAGATCGCGGCCCGCGAGCCGTCGCTGTTCGCCCTCCTCGGCGAGGACGCCGAGGTCAGCGACTCGGCGCTGCGGCTCAAACGGGAGATGCAGATCGCCGGTGGGTTGAAGCCGGATCCGGAGCTGGAGCCCTCGCCGTCCGCGACCTCGCTACGCACCGAAAGGCAGGTCGTGCCGCAGTCGGTGGTCGCCGCGCAACTGGCCAACCCGTTCCTCGCGCCCGAGTTCACCGAGGTCAACCAGCGCCGCGATCAGCCGCGACGCCTCGCCGGTTGGGAGCTGATTCAGCCGCTGCTCAGCTCGTTCGAGAACGCCGCACCCGGCGCACCTTCATGCATGGACCTGCCCGAGCCCACCTCGTCGGTGCCGCTACCACCAGGGCTCGAGCTGATGCCACACCAGGCTCGATTGCTCGGCGCAGCGGCCCGCGGCCACCGAACCTTCCTGCTGGCCGACGAGCCAGGGCTGGGCAAGACCGCCCAGGCACTGCTGGCCGCACAGGCCGCGAGCGCCTACCCGCTGCTGTGCGTGGTGCCCAGTGTGGTCAAGACGAACTGGGCCCGCGAGGCCGCTCGCTGGACGCCCTCCCGCACCGTGACCGTCATCCACGGCAGCGGCGAGCAGATCGACGGGTTCGCCGACATCGTCGTGGTGAACTACGAGGTGCTGGACCGCCATGTCGGCTGGATCGCCACCCACGGTTTCCGCGGCATGGTCGTCGACGAGGCGCACTTCATCAAGAACAAGAAGTCCCAGCGCTCCCAGCACGTGCTCGAGATCGCCGACCGAGTCCGGCAGCGAGTCGCGCGGCCGCTGATGATGGCGCTTACCGGCACCCCGCTGATCAACGACATCGACGACTTCCGTGCGATCTGGCAGTTCCTTGGCTGGATCGGGGAGAAGCAGCCCGGCCCGCAGTTGACGACGGCGTTGGAGGACACCGGCCTGACTCCCCTCGACCGTGGCTTCTACCCGGCGGCGCGCCAGGCCGTCATAGACCTCGGTATCGTCCGGCGGCGCAAGCTCGACGTGGCCAGCGAGATCCCGGCCCGGCGGATCGCCGACCTGCCGGTCGAGCTGGACTCCGCCGCTGCCCGCTCCATCCGCGAGGCCGAGCGAGAGCTCGCCCTACGGCTGGTCCAGCGGTACGACGCCGCCGTCGCCGCCCGCGCGGAACGGTCTGCCGAGACCGTCGAGGGCATTGATCTGGAGCTCGTACGGGAGGTCGCCGCCAGAGAGCTCTCGAGCGCGACGGAGTCATCCTCGGGCGAGAACGTCTTCGCGATGGTTCGCCGAATCGGCCAGGCCAAGGCTGCGCTGGCCGCCGACTACGCCGCCCAGGTGGCGCGTAACGCCGGCAAGGTGGTGTTCTTCGCCAAGCACATCGACGTCATGGACGCGGCCTCCGCGCTGTTGGAATCCCGAGGGATTCGCCACGCCTCGGTCCGCGGCGACCAGACCCCAAGGGTGCGCCAGCGCAACATCGACGCGTTCGTGAACGATCCCGACGTGGCGGTCGTGGTCTGTTCATTGACCGCCGCCGGCGTGGGCCTGAACCTGCAGGTCGCGAGCAACGTCGTACTCGCCGAGCTCTCATGGACCAACGCCGAGCAGACCCAGGCCATCGACCGGGTCCACCGGATCGGGCAGACCGAGCCGGTCACCGCCTGGCGGATAATCGCTGCCCAGACGATCGACGCCAGGATCGCCGAGCTCATCGACTCCAAGGCGGGATTAGCGGCCCGCGCGCTCGACGGCTCGGACGAGGAGGTCGGCTCATCGGTCGACGTCCAGCTCGAAGCCCTGGTGGGGCTGCTGACCGAAGCGCTGACGGACCGGCAGGACTGAGCGCGGCCTGTCGCGTTGTTGACGTCCGCCGTCCGGCGGGCCCCAATCAGTTGATCGAGCCTGGCGACGGCTTCTGACCGACGGCACCGAGCGCGAACGTCCATCCGGGCATGACCTGTTCGTCGGGTAGCCGAACGGCGCCATCTGGTGGCGCCCGACGAAAGGGTGCCCCATGGAGGTGTTGACGGCGCGTGCCCGGCGGGCGCGATGGGCCGTGACGGTCGTGTTCGGTATCAACGGAATGCTGATCGCCAGCCTGGCGGTGCGCACACCGTCACTACGGCTGGACCTCGGGCTCACGGCCGGTCAGCTCGGCCTGGGCTCCGCCGTGTTCGGGGTGTTCGCGGTGGCGGCCATGCAGGCCGCGGGTGGTTTGGCCGCTCGGTTCGGCAGCGCGCCGATCGTTCGCCTCACCGTGCTGCTGGGTCCGCTTGGCCTGCTCGGTGTCGGCATCGCCGGCGACTTCTTCCAGCTCGCCCTGGCCCTGCTGGTCCTCGGAACGATCCACGGAACGCTCGATGTGGCGATGAACGCGCACGCCGTCGCCGTGGAGCGGACCCTGCGCCGCCACGTCATGAACGGCTGTCACGGGGCCTGGAGCATCGGAGCCGTCGCCGGTTCACTGCTGGGCTCTGGGGCGGCCCACCTCGATGTGTCTCGTGCGGTCCACTACCTGCTTTTCGCGGCATTGGCCGTGCCGCTGGCGGCCGTGACCGGGACGGCTCTGCTGCCGGCGGAAACGGACCGCGCGACGTTCAAGCAGGACGTACGCCTCGGCGGTCGGCTCGGGTGGCGCGCCGGTTGGACCAGGCGCGTGCTGCTGTTCGGCGCAATGGGCGCCACGGTGCTCACCTGCGAGGCCGCCGTCGCCAACTGGAGCGGTGTGTACCTCCACGAGCACTTGGGAGCATCGCTTGGCCTCGCCGGCCTCGGCTACGTGGCGTTCACGGGATGCCAGACGCTGGGGCGGCTCGTCGGCGACCGGTTGCAGGCCCTCACCTCGACGGTCCGGCTTGTTCGGCTGGGCACCCTCACCGCCGCCGGCGGCCTGGCCGTTGCCCTGCTAAGCCCCGCACCCGTGCTCGGCGTCATCGGCTTCGCGGTCATGGGGCTGGGGCTCGCGACACCGCTGCCAGTGCTGTTCGCCGTCGTCGGTCACCTGGGCGCCGGCGGCGCCGACGGTCCTGGCTCCGGGGCGGCTCTCGCGTTGGCCCGGTTCACGACCATGACGTACGCCGGGATCCTGCTCGCGCCCGCCGTCATCGGAGGGGTCGCCGACCTGGTGGGACTCACCTGGACGCTCGCCGGCCTGATCCCGCTGCTCGCCGCGGTCGCGGGAGCGGCCGGCCTGGCTATCGGGCCGGTCGGTGTGTCGATCGCACGGGTCGCCGACCGTCGCGTGCAGGCCCCGGATTCAGCGCCAGGCGGTACGATCTAGGTTCGATACTCGTCGTAGGTCCGCCCCTGCCATGAGCGTCGTGCAGGAATGCCGCGAGCGAGGTTGCGGGGTGCGCCGTCGAAGGGGGCGACGGAGTTGGATTGGCACGAGAGGTGGCCTGAGGGGAGGCCGCGCTGGGGCACGTACTCGGTCAAGGCACATCAAGAGCTGGACCGTCTCATCACGGACATACTGATCTATGACGTGCTCGTGTTCCCATGTCCCGACGACGACGCGGAGTTCGATCGGTGGCAGCGTGAGGGCTGGGACCCAGCACTCCTAGCCCGCCGCGTAACTCAGCTCGGCGACCATGCCGTCGTGACGCCCTGGGACCCTGCATTGCGCGAGGGTTGGCAGCAGAACTGGTGGAGCCTGCCAGCCGAGGATCGGGAGGATCCCGAGGCGCCCTTTGCGCTGACTGCGGTAATGATGGCCGATCTTCCGCTTGCCACGCTGATGGGTGAGGAGGACGACCGGTTCGGCCGAATGGTCCTCGAGCAGCCGAGAGTGCACCCCGCCTACGAGGGATTCGAGGGCTGGTCCAGGGCGAGACAGGAGGCGCTCGAACTGGTTGCGGCGTTCCAGACTCAACGCGATGCATGGGCCATTACGGGCAGCGGCGGTCGGCACCGGTTGCCGACCCAGGCACTGCCCGGAGCGGACGGCGACGGCATCCGGCTGCGGCTACAGCTGCAGACCCTTGCCGGAGCAACCGAAGATACCTTCCTCCGCGCCATCGACCTCGTCCAGGACGAGGACTTTCAGCGCGCAAGACACCGGCTGTGGTCATGGGAACAGACCCTGCCGCCAGACTCCAGTCCACGCGAGGTCACCGCTGGCCTGGAGGCACTGGTGGCCGACTACAACGCAGCCGTGCGCCGTCAGCACGCGGAGACCAAGGCGACGTGGGCGTTTCTCATCGTTCCCGCACTCGTCGGGGCGGCGCTCGACGCCGTAACGGCGGGTGTGGCGGGGGTAGCCACCGGCATAGGTGCCTCGATTGTCTTCGACCGCGTTAAGGCGAGGTTCCCGATACTGAACGGCAAGGCGGCAAGGGCGAGTCATCATCCTGGCAGCGCGGTCGACGGGATGTTGGCCATTGCCGGCCCCGCCGCGCCCCCCACCTAGGACGATGTTCTTGGCCGAGCACGTGACCGTACCGGTCAGGAATCGAGAAGCGCCGGTCTCCGGGTCGTACCTAGCGTGCGGGTCATGTGCATCACCACCAAGCATCGGCTACGGCGCCCAGGGCAAGACGTGGGGAGCGGCAGATCGAGCGGGGCCGGAAGGAGGTAATGGATCTGTCCGACACCGTAGCCCGCTTCGACTCTTGTTTGCGAGGCGGCCTTTCCATCATTGAGGGCGAGCTTGAGAAGCTGATCTGATCTTGTTTCGGCTGGCTCAGTCCCGGTGGTGCACGATATTGATGACGTTGCCGTCGGGGGCGCGAACGAGGAACCGGCGCACACCCCATGGCTCCGTCGTGATCTGATGCACGATCTCGTAGCCGAGCTGTTGGGCCTGTTGGTAGGCGCCTTCGATGTCGTCGGTGTGGACGGATATGACGGGGTCGTCGAGTGCCGTGGCGTCATGTGTCAGGAGTTGAACGTTGGCCCCGGTGTCGGGAGAGGCGTAGCGGGCCACCCATCCGAGGTTGAACTCCTCGGTACTCAGCCCGAGGTAGTCGGTGTAGAAGCTCCTTGCTGCCTGGATGTCAGCCACGTGAAGATTGGCCATGATGCGGCTGGCACGCATGCGGTCCTCCTGTCTGTAACTGTGGGCGACTACTGATCGTGGTGTCTCGTTGAAGCGCCTGCTGTGGTGACAAATACTCCGGCTGCATGATCTCGGCAACGTCTGACCTTACGTGCGAGTGCATCGCGTAACCGCGACGCAGGGTGAAGACCGGTGAGTTCACTGATCCGGGCTACCCCTTGCGGCGTCTAGCCTCGGACAACGTGAAGATGCCGGCCCGGCCGGGGCTGCGGGCGAACTCTTCTCAGGGGCGCTGCGCTCGGCGTGGCGCACTTGGGCGAGACCGACCGGGATGCATTCTCTCCGAGAAGATCAAATGGAGGTTCTCTATGGGTAGGGTGGTCTGTGACCAATCGATCTCGGCGGACGGGTACTCGGCCGGGCTCAACCAGAGTGAGGAACGCCCGTTCGGCGACGACGGCGGCGACGGCTGGGGCGACAAGCTGCACGTCTGGATGTTCGATGATCCCGAGGAGAACCGGGCCGAGGTCGACCAGATCAACGCCGCCGGGGCAGTCATCATGGGGCGCAACATGTTCGGCCCGGTGCGCGGCGAGTGGGACCGGCCATGGAACGGCTGGTGGGGCGAGAATCCGCCGTTTCACGCCTCGGTTTTCGTGCTCACCCACCATGCGCGTGAGCCGCAGCCGATGGACGGCGGCACCACGTACTACTTCGTTACCGGCGGAATCGAGTCCGCGCTGGCCCAGGCGCGTGAGGCGGCCGCCGACGGTGACGTGTCGATCCACGGCGGTGCGACCACCATCAACCAGTCCTCGCCGCCGGCCTGATCGATGAACTGCGGTTACACATTGTGCCGTTCACGCTCGGCGCCGGCACCCGGCTGTTCGAGGGCGTCCCGCCGCTGAAACTCGAGCAGGTGAACTCGCGTGCGGGGACCTCGGTCATGCACGTGACATACCGCGTGCTGTCCTGAGCTGGAGCGCAGCAGTACGACCGCGGCGGGTGGCAACACCGGCGAGCCACTGATCGAAGGAATTCGATCCGGCGAACAGACAGTGCCTCTTGAGGTTGCCCGTAGCCATGAAGCGGCCGAGCGGTGCATGCAAGTCTCTCGGGCCGCGCCGGGCTTGTCTGATTCATGCCGAAGCCCCTCGAGCCAGTAGGCCGAGGGGCTTGACAGGGTCCCCCTTGGATCAGGCGGCAACCCGCTCGTGCTCAGAGGTGCGCGAGCGGAGCAGGGCGCCGGCGCGGGTGAGCAGCCAGACGCCGGAGATTCCGACGAGACCGTATACCACGCGGGTCAGTGCGTTGGTCTCACCGAAGTCGAGCCCGAAAAGGGTGGCGACCAGGTCGAACTCCGCCAATGCCACGAGGCCCCAGTTCAGGGCACCCACGATCACCAGTGTCCCGGCCAGGATGTCTACCTTCTTCATGTCTTCCTCCATTGTTGTCGAAGGTCTGTCGAGATTTAGTCTGCACCATGACGCACCCACTTGTCAAACGATTGTCTAAAGTGTGTCGAGATTATGTATAGTCGGTCCATGGATGCGGTGATGAGGATCGGCGAGCTGTCTCGGCGTACCGGTGTTTCGCCGGAGTTGCTTCGGGCCTGGGAGCTGCGCTATGGCCTGCTCCGGCCGACCCGGTCCCCGGGGGGCTTCCGCCTCTACTCCTCCGATGACGAGGCGCGAGTTCGGCGGACCACCGCTCTGATCGCCGATGGTCTCTCCGCGGCCGAAGCCGCACGCCTCGCGAGCAGCTCGTCGTCGATCGAGACCGGAGCGCCGCAGCCCCTGGCCGCCGACCTTGCCGCTCAGCTGCGCGAAGCGCTGGACGGCTTCGACGCGGCGGCCGCGCACACCGCTTTGGACCGCCTGTTCAGCGCGTTCTCGGTCGAGTTCGTACTCACCGAGGTGCTGATCCCATACCTGCGCGACCTCGGGGAGCGGTGGGCCGCGGGCCGCGTCACCGTGGCCCAGGAGCACTTTGCTGCCAACCTCATCCGTGGCCGCCTGCTGGGGCTCGCGGGGGACTGGGGGGCCGGCGGATCCACCACAGCGGTGCTGGCCTGCATGCCGGGCGAGGCCCACGACCTCGGACTGCTGCTGCTGGGCGTACTCCTGGTCCGCGGCGGCTGGCAGGTGACCTTTCTCGGGGCCGATACGCCCTTGGACACACTCCACACCAGCGTCCAGGCACTGCACCCGACGCTCGTCGTCGTAGCAACGGTTGACGAAGCCCTGTTCCACAAGAACGCCAGCGGCATCGCGGCGCTCGCGGCCTCGGCGCGCCTGGCCGTGGCCGCCCCCGTCGAGGAGCAGGCCATCGCCGCGGCCGGCGCAGAGCCGCTCATCGGCCAGATCCCCGAGATCGCCGCATCCCTGGCGAAGCGACGACAACGCCGTTAGCCGGCACCGACATCAGAGCGGGTCCGCCGTCCCGACTGCTTGGGGCCGAGGACCCTGGCGGTTGTAGGCCCGAAGCAGGTGCCATGGTCATGTGGACCCTGATGACCGGAGCGCCTGGTCTCTCAGACGGCTCGAGACGGTGGGTGCCTTCGCAGTGATCGTCACGGGCGCGCTGCTGCACTTCGCATACGACTGGTCCGGCGGTAACAGTGTGGTGGCAGCGATCGCCCCGGCGAACGAGAGCGTTTGGGAGCACCTGAAGCTGGTGTTGGTCCCGGTGCTGGCGCTGGGGACGGTCGAAGCGAATTGGGTTGGAGACCGTCGACGGCTGTGGTGGGCGAAGCTCGCCGAAGTCACGACCGCATCTGTGTTCATCGTCGCGTTCTTCTACACCTACACCGGCGCGTTCGGTGTCCACAGCATCGTCGTGGACATCCTGACGTTCGTCACGGCGATCGCCTTCGGGCAGTGGCTGAGCTACCGGATCATCACCTCGCCGAGGAGTACGCCCGTGCCGGCCACGGTGTCGGTCACGGCATTGCTGCTCTTGGTCGCCCTGTTCGCCGTGCTCACCTTCACACCCCCACACATCCCGCTGTTCCAAGAGGCCACTACGGGCATCTACGGTCCGACGTGAAGTACACGTTCCGGCCCGTACCACCGGAGCCGGTCGGCGGTAGAGACGCAGCGCATTGCTGCGGGATAGGTTTGTTGGAGATGGCTGATCGCTACGAATACAAGGTAGTTGAACTCAGGGAGAAGCTGCTCGGCGGAAAGATGTCCGGCGACAAGCTCGAGAAGGTCCTCAACGATCATGCTGCGCACGGCTGGCAGCTAAAGGCGATCACTGCCGCGGAGGTCAAGGGCAGGGTTGGACCCGGCGGGGTAGAAGGCGTGCTGGTGACGTTCGAGCGCCGAGCGGAGTAGGCCCGACGGCAAGGCCCGCGGGCTACCGGCCGCGGGTGAGCACACCGGATGGATCGTGCGCCGCCCGACACGGCCGTCGTTAGCCGGGTGGAACGGTGCGGTCCACCCGGCCAACGTCTGGTGATCTCGAGACGTCCGGGACGAAGCCAGGAGCCCGGGCCGACCCGATCCGCCCAGAAGCGTCGCAACCATGCTCGCAGGCTTATGGCATCACGAGGTCGCTAACGTCCTGCTGCTAACTAACGGTCTGCCTTCTTACCGACCGCGACTTGGCTGGCCAGCCACTGATCGAAGGTGACAGTTCCGAGCCGAGCGTCCGGTCCTGGTAGCAGCACTTCGCCGGCCATATCCGGCCCCAGCGGACCCTGCCACGAGGGAACCAGGTCTAGGTTCTCTCCGCGCGCTCGTAACGTCCGGCGCGCCATGTCGACGAGGTCCTCCGGACGAGGTCCGGCGAGGTCGATGCGTCCGGGAGCGGTCTCAGTCGTTGCCGCGTCGACGAGTTCGTTGGCTACGTCCGTGATGTCGACCGGTTGAAGGAGCAGCGGCGGAACGATCGCGGTGCCGGCTTGCCTGGTCCAACCGACGACCATGGCGGCGAACTCATGGAAGGGTGCCGCGCGGACGACGACAGCATCCTTCGCCAGCTCGATGACCAGTTCTTCCTGTAGCCGCTTACCGGCGTAATGGGCGTTCCCCGTGACCCTGTCGATTCCCAAGATGGACAGGAGTACGTGTCGTTGAACACCTGCTTGCCGGCCGGCGGTGACGAGTCGGCGGGTGACGGTGCCGAAGAATCGCCGGGCGCTTTCGGGATCGGCGGTGGACGTGTTCGTGACGTCGACAACGGCGGGCACGTCATCCAGTAAGGCGGCAAGGTCGTCGGTCGGTGTCGATGTGAGGTCAATACCGTGTCGTCGAGAGAAGATCACCGGCTGATGGCCCAGCTCCTGCAGCCGGGCGACCACGGCTCGGCCAATCAGCCCAGTGCCGCCTGCTACCGCAATGCGCATGTGCACCTTCCTGACAGGAATTTCTAGATCGCGGGGCCGTACACCCGCCACTCTCGTTCGAGCAGCAGCGGAACGAGGGTCTGTTCGATATTGACACGGAAGTGATCGCTTTCGCGGTGAGCCTCGAAGGCTTCGAGGTCGTCGTAAACCTCGTACAGGGCGAAGCGCGTTGGGTCGTCCGTGCCCTGGTGGACCAGGAAGCACTGGCAGCCTGGTTCT
>DASUUU010000125.1:0-49912 GCA_036373915.1 Jiangellaceae bacterium | reverse complement strand
CGACGAACGCGAGCGCTCCGCGCGGGGGAATTCGGTCGAGGTTCGCCATGCTCTCAATGCCGTACCTCCCGGACGCGAGAAACTCGACGTGGACTGCGAAGTCGGCCGAGTTGCCCGGGTCGAGACTCATTGTGTCGAGCCCGATTCCGACCGGGTCGCGTCTAGCCACCAGCCAGTCGGTGGCGTCGATGGAGAAGCCCGGGAAGTTCAGATCCGGAAAGCCGGCCCCGCCGCGGAACGCGTCCCCGTCATCGACCTTCGCCGCCCACCCCGAGTCCATGCACACCAGTGCGCGATCTGGAATCCGGCCGTGGCGCCGCTCAAACGCCACGAGATCGTCCGGCGTTACCACGGCGTTCGGATCTTCAACCGCCTTGGCGGTGATGTCGATCACGACGACCGGCGCAACGAGGTTCTCCGGGCCGATCTGGTCGACCAGCGAGTTGCCCTCGTCGAAGTGACCGGGCGTGTCGATGTGAGTGCCGATGTGCTCTTCGAACGTCCACCTCTTCGAGAAGAATCCGGTCGTAGAGAAGTCGTTGACCACCTCGTCGAACACGGCCTGCGGCCCGAAGAACGATGGGAAGGTGCGGACCAGCCGGTGCGTGAGGTCCGCGGTGCGCCGGGCTCGTTTCGGGAACGCTGTCGCCGGCGTCGCGGAGCCAGCAGCGACGATTGCCGCGCCGCCCGCGACAGCTGCGCCTGCGCGCAGTACGGTCCTCCGGCGCACCATGGTGCCGCGATCGGCCACATCCGATCCGGCCTGGTCCGGGTGGTGATGGTGGTACTGAGCAGTTGCGACAGGAGCGCACATGGGAACTTCTCCTCTCGTGGCCGCGCGCGAGGCGCTGCGCTATCTACTCGCAACCTAGACCCGGATGACCACGACAGGAAGGCCTGGACTCGAGCTCACACATCCCCGCGGCTAGCTGAACAGGTCAGGGCTTACCTGCCTGGGACCCGGTTCTGGCTGGACACGCCGCGCAGCACCCGGATAAGCACGTCCAGCGCCGCCGGGTAGCGGCCGTCAGGCGGCCGTCCGTAACCGACGATCAAGCCCGGCCGACCCCCGTGGGACCCATGCCAGTGGCGGCCGACATCGTCAAGGGCCAGGTCATACCGGGTCGCTTCGGTGAGCACGAGGTCCACATTGCCCGGCTCAGCCAGTCGAATGACGGCATGCAGGCCCGCCGCGACTCCCTCGACGGTGACGTCCGGCACGGTGGCGAGCCGCCGCACCAAGGCGTCGCGCCGCGACCGGTAACGGAGCCGGCAGGCGCGGATGTGGCGGTCGTAGGCATGCGTCCGGATCAACTCGGCCAGCGTGAGCTGGCTGACGAGGTCGCTGTGCAGGTCGGCATGCCGCTTGGCGTCGATGAACGGCTCGACAAGCCGCTCCGGAAGCACCACCCAGGCCAGCCGCAAGGCAGGTCCGAGCGTCTTCGAGGCGGTGCCCACGTACACGACATGGTCGGGTGCGATGCCCTGCATGGCGCCCACCGGCTGACGGTCGTAACGGAACTCGCCGTCGTAGTCGTCCTCGACGATCAGGCCGGGTCGCCGCCGAGCCCACTCGGCGGCATCATGACGCCGCTGCGGGTGCAATGTCATGCCGAGCGGGTACTGATGAGCCGGCGTGAGGACGGCCGCAGCGACGTCCATAACCGGCAACATGTCGGTGCGCGCTCCATCGCCGTCCACCGGCAGCGGGACGACACCAGCACCCGAATGCCGCACGACGTCCCGATGAAACGGCAACCCCGGATCTTCCATCGCGATGGCCGCGTCCCGCCCCAGAACCTGGGCCAGCAGCGCCAGCGCCTGCACGTAGCCGGTTGTGATGACGATCTGCTCCGGCCGGGCAAGCACGCCTCTGGCCCGTCCCAGGTATTCGGAGAGCGCGCTTCGCAATGGCAGCCGCCCGGCCGGGTCGCCGTACCCGAACGCCGATGTGGGAGCGCTGGACATGGCGCGGCGGGCGCTGCGCAGCCAGGCGGCGACCGGAAAGGTCGTCACATCAGGCGTGCCCGGCCGCAGGTCGTAGCGCGGTACGGCGTTCTGCGCCGGCGCGGACAGGGCCGGTGCCGGCAGGTCGGTCAGGTCGGCCACCGTCGTGCCCGAACCGTGCCGGGCGACCAGGTAGCCCTCCGCGGTGAGTTGGTCGTACGCGGCCGTTACCGTGCCCCGGGACGTACCCAACTCGACTGCGAGCGCACGAGTCGACGGTAGGCGCACCCCGGCGGCTATCCGCCCGGACCGGATCGCATCACGCAGGGCCCGCTCGATCGCCGCTCGCCGACCGCTCGGAGCGCTCAGATCGAGGTGCAGGTCCACGCTGGAAGTGGACCAAGTTTCTATCACAGAAATGGACCTTAGCAGGATGCCACTTGGTCAATATCGTGGCTGACATGACAACGGATACGAGTCAATCCACCACCGTCCGGCTGGCCGTCGAGGAGCTCGCGCCACACGTGGCCAAGGCAATGAACGCCTTCGAGGCCGCCTCTCGCATCTCCCAGCTCGAACCGTCGTTGCAGGAGCTGGTCCGAGCCCGCGCGTCCCAGATCAACGGCTGCGTCTACTGCGTACTCATGCACAACCAAGACGCGCGTAAGGCCGGCGAGTCGCAGCGGCGGCTCGACGCCTTGCCGGTGTGGCGCGAAACGCCGCTGTTCACCGCCCGTGAGAAGGCCGCACTCGAGCTCACCGAGTCGGTCACGCGGCTGGCGGACCGCGAAGTCCCTGACGAGGTGTGGAACCGCGTCGCAGAGCACTTCACGGAGACCGAACTCGCCGAGTTGCTGTGGGTGATCGTTGTGATCAACGCGTGGAACCGGCTCGGCGCCGCTGCCCGGCCGTGGCCGCTCTCATGACGCCCGGCCTTCCCCTTCCGCGGCACGCTTGGTGGCGACATCGACCAGCCCCCGGTCACCGTCTTCGTAGTAGTGGCGGAGCGTCAGGGCGGCGATCCGCCAGTCGGATCCGTCAGCACGCACCAGGCGTATGACGTAGCGCCCCGCTACCATCCAGGCCGCGTCGCCCACACGGTGGTAGCTCCGCACGTTGGTGGTGCAGGACGCAGTGAACTCGTCCGCCTCGTTCACCACGACCGGGCCGATCAGGTGTTGGGTGGCGTCGAAGCCCGGTAGGAGTTGCTGCCACCGTTCGATCAACTGGTCGGCGGTCAGCGTCTCCGGCTCGCCACCCCACAGTGAGGTGTAGTCCGTCTCGACCTCCGTCGTGAAGGACGATCGGACGGTCTCCCAGTGCAAGTCGTCCACGGCGTGCAGCATGGTGGCGACGACGTTCGGGTTCGGCGGCCAGCACGTGCGCCCGCCTGAACACCGCGGCGACGCCCACCACGGTGGCGTCGGCCCGCGCCACGGCGGGCTCGATCTCTACCCCGGACAACCGATCGGCATCGGGATAGATCTCCAGCGCTTCGGTCGGCTGCCGCACGTTGTCCCAGTGCACCTCGTACGATCCGTTGGCGAACACGGCTCCCGGTGGGATGTCGATATACCGGGCACGGCCGGACGGCCCGTGGCCGACGTGGTCGTGTTCGCTGAACGAGACGCCGATCTGGTTCGGCGCCGTCGTTGTGACGCTGCCGTCCGGCGGCAACCAGCTGAACTCCGAGCGCAGACCGGGCCAGCGGCGCACCGAGTAGACCGGCTGATCAATCCGCATGAAAGCGCCAACGCTGGGGTGCCGCCGTCGCGTTGCTCAAGATCAAGTGTGCGCAACACGCCCGAAACTCTCTGCGAATTCGGGCGTGTCTTGAACACTTGATCTTGATTCGCACGCACTTCCGGTGAGCTAGACCACCGCAAGCGCGATGGCCAGGCAGCCCAGCGCCGCCGTCGTCAGCGCGGTACGGACGACGTTCCAGCGCACCCAGGTCGATTCGTTGAACCGCTCCCGCGTAGCCGCCGTGTCGATCTGCTCCGGATCGCCGGCGGCCTTGATGGCGTCATTCAGCGGGACGTTCACCCGCACTGTGATCACGAACACCACGAGATACAACACCGCCGCAGCCAGGATCCACGGCACCGCAGGTCTGCTCTCATCGCCGAGGTGAGCCGCCGCCGCCACCACCGTGATCGCCAGTGCACCAACGAAGACGGCAAGGAACAGCGGGTTGATGATCGCCCGGTCCATCGCCTGGAATGCGCCCACGAAGGTCCTGTCGTGGGTCCGGGCCAGGCCGGGCATCACGGCGACCGCGTAGGCGAAGAACACGCCCGCCATCAGGCCCATGCTCGCAGTGGCCAACACCAGCACGACGTCACGGAACACGTCCATCGCAGCCCTCCCTAGCCCGGACCATGATTCACCCCGGCACTGACAGAGGCAACCTGCCGTGATCCATCACCCGGCGACGTCCTCAAGCGTCGCCACGTCGTTGAGGATCCGGGCCGCCGCCTGCACGACGGGCACCGCCAGAGCCGCTCCCGTCCCTTCGCCCAGTCGCATGTCAAGATCTATAAGCGCGGATCGGCCGAGCGCGGCCAGCGCGTACCGAGCACCCGGTTCCGCGGACGCATGCCCTGCGATCAGGTATCCACTTAGCGGTGGACACATCTCGACGGCCGCGAGCGCTGCGGCGTCGCCGATCACGCCGTCCAGCACGACGGGTACGCGTGCCGCTGCACCCGCGAGCATCACGCCCACGAGCCCGGCGTGCTCCAACCCGCCAAGCGATGCGAGCGTTAGCAGCGGCTCGCGGTCCACACCGTGGCGGGCCAGCGCCGTTTCGACGACCTGCACCTTGTGCGGCGTCCTGGTGTCATCCAGGTTCGCTCCCCTGCCGGTGACCTCGGCCGGCGCGGCACCGGTGAAGGCGGCGATAAGGCACGCCGACGTAGTGGTGTTCGCTATCCCCAGATCACCTGTCGCGACAAGGTCGGCGCCACCGGCGATGAGATCGCCCGCCGCCTCCGCGCCCGCCGCGATTGCGGCGCGGCACTCGTCAAGGGTCATCGCCGGTTCTTTTGTCACATCTCGGGTCCCGCCGGCAACGCGGGCGCTGCGCACTCCGTCAACGGCGGCACTCTCCACCGTTCCGACATCGAGCACAGCGACGCTCGATCCCACCGCTCGCGCGATCGCACTGACCGACGCGCGGCCGGCCGCCACGGTGGCCACCATTGCGGCCGTCACCGCCTGCGGCCAGTCCGAGACCCCCTGCGCATACACACCGTGGTCGGCCGCAGCCACGATCACCGCCGGCGACGCGGGCACCGGCGGTGGGCACCGGCCACTTATCGCCGCCAACTGGATGCCCAGTTCCTCGAGCCGGCCGAGGCTCCCAGGCGGTTTGGCGAGCCTGTCCTGCCGCTGACGGGCGGCAGCAGCCGCCCCGGCATCGACGGGCGCAACCGACCGGATCAGTTCCTCTATCACTCGACCGTTCCTTCCCTGACCGAGCGCGCTCGATCAGCAGCTGATACCGAAATCCGGGCCACCGGTCAGATATCCCGATCCTCGGGTGCAGCGGCCACGTCGCGCAGAAGAGGCAACACCCGCCCGCCGATCACCAGCAGCACATTCGCGGCCGTATCGGACAGCACCTGCACCGCCAACCCGTGCATGTCGACATAGGCTCTCGCCCCAGGCCCGCCGGCATGCACTCCGAGCCCGGGCTGGCCGGCGATCACCAATACCTCGCAGTCGCTTGCCGCCACGGCAGCCGCGAAACTACGGAGCCGGTCCAGTAGTTCCCGCTCGAGATCGATCCGTTGCCGCGGATCGGGCGGCTCGTCGCCGACCGGCATCCCGGCCGATTCCATCGACTCGGCGAGCCACGTGTCGAGCGCATCTACCAGGACGAAGGCCCCGGAGCCCGCAGCGGCGAGCGCACCGGCCAGGTCGAACGTCTCCAGCGTCCGCCAGTCGGCCGGCCGGTCAGCCCGGTGGCGGTCGACCCGAGCGGTGAACTCGGCATCGCGTGGTACCGCCGGCGCCACGACGACAACGGGCCGCCCACTGGCGGCCGCCCGGCGTGCGGCCAGGCGTGACTTTCCGGACTTCTGCCCGCCGAGCACGAGCGTCAGGTGACCCATCAGACCCATCCCGCCCTGGCAAGAGCCGCGACGGCGGCCGCTACCGCGAGGTTCACCATCAGGACACCGGCCCCGAGGACGTCGCCGGTATATCCGCCGATCCGCCGGTGCGCGATCCAGCCGACCGCAGCCACTGCGGCACCTGCCGCAACAATCGGAACAGCTCCCCACCCGCCGGCCACGGCTACTGCGGCGGTCACGACGGTCACAGTCGCCAGCACCACGCCACTCCGGCGCGGCTTCGCCATCCGTGCACCGAGCCCGTTGGCCCGCGCCGGCGGCAGCCACGCCACGAGAACCAGCGGTGCGGCCCGCCCGATCACATGCCCGGCCACCAGCACGCGCACCACATTCGCCAGATCGAGCGACGCCAGCAGAGCGGCCCGTAGCAGGACATCGCCGGTGACCGCGAGCACGCCGAACGTCCCGACCCGGCTGTCGCGCATGATCTCGAGCCGCCGCTGCGGTGTCGAACCGCCCCAGAACCCGTCCGCCACGTCGGCGAGCCCGTCCTCGTGCATTGCGCCGGTGACGACCACCGTCGCCAGCACGCTCGCCAACGCGGCCACCAGCGGCCCCAGGACCGGTTCCAGGATCGCCCAGGTGCCGACGCCGGCGGCCGCGATCAGCAATCCGACGAGCGGGAAGTAGCCCACTGCGCCGGCGAGCCCGCCTCCGCTCTCCCCGCCGGATCGAGGCAGCACCGGCAGCCGGGTGAGCAAGCCCACCGCGGTCCGCGCATCGGTCAGGACCGACATCAGTACTCGATCCCCCGCCGCGCCATGATCCCGCGGTCATAGGCGTGCTTGATCTTGTGCATCTGTGTCACTGTGTCGGCCAGCTCGCACAGTTCGTCCGGAGCGTCCCGTCCGGTGCAGACAACGTTCACGGCCGGTGAGCGGTCCCGGATGGCGGCAATCACCTCGGTGGTGTCGATCCAGCCCCAGTTCATCGGGTAGCTGATCTCATCGAGGACGACAAGCTGGTGATCCCCTGCCGCCAGCACACCCATGGTGTGCTGCCACGCCGCTTCGGCACGGGCCCGAGATGCGTCAAGGTCGTCCGATTCCCACGAGAATCCGTCACCGAGCGTCCACCAGTCCGCTCCGAGCCGGCGGAGCATGGCCTCCTCACCGGTCCGCCACCGGCCGGACTTGATGAACTGGACCACCGCGACCTGCCAGTCACGGGCCAGCGAGCGAAGTGCCAGGCCGAACGCTGCTGTCGACTTGCCCTTCCCGTCGCCGGTGTTGACCACGACGACCGACGGGACGGTTCGGCGCTCGGGCTTGGGCGGTGGCATGGTGCGAGGTTCGGAAGTCATGCAACTCCTATCAGTCGTCGCAGAAACACGGTGTCCAGGTGTGCGTCCACCGCGTCGGCCAGCAGGTCGAACGTCGCCTCGAGGGTGCGTGCCGGCCGGGTGCCGAACAGCGCCTCGAGCACGCTCGGGTCCTCGAGCAATCCGTGCAGGTACCACCCGGCGACGTTGCGGCGGGCGACGATCAGGGCATCGTCGACGACCAGGTCGACGGGACCATCGACGACCGTGTGTCCGTGCCGGATCTCGTAGCCGTCCACCCGCAGACCGCCCAGCGGTCCCCACGGCGAGGGCCAGTCGGACGGCAGCGCGACCGACCGCCGGCCCACCGCCTTGCCCGGCCGAAACGCGGTCGCGACGGGCAGCAGACTGAGCCCTTCGCCGGAACCATCGATCCCGTGCGGATCGCTCAGCCGTTCGCCCAGCAGCTGCAGGCCACCGCAGATGCCCAGCACGCGGATACCGGATCCCGCCGCCGCCTGCACAGCGGCGTCAAGCCCGGTGCTGCGCAGCCAGGCCAGGTCTGCGGCCACGTGCTTGGAGCCCGGCAGCACCACCATCGCCGCGCCGTCGAGATGCCAACCTCGAGTGGCCCATCGAACGTCGGCCACCTGTTCCAACAGCGCGAACTCGTCGAGGTTCGACGCGCTCGGGTACCGGACCACGGCCACCGGTGGCCGGCCACCACGGCGCGGCACGTGCAGAGCCGCGCCGTCCTCGTCCGGAAGGTCGTGATCGATCATCGGTACCACCCCGACGGTCGGTACTCCGGTGAGCCGCTCCAGCTGCTCTGGCCCAGGCGCCAGCAACGCGGCATCACCGCGGAACCGGTTCAGGACGAAGCCGCGGATCAGGTGCCGGTGCTGCTGCGGCACCAGTGACCACGTCCCGTACAGGTGGGCGAACGCGCCGCCGCGGTCGATATCGACCGCCAGCAGCACCGGGGCCTGGGCCCGAGCGGCGACGCGCATGTTCGTGATGTCGTTTCGGGCAAGATTTATCTCAGCCGGGCTGCCTGCGCCCTCGATCACCACGATGTCGTACGCCGCCAGCAACTCGGCGAGTGCGGACTCCACAACGGGCCACAGCCGCTCGGACCGGTCCAGCCAGGCGCAGCGGGAGAGCTCGGGGTCGTACCGGCCAAGCCGGACGACCTGGCTGCCGCCCGCCTCCGGCTTGAGCAGCACAGGGTTCATCCGCACGTCCGGCTCCACGCGTGCCGCACCCGCCTGGAGCCACTGCGCGGCACCGATCTCACCACCGTCGACGACGCGTGCGTTGTTGGACATGTTCTGCGCCTTGAACGGCGCCACCTTCAAACCCTGGCGAGCGAACCACCGGCAAAGTGCCGTGGTGAGCAGGCTCTTGCCCGCCCAACTGGTGCATCCCTGGACCATCAGCGCCGTCACCGCAGCTCCCTCGCACCGGCTTGATGACCATCCGCGCGTACCGGCACGACGACGAGACCCGCCTCCGGATCGGTGACCACCCGGACCCGAGCGCCGTATTGGGCCTCGATGACGTCGCGGGTCAGCACCTCGTCCGGTAGCCCCTCGGCGACCAGCCGGCCGTCGACGAGTAACGCCAGCCGATCGGAGAACTGCGCGGCCGTGGTCAAGTCGTGAAGGGCCGCCACCACTGTCAGATCGCGGTCGCGGCGCAGCCGGTCGACCAACTCGAGCACGTGCTGGACGTGACCAAGGTCGAGCGAGGTGGTCGGCTCGTCGAGGAGCAGTATCGGCGCCTGTTGGGCCAGTGCACGCGCCAGCACCGCACGCTGGAACTCGCCGCCGGACAGCGAGGTCACCGGCCGATCCGCGAGGGCACTCAGCTCGAGAGTCTCGAGTACGTCAGCCACCACGGCGACGTCCGCGGCGGTCTCCACGCCGAAGTAGGACACGTATGGGGTCCGGCCCAGCAGCACATAGTCCAGCACGCTCATGCCGTCAGGCTGTACCGGCTGCTGCGGTACGACGGCGATGATTCGAGCCCGTTCGCGGTGGCCGAGCCGCCCGGCGTCACGCCCGTCCAGGCCGATCCGGCCCGCGTACTCCACCGCTCCGGTGATGGCCCGAAGCAGCGTCGTCTTTCCCGCCCCGTTCGGCCCGACGAGCGTCACCCACCGCCCCGACGGCACGCTCAGACTGACGTCGGAAAGCACTCGGACGCCCAACAGATCCACATTCACTCGATCGACGGTCAGGGTGCTCATAACTCGTCACCAGGCCCTTCTGGCGCGCCGCAACACGAGGGTGAAGAACGGTGCTCCCACGAACGCCGTGACCACTCCTACCGGGAGCTCCCCCGGTGACACGAGCATCCGCGCCAGCAGGTCGGCCCACACCAGGAACACCGCACCCACGAGGATGGAGACCGGCAGCACTATCCGGTACGACGTGCCGGCCATCATCCGGACCAGGTGGGGCACCACGATTCCCACGAAGCCGATCAAGCCGACAACCGATACGGCGGCCGCGGTACCCAGCGTCGCGGCGAGCACGACGACGAGGCGGACCCGTGCGGTCGGCACCCCCATCGCCCCGGCCTCGGCCGATCCCACGCTGAGCACGTCGAGCAGCCGGCGGTGGGCGAGGATCACGGCGGCGGCCACGACCACGTACGGCGCGATGCCGCCGACCTCCCCCCAGCCGCCGGTCAGCAGCCGGCCCAGAATCCAGCCATACACCTCGCGCAGCGTGTCGGCATGCCGTTGCTGGACGTACGTCTGGACCGCGACGAGGAATGCCGCGACCGCAACACCGGCAAGGATCAGCGAGTGGGTGCTGCGTCCACCGGCCGACCGGCCGAGCGCGTAGGTCGCGGCGACTGCGGCCGTTCCGCCCACGAACGCGGCGACCGGCAGTACACCGCGGCCGGCACCCGACACGATGGCGAACGTGGCCCCGAGCCCGGCCCCCGCGGCGACCCCCAGCAGGTAAGGATCCGCGAGCGGGTTGCGGAACACGCCCTGGTACCCGGCCCCGGCCACTGCCAGCATGCCGCCCACCAGCACGGCGAGCACCACGCGCGGCGCGCGCAACTGCCACAGGATGGCCTGCCCGCGTTCGTCCAGGCCACCGGCGAGCTCCAGTCCGGGGAGCAGGTTGACCACCTCGATGACCACGCCGCGCAACGGCAGGGCCGCCGGCCCGATCACCAGGCCGGCCAGCACCGACACGACGAGCAGGCCACTGGCGGCCACCAGCCATCGCAGCCGGGTCTTCGCGTGGACGGTTACGGCGTCGGCCACCGCCGTGACGGGTGCCACCTCACTGCGCCGCTTCGAGCTCGAGCAGTTCCAGCGCCGCGAGGTCGGCCACAAGGGTCTCGAGGAACTCCACGACCCGTGGGCCCCAGCGACTCGCGACGTCTTCGTCCAGGGCGATGATGCGCTCGGCCTGGACAGCGCCCAGCTGTTCCCAGCCCGGGCGATTCGCGACCTCGGCCGCGTCTATGCCGCAACACATCGCGTCGGCGAGCAGGATGACGTCAGGATCCGCCTCGATGATGAACTCGGGGCTCAGCTGCGGGTAGCCGCCGCTCTCGTCACCGGCTTCGTCCGCGATGCTCCGCATTCCCAGCAGCCCGTACAGCTGACCGATGAATGTGTCGCTCGACACCGAGAAGTAGCCCGGGTCCAGCTCGTGGTAGTACGTCAGCGGCTCGTCGCGTTGCGGCAACGACCCCACCACCGCGTCGATGTCGGCCTGCATCTGCGCCACCAGCGCCGCAGCCTCGCCCACGTGCCCGGTTGCGGCGCCGAGCTGCTCGATCTGCGTGTACGTGTCGTCAAGTGTGGCGGCCGCAGGGTGCATCAGCGTCGGTACGCCGATCTCCGCCAGGCCGGACACCAGATCTCCGGGATCGCTTTGCGCCACCACCAGGTCTGGGTCGTAGCTCGCGATCGCTTCGATGTTGGGCGTGAACCCGGACAGATCGGTCGTCGGCGCCTCTTCCGGGTAGTAGGAGTACTCATCGGCGGCGACGACCAAGTCACCCGCACCGATCGCGAACAGCATCTCCGTGGCCGACGGCGACAGCGACACGATTCGCTCGGGCGGCGCCGCGATCTCGACAGCGAGCTCGCCGCTACCCACCGTCACCGGAAAGGTTTCACCGGCGGGTTGTTCGGTCGTCGGCCCGGCCACGGCGGGTCCGCCGCTTTCCGTACCGTCGTCGCCACAGGCCGCGGTGAGTAATACGACGAGGGCAAGAGCCCAGGCATGCTTCATGGGAGCCTCCTCCGGCTGGGGAGGAGGAAAGTCGTCTGCGTGGCTGGCGCCGCACGAACGGCCCTTCCTCCGAGGACAGATTCGTTGCCACGAGGCAGGCGACCTGGCTCATCCCCCACGCCGCGCGAGGGCTTCACAGTTGCGGGACAGCGCCGGATTCTCACCGGACTTCGCTGGCACTCGTAGCACCCGGACGGTCGCCCGGGCGATGCTGACGCTAGTCATGAGAGACCCGGTAGCGCAAGCGCCGGTCATGTGAGATCCAGCGCATCCGCTGCCGATTCGACGGGCGCTGCGGTTCCACTGGATTCTCGCCGGCGGGCGGGTCAGCGACGGATCGTGGCCCGCGCTACGATTCCGCGCGGAGTGTGATCACGATGCGGATATGCCGGCTGGCCAAGGCCCTCGTCGTCGCCGTTGCGGCGGTGGCCGCGACGGCGTCCTGTGGCTCGGAACCGGAGGTCGAGCTCAATCCCGAGCTACAAGCTGAGCTTGTCGAGATGCAGGCTGTCGACCAGGCTGAGCGCACCGGCCAGGTCGCCGGAAACGGAGACCGCGAGCGGACGGATCGCCTGGCCGAGATCATCAGCGAGTTCGGGTGGCCGACCCGGTCGCTCGTCGGCACCGACGGGGCGACGGCGGCCTGGGTCATCGCGCAGCATTCCGACCAGGACGTGGCGTTCCAGGAACGCGCCCTCGAGCTGATGCGCGAGGCAGTGCAGGACGACGAGGCGGATCCGACAGAACTCGCATACCTGGAGGACCGGGTGGCGACCAACCGCGGCGAACCGCAGACCTACGGCACGCAGATCGGGTGTGTCGGCGGCGAAGCGACGCCCGGCCCGATAGCCGATGAGGACGGCGTCGACGAGCGACGAGCCGAGGCGGGCCTGCAACCGCTGGCCGACTACCTCGCGGAGCTGACAGAGGTCTGCGCCCAGGAACTCGAGGACGAGTGAAGTGCAGCGCAGGGATCAAGCGATCCAGCTAGCGACGGCGCCGGTTTCCGAAAACGCCGCGCGAGATCTCCTTGCCCAGCGATTGTGCAGCCGAGTTGAGAAAAGTCTCGATCAATGACTCGCCGGCGGGCCGCGAGGGCGGTGCCGGTGATCGCTTCGGTCTCGTCCCGCCACCGCGCCCCGATTCCGGCCCCGGCAACGTCCCGAGGATCTCCGCCTCCAGCCGCTGTTCGGGTGTCATGCCCGCGTACTGGTCGTCCGACGGAACCGTTGTCTGCGGCGGGAACGTGGGCGCGGGAGCCGTTTCGCTCGGCGTCGGTGCACTTTCGGGCTCTGGTTCGGCCGACGCCGCCGCGATCTCGCCCATCAGCATCTCGTATGCGGAACTCCGATCGACCGCGCCGGCGTACTTCGGAGCCAGCGGCGAGCCACTGACGATCTCTTCCAGCCTCGCGGTCTTCGAGGGTGCCATTGTCGAATGCGGTGCCGGCAACATCGCATGGGCCACCGGGGTCGGCGCACCTTTCTCCGACATCACCGTCACGACAGCTTCGCCTATGCCAAGTTCTTGAAGGAGCTTCTCCAGGTCGTACGTCGAGGTCGGGTATGTGCGCACGCTCGCCTTCAGCGCGTCCGCGTCGTTGGGGGTGAAGGCCCGCAACTGGTGCTGCACCCGGCTACCAAGCTGCGCCAGCACGTCCTCGTGGATGTCCTTGGGCGACTGGGTGACGAAGAAGACACCTATCCCCTTGGACCGGATCAGCCGCGCCGTCTGGATCAGGGCGGTCAAGAAGTCGCGGGACGCGTCGGTGAACAGCAGGTGCGCCTCCTCGAAGAAGAACACCAGCTTCGGCTTGTCGATATCGCCGACCTCCGGCATGACCTCGAACAGCTCGGCAAGCAGCCACATCAGGAAGGTCGAGAAGAGCACCGGTTCGTCGTGGACGCCGGGAAGTTCGAGCAGCGTGATCACGCCGCGGCCGTCATCGATCACGCGGAGCAGGTCGTGCACATCGAACTCGGGTTCGCCGAAGAACTCCTCACCGCCGGCCGCGGAGAAGTTGACCAGCTCTCGCAGAATCACTCCGGCCGTCTGCTTGGCCAGCCCGCCGAGATTCTCCAAATCCTTCTTTCCCTCGTCCGACACGAGATGCTGAATCACTGCCCGCAGATCCTTCACATCCACGAGCGGCAGTCCCGCCTTGTCGGCGTAGTGGAAGACCAGCCCGAGCGAACTCTCCTGGGTCTGGTTGAGCCGCAGCACCTTCGACAGCAGTGTGGGTCCGAACGAGGTCACGGTGGCCCTGACAGGGACCCCGACGCCTGATCCGCCGAGCCGCAACAGCTCGACCGGAAACCCGGCCGGCTGCCACGACTGGCCGATAGCGGCTGTGCGTTCGGACAGCTTCTCACTCGGTGTTCCGGGCGAGGCCAGCCCGGTGAGGTCTCCCTTGATGTCAGCTGCGAACACCGGGACGCCGGCCATCGACAGCTGCTCGGCCATCACCTGCAACGTCACCGTCTTGCCGGTACCGGTGGCCCCAGCGATAAGCCCGTGCCGGTTGAGCATGCCCAACGGGACGCGGATCTTGGCTTCGGACCGTGGCTCGCCGTCGACGACCAACGCGCCCAGTTCGATGCAGGGCACGTCGAACGCATATCCCCGTTGGACGATCTCGACAACATTGCGTTCGGCCATAGCGCTCTCCCACCGATCACGCAGCAGCCTAGCGAGGAGCGAATACACTATGGTGGGTGATCTTCAAACGAGTCGGTGACGGGCGACCTTACCCAGAACACGACACCAGCCTGCGCGCGTGGTCTGAACTACCGCCGCGCCAGGTCCGGCTCGACGATCTCATCACGACCAAACGCACGCTCGACCTCGAGACTCTCCTAGCCGCGGATTCCACATTCTACGGTGACCTGTTCGCTCATGTTGTGGAGTGGGAAGGCGAGTTGTACCTCGAGGACGGACTGCACCGGGCGCTACGTGCCGCGCTGGCGCAGCGGGCGGTCATCCACGCCCGAGTGCTGACGTTGGTCAATGAGCAACCCCGGTCGCCGCTAGGCTCGCGAACGTAACTTCCCAGCACCCGGAGGGTAGATGGCCGTCCACCCGCCGATTGAGGACGACTTCAGGCAGCGGCGCCGGTCCCGCCGGATTCGCACCGTCATCACCCTTGTCGTCCTCACCGGCCTCGTCGTCTGGGCGGCCTGGTACGCCTGGAACCTTGTCACGGAGCCGGCCGCAACCGAAGACGACACTGAACCTGTCGTGCAGACGCCGGTCTGTGCGGTGCCCGTGCCGACAGAGGCCCCACCGCCGGAAGAGATCGAGATCAACGTCTACAACGGCACCAGCGAGAACGGGTTGGCGAGTCAGGTGGCCCGGGAGATGCGAGAGCAGGGGTACGTCATACTCGACGTCGCGAACGACCCACTGGACAGGTCGGTCGCGGGGGTTGCCGAAGTCCGGGCCGCGGATGCCGAAGATCTGGCCGTGCAACTGATCATGTCGCAGTTTCCGGGCGCCAGGTACGTCCCTGCCGAGCGTGAGGACGAGGTAATCGACGTCGTCCTGGGCGAGCAGTTCGAAGCCATCGGGCCGCAGGACCCGGAGCCCGATCCAGAGAGCACCGTCGAGCCCCTGCCGGCGTGCTGACTACTCGTCCGATCGGTCGATCCACCCCGCGAGCCGACCGCGCCGGCCGACAGCGCGAAGTCGCTGCTCGGTGGCGTCTCGAAGCGCGCGCGGAGAGACGATGAGCAGTTCGTCACCCACCCGAAGCCTGGTACGCCGCTCGGGCACGAAGCTCTCGTCGGCCCGGACAATCAGGGATACGGCAACACCTGGCGGCAACCGCAGTTCGCCGATCTCCACACCGTGGAGCCGGGAACCGGGTGGCACGCGCACCTGGATCAGGTCGGCCGCCACCCGTTCGAGAGGCGCCGATTCGAGCTCGGCGTCCCGCGGCTCGGTGCCACCGCTGACACCTAGCTTTCGGGCCGCCCAGGGAAAGGTCGGTGCCTGAAGCATGGTGAACCCGACCGTCACCACGAACACGACCGCGAACAGTTGTCCTGATACCTCCAGCCCGGCTGCCATCGGAATCGTGGCGAGGATGACCGGCGTGGCTCCGCGCAGCCCCGCCCAGGACATGAAGGCCTGCTCACGAAGCGGAATGCGGAACGGCAGGGAGGAGACCGCAACAGACAGCGGGCGGGCCAGCAGTGTCAGCACCAGTCCGATGACCACGGCTGGAAGGATCGCTTCAGGCATGTCCGACGGTGACGCCAGCAGGCCGAGCATCACGAACAGGCCGATCTGAGCGCCCCAGGCCAGTCCCTCGGCGAACGACCGGGTGGCCGTCCCGTGCGGCAACCGGGAGTTGCCCAGGATGAGCGCCGCGAGGTAGACGGCCGCGAACCCGCTCGCGGACGCCGTAGCCGCGCTTGCGTATGCCAACACGGCGAGCGTCATGACCATCAGCGGGTAGAGCCCCGACGCCGGCAGTGCCATTCTCCGCAACCCACTGGCACCCAGCCAGCCAACGGCAACGCCGATCAGTGCGCCCACGCCCAGCTGATAGAGGATCTCCAGGGCCGCGAACCCGACACCGCGCTCGACGACCTCGCCCGCACTCACAACCGTCACAAGAACGACCGTGGGGGCGTCGTTGAGACCGGACTCGGCTTCAAGCGTCGTGGCCGGTCGGCGGACGAGCGGAACCCTTCGGAGCGTGGAGAACACCGCCGCGGCGTCCGTCGGTGCGAACACCGCACCCAACAGGACCGCGAGCTGCCAATCGAGGCCGAGCACGAAATGGCCGATGACGGCGACCACGGCGGTACTCACACCGACTCCGACCGTGGCGAGTGACAACCCGGCACCGAATGATGGGCGCACGTCCTCCCAGCGGGTCGTAAGCCCACCTTCGGCGAGGATGACCGCCAGCGCTCCGAACGCGAGCGCCTGAGCGAGCTCTGCGTTGTCGAACTCGATGCCGAGCACCGCCTCACCCAGCAGCAGTCCGATGAGGAGGTACAGCACCAGGCTGGGCAGCCCGAACATGACGCTCACCCGTACGGCGACGATCGCGACGACGATGACGAGGGCGCCTACGAGCAGGAAGGTGTTGAGCGCACCGACGTCCAACCCGACTCCCTCACCCTCATTCATCCACTCCACTCACGCCTAACCCCGACCGGCCCCTGACCTCGGCGGTCAGAGGCCGGTCACAGGCGACACTTGGCGGGGACGACTACGGCCGATCGTATCGGGACGCCGGCGATCCAGGGGCGTAGTGACCATCACCGGCCCCGTAAGCGTTAGCGGTGGCTCGAGACGGGTATCCAACTGGTCATGGAGTTCATACTGTGGCTTATCGCCGTCATCCTCGTGATCTGGGGGATCGTGACGATCTTCCGAGGGTCCCTCCTATTCGGGATCTTGCTCATCGTCGTCGGGCTGCTCGTTGGCCCAGGTGGCGTGAGCATCTTCACCTAACCCCGGGAGCAACTCCCATTCTCATCCGTGCAGTGCTGTCATGCGGCCGGCGCTGCGACTAGCGCTATTAGCGGCGGCGTGGACTGGCCGATCATCCCGCGCCACAAGGTGCGGTCTGATACGAACAGGACCACGCCGCACAGCGTTCAGCACTATGCCGGCGTCAGCTCGATCAACGACACGGCCGGCATCGGCAGCGCAAATGACAGCGTCACAGATTCGCCGTTCGTCTCAACCGTCGAGATCGGCTCGAGATCGTCCAGCCGGTCGGCCCGGCGCAACGCATCCCAGCCGGCTTCGTCCGGCCAGTCCCGTCCCCGGGCAAAATCCGCCCAGGCCTGGTTGAGGTTCGAGTGATGCTCGTCGAGTCGCCGGTGGCGGATCTCGTACCGTCCCGCCGCTAGCCGCGTAACCGTCAGTTCCATGTCACGGTCGAGCAGCGGCTCGCCGCCGGACTTGGTCACGTCCGCGGTACCGTTCCACACCACGATGGCGATCTCGCCATTGCCGCCACCGGACGCGATCGCGCCGACCATGTCACCCGCTCCGTCACCGGTCACGTCCGCGGCGACCCGCTCGTCTCGAAGCTGCTCCAGCATCCACAAACCCCACCAGCGCGGCTTGCGCAGGTTTCCTACGCTGAGCAACCCGAACCCGCCGTGTAACAGGGCCGGCGGGCGTCCGAGCTCCTCGAAGTGATCTGAGATGGTCCAGTAGGCCAGCGCGTCCAGCCGGCCCATGGCACTGACCATGCCGCGGACCAGGTAAGCGGCGCTCCATACCGAATCGTGCGCACGGTTGAAATGGCCCGCGTGCGCACCCCATTCGGTCCACCACAACGGGAGCCCGGGTTTACCGTGGCGGGCGGCCAGCGGACGCAGGTCGAGCGGGGCATTGCCGTAGGTGTGGGTGGACAGGAAATCGACCGGAGATCCTGACCGCCGGGTGTGATCCAGCAAGAGGTCGAGCCAGCCGGCAGCGGCCGACGCCGGTCCACCCACCAGCAGCGCCCGATCGACGGATTTCACCGCACTCGCGGTGACGTCGTACAGCCGGAGGTACTCGTCCGGTGTTCCTGACCAGAACACCTCGAGGTTGGCCTCGTTCCACACCTCGAAACCCCAGCTGCGCACCTCGTCCCGCCCGTACCGCTCGACCAGGTGCGCGGTGAGGTCCGTGACGAGCGCCCTCCAGCGTTCCCAGTCTCGAGGCGGCGAGATGATCGCGCCGTACTCGAATACCGTCTTCGATGGCTCCAGGGCCAGATCGCGCGGCATGAAGCCGATCTCGACGATGGGACGCAGCCCGATCTCGAGCACGTTGTCGTAGATCCGGTCGATGCCGCTGAAGTCGTGCACCGGCTCGCCATCAACTTCACGGTAAACGCCTAGCTCGTCGTGCAGGATCGCGTGGGCCCGAACCGCCCGCACCCCGAGTTCGTCATGGGCCATCCGCAGCGCCTCGGCGAACTCAGCGCCGATCGGCCGGCCGCCCGGCCCGTCGCCGTAGTTGAGCTGGCTCAGGTGCTCGGCTCCGATCATTGGCCGCCAGGGCCGGTCGATGCCGCCGCGCGAGGACGATGCGTCGACCACGACGGTGCACTGCGCCGCACCGTCCGCTGCCGGCGTCGCGGCGATCGGCTCGCTCGCCGGCTGGCTGCGGTCGTCGACCGCCGCCACTGCGGAGACGCGGTACCACGCCGGGCGCCCCGGCTCGCCGGTCGTGTCCGTGAACGGAGGGTGCGGGACGGCGCGCACCAACGGCTCGCCGACTTCGACCGGCTCGTACGGCCCAGCTGGATCGTCGGCCCGCTGCACCAGGTAGCCCACCGCCCCATCGACCGGTTGCCAGTCGAGCGTGACCTGCCCGCGTCCCGCCCGAGCCCGCAAGCCGGGCGGCGGGTCCAGCACCGGCTCCTGGTACGTCGTGACGTCCGCGTGCCGGCCGATCCGCTCCTCCCAGTCGGTTCGGGCATCACGCCCTGTCGAGCTCATCGTGCTCCTTTCTGGTGCTCGGCTTGCCTTCCGGCTGAGCCGTTCGCCGGTGTGTCACCGAGTTCCTGCTGGACGCGGTGCAACTCCCTGGTCAACTGCTCGACCACGGTCGCATATTGCGGGTCGTGATAGACGCTGCTCAGCTCGAACGGGTCCGCGGTCAGGTCGAACAGCTCCCATTCCGGTGGCTGACGCTCGCCGGCTGCGCCCGGCTGGCCGCACGCCTGCCCGTAGTAGTGGATCAGCTTGAACCGCTCGGTCCGGATTCCGTAGTGAGCCCCCACTCGGTGAATGGAATCAAGGTGCATCCAATACCGGTAGTACATCGCCGTGCGCCAATCGGGCGGCGGCGTGCCGGTTAGCAGCGGCACCAGGCTCCGCCCCTGCATGCGGTCCGGTATCGGCGCCCCGCCGAGTTCCAGAAGGGTCGGTGCGAAGTCCACGTTGACGACGATCCGGTCCATCACCGACCCCGGTGGCACCAGCCGGGGATAGCGGACCAGAAGTGGCATCCGGATCGACCCCTCGTCCATGAACCGCTTGTCGTACCAGCCGTGCTCACCGAGGAAGAATCCCTGGTCGGACGTGTAGACGACAACCGTGTCATCGGCCACCCCCTCGGCGTCGAGCGCATCGAGCAACCGGCGCACGGAGTCGTCGAGCGCCGCCACGCAGCGCAGGTAGTCCTTGATGTACCGCTGGTATCGCCAGCACAGCTCGGCGTCGCCGGACAGGCCCGGCGGCACCGGGCCCTTGAGATCCTGCTCGGTGAGGTGCTCAGCGATCCGCATTCGGGCCTCGCGGGCCGGCGATGCCCTACCCGAGTAGTCGTCCCGCAGAGTCGGCGGTTCCGGGACGTCCTCGCACTCGAACAGACCGGCGTGGCGCGGTGCGGGTTCCCACGGGCGGTGCGGCGCCTTGTGATGCACCAGAAGGCAGAACGGCTTCGTTCGGTCGCGCTCGGCCAGCCATGCCAGCGCCACATCGGTGATCACGTCGGTGACGTAGCCGAGACGGACGACGGCCCGGCCACCGGGTTGAAGGAACGTCGGGTCGTGGTACTCACCCTGGTCGGGCAGGACGCTCCACCGGTCGAAACCGTTCGGGTCGTGGACTCCCCCGTGACCCAGGTGCCACTTACCGACCAGCATCGTCTGGTAGCCGGCGTCCCGGAGCAGTCCCGGGAACGCCGGCTGGCGAGCGTCGAACGGCGTGTCCAGGGTTGTGGCGCCGTGGACGTGGCTGTACACGCCGGTGAGGATGGCCGCCCGTGACGGGGTGCACAGCGAGTTCTCGCAGAAGGCTCGGTCGAACCGCGCCCCCTCCGAGCCGAGGCGATCGATGGCCGGGGTCCTCATGATGCGGCTGCCGTTGGCCGACACAGCACCGGCGGCATGATCGTCGGCCATGACGAACAAGACGTTGGGGCGTGGCGCGCTCACGCGATCCGGCCCGCCCCGACCTGATCGATCTCCATGAGGGTTGGTAGCGACGGCTCGAGGATCTTGTTGGCCGCACCCGCTGCCAGGTGTCGTCTCACTGCCATCTCCTAGTCACGGCGGACGGTTCACTTGATGCCGGTCATGGCGATGCCCTGGGTGAAGTAGCGCTGAAGCACAATGAACACGAGGACGACGGGCAGCACCACAGTCACCGCGCCGGCCAGGAGCAGGCCATGGTTTGTCTCGTGCTGGCCGACGGCGAACAGGGCGATGGCCACCGGGAGCGTGTACATGTCTTCGGTGGTGGCCACGACAAGGGGCCACAGGAAGTTGTTCCAGGCGGCGAGGAACGTGAGGATCGCGAGCGCGGCCAGGGCCGGTCCGCACAAGGGCAGGATGACGTTGAAGAAGATCCGGTACTCACCGGCTCCGTCGACCCGGGCGGCATCGATGAGCTCGTCAGGCAGGCCCTGGATGTACTGGCGCATCAGGAAGCCGCCGAACGCCACACCAGACGCACCGGCCAGCGTCGGCAGGATGAGTCCGGGATAGGTGTTGACCATGCCCATGTTCGAGATGAGTACGAACAACGGCATGAACGTCACGATGGCCGGCACCATCAACGTGCCGAGCATCAGCACGAACAGCACCCGCTTGCCTGGGAAGTCCAGCTTGGCCAGTGCGTAGCCGAGCATGGACGAGAACAGCAGGTTCCCGAGCGTCACCGCACCGGCGACCAAGGTCGTGTTGAAGAAATAGCGGGCGAAGTCGAGCCGCTCGAACAGGTCGACGTAGTTGCCGAGAGTCGGGTCTCGTGGCAGCCAGGTTGGCGGCGACTGGCGCAGTTCCGCGGTGGTTTTGATCGACCCGAGCACCATCCACACGAACGGCGTGATCACGACCAGCAGGCCCCCGATGAGCAGCACGTGCAGCCAGAGGCCGCCGCGCCGGCGGCGTGCGCTCTTCGGTGTGGTGACCGCTGGCTCGGTGCGCGTGGGCGTGAGTGTCGTCATCGGATCCTCTAGGTCTTCGACCGGAAGAGCCGGAACTGCACGACCGTGAGCAGTGCGATCGCCAGGAACAGCAGGTAGCTGATCGCGGCCGTCGGCCCGTAGTTGCCGAAGCTGAACTGGTTGTAGGTGTGGTATGCCACGGAAAGCGTGGAGTTCAGCGGGCCGCCCTGAGTCATGACGAACGGCTCCTCGAAGAACTGCAGCCAGCCGATGCTTGCGATCACCGCCGTCAGCAGCAGAGTCGGCCGGAGCAGCGGGAGCGTGATCGACGTGAACCGCTGCCACCGGCCAGCGCCGTCGACTTCTGCCGCCTCGTACAGCTCAGCGGGAATCGACTGCAGGCCCGCGAGGAAGATGACCATCAGAAAGCCCGTACCGCGCCACGCGGCCATCACTATCAGCGATCCGAGCGCGAACCTGGTGTCGGTCAGCCAGCCCGGTCCGTCGATACCGAGCACGCTCAGCACGGCGTTCACCAAGCCGGTATGTTCTGCAAGCAGGAGCCGCCACACGACCGCGATGGCCACGATGCTCGTGACGTACGGCAGGTAGTAGCCGACCCGGAAGAGGGTTCGGAACTTGACGACCGCCTGGTTGAGGCCGATTGCGATCAGCAGCCCGAAGCCCATCGTGAGCGTCACGCCCGCCACGACGTAGACGGCGGTGTTGACCGCCGCGCGCTGGAACCTGGCGTCACCCAGAACATTGATGTAGTTCTCGAGCCCGACGAAGTCGACGGCGAACGGGCTGCTGATGTCGGTGACTCGAAGGTCGGTGAAGCTGGTGATGAGCGAGACGACAATCGGCCCGGCCATGAAGACCACGAACAGCACGACGAACGGCAGCGTGAAACTCCAGCTCACCAGGTTCGACCGCCACCGTGGCCGGCCGGCGTGGTGTCGCTCGCCGGCCGGCTCACGGATGGCGGTGGCGGGAGCCGTCACGACGGCTACAGTCCAGTGCCGATCGAGGAGGCTTCGTCCTGCATCGCCTGGCACGCGTCCTCGGGAGTCGCGTCGCCGAGCGTCACCTGCTCGATCTGCGCGTCGATCACTGAGGCGATCTGTTCCCAGGTCGGGATCGACGGCGGCGCCTTGGCGTCGTTGAGCTGATCGCCGAACGCGGCGAGCAGTTCGTCACCAGCCAGGGCCGGGTCGTCCCAGGCCGCCTGGACCGCAGGCAGGTCGCTCACTGTCTCGTACCACTTCACCTGAACCTCGGGCTGGCTTGCGTACTCCACAAACGCCCAGGCCGCGGCCTTGTTGTCGCTGTCTGCTAACACGGCCAGGTTGCCGCCACCGACGAACGAGGTTCCGGACTGCTCGGTCGGCTGGTGCGCGACCGTCCAGGTCTCGGGATCGGCCCCTGCATCGGTGATGATGCCGATCATCCACGGTCCGCTGATGAACGAACCGAGCTCGCCACTGGCGAAGGCGTCCTCGATCACGATCTCGGGGAAATCGGCCGCGGGCGACAGGCCTTCCTCGTTGAAGGAGTCGTAATAGGTCAGCGCTTCGACACAAGCCTCGGAACCCAGCGTGAAGTTGCCGCTGTCGTCGACGATCTCGCCGCCCTGTTGCCAGAAGAACGGCATCCACGTCTGCCACGCCCCGGTCTGGGAGGGCTGAAGGCCGATGCCGTAATCGGCGCCGGCCTGTGCCATGCCCTCGGCAAGCTGCTTGAGCTCGTCCCAGTTCGCCGGCGGCTCGGTGAAGCCGGCCTCCTCGGCCAGATCCGTACGGTAATAGAGCAGCCGGGTTTCCACGTACCAGGGGACTCCGTAGCTCACCCCGTCGACCACCGTCGTGTTCCAGGCACCCTCGAAGAACTGCGAGGGATCGATGGTTTCAGGCGTCGGATCGAGCCCGCCCAGTGAGGCGAACTCACCCATCCACGTCGTGCCGATAAGGCTGACGTCCGGGACTTGCCCGCCCGCTATCGCGTTCACGATCCGCTCGTGCGCCGCGTCCCACGGAACCGGGGTCACGTCCACCGTGACCTCCGGGTTCGCGGCCATGAAGTCCTCGGCCAGGACACCGAGGTTCTCACCCTCGGTGCCCATCGCCCAGACCGAGATCTCACCCTCTACCGGTCCCGTCTCCGCGGGAGCCGGTGTCGCCTCAGCGTTGGCTTCTGCGCCGTCGTCGGCATCGTCCCGCCCACAGGCGGCCAGCACCAGCGCGGCCGCGGCGATCACGCCGACGAGTGTTCTAGTCCTCATCGATACAGGCACCTCTCTAATTGCCGAGCGGCGAGCGGCCGCCCGGGGGTTGTCGCTAGTCCGGGTTGCCCGGCTCGTGCGGGCCACAGCTGTCCCGGATCACCAGTTCCGTCGGCAGGACCTCGTGGCGCGGCGGCTCGGCATCGCCGCGGATCCGGATGTCCAGTAGCCGCGCAGCGTGCGCCCCTAGCGCGCGCATCGGTTGCCGAACTGTCGTCAGGCCGGCGTAGCGCGCAGCCATCACGTCGTCCCAGCCGGTCACCGCAACCCGACCGGGCACGTCAACCCCCGCCCGGCGAAATCCCTCCATCAACCCGAGGGCGACTTCGTCGTTGGCGCAGACCACCGCGTCGGGAAGCTCACCGGCCACCAGATCGTCCGCTGCGCGTACGCCCTCCTCCTCGCGCAGCCCGACCCCGCGTGGTTCGTCAGGCGCGGTGATCCCGGCTCGCTCGAGTGCTGCGCGGAAACCGGACCACCGCTCCATGGAGTCCGTCGATCCGTTCACGTCACCGAGAAAGACGAACCGGCGGCAACCATGACCGAGGAGATGCTCGGTTAGGCGCCGCGCGCTCTCGTCGTTCTCCGCCTTCACCGAATCCACCGCGCTCGGCGCCGGCCGCGCCAGCACGACAACGGGAATGCCGCGCTGTGCGATCTCCTCGATGACGTCGTCACTCACCGTCCGCCCTAACACGACGAGCCCGTCGACCCGCCCGGCCAACTCACGCACCATGTCCGGGGCGGCGTCACGACCGTGGGTGGACAGGATCAGCACCGAGCGCCCCAGCTCGCCGGCCATCTCCTCGTAGCCCAGAACCACCTCTGCGTAGTACGGCCCGGACAGGTCGGGGAACACGATGCCGTTGGCGGCATGCCGGCCCTCTGCGAGGAAGCGACCCAGAGCGCTTGGCCGGAAGCCGAGTTCGGCGACCGCGGCCAGAACACGGTCACGGGTGGCGGGCGTGACCGGCGTCGTCCCGCGGAGCACTCGAGAGACCGTCGCAATCGACACGCCGGCGTGCGCCGCGACGTCGCGGATGGTGACGCCATCGCGGTTCGCGACCGCCACAGTGGGCCTCCTCACTCCCCCGACGAGGTCAATGTAACCGGTATCTGATACCGGTTACAAGACCCTGCTGGGGGCGGATCTCCCTTGGCTCTCTCATGGGCAACGGGCCCGATCGGAATCCGGCCGGGCCCGTCGAGTCTGCGACAGGAATTTCCGCAGGTAAGGAGTGAAGTACTTCTTGACACAGCATGGATGCCGGGACAGTGTGTGCCCTGTCCAGTATGGCCGGACCCGGCAGACATGAGGCGGTCCGCCTCGTTCCGGCCCAATTCTGCCTCGTCGCAGGAGGAACATTGATCAGACGAAACAAGGCGACCCTCGTAGGTCTGGGCGTCGCCACAGCAATGACGACTATTGCAGCCACCGCTGCCAACGCCGCCGTGCCTACTGACACGAGCGGCTTGCGAGACGCCGTGACCGCCGATGCGATCATGGATCATCTGGCGGAACTACAGGAGATCGCCGATAGAAACGGCGGTACGCGGGCCAGCGGGACGTCAGGCTACGACGATTCGGTGGATTACATCGCACGCCTTCTGGACGCGGCCGGCTACGAAGTCACCGTGCAGGATTTCGAGTTCAATTCGTTCCGCGAACTATCCGCGCCGGTGATGGAGCAGGTCTCGCCGAACACGGTCACGTACGTCCCCAACGTGGACTTCATCACTGCCGAGTACTCCGGCAGCGGTGACGTCACGGCACCGCTGGAGGCCGTGGACCTCGTCCTTCCCCCGGGTGCCCAGGCCAACACGTCCACCAGTGGCTGCGAAGCATCCGACTTTGCGAACTTCGTCGCCGGCAACATCGCGCTGGTGCAGCGCGGGACGTGCAGCTTCGCGCAGAAGGCCGAGAACGCGTTCGACGCCGAGGCGGCCGGTGTGATCATATTCAACGAGGGCCAGGACGGCCGTCAGGAAACGCTGGCCGCCACCCTCGGATCCGAGTTCGGCGACCCGATCCCCGTCGTCGGCACCTCGTTCGAGATCGGTAACGAACTGGCCGCCCTTCTGGCATCCGGCGAGGTCGTCATCCACCTGAAGACCGACGCAGAAATCGAGCTCAACGTTCCGACGCAGAATCTGATCGCCGAGACACCGTCTGGGCGCGACGACCGCGTGATCATGGCGGGCGCCCACCTCGATTCCGTATCCGATGGGCCAGGCATCGAGGACAACGGAACCGGCTCGGCAACACTGCTGGAGACCGCGCTTCAGATCGCGGATCTCGGCATCGAGCCGCGTAACAAGATTCGCTTCGCGTGGTGGGGCGCCGAGGAAGCCGGCCTCGTCGGCTCGCAGTTCTACGTCGACTCGCTCACGAGGCAGCAGGCAAACAGGATCGAGCTGTACCTCAACTTCGACATGATCGGCTCGCCGAACTTCGCCCGGTTCGTCTACGACGGCGACGGTTCGGCGTTCGGGATCAAGGGCCCAAGCGGTAGCGACGACATCGAGCAGCTGTTCGAGGACTTCTTCGCCTCGCAGGGCCTGGCCTCGGAGCCGACGGCGTTCGACGGACGGTCGGACTACGACGCGTTCATCAATGCCGGCATACCCGCGGGTGGCCTGTTCACGGGTGCGGAGGGCGCGAAGACCGCAGATCAGGTGGCGCTGTACGGCGGGCTCGCGACATTCGACGGCGAGCCGGTGTCGTATGACCCGTGCTACCACCAGGCGTGCGACAGCATGGATCCGACTGGGGACGGGGCGGACGCCGACCTCTACCTAGCGCTCAACACGGCGTACAACGGGGCGCTTGAACACAGAGGAGTGATCACCAATGTCAACGCCGCCGCCCTGGGAGAGATGTCCGACGCGGTCGCGCACGCAATCCTGACCTATGCAATGTCCACCAGCTCGGTGAACGGCACCGCGAAGGCGTCGCCGGTCGCGGCAGAGAAGGTCGGAGACCGCCTCGGCGCTCATTTCGTTCGCTAACCGATTTCGTTACCCGGTGTCGGGCCTCCCGCAACGTCGTGTGCGGGAGGCCCGACTTGTGTCCCGGGTCAGTCAGCTGGCAGTGGCCATGGGTTAACGGCGACAACGGGAGGGTATTCAGGCCCCGGCTGGGGACAAGACGCAAACCGCTGGGGGCATTGAATCGTGACGACATGGCGCATAGAGGACGCCTCCTCACCAATTCTTCCGCAGGCGACCAGAGAGTCTGTGGTCTGGACGAGGCGAGCGCGGCGACGTCGTCGGCGGCTGCAGTTCGTCGGCGCCTGCTTGCTATTCGTAGACGCCGCTGGTCTTCTCGCAGCAGCGACCCTTAGCTCCCACAGCGCACCAGCTGGCTTGGCCCTGTCCGCCCTAGCGGTGCTCGCCCTTTACGGCGCCGGCGCCTACCGTGTACGGCTGACGTTGTTGGTCCTGGACGACCTGCCTCGCCTGCTTAGTGGTCTAGCGCTTGCCGGGGTTGCGATGGCCTCGTTCAGCATCGCAGTCGGCCAGAACGGCCAGGTGTCGACCGTTGCAGTCGGCACCCTGCTGGCCATCGCCTTTGTGACCTTTGGCCGCACAGCGACGTATGCCGCCATTCGGTGGGGCCGAAGCCAAGGCCTGCTCGCCTCCCGGACCGTCATCCTCGGAGCCGGAGATATAGGTGCGACGTTGGGAAACGCAGTGCGTGAGCACCCTGAATACGGCCTCCAACTTGTCGGCTTCGCCGACGACGGCCCGCGGATTTCGGACTCACTGGCGGCACCCTTGCTCGGGTCGGCGACCGAACTGGCAACCCTTGTTGACCGGCACGAGATCGACATCGTCTTGATCGCCTTCGGTTCCGCACATGAGGACGAGTTGGTGGCTCCGCTGCGGACGTGCGCTGCGGCAGGGTGCCAGATCTTCGTCGTACCCCGCCTGTCGGCACTGGGTGTAGCCGGGCCGGTGGACCAAGTTCGCGCGACGCCGCTCGTCCCGCTCCGCGCACCGACGACCGATGCCGTGGCATGGCGAGCCAAGCGAATCTTGGACGTCGAGCTTGCCGGGCTCGCGCTCGTGCTGCTCTCACCCCTGTTGCTCGTCACCGCGGTGGCCGTACGCATCGAGAGTGGTCCAGGTGTGCTTTTCCGCCAGCAGAGGATCGGCGTCGGCGGCCAGGAGTTCACCTTGTACAAGTTCCGTTCATTGACACCCGTGGACGACGATGAGTCTCAGACCAGGTGGACCGTCGCCGACGACGACCGGATGGGCCCGGTGGGTCGGGTGATCCGCAAGACGTCCATCGACGAGCTGCCCCAACTATTCAACGTGCTGCGCGGGGAGATGAGCTTGGTCGGCCCGCGCCCGGAACGGCCGTACTTCGTCGCCGAGTTCTCCCGCACCGTCACCTCATATGCCGACCGGCATCGAGTTCCGTGCGGAGTGACCGGATTGGCCGCGGTCAAGGGCCTTCGCGGTGACACGTCGATCGACGAGCGGGCCCGCTTCGACAACTTCTACATCGACAACTGGTCCCCGTGGCTGGACCTGAAGATCCTGTTGTGGACCATTCCGGCCGTGCTTAGGGGCCACGATGGCTGAGATCGGGTCCCGTCCCCCGCATTCGGTCGTGATAGTCAGCGCAACCGCGCCGTTCCCACCAGACACCGGAAAGAAGGTTGTCGTCGCGGGTCTGCTTGAGTACTGGATCACTCGGGTGGGGCAGGAGAATGTCCATTACATCCTTGTGGCGCCACCCGACGCGACCGTCGCCGGCTTTCCCGTCCCGGTCAGGTTGATCCGCAGCCCTAGCGTAGGTGAACAGTGCGCGGCAGTCGGACTCCGAACCATCGCTACTCGACGTCGCGCGTTGCAGGAGTCAGTGCTCTATGCGCGCCGGGTCCGGCGCGAACTGGACCGCATTCTCGCGGAGATCGACGCAGACCTGGAAATCTACGACACCGTCCGGCTGGGCCAGTACGCCAGCGAGCTAGCGGCGCGCGGTGGCAAACGGCGGATGGTATATCTCGATGATCTGTTCTCGCGGCGGTACGCCCGGATGCGGGCGGCGATGCGCGATGGTAACGGCATTCGGCTCGACGCCCTCGGCGAGTTTCGCACGTTCATCCCCCGCCCGCTACGGCCGATTGCCGAGGCGCCCGCCGTTCAGCATGCTCTGCTCGGGCTGGAGCAGCACCTCATTGCTCGACGGGAGCGCGCTGCCGTTCAGGATTTCGATACGTGCTTGCTCGTGAACGCCGAAGAAGCTGCGCACCTCACCGACTGCACAGGGGCGGATAACGTAGCGGCACTGCCGCCGCTGGTCGGCGCTGGACGGGTAGCGGCACCTCGGAGAACCCACGGTTCACAGTTCGTGTTTCTCGGGCGCATGACCCTGCCGCACAACAACGACGCCATGGCTACGTTCTTGGAGAATCACATGTCGGAGCTGGTGCGGCAGGTCCCGGATGCCGTGCTGCGCATCATCGGCGGAGGCATGCGACCGGAGCTCCAGACCCTGGCCTCCCGGTGGGGTGACAAGGTGCAGATCGACGGTTACGTCGGAGATCTCGACCGAGTGCTGTCGCAATCATGTGCGATGGTGAGTCCGATCAGATTCGGGTCGGGTGTGAAGCTCAAGGTGCTCGACGCGCTCGCTCGCGGGGTTCCGGTGGTATCCACATCGATCGGGGCCGAGGGCATCGCGGCCGGTCCCGAGCACGGTGTCCTGGTCGAGGACGACCTCGATCGCCATCCGCGACTGATGCGGCAGCTCACTGACCGTGACTACAACGCACAGGTCTCCCGCGCCGCCCGGGCACATTTCGACACCGTGTATTCGAGGGCCGCCGTGTTCCGCCAATACGACGAGATCTTCGGGTTCTGACCTGATGACCACCTGGGTGTTCGACTCGACCACCGCCGCAGCCATCGTGATGGGCGTACTCGCGGCGGTTCCGCTGCTGGCTATCGGCTTTGTCGCCGGGATGCGCAATCCGATGTGGCTGCTTGCTCTGTACGCCGCCGTAGTTCCGTTCGGGTCGTCGCTGCGTATCCCGGGTGCAGGCCCGTTCGGCAGCCTCTCGACGCTGATCGGGCTGCTGGCGGTGGGAGCCTTCCTGGCCCGACTCACCTCTCGCCCGGCAGGCCGCGTTCGCCCGGGTTCGACGCCGGCGCTTGCTGTGCTCCTCGTCGGCGTCGCCGCAGCAACGATCATGTGGTCGATCGACCCCTCGCGGACGTTGCAGCAGGTCGCCATCCTGGCCAGCCTGGTGGGGCTCTACATCGTCGTGGCGGTGACGCCGGTGTCAGCAGACGACGTCCGCCGGTTCGAAAGTGGTCTCGTCGCCGGTGGAATCGCCGTCGGCGGCTACGCGGGCTACCTCGCCGCAACCGGCGCCCTCGTCGACGCGGCGGATCAGCGATTCGTCGCCGCGGTCGGTGGCAGCGAGACCGGCGATGTCGCGGATCCCAACATCACCGCCGCGTCGCTCGTGTTGCCGATCGTCGTGACCTTGGACCGAGCGATGCAGCCTAGACCTGTTGCGCAACGGCTGGGCTACCTGTTCATTGCTGTCACCCTTCTTCTCGGCATACTTCTCACCGGGTCACGGGGTGGCATGCTGGGGGTCCTTGCCGCAATCTTCCTTCTGCTCTTGGTCCGCCGCCCACGGACCGGCACCCTCTGGGCGGCATTGCTCGTACCCGCGACGGCGTTCCTTATTGCGACGGCGCTTGCGCCGCAGTACGTGATCGAGCGCCTCACGACCGACACGCGCTCGTCCGGCCGCAGCGACATCTGGATCGCCGGCCTGCGTGCCTGTCCCGACCATTGCGTCGCCGGCAGCGGGTGGGGCACGTTCCCGCTGGCGCATCGTGAGGTGCTGCTCGAGCAACCGGATACCCGGGCGGAAAGACTTCTTGTCGAGTCTCACAACCTCTGGATCGGGACGGTGGTCGAGGGTGGATTGATCGCGCTGATGCTGCTCATCTTGATCCTCTGGTTCGCCGCGCGTGATTTGTCCAGGCTGGATGCTTCTCGCCGAGCGGCACCGTTCGCTGCGCTGGTGGGCTTGATGGTCACTTCGGTGTTCTTGCAGTCACTTGGTTTCAAGTTCTTCTGGCTGGTGATGATCTACGGAGTTCTCATGATGAATGCGTTTGCTCGCCCTCTCGCTCTCAGCGGTGTCCCGCCGCTGGAGCGGCACGCCGAACCTGCAAGGCAGGGCCGCCGATGACACAGTCGACATCCGACCCAATCGCCGCCTACTGGTGGGCAGTGCGACATTACCGCTGGCTGGTGGCCGTGCTCGCCGCGCTCGCGCTAGCCTTCGCCGGCATCCTGATCGCACGGCAGGAATCTGCGCCACCGCAGTACGAAGCCACTGCCCTGGTAATCGCCAATGAGCTGGCTCACGACCCGGAGCAACTGCCCCGCCTTGCCGAAACGCTGCTCGCCAAGGATTCGGTAGCTGAAGACGCCATTGAAGCCGGCGGATTACCCTGGACTCCACGAGAACTGCGTGAGGAACATGTCGAACTGACGCCGCTCGAGCAGAACGTCCTGATCGAGGTAACCGGGCGAACGACTGAGCCGGAGCTCGCTGCCCAGACCGCAAACTCTGTCGCCGACGCGCTGGCCGAGGCGCTCAACCGGCCGGGCAGTGGCGTTGGGGTGTTCTCCATTCAGCACCGCGCGAGTCCGCCCGCGGAACCGGCCGACAACCGGACGCTGGCATTTCTGCTGGTGGGTGGGATTGCCCTCGCAGTGCTGCTACCGCTTGGCGCGGTCGGTCTCCTGTTCGGCACCCGGCTCCCGATCACGCGCCCCGATGACGCGGCGGATGCGGCGGATACCCGCGTACTGGGTGTGATAGGACTGCCGCCTCGGCAACGCAAGCCAAACTCATGGTCTTCCAGGCGTAGGTCAAGGAATGCGCTCGCAGCGTCCGACCTACCGGGCCTTGGGGCGCTATGCCAGACCTTGTTCCCCGACGGCAAGGGCATCCGTCTTGTGAGTGCGCCCGCAGGCAATGCTGGGGTACGTACCGAAGTCGCAAGTTGGTTGGTCGGGGCCATGGCCGAGCAGGGTGACGTGGCCGTTGTGCCGCCTTTGGGCGTCCGGGCCGATGGGATTCACGAGCGGGTACTTGTGCTGGAGCGGCCGATCGCGGACGTACCGGACAACGTACCTGTGGTGATCGACGGCTTCGACAACGACGGCATCGCGGCCCGGCAGACCATGCCGGAAGGCGCTCTGGGCGTGCTGGTAGTGCCGGAGGGCACGCCGCGCACCCGGGTCATCGACGCCGCCGAGCAGTTTGCTTCCGGTGAGCTGGCCGGCGTCGTCTTCGTCCGCCGCTGACGACACCGCGGGGCAAGTGCCGTCCGCCGTTCGCACTCGCAACAAGGCCGGACACCACGGGCAGGGTGCGCAGTCGCGGCAGAACGTCGCCGAGAAGAAGCACGTCCCGGGTTATGCGCAAGACGGCGGCTGTAGCAGGTACGACAAGCGCCAGGCCTACGAACAACGCCGGCTGAACGAGCAGCTGCACTGCGGCGAGAACACTGATCGCCACGGCAACCGCCAGGTAGACCCGCGGTAGCGGCCGGGGGATCGCCGCACCCAAGACCGATCGCACGCCTATCTGGTTGATGGCGTTCTGCACTACGAGTGCAACCGCCGTCGCGAGGGCGATTCCGAGGGCACCGAGGCGGTTCCCCAGTACGAACACGAGCGAGACATGGAGCGCGATCGTGATGACATTCGCGACGATCAGCCACCGTACCCTGGCGGCGACCTGAAGGAGTTCGGCGTTGAACCCGGCCGCCGCGTTGACGTAGAAGCCTGCCGCCAGCAGCGCAAGGTACGGCGCGGAACCGGCGTAGCGCTCACCGTAGAGCGCCACCGTGACAGGCTCGGCCAGCGGCACCGTCACGGCGAGTACCGGAAAGGTGAGCACCGCGAGCCACGCGGCCGTCCGGACGTAGGTCGTGCGCAGCGCGTCCAGGTCATCGCGTTCGTACAACCGAGCTGCGTTGGCGAGGAAGAGGCGGAGAAACTGACGTCGGACGATGAGGTTCAGCTCGGAAAGAGGTCCGATGGCGCGCAGCTGTCCGACCGCTCCGGATCCGTGGAAGTACCCGAGCACGACAACGCTGACTGTGTTGACCGAAATGTACACGAACTCAGCCGTGAGCAGCGGGAACGAAAACCCGAAAACCTCGCGGACCGGCGGACGTGGCCTTACGCCTGCACCGATCACTTGCTCTGCACGCAGCAGCCGACCTAGCAACAACGTGTAGAAGAGCAGACCGGCGAACGTAGCTGCGACATAGCCGACCGCAAGGAATGTCACCCCGGCGTCCAGGGCGATAAGCACCACAACCACGCCCAGCCGCAAGGCCGGCGCGATCACATGCTGACGCCAGAAGATGGAGACCGCACGGCCGTATGCCGCGAGAATGCTCTCCGCAAGCTCGTCGAACGCCTCGAGCGGGGCCAGCAGGACAAGGATCGCCAGAACGGCGACCGTGCGGCGATCATCGATGACCGTCCCGACCAGGACGTCCTGCGCTGCGACCACTCCGACGAACAACGCCGTGCCGAGGCTGCCGATGAGCAGCACTTCCATGATGAGAACACCAAGCAGGCGGGACGCGTCGTGCCGTTCTCGATAGATGGCCACGAACCGGGTGATTATTCGGTTGTGCCCGAGCGAGACGAGGATCCGCGCCGATACGACGACTCCGAGGCCGTAGGCGAAGGCGCCGAAGTCATCGGTTGACAAGTAACGCACCAGGAGTACCTGGGTGAAGAACGCGACCCCGGTCGCAAGCAGCCGGCCCGCCAGCAGCAGGCTCGAACCCCGCAGTTGCGTGTCAGTCTCGGCGGTCGCACTAGGCTGACTGGGCATCCGCGGTTCGTAGGGAGGGACAGCGGGCATCGATTCAGGGTTCCTCGAATCGCAACAGACAGCGCATCGGTGGCAGACCACCCCGAAGCTGATCGGTGTGCACTATGACGCGGACAGGGAGGTCGAGTGGCTTGGGCAGCACGCAGCCACTAGGCACGCGCGGCGACGAGGGCGCTCTTGCGGCCGTAATTCCTGCATCAGCAGAAGAGGTCACCGGCCCTGCGGCCCAGGCCCGTGGATTGCTCGGCGAGGGATCGGCCGTTGGGCCGCCGGATGTCGTGCTCGCTGAAACCAGCTTGCCACCCGAGGCCTTCGATGCGCCGGTTGTCGTCATGAGCATCATGTCCACTCCACGCCTCATCGACGGCGGCACCCGCGCCGCCGACGCTGTCCTGCGTGTCATCGCGCACGTCCTGTCCGGCTCGCGATCGGCACGTGTCGGGCGTCAGCTGCGCGCCCGCGGCTTCGACCACGTTCAAGTGATCCGTTGGGATCACCGGCAGCCGTTCCCACAGGCCGGCCGATCGCTGCGAGAGCTGCCGCCATGGCATCCTCACCGATACCCTCGCCGGGCGATCGTACTCGCGACTCGATCCGACGCTGAGCCGTCAGTGCTCAACGCCTCTCTCCACGCCGCCGGCGTACCCGAGCCGCAGAGCGTGCGAGCCAGCGAGGCAGCGCTCGTCGCGATAGGCGAGTCAGCGGTCGTGAGGGTGGCCGTCGGCGCCGGTCGCAGCCAGGTTCTGCGTCCGGTGCAGATCTGCAAGGATCTTCTCACGGCACAACCCGACGCCGTGCTGGCCGACCGCATGCCCTGGGTCGACTCACATGGCCTCACTGGTCTCGGTGCCTGGTCCGCCGAGCGCCGGTTGTCCGGGGTGCGCGCGGAGCCGCCGCTGCCCCCATCGGTGCTGGAAGAGTGCCGCGCAGTTCTTGTCGAGCTGTTCCGCCTCGGCACGGCCGATGCCGCGCCTTCGCAGACCTGCGCCACTGACGTGCAACGCATCGCCGGTGCGATACCACCTGACGCCGCCGCGGCGGCAGATCGGCTCGCCACCGCCGCGGATCACGTGCTGGCCGACGTACCCCGCGGTTTCGGCCACGGCGACTTCTGGTACGAGAATCTGCTCGTGGACTCTGGTCGGCTCACCGGCGTCATCGACTGGGATTCGGCAGGACCTGGCAGGTATCCCCTCCTCGATCTGCTTCACCTCCGGCTCAGCGCACACCGGGCGGTGCCTGGCTACCGCTGGGGAAGTGCGTTGCTCGACGTGCTGATGCCGTGGGCCGACGGCGGGGCGGACGACCTCGGGCGACGCTACTGCGAAGATCTTGGGTTGAGCACGCGGCCGACCGTGCTACGGGCGCTCGTCGTCGCCTACTGGCTGGACTGGCTGCACTACCAGTTCGACCGGTACGCCGATCGCGCCACTCGATCGAGATGGATCGCCAACAACGTAGTGAAGGTGGCTAATACCCTGAACGCCGCGGGATGGTCTCACCTGTAGTCGTAGTCGATGACCTCGTACTGCTCGATGGGAATCTCGCACAATGCCCGCCGGTCCACCTGCCAAAGCTGGCCACGACCCTCGGAGACAGTGTCTTCCAACTTGAGCTCCACTGGAGCACCGGTCGAGTCTCCGATGATGGCCCCGTACTCCTGCAATGCACGGGCGATGACCAAGGCTTCCGGGGTGAGGTCGTAACGATCCAGGTCCACCGATGGCTTGATCCGGATTCGGGCGCCCTGGGGAGGCGCGTACCGGTCCTCAGAGCGGCCGTCGGATCCGCTCATCGGCCAGATGTGATCTCTGTGGGCGGTCCTCACCCCGACTCGGAGAACGTGCTCGATCCGGCCCGCCCACACCTCGTCCACGCGCGCGGCCACGATGGCACCGTTCAGGCCGCGCTGCGTGCCGCTGTTGCGTGAATCGCCCCCTTCCACCCTGTTCTCCAAGCCGTTGGAGTCGAGGTACGCAATGCTCCCGCCGTCCCCATGCCACTGATCGCGCGACGCCTCGTACTGTGCCTCATGCAACCAAGCCACATATCCGGCGTCGGGGTCGTACACCACCATCTCCCCGTCAGCGGAATCCGCCGGTTCCGCCCCGTCCGGAATCCGTAACGACTCGAACTCGGGTGGCAGGTCTGGCCCGGTCTCGACGATGTCGTATTCACGGTCGTCTTCCGTCGCCCAATAGATCGGTACACCCCACGGGTCGCTACCGGCTCCAGCGAGCAGTACGCATCCGTCGTCGACATTGTCCTCCTTGAGGAAACCAATAATTCTCGTCGAGTCGGGATGGACCGGAGCGTCCTGTGGAAGGGGTGTATTCCAATATGAGGACTCACTGAACGCTCGCGGCAGGGGCTCATCGGCCCAGTCGGTGCCTCGCTGCGGAGAATCGTCGTCTACCCACGCCGCCACAGCGGTGATGACCACAATTATCGCCAGACCGGCGATCAGCGCAATGAAGATCGTGCGGGTGCGCAGCTTCGACAGACCATGATTGCGTCCGGGATCAGTGGGCATACCTAATCGAGGACTTCACCGTGGAAATCAAACCGCTGCACGCTTGCCACCTTATCCATGCGCTCGGAGTTGGGGGGGCCGAACAGGTGCTGGTCGACCTCGCTCGCTCTGGCTCCCGAGCCGGTCTACGCCTGTCCGTGGTGAGCCTCGTGGACGATCCCAACCCGATTCAGGCGAACGCTCTCCGCCAGTTCGGGGTCGACGTGCGTTCCCTGTCACTCCCGTCCCGCTGGGATGCGCGGGCGTTCAGGAGGGCGTTCCGGCATATCGACGATTTGCGCCCTCAGATCCTGCACACGCACATGAAGCACGCTGACCTTGTCGGCGCGGCAGTGGCCTGGCGCCGTGGGCTGCCGCTGGTATCCACGATGCACGTTATCGAGGACGCCCCCACCGCCGTGGGCCGGATCAAAGGGCGGCTCGCCACCCAGGCCAGGTCTCGGTTGGCCGCCCGCGTGATCGCCGTGTCCGAGGCGCAACGGCGGTGGTACACCGAGGCATATTCAGTACCTTTCGACCGCGTCGTAACGATTCCCAATGGCATTGAACCGCCACCTCCCCCGCCTTCCGCGAAGGACCGCCGGGCGTTGCGCGCATCGCTTGGCGCTCCCGAGGACGCAGTTCTGGCCCTGTCGATGAGCGTTATGCGACCCGAGAAGGGGCTCGACGACCTGCTTGTGGCGGCCGCCGCCCTGCCGGACGACTCACCGATCGTGATCGTACTCGTAGGTGACGGCGAGGAACGGCCCAGACTCGAGGCGCTTGCCGACTCCGATCGCCGAATCGCACGGCGCGTGCGCTTCGCCGGGTGGCGGGACGACGCCGCCGAACTGATCCATGCCGCTGATCTGCTGGTGCATCCCAGCCATGCCGATGCGCTGCCGACCGCACTCATGCTGGCACTGGGGGCAGGTGTCCCGATCGTTGCCACGAATGTCGGCGGCATTCCGGAGATCGTCACCGAGGAGGTCGGAGTCCTCGTTCCTCCTCACGATCCGGTTCGCCTGGCCGCCTCGATCAACGACCTCGCCGGGGCCACCATGCGACGACAGAGCATGAGTTCCGCAGCGCGCCGCAGGTTCGCTGAGCACTACGATGCAGCTACCTGGGCGCGCCGGCTCGTCTCCCTCTATCGACAGGTTCTGGAGGAGCGGCGGCACAGATGAGGCCTGCGGTGATCTTCTTGACGGCGGTAGCCGTCACGACCAACACAGTGGCCGGCGCTTCAACTCCAGCAGGCGGCGGCACGGCGAGCGGCGACTCAAGCGTCCCAGTCGAGGTGGTGCTCGTACTCGACGCATCGAGTAGCGTGCGCTACGGCCCTGATCCGGCAAACCGCGATGCGCGGGTGCGGAACATCACGATTGCGGCCTGGTCCGTCCTGGACGCAGTCGGCGAGGCCGCCCGCGTCGACGCGCGCGTTTCGGTGGTGTCGTACGACAAGGACGTCCGGATTCAGGTGCCGCCGAGCGCCGTAACTTCAGGCACGACGGGCGCGGACGGTGTGTTCGGCCAGGCGTTGGGTGACCCGACCGGCGACCTCAGTTCGCCATCGGCTTCCGCCGGGTACGCCGAGCACCTACGCGGCGGGAACGGGTCGAACTGGGAGGCCGCACTGGCCGAGGCACACCACCTGCTCGGGGAGGCGCGGGCGGACTCGGCCCTAGTAGTCGTGCACGTGACCGACGGCGAACCCACCGCTCGTATCGACTCCGACGGCGAGCCGGTGCTCAGCGGTGAACCCGATGAGCACCTCGCAGCTGCTGCCAATGCTGCGAACCGCCTCAAGAACGACAACGTACGCATGCTCGCAGTGGGCATCGGGGAAGCGCGGTCGCGACTCGCCGCTCTCGTGGCCGTGTCCGGTCCCGACGTCTACGATCAGGGCCGAGACGGCGAGATCCTCGACCCAGCGACTCACGACGTGATACTGCTCGAAGATCCGGAAAGCCTCGGCAGCATTTTCTCCTCCATCCTTGCGATCATGGCTGAGAAACCAGATCCCGATCGACCGTCGACCACGGCAAAGTCTGGGATGGGTGCCGCCGAGGTCACCGTGCTCGGCTGGCCGTGGGTGGTGGGCGGCGGCGCGGCCGCGATCCTTCTCATCATGCTGGCATTCGGTGCGCTAGGACGCCGTCGGCGGCATCAGATGCTGGGTGTCGGCGCGGCGGCCCGCCGGAGGCGCGCGACCATGGAATAGAGGCGCCCTGTGCGCCAGGCGACATACTGTGGGCTTGTCTTGGCGCGCAGTGCAGCCGTGCCGTTTCCTCTGTAGACACCTGCTCGAGGTACGGCGAACCGCCCGGGTGCTTCCCGCCTCTCGGGCAATGCCAACGCGAAGTCGAACCCCGCGCGCTCGGCCGCGCGCCGCACGTGCGCGCTATGCCGCCCGTACGGGTACGCGAGCACGCGGGTCGGTTCTCCCAGAAACTCCTCGAGTACCTCGCGGCTGCGTCGAAGATCACGGAGGCACTCGTCCTCCGATAGCGACGTGAGGTCGTGATGAGCGAAACTGTGGCTGCCGAACATGACTCCCAGCTCGCGCATCGCACGGATCTGCTCACCGGACAGTGCGCGCTGCGGCGCCGGAGGATCCGGATCGATCCAGTCGATGGGCCGGTCGTCGACGAGCGTGCGGGCGACGACGAAGACGGTCGCCGGGAGCCGATGCCGCAGAAGTACCGGCAACGCGTGCTCGTACAACGCCGCGAACCCATCGTCGAAGGTGAGCGCCACGGCTCTGCGCATCGACCGGCCGCCGCGGACTCGATGAGGTAGGAGTTCGTCGAGACTGAGTACCTGACGATGGCGACGCAGCCAGCTGCAGTGCCGGTCGAAGTCGCCAGGGTCCACAGTGAGCGGGGACGCCCAACTTGACTCGACGGAGTGGTAGCAGAGCACCGTCACATAACGATCATGTCATAAGCCGATTGGCGTGTCCGGGGCATAGTCGCCTCTCCCGGATTGGATGCGCCTATGGAGGGAAAGAGCATCCATGCAGGTTCGAGTGCTGTCCGGCGCGGACGTCATGGACAAGCTCGGTGACGCGATCGACGAGCTGCATTCGGCGGTGCGCGCCCCCGTAATGGCCCGACGCCCGTGGCTCGGGGCGTGGATTGCCAGCTATGGCGATTACCTGCCGGTTGCCGTGACCGTCGATGCGAACGGTGGGCTGGCGGCCGCAGCGTTGCTTGCCGAGCGGCACGGCAGGGTCAGGCACGTCGTGGGACTCGGGCACGGGCCCAGCGACATCGCGGCGCTGCCCGCGCGTGACCAGGCTGCGGCAGAAACGCTCGCGACCGCGGTTGCGGATCATCTGGGCACATTGCCGCGCCCGTGGCGGCTTACGTTGCGTCACCTCTCGGCACATGACCGCGTGGCCACGGCGCTCACCGCGAGGCTTCCGAGGGCGACCATTGCGCCCGGTGCCGTTTCGCCCACCCTCCAGGTGGGCGGATCACGAACTTTGCGCGACTATGTCAGCCGAAACCACCACCAGCAGGGCCGCAGGCTCCGGAACCGGATGCTGCGCGACGGGCTGGACCCGGTGATCGCGCACCTTCGTGAACCCGGCGACATCATGACCGTGCTGCCCGAAGTCGTGGAGGTCTGCCGGGAGCGGGATAGAGAGCTCGGCCGGCGCAGTGCGATGGACGATCCAGCCGCCGCGCAGTTCTTTCGCCGTGTCGTCGAGGTACACGCGTTCCGGCGATTGGTCGCCCTCACCACATTGCGCATCGACGCCGCCCTCGCCTCGTACGTCCTCTGCTTCGTAGACGGCACCGCCTTCAGGATGTGGAACTCCCGCTTCCATCCCCAGTGGAGCCGATACGGTGTCGGTCACATCACCCACGACGCCGCCGTGGAGTATGCGCTGGCGAGCGGCTGTGAGGTCTACGACTGGGGCCGCGGTGAAGAACCGTACAAGTTCAGCCTCTCCAACGACCAGGTACGAGCCGCGGACCTCTACGCGTGGTCCGGCAGGTTCGTAGAGTTGCCGGGCAAGTTCTTCCTCGGCGCCAAGGATCTCGCGGAGCGTGCGGAGCGACGCGGTGGCGTTGCTCAGCGTGCCGTGGATACCGGTCGCCGGGTCCTCGATCAGGTGCGTGGCCCGTGACATCTGTAGACGTCGTCGTTTCGTCGCCGGAAAGCGTGGAGATCGAGTGGTCTGCGCTGGTCGAGCGGGTCGACGGCTCCCCATTCCTGGAGCCCGGGTGGATACTCGCCTGGCACCGCGCGTTCGGCCGCGGTCGGCTCATGGTCGTCGGAGTCCGCCGAGACCGCCGGCTCGTGGCCGTGCTGCCAGTCCTAGCGCGGACTGGTGGCCTCCAGTCGCCGGCCAACTGGCACACGCCGGAGTACGGCATCGCCGCCGAGGACGATGGCGCGGCGATGCTGTTGCTGCGCGCGATCCTTCCGAAAGCCCGCCGCAGCATCACCCTCCGTTTTGTCGATCACCCGACCGCCGCAGTGGTGAGGGCAACGGCCGAGTCCATGGGCTTCCATGTACACAGCCGGGTTCTCGAAAGGTCGCCCTACGTCCCCATCAGCGGGTCGTTCGAGGAGTACGAACACTCAATGAGTTCAAAGTTCCGTAGCGATCTGGCGCGCCGCCGGCGGCGATTGAACGACGAGGGCCCGGTGCGCCTGGATGTCGTCACAGACGCGACAGCGGAGACGCTCGTGGAGTTCATCAGACTCGAGGGCTCGGGGTGGAAGTCCGGGAATGCGATCGAACACGACGTACGCGCACGCGGCTTCTACGCCGAAATCGCACGATGGGCCGACGGGCTGGGCCTGCTGCGGATTGCCTTCCTCCGAGTAGGTGATCGGGCCGTCGCAGCGGACTTCTCGATCGAAACCGACCGCCGTCATTATCTGCTCAAGACCGGCTATGACCCCGACTACCGAAGATTCGGGCCGGGGAAGTTGTTGAGGCACGCGATGCTGGAGCGCGCCTTTGCCGCGAATCTGGTGTCCTACGAGTTCCTTGGCACCGACGACCCGTGGAAGCTGGAGTGGACCGACGTTGCGCGGGATCGTCTGGCCGTCCAGGCATTCGCACCATCCCTGCCCGGCCGCGTCGAGCGGGCCGCGTACGCCCGCGGCCGGCCGTTAGCGAAGGCCATCGTGCGCCGAGCGCAAGCTTTGCTGCCGGGCAAGCAACGCGGGAGCCGGTCACATGCGCCTATCTGATGGCAGAGGCGACCACGTCAACTATGCGGCGGATGTGGGCCGGGCGGAGTTCCTGGTGCACCGGCAGCCCGATCAGATGCCGACGGAGTCGCTGCGCTACCGGAAACGCCGCCTCGTCCATCGACGGGTGCGGAACCGCCCAGATGTCGAGGGCATGTAAGCGCTTGGCCGCCACCTTACGGAGCAGCTCGGCCTTGTTCGGTAAGGACACAGGAAATAGGAACGGCGACACACCAGCGGGCACGTTCTGAAGCGGCGGGGGAACGAGCGGGCCCAGGGCGTCCAGCAACATTTCGTATCGTGCCCGCCGCGCTTCGGCCGTCCCAGGCCAGTCGAGCCTGGGCAGTGTCATCATCGTGGCGGTTGAAGCCGGCGTCCATGGGTCGCCGAGAGCGAAGTCAGCGGCGGGGTCGTAGTCGGAGCGCCGCGCTCTTTCCATTGTCACGCCACCGAGTTGGGCGGCCCACGCGAGGTGTCGCCGGAGCAGCAATGATCCGCCTGCCGGCCGCTTGCCGGTGGGCACATCGATCGGCGCCCGACACAGCGCTGCGCCACCGTCCGGAAGCCCGAACATCTTGTCCAGACAGAAGATCGAAAGGTCCCCGTACCTGCCGACGTCCTTGCCGTCTTGCCGGGCGAGCCAGGCCTGCGCGGCGTCTTCTACCAGCATCAGCCCTCGCTCGTCACACCAGCGCCGCCAGCGCCTGCTGTCTTGAGGAAAGCCGAAGTAGTGCGTGATGTGAAGGGCCCGGACACTCGGCTCCAGCAAGTCATCGAGCCGGCCGGCGTCTGGCGCAAGACCGTCGGTGACGTCGTAGAAGATGCAGCGGAGGCCAGCGGCTGTTGCCGCCTCGATCTCCGACCCGTGATGGTAGGCGGGCACGAGGATCGAGTCTCCATCGCGCACACCAAGTGCTCTTAGGCCATGCCACAGTCCGTGCCTGGCCTTCGCGAAGAGCAGGCAGGAGGGGTGGTCGAGCGGGAACGGAAGAGCGCGCGGCCGACGCACATGCACCGTAGGGGAAAGCGGGGGCCAGACGCTCAGCCGAGGCCCCATGCGTAGGCGCACTTCGATCACCGGCCCTGGAGCCCCTGGTGCCCAACTAGAAGACCGGCTTGCCGCCGGTGACTCCCAGAACGGTCCCGCTCACATAGCTCGCGTCCGTGGGTGATGCCAGGAACACGAACGCGGGCGCGACCTCGGCCGGCTGGCCGGCGCGGCCGAGTGGAGTGTCCTGGCCGAACTTCTCGATCTTCTTCTCCGGCTGGGTCGCCGGCTGCAGCGGCGTCCAGATCGGGCCGGGTGCGACTGCATTGACCCGGATGACCCGCGGACCGAGCTCCGCTGCGAGGTTGACGGTGAAGTTGTTGATCGCGGCCTTGGTCGCCGCGTAGTCCAGCAGCGAGGTGGACGGCTCGTAGGCCTGGATCGAGCTGTTGTTGATGATGCACGAGCCGCGCGTCATGTGCGGCAGGGCCGCCTGCGTCAGCCAGAAGAGCGCATACAGATTGGTCTTGAAAACCCTGTCGATCTGGTCCGGGGTCGTCTCTTCCAGGCCCTCCGACCGGGCCATCTGGAAGCCGGCATTGTTGACCAGGATGTCGATGCCACCGAGTTCTGCTGCCGCGGTTTCGGCGAGCCGCCGGCACTCGTCACGATCGGTCAAGTCGCCGGGCGCGAGAACTGCTCGCCTGCCCGCCTTGGCCACCAGTTCGGCCGTGGCCTCGGCATCTTCCTGCTCTTCCGGCAGATAGGACAGCACGACGTCGGCGCCTTCGCGGGCGTACGCGATGGCCACGGCACGCCCGATCCCGGAGTCACCGCCCGTGATGACCGCACGCAGATCGTGCAGCCGGGCCGAGCCGCGATAGCTGTCCTCACCATGGTCCGGCACCGGGTTCATCGGCGCTGTCAAGCCCGGTGGCTCCTGTTGCTGTGGCGGGAACCCTTGGCTCTGTTGTGCAGCGTCCGCAGGCATCGGGAGCCTCCTCTCGGCACGGGTACGTCCAAGAGTGCTACCCCGCCCCCGCCGACGTACTCCTGCCCGCGACGTGGGAGTCGACTGGCCAGGCACGGTTCTAGCAGGATGGTGTCATGCAGGTTGGTGTTGGTCTGTCGACGGCACCCGATCCGTTGGTCGCAGCGGGCGAGGCGGCCCGGGCCGCGGTTGACCGCCTCGGCTCGTCCGAGGCGGCCTTTGCCATGCTCGTCACCTCTCCCCACTTCGCCCGGCGCGCCGAGCAGGTCCTCGAGACCATCCACGGCGTCGCGGCTCCCCAATCACTTATCGGGTGCGTCGCTGAGGCAGTGGTGGCAGGCCCGCGTGAGGTTGAAGGCGAGCCTGCGGTCGCGGTGTGGCTCGCCGCACTGTCGCGTCCGGTGGAGACCTTCCACATGGAGTTCGTGCGCACGTCCGCCGCAGCCGTTATCGGCGGCTACCGGTTCGATCCGTCGAGGCCCGATCCGCACCTGCTGATTCCGGACCCGTACACGTTTCCAGCACCTGCCCTGCTGTCGCACCTCAACGAGAATGCGCCAAGAACACTTGTCATGGGCGGTATCGCCAGTGGGACACCGGGACGCTCTACGTTGTTCCGCGACACGAAGGTTGTCACGTCCGGGGCGGTCGGTGTCCGGCTGCCGGATGTGACGCTTCGACCGGTCGTCTCGCAGGGCTGCCGGCCGATCGGCAACCCGTACACGGTGACCGGCGCGCAAGGCCCGGTGATCACCGAGCTGGCCGGGCAGCCACCGGCCCAGTTGCTGGAGAACATCGTCGCAGGACTGCCGGCTCACGAGCAACGACTGATCGCCACCGGTGTGCTCATCGGAATCGTCGTCGACGAGTACAAGGCCGAGTTGGCGCGTGGCGACTTTCTCGTCCGGCCGATCACCGGCGTGGACGAGGACGTTGGCTGGATACACCTGGGCGAGCAGGTCCCGGTCGGGACGACCGTGCAGTTCCACGTTCGCGACGCTGCCAGTGCCGACGAGGATCTTCGGGAGTCCCTAGCCCGAGCACGGGACGACGGTCCGGCCGCCGCAGCGCTCCTGTTCACGTGTAACGGGCGCGGCACCCGCCTTTTCGACAGCCCGAACCACGACACGGCGCTGATCGGCGAGATCCTCGGCGACCTGCCGACGGCCGGCTACTTCGCCGCCGGCGAGATCGGCCCGGTCGGCGGGAAGAACTTCATGCACGGCTTCACCGCGTCGCTTGCACTGCTCGACGACCGCAGCCGGCGCTAGACCGTGTAGGGAGCCGTCGTCTTGTGGTCGGGGGCGTCGTCGAACTCCTCGTTCGGCATGAGAATCCATAGGATCGGGTAGATCAGCAGCTGGCTGCCCGGGATGACGAGCAAGAGGAGAACGAACAGGAGGCGGGCAGGCCACGGCTCGATGCCGAACCGCCGGCCCAGACCTGCGCACACGCCGCCGAGAACGCGGCCGTCGCGAGGGCGGACCAGGCCCCGTTGCCGGAAGCCGTCGTGGATGTCGTTCATGAGAGCACCTTGCCTGAGTTTGGTTCCTATCTGACTACTCCAGCATCCCGCCATGGCGACTTCGGCGCATCGGGGACGGACCCTGGGCCTGCCCTGACCTCTCCATGGCAAAACAGAGCCGGCCATCAGGGTTCTCACCGCAGCTACTAGGGTGGGGCTGACAAGCCAGCGCAACATGGCCGGAGGAGGTGGGACGGATCCTTACTCAGGTAGGTCGGGTGAGCCCGCCGACCGGCCCGCTTCGTGCCGCCCACATCAGGCGACGCAGGTAGGTGACGGTCGGGAGCGCCCGAAGACGCTCCCCGAAAGGTACCGATGTCATCGAACTTCGTTGCGGCCGCACACCGGGCGGCCATCGTCGAGCAGTTGCGCGCCGCAGGATGCGTGTGGGCTGACGACGAGGCCGACCTGCTCATCTCGGCCACCAGTACACCCGCCGACCTGCAATCGATCGTCGCCCGCCGGGTCGATGGCGAACCCCTCGAACACATCGTGGGATGGGCCCGGTTCGGTGGGATCCGGGTCATGGTCGCACCCGGCGTGTTCGTCCCCAGGGCACGAACCGAACTGCTCGTCCGCGCGGCGGTCAGGCCGGTCGGTCGGCGTAATGCAGTCGTCCTCGACCTATGTTGTGGCTCGGGCGCGGTCGGTGCCGCCGTCGCGGCGAAGGCCGCCGGTCCGCTCCATCTACATGCCGCTGATGTCGACCCGGCTTCAGTGGCCTGCGCGCGCCTCAATCTGGCGCCCTGGGGTGGGCACGTATACCAAGGCGATCTCTTCGCCGCCTTGCCGTCACATTTGCATCGCCGCGTCGACGTGCTGGTGGCGAACGTGCCCTACGTACCGACGGCACAGATCGGCATGTTGCCGCGGGAAGCCCGCCTGTACGAACCACGGCTCTCACTCGACGGTGGGGTGGATGGCCTCGACGTGCTGCGGCGAGTGGCGGCAGAGGCACCGGGCTGGCTGGCGCCGCGCGGCCATCTCATCGTCGAAACCAGCCAGCCTCAGTCGTCGGCGGCTCTGGAGCTCCTGGACCGAGCCGGCCTTCCTGCTCGTGTGATCACCGATTCGGAACTCGGTGCCACAGCGGTCATCGGCGGCATGCCCTCGCATTCAAATTGGCGTACATCGGACTCGCTTGGCTGATATCGACCCGAGCGCGGGTATAGGTTCACCATGGCCAGCCCGTCGGGGCGACCTCGGCCGGCCGCGCCGCTGACCGAGCAGATCCTTCTGCGCCTACCCGGACCGCGCCTGGCGTGGGTCGCCGCGTGGGCATTGGTCCCGTGGCTGAATCTGGCCGTCGTTCAGTTGTCAGGTGCCGCCGAATGGGCTCGGCCAGGGACTCCACTCGCCGAGATTCTCAATCGGGCCGCCGTCACCGTTGCGCTGCTCTTGTCGCTGTGGGGCGCGGCGCGGATCACAGATGAGCTTCGAGGGCTGCAATGTGCACTGACCAAGGCGGTCGTGCAGGACGAGCCTGATGTGAGGCGACTCTTCCTCCGGATAGATGACAAACTCGTCCCGCTCTTACTCACGGCGCTGGTTGGTGTGCTTCTGCCTCTGGACGAAGCATTGCGAGGGGACCAGGCGGCCGCGCTGATTCAGGGTGTCACCTGGCTTGTGATCGGTGTACCGCTGTCCACTGCCGTGTGGGTTTATCTGATGCTTCAGTTCGGGCTGAACCGTCTGGGACGAGGGCAGCTCACCCTCCAGCCGTACAGCGGTGATCGAAGTCTGGGACTCCGGCCGGTCGGAAGGCTGGCATTCACCGGGTTCTGGATGCTGTTCGGAGTTATCGGACCCGTGGTCATCACAGGTTTCGCCGACACCCCGGCAGCGGTTGTCGGCATCACCGTGCTCGTGGTCGGAGTGGGGGTGTTCTTCCTCTCGTTGCGACGACTGAACCGTCAGATGACGGCCGTCAAGCAGCACGAACTCGCGCGAGCACGCGATCTTTACACGCAGGCCTACCAGCAGGTACGGGATAGCAGTACGTTGGAAGAGCTCCAGCGACAGGCCGGCTTGCTGAGCGCCGCCGAGGCCTTGGAGAAGCGGGCGGAACGGATCCAGGAGTGGCCGTTCGACGAGGCCACATTCGCCAGAGTGGTGACAATCGCGTCCAGCGTTGCGGCCGTCATCATCGCTCGTCTGATTCTCGACCCAGTCGGGCTGTAGCAGCCTATCGACCCTGTGGTGCACCATGAAGGGAGCGCCACTGCCGACGACGTCAGGTGCAACTCGATTCGTGATGTCGTACGCCGACGCCACGAGACCGCCCGGGGGCCGACCGATGCAGGACCACACGCCGCACCTGATTGGGAATGAGAAGGGCTTTCCCACCCATGTAGATAGATTGCCCGAAGCCGGGCGACCCCCGGTGCTGGAGCTAGCCGATCGCGATGTTCTCGATCTTCGTGTCAGTCCGGTCGTGAAGCAGCTTCATGACACTAGCGTTCGGATGCTCGCGTACAACGAGTCCGTTCCTGGCCCCACCCTGAGGGTGCGGCAGGGATCGGAGATCGTCGTCAAGGTCATCAACGAAGGCGACCTTGATACGACCGTCCACTGGCACGGCCTTCGTTTGCAGAACCGCTACGACGGAGTAGAACATGCGACGCAGGCCCCGATCCCAGTCGGCGGTGAGTTCACCTACCGCATCCAGTTTCCCGATCCAGGCATCTACTGGTATCACCCGCACATCCGAGAGGACTACGCGCAAGAGCTGGGGTTGTACGGCAACATCATGGTTCTGCCTGACGAAGACGACTACTGGCCGCCGGTGGACCGTGAGTTCGTCCTGACTCTGGACGACATCCTGCTCGTGAATGGAAAGGTGGCTCCATTCAGTACAACCGAGACCAACTACGCAGCCATGGGTCGCTTCGGGAACCTGCTACTGACCAGTGGGGATCCGGATTTCCGTGTCGCTGCGAGGACGGGTGAAGTGGTGCGGCTGTGGCTCACCAACACAGCCAGCGCTCGCGTCTTCAACGTCCGGCTGCCTGGTGCTCGGATGAAACTCGTGGGCGGGGACAGCGGACGCGTCGAGCATGAGGAGTTCGTCTCCGAAGTGCTTCTGGGGCCTTCAGAACGAGCAGTCGTTGACGTGCTACTCGCTCAGCCGGGAGAGCTGCAGTTGGAGCACCGAACGCCGAGGCTGACCTATCCGCTGGCCACCATTGCGGTTGGGGGAAGTCGCGTTACGCCGTTGCCGGACGAACAGTTCGCTCGCTTGCGAGGTGCGCCTGAGCTGAGGGCCGAGCGACATCGGCTCGCCGGCTGGCTCGAAGCAGCACCTGACAAGATCCTTGCCCTGGTCGCGGAGATCAGCCATCAAGGGCACGCCATGGCCCCAGGCATGGGCCACGCCTCCAATGACGAAGGAAGCGATCCCGAACACGAACATGGTCACGGCGCGGTGGACGGAATCGAATGGGAAGACGACATGGCGGAAGTCAACCGCCTCATCACCTCTGCAGCGATGAGCTGGAAATTCGTAGACCGCACCTTAGGGACGGACACCACGCCTAGCGACTGGCGCTTCACCGCCGGAGATCGCGTGAAGATTCGGTTGGTGAACGAGTTGGAGTCAGACCACCCCATGCACCATCCGTTCCACCTGCACGGTGCGGGAAGGTTCCTAATCTTGGCTCGCGATGGCAAGGCTGAGCCGAACCTGGCGTGGAAAGACACGGTATTGGTCCGGACAGGGCAGACGGTGGACATTCTGTTCGACGTGACGAATCCCGGTCTGTGGATGGCCCACTGCCACATTCCTGAACACATGCACAGTGGCATGATGTTCAGCTTCGTCGTAGACAGTTCTAACGTGGCGACCACGTGAGGCCGACTACGCCCTATCCGCAAGGCTCATGCGTTCAACGACGACGTTCCACGGAGCTCCGGATAGCCGTGCGGCTTATGCAACCGGTAAAGGATGGGGTTCGGCGTCACCCCGTTGTCCGCAAATACACGCAGCACGAAGGTGCGGAAGCTGCGCTTGAACAGTAATGCCGGAAGGACGTCGCGGAGGCGATCCCAACGTGCGTGGTTCACCAGTGTGTACGGGCCTTGGGAACCGGCGGGCTGGAGAACCGTGGAGTTGTCCAGGCCGGTCTCGTCGTGGAACCAGCCGGCGGTGTACTGCCATGCATGCAGATTGGTGTCGACGTCTTCAGCGGCAAAGTAGTTGAACAAGAAGACGCCCTGCTGCTCGTGGTCCACCGGGCCCATCCGCCGAACATTGGAGGCGGTGAAGCTCAGCGTTCGAGTCGCGACCCCGGCCATCTTCGCCAACAGCCCGGCAACGACGTCGCCGTCCCGCAGGGTCGACGTGTCGGCGACGGTGTGGGTCTCGATCAGCAGGACGGCATCGAATTCCGCGGGCGGCACCCCGCCGACCGCAAGGTTGCCGTCCGGAGGCCGCACCAGGCCGCGGAACACGTCGGCGCGCACGACCCGGGAGTCGCGTTGTAGCGCAGCAGCGGCGTCCCCCATAAGAGCCAGCAATCTGCGTCTACGAGCCCTAGGCAGCGCGAACGGCAGTGTCCATCGGCCTGAGCTGGCGCCGATGTGCACGAACCCCGACGACGTCGGCTCGATCAGCGGGGCACGCGTCCAGCTCGTGCGCACATCGGGACGCTCTGGGGCGTGCTCGCTGTGGAGCTCTTGGTCGGGCATCTGCTTGCTCCTCCGATTCCGGTTCTAGTGATGATCAGTTGTCCAGGCCGATAGCGCGGCAGAACAGAGCCACCTGGGCATCGATTGCCTCCGAGGTGGGCCTGCGAATCTCGGCCGGCGGCCGGAGTAGTCCGTCCAGCAGCACGTAGGTGAGCAGCGGGCCGACGAAGGCTCTCGCGGCGACGGGGGCATCGACGGCAGCATCGACCAGCCCGGCCCGCTGTCCGGCAGTCACCACGCTCGCCACGGCCGACAGCACCCGCCCCGCAATGGCCTCCCGAAACAGCTCTGGCAGCGAAGGGTCACGCGGCGTCTCGGCCACCAC
>DASUUU010000124.1:0-6269 GCA_036373915.1 Jiangellaceae bacterium | reverse complement strand
GTACCTCGTGTTATTCGTCGGGGTCGGCATCGCCCTGAGCATCTTGGGAGCCCAGGTCCAGCCCGTCCTGGCCGTCGCCATCCTCGTTGGGGTCGTGGTCGTCCTGGCGCTGCGGGGCATCGCGGACAACTTCGCTGCCGGCATCGTGATCCAGTCCCGTCGGCCGGTCCACCTCGGTGACGAAATCGACGCGCTGGGGTTCGTGGGAGTGGTCGAGGAGCTCAACAGCCGAGCTGTGGTGATCCGCACCCCGGACGGTCGCACCGCTCACCTACCCAACCATCAGTTGCTCAACGGCCCAATCGTGAACCACACGACCGCCATTGGGCGGCGCTCTGAGGTCGAGGTTCGTACCGGGGCCACGCCGGACGCTGTCATGAGCCTGGTGGCGGAGGTCGTCGCGACCATCCCTGGTGTGCAAGACGACCCGGGGCCGACCGTTCTCGTAACAGCTGTCGAGCCGGAGCGCACGACAGTGACAGTGCGGTTCTGGCACCACCCCTCGGCAGGGGGCACCCTGACCTCGTCCGTCGTGTGCGACGTGGCGCGGCAGCTGCGGGAAGCCGGTCACGTGGCTGTAGTCGCAGCACCACCAAGTGCTGCTCCGCTCACCCCCCAGGCACCGCTCTAACCGCCACCTAGTCGCTTGATGATCCGACCGGCCGGTCGCAGTCTGGGACGGCCAGGGCGCACCCGTGGCTTCTCGGCACCGCTGTCGTCGTGCATCCGGCGGGCCAGCTCGATCGCCGGGTCGACGTGCCTGACCAGCTGGCCGCGAGTTGACCGTCAATGGTCACCCTGATTGAGCGGGACATCGAAGACGCTGAGGACGGGCGCGGGCGGACGCTGGCAAGCGTCTTTCAGTCATGAAGCATGTCACGACTTACCATAATGCGACCAGTTCGAGCCCTGCCTGCAGTGCATAACCGCTGGTCAGGCCCGGTGCCCCCGGTCGGATTCGAACCGACACTGAACGGATTTTAAGTCCGCCGCCTCTGCCGATTGGGCTACGGGGGCTCGACCTTCAGCTTATGGCCGGCGACCAGCGCGCCCGCCAAACGCCAAAGGCACCTATGCACCTGATCATAAATAGGTGCGGCGCGGGAACACCGCATGCGCCCCCGCCACCCGGTCCAGGAACAGCAGTCCCGCGCAATGATCGATTTCATGTTGCAGGGCGCGGGCCTCGAAGGCGTCCGTACGAACCGTCACCTGCTCGCCGCTACCCGGCAGCGAACCGACCACCGTGAGCCGGGACGCCCGCTTGACGTCACCGGTCAAGTCAGGCACCGACATACAACCTTCGCGAGCCTTCTCCCGCCGAGAAGCCTCCACGATCGAGGCGTTGCACAGCACGAACGTCCCGTGGTCAGTCCGCGTCTTGGGGTGTGAGCTCACATCGACGCAGAACACGTGCCAGCCGACCCCAACCTGGGCGGCCGCCAGGCCCACGCAGCCAGGTGACACGCGCATCGTCGCCACCAGGTCGGCGGCCAGTTGAATGACTTTGGGATCGGTCGGGTCAACCTGCTCCGACGGCGCCGCCAACACCGGGTGCGGCGCGGTCACCACGGGCAGGACATGCCCGGCCACGCCAAGGTCCTGCTCGGACCACCCGGAAAGCGATGTCACAGGACGTCGGTCTCCTGCTCGCGCAGGGACACGCCGACCCCCAGCGATTCCCCGGTTGCTGCGAGCCGGCCGCTCAGAGCCTCGACGTCCACGCCGGCGGGCAACTCGACCTCGGCGACTAGCAAGTACAACGAGCCGGTCAGCCGGGTCGTCAGGTCGGTGATGTTGCCCCCGGCAGCGGCCAGCTCCCGGGTCACCGCCGAGACGATCCCCGGCCGGTCGCCACCATGGACGGTCAGCACGTACGGCGCCCCGGTCGCGGCGAGCTCCGGCTCGGGAGGCACCTCGCGCGCAGCGACCTGGAGCGAGCCGTCCGCCGTCAGCGGTTCCAGCGCCTTCTCTACCTCCGGTGGTGAGGGCGGCCCGGCGCAGATCAGCATCATCGCGAAGTGTCCACGCAGCAGCGTCATCGTGGAGTCTTCGAGGTTGAGTCCGAGGTCGGCGAGCACCGCGGTGACGTCGGCGATGATGCCCGGCCGGTCGTGGCCGATCACGGTAACGGCGATGAGGCTCACTGGACTCCCAGCCAGGACGTGCGGGTCATGGGCATGGCGCTGCGACCGTCATCGTGCCGGCGAACGGCCAGTACCTGGGTGATGCCGATCCGGCCGGCGTCGAAGGACAGCGCCGAACCTGTCATGTAGAGCCGCCACACCCGAGCCCGGCCGGCACCGGCGAACTCGACCGCGCGGTCCCAGGAGCGCTCGAGGTTGGCGACCCACTGACGCAACGTCCGGGCGTAGTGCTCACGCAGGTTCTCAACGTCGCGCACCTCGAGGTCGGCGCTCTCGATCGCGGTGACGACGTCGCCGAGCGGCAGCAACTCGCCGTCGGGGAAGACGTATGCGTCGATGAAGGTCCGGCCGGCGCGCTTGGCCCCGGGTTTGCGCACGATCTGGTGGTTCAGCAAGCGGCCACCAGGTACGAGGAGCTCGCGAAGACGACCTGCGTACTCGGCCCACTTCTCGGCACCGAGGTGCTCGGCCATCCCGATGCTGGCGATCGCATCGAATGGCGCATCGTCGACATCGCGCCAATCCTGGACGCGGATCTCGACGTCATCGGACAGTCCGGCCGCGACGACCTGCTTGCGCGCGTACTCGGCCTGCTCATGCGACAACGTGATGCCGACGGCTCGCACGCCATGCTCACGCGCGGCGTGGATGACCAGCGCTCCCCAGCCGCAGCCCACGTCCAGCAACCGCATGCCGGGGCGCAGGCCTAGCTTGCGGCAGATCAGTTCCAGCTTGTCGCGCTGGGCATCTTCGAGGGTGTAGCCGGCATCGTCCGGCTCGGCCCAGTAGGCGCACGAGTACACCATCGAGGGGCCGAGGACCAGTTCGTAGAACTCGTTGCCGACGTCGTAGTGATGCTTTATCGCGTCCTTGTCGCGGCTCTTCGAGTGCCGGTCGCCACCGAGGTCGACCTCTTCCGGTGGCGCCTTCGGCACCGGCCCCACGGCTCCGAGTAGGACGGCGGACCGGTATACCTCTGCCCGCTCGAGCGCAGTGAGATGTCGTCGGCCGGCAAGATCGCGGCCGATGGACTCCAACGAGCCGAGCGCAGCCTCTAGGTCACCATCAACATCGATCTCGCCGGCGACCCAAGCGCGCGCAAGCCCGATCTCGTTCGGGTGCCACAGCAACCGCCGGATCGCCCGCCGCGATCTGACGATGAGCGTCGGTACGCCGGGCGGACCGGCTTCGGTCCCGTCCCATGCCCGGATGCGGAGCGGGCTAGGCGCACCGAGGAGCCTTTCGATGACGAGCGCGATCCGCTCGGCCGCGCCGCCCCTGCCTGGCGACATGTCGCTGCGGGGCCTCCTCCGTACGTAGGGTCATACCTTCCCTGCGCCAGAGTACGCCGTTGCCCGGGCCGAAGGAGGCCCCGCCGCAACAATCCCCTTCGGCTAACCGGTGATCTCCTTGCGCTCGCTGGCGTGCGCGATCTCAATCTTGCGTGGCTGCGCCGCCTCGAGCACCGGGATCTGGATTGTCAGGACGCCGTCGCTGTAATCGGCTTCGAGCTTCTCGACATCCAGCGTGTCGCCAAGGAAGATCTGGCGGCTGAACGAGCCCGTCGGACGCTCCGCCACGGTCCAGTCGACGCCTTCGGTCGCCGGCCGCCGCGCCTGCACGGTCAGCACGTTCTGCTCGACGGTGACGTCGACGGAGTCCGCGTCGATGCCCGGCACGTCGAACTTGATGTAGAACATGTGGTCCTGCCGGTACGCGTCCATCGGCATGACGAGGACGCCGTTGCTGGGCCGGAGCAACTGCTGGGTCAGCCGGTCGAGCTCACGGAATGGATCAGTGCGCATCAACATCGCTCCACCTCCTACAGTGCTGGCATGTAGCCTTTAGTGACAGAGGTTAGTTATTATGTAGCACACATCAAATCTATCCGTCAAGACATAGATTTGAGGAGGTTCGCCGTGAGCGTCAACCGGCGTCGTGCTGACTTCGGGCGCAACTACTACGCCGTTCTCGGTGTGCCCGAAACCGCCACCCATGACGAGATCATCCGGGCCTACCGACGGCTGGCGCGCACCAGCCATCCCGACGCCGATGCCGGCAATCCGCAGGCGGCGGACGAGTTCGAGCGCTTGGTCGCGGCCCGCGAGGTACTCGGCGACCCTGCCACCCGCGCGGCTTACGACCAGCTGAGGGTGGCCCGTTCCAAGACCACTCCCCGGCGTCCCGACGCCACACAACCGTCGGCTTCCCCAGCCGGCGTACGCACGCGGACCGGTCATCCCGAGCCGGCCATCCGTTCCGGCCCGGTCGTATGGACCCCGGACACACCGAGGTGATTGATCCATGAGCTTGCCAAGTCCAGAACGGGGCCTGTACTCGATCTCGGTTGCCGCAGAACTGACCGGAATCGGTCCGCAGACTCTGCGTCTTTACGAGACGAAGGGGCTGGTGGATCCTGCCCGCACCGACGGAGGCACCCGCAGATACAGCGATCAGGACATCCAGCGCGTTCAGCGCATCGCCGAGCTCACCGCGATCGGGCTCAACCTGGCAGGGGTCGGCCTCGTTCTCGAACTCGAAGCTGAGAACGACCTGCTCCGCGAACAACTCGCCGAGGCACGTGGGGAGGACTGATCAACGATCTGCCGGAGTCGATCACGGACGTGGTGTCTCGACGCGGCGAGTGACCTCGTAGGGCGCGACGACGCCGATGCCTCGTACCTTGACGGCCGGTCGGGCCCGCAGTGCGAAGTGCGGGTGATCGGAGAGCGCGTCCGCCGTAACCGAATCGGCGAGCACGCTGTTGCGACCCGCCATCGCGGTCAGTCGTGCCGCGAGGTTCGTCGGCGTACCGAATACGTCCCCGAACCTCGCGACGACAGGCCCGGTGGCCAGGCCGACGCGCACGTCGGGTAGAGCGGGATTCCCGCCGATGGCCGCCACCAGGTTGCTCGCGACCACAGCCGCTACGACCGGATCGTCGGCGACGAACAGCACCTCGTCACCGAGAGTTTTGACCACGCGGCCGCCGCCCTCGGCGATCACATCGTGGGTGGTGCTTTCGAACTCCTCCACGAGATCAGCCAACGCGTCGACGGACAGCCCGCGGGACAGGCGCGTGAACGACACCAGATCGGCGAAGCCCACCGTTGCCGCGACACTGAGTACCGAGGCTTCACCTAGATCACCTATCGCGACCAGCCGGCCGGCCGCGGCGGCGAGCTTGCGACGCCAGGCATAGATGAGCAGCCGCTCGAACTCGGGCAGCAGGCGCACCCCGAAGTCGTAGGCCAGACTCAGGCCGCTCTCGCCGCCACCCGACGACTCCTGCTCGGCTTCCACTATCGAGGCGAGGGTCTCGACATGCCACTCGGCGAGCCGTCCGGTCATCCGGCCGAGGGCTCGCACCAGGTTGAGAGCGGTCGCCTCGTCGATCGTGTCGGACCGAACCAGCTCGATCACACCGCGGAGCGCTTCGATGTCCCAGATGGTGAACGCAGCGGCGGTACCCACATCGGCGAACCCGAGCGCACGCCAGTAGAGGCGCGCCTCGTCGACCGTCAGCCCGACCTCCTTGGCGACCTGTTCGCGGGTGTAGGCGCGCGGCGCTCCAAGCAGGAGGCGTTCGAGATCGTCCGGGCTCGGCGGTCGCACCATACCTTGAATCCTGGCACGCATCAGTGCGGCCGCAGGTGGACGATGTCACCCGCACCGACGACGCGCTCTCCAGCCGAAGTCGCCAGGACCAACCGCCCTGCCTCGTCGATTCCGATGACCCGGCCGGTGATGGCGCGCCCGCCCGGCAGGTCCACTCTGACCTGCCGGCCGAGCGTTACGCAGGCCTTGCGGTACGCCGCTGCCAGGTCCGAGCCGCCGGGTTCCACCAGCCAGCGCTGGTACCAGTCCGCGAGCCGGGACAGCACCGCGTCCAGTACCTCGTCCCTAGTAACGCCCGTGTCGGCGAGTGACGCGGCAGCCTCCGGCGCCGAAGTGATGTTCATGCCGACACCCGCCACGGCCGCAGGTCCCACCGGTGTCTCGACCCGCTCGACGAGAATGCCGGCCAGCTTGCGCCCGTCGCGCTGGACATCATTGGGCCACTTGAGCACAGCGTCGACGGCGGCGACTGCTCGGACGGCTTCGACCGCCGCGACGCCGACC
>DASUUU010000123.1:0-5285 GCA_036373915.1 Jiangellaceae bacterium | reverse complement strand
CTTACGATCGAGCGGGCCATAGGCCGTCGATGTTGACGCGCTGACGCTCTCGGAACCGGCGGTAGGTGGCGCTCTCCCTCCCCGTGCCGGGTGCGTGTTCGGGGACACCAATCGGTCGCGGCTCAGCCGATCGCCGAGATGTGGACCCCGGAATTGGGAGGCTCGGATGACGCGCCAGCAGCGGAGAGCGGTGTGGAACGCTGATGGGGTGGAAGCGCCCCTCCGCTTGGCGGATGTTCTCGGCGGCTTGTCCGTGGTCAGTGACATGGGCTACGGCCTGCCACCGGAGACAGCCATGCGCGCCTGTCTCGTCGGGACCGGTCTGGCGCGGACCATGGACCTGTCCGAGGAGGAGGTGGGCCACGTCTTCTATGTGAGCCTGCTGCTCCACGTAGGCTGCATCGCCTTCTCCCACGAGACAGCAGTGCTGTTTGGCGACGACCTGGCCGTCAACCGAGCGGCGATTCGCACCAACCTCACTGATGTGCGGCAGGTCTTCACGGTGCTGATACCCGGAATGACTCGGGAGATGCAGGCGGGCAACCGTCTGAAGAGCGCAGCGACCATGACCAGCAAGGGCCGCTCGTTCGGGATGGCGCACGACCTGGCGAGCTGTGAGGTCGCGCGAGCTGTCGCTCAGCGTCTCGGGCTCCCCGACGCGGTGAGCGCCGGGCTCTACGACGTGCACGAGTGGTGGAACGGTCGGGGAGCGAAGGGTCTGCGATGCGAGGAGATCGCTCGGTCCGCCCGCATGGCGCGGGTGGCCACCGAGGCCGCCGTACTCGCAGGGTTCGGCGGCAGCGAGGCGGTCGTCGGGGGGCTGCGGCGCCGGGCGGGCAAGACCCTTGATCCCGAAATCGTGGACCGGTTCGCCGGGGAGGCTGAAACCCTGTTGGCCGAGCTCGCCGTCCGAGATCCGAGGGCGAGGCTCGTCGAGGTCGAGCCGGCTCCGATCGCGGAGATCTCAGACCTGGACATGGTCCGTATCGCGGCGGCGTTCGGCGACCTCGTCGACCTCAAGACGCCGTTCACGCACGGCCACTCCGGAGGCGTTGCCGATCTCGCGGTGGCCGCTGCCGAGCGAGCACGCCTCGACCCGCGCACCATCTCGCAGCTCCACGTGGCTGCGCTCCTGCACGATGTTGGTCGCGCCGGTGTATCGAACGCGGTGTGGGAGAAGCGTGGGCCGCTCGCCACAGCCGAGTGGGAGCAGGCTCGTCTCCACGCCTACCTCTCCGAGCGAGTGATGGCCACCTCAACCGCGCTCGCTCCGATGGCGATGATCGCCGGTGTGCACCACGAGCGGCTCGACGGGTCCGGCTACCACCGCGGTTGCCGCGGACCGGAGCTCGCTCCTGCGGCCCGAGTCCTCGCTGCGGCCGACGCGTTCCAGGCGATGACCCAACCCCGACCCCATCGCGCTGCCCTGAGCCCGGAGCAGGCCGCCGAGACGCTGGCGCGCGAGGCGCACGCGGGACGTCTCGACGCCGACGCCGTGGCCGCCGTGCTGGAATCAGCAGGCCGGCGCCCGGCCCGCCGCCGGCACGATCTGCGTCCGGGCGGTCTCACCGACCGGGAGATCGAGGTTCTCCGGTTGGTGGCTACCGGATGCAGTAACCCTGACATCGGGCGACGGCTCGGCATCTCCCGGCGCACAGCCGAGCACCACGTCCAGCACATCTACACAAACATCGGCGTGTCGACCCGCGCGGCCGCCACCCTCTTCGCCCTCGAACACGACCTACTGGCCCATAGGTAGGTCTACCGATGCGGGCGGCGGCAGCTCGCCGGACACTTCCAGACGACCCCGCTCGACAAGTCGATCTGAGAGAGGTGCCGTAATGAAGCGAGCAACCCGCGGAGCGGTGACCGTGCACGTCGAGGCCTCACCCGAGCGCGTGTACACGCTCGTGTCCGACGTGACCCGGATGGGCGAATGGAGCCCGGAGACCCACCGCTGCAGATGGGTCGGGACGGAAGGACCGGTTCCCGGCGCCCGGTTCAAGGGCTACAACCGCCGGGGCCGGGCCCGTTGGTCGAACACGCTCGTGGTCGTGTCAGCCCAACCGGGACGTGAGTTCTCCTTCCGCCGCGACGTGCTCCCCTGCGGTGTGTGCGACTGGCGGTACTCCATGGAACCCGAAGGCGACGGCACCCGGCTCACCGAGTCCTATGAGGTCGTGAAGCCAGACTGGCGGATCACCAACTGGTTCAACGGCCTGCTGCTCGGCGTGGCTGATCGGGACGAGGACCTCATCGCCGGCATGCGCACCACGCTGGCGGGCGTCAAGGCGGCCGCCGAAGGGGCGACCGACGCGGCGGCCTCGGCTCATGGCGCGACCCACGTCGCACATGTGAGCGAGCGATGACCGCGGTCGATTGGGCGGCGCGCTGGCGCGGCGAGGAGGGGCGCCACTGGAGGTCGGAGGCCGCCCGCTATGACGAGATCAACCGTGTCTTCGGCGAAGCGTTGATCGATGCGGCCGACCTCTCGCCTGGCGAACGCGTCCTCGACGTGGGCTGTGGCGCCGGAGCCATCGCCCTGGAGGCGGCGCGGCAGGTTCGCCCCGGCGGATCGGTGCTCGCCGTCGACATCTCGCCCGACCTTGTCGCCACCGCTCGCGACCGTGCCGCCAGCGCCGGTGCCGAGGAGGTGGAACTCGTCGTGGCCGACGCAGCGGCATACCCCTACGACGAAGAGGCATTCGACGTACTCGTGAGCCGCAACGGCCTCATGTTCTTCAACGACCCAGCCGCAGCCCTCGCCAACCTCGTTCGGGCCCTCCGCCCAGGAGGCCGGATCGCCTTCACCGCCCCACAGGCGCTCGACCGCAACCCCTGGATCATGGTCGCAGGAGCCGCCGCCGCGCCGCATGTGGGCGTCCCCGCCGGCGTCGCTCCCGGCCAGCCCGGTCCCCTCGGCCTGGCGGATCGATCGTTGATCGCGGACGTGCTCGAACGAGCCGGCTTCACCGCGGTCGAGATCGAGGAACTGACCGGATCGATGCGCATCGGGACCAACGTGGACGACGCGGTGGCGTTCATCCGCTCAATGCCCATGGTCCGTGACCTGCTGTCCGGTGCACCCCCCGCCAACCAGGCAGCCGCCATCGAGGCCGTCGAGCAGGCCCTCGCCGACCATGCAACTCCCGATGGTGTGGTGATCCAGGGCAACGGGGCCTGGCTCGTCACCGGCCGACGCTGAGCGCGAGCGTCGCACCAGGTGAGACCGGACATCAGCACGAAGCTGGTCACTCACACGGGTTAGCCGGACGTGCTCGGCCACTCCGATTCCCGGGTGACGCTCGACCCATACGCCCAGGTGGTGACCGAGCAGCACAAGGCAGCGGTGGATGCCACAGCGGCCAGGTTCCTCGATCCGGCCCCGGGGGGCGGACGCTGGATGCAGTCGCCTCCGGCCGGCACCGACGACGGTGCCGAGACGCGGCGAGAGGGCCTGTGACCAGGCCCTTTCTGTGGAGTCGGGTGGGCGAGATTTGAACTCGCGACCTTCGCGTCCCGAACGAGCCGCCAGCCCGCCCACCAGGCAACGAGCGTGCCATCAGGCACTAGTTGGCGTCCTGTACCACCCATGTTGCGGCCCGCACGTGGGAAGAACGTGGGAAAGCCTGTGGACTCGCCTCGAGGTGTTGAGTGTGCGTGCCCCTCGAACGGGTAGTCACCTCGCGTGCATCAAGGTAAGTTGACGCTGTGGATCCCGTCATCATGGCGAGCGCCCGCAAGCACGGGATCCCGGACGACGACATCCTCCACGCCTACCACCACCTGATCAGAGTGTTCGCCCTCGACGACCTCACCATGCTCATCGGCGGCGACCGATCCGGAGACCCGCTCGAGATCGGCGTCGCCACATCCGACGAAGGCATCGAGTTCATCGTCCACGCCATGGCCGCCCGGCCCAAGTTCCTGAGGTGACCGCCATGCCCCGATCCATGCAGGAGATCCTCGACCACGCCGACGAGCTCGCCGCCAAGTTCGAACAGTACGAGCCGTCACCGGACGACGAGGTCGACCTCACCCTCCACCTGCTACGCCGCGCCGCGCTGAACCGAGCCCGGAGCGAACGCCAGATCGCCGAAGCCGTCGCCGCCGCCCGCGCCGCCGGCCTCACCTGGAAACAGATCGGCGAACAGATCGGCACCTCCGCCCAAGGCGCACAACAGCGCTACGGAACACTCGCTGCACCAGCCTGACCCCCGCACCGCACCTCGATGCGGTGGCCTCCTACCGGTCGCGCGTCGTCGGTCAGGAGAACGAACAGGATGTTCGACCCGCGGCGGGACCGATGGCCAGGTCGTCCAGCCCAACTCCGCGGGGTGGACACGTCGAGAACGCGCTTCAGGCGGCACCGAAGTGCCGCCTGACCTGGTCGGGTGGGCGAGATTTGAACTCGCGACCTCTGCGTCCCGAACGGGCCAGCGCTCGAACTACCAGGTCAGCTCGGGTGGAGAGTGCGTCTGGCGACGCGCTCTGGAGCCCATGTCGCGGATTGTGCGTTGGCAGGATGTTGGCAGGCCCAGGCGGCCGCCCTTTGCGCCCGCGCGCTCTCGCCCCGCTCCAGTGGAGGCAGCACCGCCAGTCTCGCCTTGCCGAATCCGGCTATCGGGAGTCAAGGGCGGCGCTGTTCGACGGCCACAGCCCTTCGGGCCGGCCGTCGGCGCCGGCCGCTCACACCGCCCTGGCCCACTACGAGGCTATTCGCCAGTGCCGCTGGCGGGACCGCACGTGGGTTCACCGTTGCTGTCGCGGGCGACACCTGTCCACGCTGGACGGCGTCGGATGGCCCCGCCCTCCCGCGCGTCGTTGGTGCAGGACCACCAGCGGACCCTTCGGTCACAGGAACAGCCAGGGAGCGCTGACCGAAGGGCATGGCAGCACCGCGCCCCCCAAGGGCACTTCAAGAAGGCCCGCGAAGATCCGCGATATTCGCGGTGGCAGCCGCGCTGATTCAGTTCAAGCACCGCGACCGGAAAGAGGATGACGTAGCAGAACCAGGCCCAATTCGAGACCGTGGGGTAAGCGCGCAGGTAAGCCTTCCCCTCACGGCAGAACAGCTCTGCGTCACCAAGCCGGGGCGCTCGACAAGCCGGCGGCGGAGCCGAGGAACTCCTCCAGCGCCGGCACGAAGTCACCCGTCGACCTGCCGTGCAGGTACATCAGCGTCAGCATCTCGGCGACCTTCGGGCTCTTGCGGCACCACGGCGGGATGATCGAGCTGCGGAACCGGCACCGCTCACCGGGTCCCCTCGTCGACGCGCTTGTCC
>DASUUU010000122.1:0-20912 GCA_036373915.1 Jiangellaceae bacterium | reverse complement strand
CATCCGCTGTTCGCGCACGTCACGCTGACCCGTTCGGAGCGATCCCCGATCGCCGCACTTGTCACCGAGATGCTCGAGCAACTGCCCTGAGCGCAGGGTCGGTCGGCCGCCACATCGCTGGGGCGACCGACCCAGGTGTGTGGTCACATCACGGTGAGTATCACCAGCAGGACGAAGGCCCCTGCGGTGAGTAGCACGGTGCCGGCGGCGCCGAGCAACGTCTTGCCCAGGTTGGCGACAGGCGCGAGCACCCGGCCGAATGCGATCACGGTAATGGTGACCAGGAAGCCGACCACGAGGACGGAGCCGACGCTCGATGCGGTGTCCGCCTCGGGCACGGGTCCGCCCGCGAGCATCGATGCGCCGGCGGAGTGGTACTCGGTCCAGGTTGTGTCGACGTACATGGCTGACCTCCTCAACGCTTACGTGGACAGCCACGCCGGTGTGGCTACCGCAGTTGGCTGGTAGCTGGGTTGGCCCCGTCCCCGGGCGGGACCAACCCAGCGTTGTCAGATGGCTGTTATGGCAAGGACGAAGGCGAGTCCTACTGCCGCTGCGATCAGTAGTAGGCCTAGTCCGGCGGCGATGACGAACTTGATGACCTCGGCGATTGGGCTTATCGCACGAGCCGTGAGATGCAGGCCGGCGGCGGTTGCGAGAGCGACGATGAAAAAGAGAGCGATGCGGTTGTCGCCGAGTGCAACAGATCCGGCGGCCTGGGACGCCACGTCTGTGGAGTCGTTTCCAGCAATGCGAACCAGGAGTAGAGTGCTCATGTGTGACTCCTCTGATCGGCCTCCTGGTGGAGGTCGCTGAGGGAGCTGTGGGCACCTGTGGTGGCGGCCATGGGTGCCCTGCTCTTTGTCAGCACGGGGGAGAGTGGGCTAGTGGCGGTGACCGTGATCGGGTCACGAGCCTCATCGCTACGCTCACCACGGCCACCCCCTCCGTTCCGTTCAGTGGGTTTCACTGAACTTTGGAGTAGTGCACTTAATCGCAGTGTAGGTGTAGTGGTGCTGAGCTCGCCAGGGGAATTTTCTCCCCGTTGCCGCCTATAAGCGGGCAAGAGGGGAAGGGTCTTGGGTAAGACTTGTCGGCCCGTCACGATTGAGTCTCGTTCGAGAGAGGAGCATAGTAGGTGAGTAACTATGCCCACTTGCCAGCCGCTAAGCTGCGATGAGTCCGATAAGTAGAGTTCGCTGAAGTGAGGTGAAGCTGTGACGGCGCCAACCATCACCAGTTCAGCCATCGACCTTGCGAGTCGTCTCCGCGAACTCCGTGAGTCCACGTTCGGCGGCATCACGATCACGCAGCGGGCCCTCGGGCGAGCGTTCGGTGGCAACAAGCCGCTCAGCGCACCGTTGATCTCTACATGGGAGAAGGGCACAGCTGTGCCCACGAAGAAGTGGATCGCCGCCTACGCAACCTTCTTCGCCACCAAACGTTCAGTCGAGAGCGGCTCGTTTCGACTTCTGCATGAGGAGGAGCTGACCGAAGGAGAGCGATCCGAGCGCGCTGTACTCGAGCAGGAACTCCTCTCGCTGCGTGAAAGATCGGTCCGTAGGCAAGAGGCGAGACCGCCCGACGACCCCCGCAGGGCCCTCGACGGTCCGTGGTACTTCCGGGATGGCAAGCCGGTGCGAATTGTGTGTGCTGAACGTCCGACGGATCAGGTGAATCCAGAGGCCACGCCTGCTCATCCGAGCTTGGCACACGGCGAGCTCTACTCGTTTGGCAGCATCGACGCGTTGTTCGAACTCTTCGGTCATATCAGAGCGGCGAATCCGCGCCTCGAAGTTCGTGTCGTCAAGGAGTCCGACCTTGAGAGAGATGATTTCTCATGCCACCTCGTCGTGCTGGGCGGCGTTGATTGGAACCCGCTCATGCGCATACAGGAGCGGCTACGGGTGCCCGTGCGACAGGTTTCGACCGGCGACGATCCAGCCAAGGCATATTTTGAAGTCGGTGCTGGCGACACCTTGCAGCAACATCACCCTGATCTGACCAACGAACGCGAGCTGATCTCTGATGTCGGGCTCTTCTTACGGGCTCCAAGCCCGTTTAATCGAAGGCGGACGCTTACCATCTGTGCAGGGCTGTTCAGCCTGGGCACCTACGGAGTCGTACGTGCTCTCACCGATGAGCGATTCCATGAGCGGAACGAACAATATTTGCTGGAGCGGTTCGCCGGCAGCGACACCTACAGCATTGTCATGCGCGTAGACGTCCTCAATGGCGATGAGGCGCTAACCCCCGATTGGACTGATCCATTCACCAGGCTCCACGAGTGGCCATAGCGGGCGCCGGTCGAGTGCCTAGCCGCGCAGCGCCGAGTCAGGGCGTCGTCATGCCCAGCACGTCGAGCGCCTCGTCGAGCTGGGATTCGGTGAGGTCACCGCGCTCCACGTAGCCCTGCTCGATGACGACCTGCCGGATCGTCTTGCGCTCGTCCAGTGCCTTCTTGGCCACGGCAGCGGCATTCTCGTATCCGATGTAGCGGTTCAACGGGGTGACGATCGACGGCGACGACTCGGCGTACTCGCGGCAGCGCTCGACGTTCGCCTCGATGCCGTCGACGCAGCGGTCGGCAAGCAGGCGCGATGCATTGGCCAGCAGCGTTATCGACTCCAGAATGTTCCGGCCCATCACCGGCAGCATGACGTTGAGCTCGAACGATCCGGATCCTCCGCCCCAGGCGATGGCCGCGTCGTTGCCGACTACCTGGGCGCACACCATGGCCACCGCCTCCGGGACCACCGGGTTGACCTTGCCCGGCATGATCGACGATCCGGGCTGAAGGTCCGGCAGCCGGATCTCGCTCAGCCCAGCCCGCGGGCCTGACCCCATCCAACGAAGGTCGTTGACGATCTTGTATAGGCTGACGGCGATGGTCCGCAGTTGGCCGGACGTCTCGACCAGGCCGTCGCGCGCACCCTGGGCCTCGAAGTGATCGCGAGCCTCAGTCAGAGGCAGGCCCGTCGATGAAGCGAGCCGCTCGATCACGCGGGCGGCGAAGCCGCTCGGCGTGTTGATCCCCGTACCGACCGCGGTGCCGCCGAGCGGCAGTTCGGCCAGCCTGGGCAGCGCGGCTTCGAGCCGTTCGATGCCGTGACTCATCTGCGCCGCGTAGCCGCCGAACTCCTGACCCAGCGTCACAGGAGTGGCGTCCATCAGGTGCGTACGACCGGATTTCACCACGTCCGAGAATTCCTCGGCCTTCCGGCGAAGTGCGTCCCGCAGGTGTGCGAGCGCGGGGACGAGATCGCGAACTACGGCGCGCGTCGCGGCCAGGTGGATGGCCGACGGGAAGGTGTCGTTGCTCGACTGGCTGGCGTTGACGTGATCGTTCGGGTGGATGTTGCCGCCGTGCCGGTCGGAGGCGAGCGTTGCGACGACCTCGTTGACGTTCATATTCGTGCTCGTGCCGGATCCGGTCTGGAACACGTCGATCGGGAAATGCTCGTCCCATTGGCCGTCAGCGACTTCGGCCGCCGCCGCTGCGATCGCCTTCGCTGCGTCCGCATCCAGTACGCCGAGTTCGGCGTTGACCTCGGCCGCCGCGCCCTTGATGGCTGCCAGAGCATGCACGATCGCCGGCTCGACCGGGCGTCCACTTATCGGGAAGTTCTCGACCGCTCGCTGGGTCTGTGCGCGCCACTTCGCCCACGCGGGCACCCGAACCTCACCCATCGTGTCGTGTTCGATCCGGAACTCGCTGTCGTTCTGCATGGATACGAACTTACGCCCCAGCACCGGAGGCGAACGTCCCCAGGCCCGATCAATGGTCGGTGGGCGCAGCGGTGGCCAGATAGAGGTAGTACGACAGCGCACGGCCATCGCGGGTGACCGCCGCAGTGATCTCCTCGACCGGCCCGACTGTCGATGCCAGCCGTTCGGACAGTGGCGCGGACGGTGCCGCCGACCAGACTGCCAAGATCCCGCCGGGACGGAGTGCTCGGCCGGCCGCCGACAGCCCACCTTCCTGGTAGACGGTGGTGTTGCGTTCGTGGACGAGGAAGTCCGGCCCGTTGTCGACGTCGAGGAGTACCGCGTCGTAGCTGGCCGGCGTGGCGTCGGCGAACGCGTCCGCCACGTCACCAATGGTCACCCGCACCCGTTGATCGGACAGCATGGCCGCGGTGCCGGGGACGAGGCCGGCACGTAGCCAGTCGACCAGCAGCGGTTCGATCTCGATCACGTCAATGCGCTGGACCCGCCGGTCGGCCAGCAGCGCCTTGACGGTGTAGCCGAGCCCGAGGCCACCGACCAGCACGTGACGGGGCGTTTGGGAACGCAGTAGGACCGCGTCGGCGAGCAGCCGCTCTGTCGATGTCTCGGCGGTGTCCATGAGGAACACGCCGTTGACGATCAGTTCGTAAACGGGTTGGGCGCCGCCGCGGCGCCGCAGCACCAGCTCACCAAGACGGCCGTCGCCGCGCACCAGGGTCGTCGGCGGTTCATACATGCGTTCATTCTCGCGGCTGCGCCCGCGTGGCCGCCCGCATAGTCAGCTGCGCGTCAATGCCATAGGGTCAGTCATCGTGGATGGCGCTCCAGAGGTGCGAGGACCTCGCGACCTCCGCTGTTCGGACAAGGACCGCGAGCGGGTGGCGGAGGCATTGCGCGAGGCTGCGGGCGAAGGCAGGCTGACCCTGTCCGAGCTGGAGGAGCGGCTCGAGGCCACGTTCAAGGCACGGACGTACGGGGATCTCCAGCCGATCACAAAGGACCTGCCACAAGGCCCGTACCCGCTGCCGGACATGACACACGGCCAGGTGCAGCGGCCGGACGGCTACGGCCGCTCGCCGGCACCGCGGCCAACCGGAGGTCCTCTGGCGCACCGAACCGAGCGGATCACCACGATCCTCGGTGAGGAGAAGCGAGACGGCCGCTGGGAGGTACCGGCCCGCCTCGAGGTGGTGTGCTTTCTCGGGTCAGTTCGCCTGGACTTCACCGAGGCGATCGTGCGAGCCCGAGATGTCGTGGTCCAGATCGGCGTGGTTATGGGCAGCGTCACCCTGGTGGTCCCGGAAGGCATCGATGTGCGGCTCGAGCCCGGCGCCAACGTGCTCGGGGAGCGCAAGCATCGCCTGACCGGACCGGTGACCCCTGGTGGTCCGATCTACCACGTGCGCGGCTTCGTCGTGCTCGGCGACGTCACAGTGCGCCCGCCCAAGAACCGGCGACCGTTGTTCGGCGGCTCCTGAGCCCGGCGGGCTCCAAGGCGGGCGGCCGGTGGCGCGTCTCACTGCCTCTGCAATGCACACCTAGAGGAAGCGCGGGTAGACATGGGTGTACGACAGCGCCCGCTTCCTCTAGGTGTGCATTGCAAACGCGCGGCAGCCCTGTTGGCCGGCGCTGTCGTGGCCCTCGGCAGCGCGGCGTGCTCGGACACCGCCGATCCAGACCGCGTAACCGTCCTCGCTGCGGCGTCCCTGACAGAACCCTTCACCATGCTCGCCGACGAGATCTCTGACGACGACGACGAGATCTCTGACGACGACATAGCCCTCTCGTTCGCTGCCAGCTCGGCCCTTGTCGAGCAGCTACGGGCCGGCGCCCCCGCGGACGTGCTGGCGACGGCGGATACTCGCACGATGGCCCTTGCCGTCGATGCCGGGTTGGTTACCGGTGACCCAGTCGTATTCGCGAGCAACTCGCTTGTGCTTGCCGTGCCCGCGGGCAACCCGGGCAACGTGGCCGGCCTGGCCGACCTTTCCCGCGACGAGCTACGAGTCGCGCTGTGCGAGCCGCAGGTGCCGTGTGGCGCCGCCGCCGAGCAGATGCTCGCGACCGCCGGCGTCGACGCTCGGCCGGATACCCTCGAGTCCGATGCCCGGGATACCGCAGGCAAGCTTGCTCTCGGCGAGGTCGACGCGGCGCTGATCTACCGTACGGACGTGACCAGTGCGATGGAGATAGTCGACGTTCCGCCTGACGCGGAGGTCGTCACCGAATACCTCATCGCGATGGTCGACGAGGCCCCGAATCCACGTGGCGCCGAGGAGTTCATCACGGCGGTCACAGGTATAGATGGCCGCCGGCTGCTCGTCGACGCCGGATTCGAATCGCCGTGAGGAGGCGCTCCGCCGAGGCCCGGGTACCGCTTCTGTTCGTCGTGCCGGCGGCACTCGGGCTGGCCATCCTCCTGCTGCCGCTGGCCGGTCTGCTCGCCCGGACACCATGGAACCGGCTGGCCGAGATCCTAGGCTCGGACGATGTGCTCTCCGCGCTGCGGTTGTCGCTGCTGACGGCGACGCTCGCGACGGCCATCTGCCTCATATGCGGAATCCCCCTGGCTTGGCTGCTGGCCCGGAGCACATTTCCCGGCCGCTCGCTACTGCGCGGGCTCGTAACCGTTCCACTGGTCCTCCCGCCGGTGATCGGCGGTATCGCCCTGCTGGTCGCTTTCGGCCGCGGCGGGACGGTGGGACGCTGGCTCGAGTCGGCCACCGGCACCACGCTGCCGTTCACCACTGCGGCCGTGGTCATCGCGCAGTCCTTCGTCGCCATGCCGTTCCTCGTCATCGCCGTCGAGGGTGCCCTGCGGGCCGCCGATCGCAGGTACGAGGACGTGGCCGCCACTCTCGGCGCGTCCCCTTGGACGATCTTCCGCAGGGTCACCTTGCCGGCCGTCGCGCCGGGTGTGCTGTCCGGCACCGTGCTGTGCTGGGCCCGCGCGCTCGGCGAGTTCGGAGCGACGATTACCTTCGCGGGCAGCTTTCCTGGCGTCACCAGAACACTCCCGCTCGAGGCGTACACCGCAATCGGAGCCGGAGACGCCGAGACCGCGATCGTGCTGAGCCTGCTGATGATCGCGGTTGCGGTGGCGGTGCTCGCCCTGCTGCGGGACCGGTGGGTGATCCGCGGATGAGCCTGCTGGCCAAGGTGGCCGTCCGGCGCGGTGACTTCGACCTCGACGTGACGCTCGAGGTTGCCGCCGGTTCGGTGATCTCGTTGCTGGGCCCGAACGGCGCGGGCAAATCGACACTGCTCGCCGTCTTGGCAGGGCTGCTACGACCGGACGCTGCGCTCATCGAGTTGGACGGCGAGACGGTGATCGACACGGTCAAGGGGACGTACGTCGCTGCTCGGCACCGGCGCGTCGGGTTGGTCCTTCAGGACTACCTGCTCTTCCCTCACCTGTCCGCCCTGGAGAATGCCGCGTTCGGCCTGCGGTCGCGGGGCGTTCCGCGGCGGACGTCGCGGTCGGTGGCTGAGACGTGGCTGGCACGTCTGGGTGTGGGGGACGTCGCGGACCGCCGGCCGCGCGAGCTGTCCGGCGGACAGGCTCAGCGGGTGGCACTGGCCCGCGCGCTTGCGGTGGAACCTCGCTTACTGCTGCTCGACGAGCCCCTGGCCGCCCTCGATGTGGGAACGCGGCCGGCGGTGCGCGCCGACCTGCGGCGACACCTCGCGGAGTACGACGGGTGTGCGATCGTCGTCACGCACGATCCGCTGGAGGCGCTCGTTCTCGGTGACCGGCTCGTCGTAATCGAGCACGGCCGGGTCGTTCAGGAGGGTACGCCAGAGCAGGTCACGCGGCATCCGCTGACCGACTACGTCGCCCGGCTGGTGGGGCTGAACCTGTTGCGCGGTTCGGCCGACGGGAGGTTCGTCTCGATCGGTCCGGAGGCGGTCGTGACCTTGGCCCACGACGCGGTAGGCCCGGTGCACGTCGCATTCTCGCCGGCCGCGGTGACGCTGAGCCCGCACCGGCCGGAGGGATCCGCGCGAAACGCGTGGGCCGGCACCGTCGCTGACATAGAGCGGCATGGCGATCTGATTCGGGTCACCGTGGAGGGACCGGTACCGGTGCTGGCGGACGTGACGCCGCTGGCCGTCGCAGACCTGCACCTCGCGCCGGGCGTCACCGTCTGGGCATCGGTCAAGGCCACCGAGATCACGGTCTACCCGGCCTGAGCGGGTCGCGTCTCGCGCTCGGGCGTATCACCGTGCCATCCGGCCGCGCCCACCTGAGACGATGGAGCCGTGTCGATGAGCAAGAGCCGCGGCAGCATCGCCGCGTCGACCGGTGACATGCTCCGGACGGTCGGGATCCTTGCCGGCGTGCTGGCCTTACTGGCGCTGGCCTTCACGGTGACCCGGCCGGACGCCCGGCTGCCGGAGACCGTCGACTACGAACCGGTCCTGGAGCAGGTGCGGGCCGAGTTTCCATACGAACCGGCCGCGCCGTCGCCGATTCCTGCCGGCTGGCGAGCGACGAACGTGCACCACGAAGCCGATGAGGCAGGGCACCGGTGGCGGCTCAGCTTCCTGATCGGCGAGCAGGGGTTCGTCCGGCTGGAACAGTCCGATGGTGAGATCGTCTCGTACCTCGACGATCGGTTGGGGGACTTCCGTACGGACGGGACGTCCACGGTCGAGGGCGACACGTGGGAGCGGATGCGCCAGGACGGGGGTCCGCGGGACAGGGCGTTGGTACGCACCGAAGACGGTGTGCTGACTATCGTCCGGGGCACCGAGTCGTACGAGGCGCTGGAGCAGTTCGCGGCGAGCCTCGAACCCTAAATGCCACCACTCCAAAGATCAAGTGGTCACGACACGCCGGCGCGACTGGCGTGTCGTGACCAGTTGCGCACACTTGATCTTGGTCAGTCCTCGGTCGGTTTGGCGGCCGCGGCGTCGAGGCGGGCGCGGGCATTGTCGAGGTACTGCTCGCAGAGCGTGGCGAGTTCCTCACCCCGCTCCCACAGCACGAGCGACTCCTCCAGGGTGGTTCCGCCCGTCTCGAGCTTGTTGACGATGGCCACGAGCTCGTCGCGGGCCTGCTCGTAGCTGAGCTGAGGTTGACCGGCTTCGGTCGTGGGCTGCTCGTTCGCCATGGCCGACACCATAGTCCTGCCCCGCTGTCAGGTCAGCCGGTTACTCGTCGATCGTCGCCCCGAGCTCGCCCTCCGCCAGGCGTAGCCGCACGTGGTCGCCCGTAGCGACGTCGGACGGCCGCCTGACGACCGCGCCGTCCGCTCGCTGGACGACTGCGTAACCGCGCTCCAGGGTGGCTGCGGGTGACAGGGCTCGCACCCGCGCACGAGTGTGTTCGATGTCGACGGCGGCGCGATCGAGGCTGTGGCGCAAGTGGCGGCGAGCGCGGTCGCGCAGCGCGGCGATCTCGTCGGCGCGGGCGAGCAGGCCGCGGGCCGGGTCCGCGAGCGCCGGCCGCGACCGCAGGGCGGCCAACATCGACTGCTCGCGGTCGAGGCGGTGCCGGACGGCCGCCGTGATCCGGCCACGGGCGCGGTTGACGCCCGCGAGCTCGTCGGCAACATCGGGCACCACCCGCTTGGCGGCGTCGGTCGGGGTCGACGCGCGCACATCCGCGACAAGGTCGACGAGGGGGGTGTCGCTCTCGTGTCCGATCGCGCTCACGACGGGAGTCGTCGCCGCGGCCACTGCCCGGACCAGTGCCTCGTCCGAGAACGGCAGCAGATCCTCCACTGACCCGCCGCCCCGGGCCAGAATGATCACATCGACGTCTTCCGCACGATCAAGTTCGCGAAGCGCCTCGATCACCTGGGTGACCGCGGACGGTCCCTGCACGGCGACCTCGCAGACCCGGAACTCGACCGCGGGCCAGCGGCGGCGTGCGTTCTCCAGGACATCGTGCTCTGCGGCGGAGCTGCGGCCGCAGATCAATCCGACCACGCGCGGGAGGAACGGCAGCCGACGCTTGCGGTCGGCGCCGAAAAGGCCCTCGGCGGCCAGCAGCCGGCGCAGGCGCTCCAGCCGCGCGAGTAGCTCCCCGAGCCCGACCTGGCGGATCTCGTCCGCGGCGAGCGACAGCGTGCCGCGGGTGTAGTACCAGGACGGCTTGGCGTGGACGACGATCCTCGCCCCCTCGACAAGGGGCGGATCCACCTGGTCGAGCACCATCCTCGGCACCGTGACCTGAAGGGAGATCTCGGCGGCGGGATCACGAAGGGTGAGGAACGCCGTCTGAGTGTTCGGGCGGCGGGTGAGCTGGGCGACCTGGCCTTCGACCCAGATCGCGCCCAGCCGGGCGATCCACCCCCCGATCGCCTGCGAGATGACCCGCACCGGTGCGGGTCGGTCGGGGGAGGTCTGAAGCGCCACGGTGAGACACCGTATCGCGCCGGCCGCGGCATTCCCGTCCGCTGGGATTCGTGAACGGACAAGGCGGACTCATACGATGGAGAACATGGACACCACGTCTGGCCGAGTTCTGCTCGCCGCGCCCAGAGGCTACTGCGCCGGAGTCGATCGTGCCGTAGTCGCGGTGGAGAAGGCACTCGACCAGTACGGCGCACCGGTCTACGTGCGCAAACAGATCGTGCACAACAAACACGTGGTCGAGACGCTCGAGGAACGCGGTGCGGTGTTCGTCGACGAACTCGACGAGGTCCCCGAGGGAGCCCTCGTCGTGTTCTCCGCTCACGGCGTGTCACCGGCGGTTCATGCCGAGGCCGCCCGCCGCGGGCTGCGCACGATCGATGCGACCTGTCCACTCGTTACCAAGGTGCACAACGAGGCCCGGCGGTTCGCCAAGGACGACCTGGACATCGTGCTTATCGGGCACAGCGGTCACGAAGAGGTCGAGGGCACGTCCGGCGAGGCGCCCGAGCACATCCAGCTCGTGGAGAACCCGGACGGCGTCGACAAGGTGACCGTCCGTGACCCCTCCCGGGTGGTGTGGTTGTCGCAGACCACGCTCTCGGTGGACGAGACGATGGAGGCCGTCGGCCGGCTTCGTGAGCGGTTCCCAGACCTTTATGACCCGCCGAGCGACGACATCTGCTACGCAACGCAGAACCGGCAAGTGGCGGTGAAGCAGATCGCACCGCAGTCGGATCTGATGCTCGTGGTCGGCTCGGCGAACTCGTCCAACTCGGTACGGCTTGTCGAGGTGGCCCTGGATGCCGGGGCCGGTGCGGCATACCGGATCGACAACGCCTCGGAAATCGACGAGGCGTGGCTGGACGGCGTCCAGACGGTCGGGCTTACCAGCGGAGCTTCGGTGCCCGAGGAACTCGTCCAGGGCGTCATCTCCTGGCTCGCCGACAGGGGGTACCCGACGGTGGACGAGGTCCACACCGCCGAGGAGACGTTGACCTTCTCGCTGCCTCGTGAGCTGCGGCGACCTGCCTGACCGGGCGCATCAGCCGTTGGTGCCGTCCTTGGGCCCGCGTTTGTTCTTTCCGCGTCGCCCGGCGACGCCGTACCGGGCGTCGGTCTCGATCTCGTCGAGTGCGATGAGCGCGTCGGTTGCCGAGGCGACAAGTTCCGGTGCCTGGACTTGACGTGCCACCACCTCTACCTGAGCGGGCGTTTCCAGCTCCTCATCGGCCACCTTGAGGTCGGCGAACCGGCGCGCCGTGACCAGCACCCGGCTCTCGAGCGAACTGACCGTCGCGTTGAAGTTCTTCACGGCCGAGCTCAGGGCACTGCCGAGGCGGTTGACGTGACTTCCCAGGGTGGAAAGCCGGCCGTGGAGGTCACGGCCCAACCGCAGTACGTCCTGCGCGTTGCGGGCCAGCGCCTCCTGCCGCCAGGTATAGGCGACGGTGCGCAGCAGTGCCATCAGAGTCTGCGGCGTGGCGATGACGACGTTGTTCTCGAACGCGTACTCCAAGAGCGCTGGATCTTCGTCCATCGCGGCGTTGAGGAACACTTCGGCCGGAATGAACATCACCACGAACTCCGGCGTGGGGTCGAGGTGCTCCCAGTACTTCTTGGCCGCGAGCTCGTCGATGTGGTCGCGCACGTGCCGGACGTGCGCCTTCAGCCGGGCGGAGCGCTGCTGGTCGTCGCGGGCCTCCATGGCTTCGAGCCAGCCCGCGAACGGGACCTTGGCGTCGACGACGATGTTCTTGCCACCGGCCATGCGAACCACAAGATCGGGCCGTAGCAGCCCGTCGGCGGTGCGGACGCTCGCCTGCTCGTCGAAGTCGCAGTGCTCGACCATGCCGGCCGCCTCTACCACCCGGCGCAGCTGTAGCTCGCCCCACCGGCCGCGCACCTGAGGTGCCCGGAGTGCGGTCACCAGCTGGCTGGTCTCGGCCCGCAGCTGCTCGGAAGTCTGGCTCATGTTCTTGACCTGCTCACGCAGTTCGGCGTACGCCTCGGTTCGCGTACGCTCGACCGCCGAGAGCTGTGCCTCGACCTTGCCGAGCTGGTCGGCAAGCGGCTTGACCAGCGCCTCGACGGCCTGGCGGCGCTGCTCGAGCTCGGCGACCGAACGCTGCTCGGAGTTGGCCAGCCGCTCTCGAGCCAGCTGGAGGAACTGCTCGTTGTTGCGCCGCAGGGCCTCAGCGGAGAGCCGCTCGAACTCCGTCGCCAACTTCTGCTGGCCGGTGCGGGCATGCTCGAGCTCCGAGCGCAACCGGACCAACTCGCGCTCGGACTCGCGAAGGTGTTCCTCGAGCACCGAACTCTCGGCACTGGCCTGGTTGCGTTCGGCACGGACGAGCTCGAGCTCGGTGCGGGCGGCGTCGCGCTCGGCCTGGGTGCCGGCCCACCGCGCGCGGACCGCGAGCGCGCCGATGACCGCACCGACCCCGATGCCGAGCGCCATGAGAAGCAGGTCCATGCCCTCCATGGCGCCTACTCTGCCGGGTACCCCCGACAAGTTCCGGGAGGCGCGACGGTGCGTGGTCGCTCGGCGCCGCCGGAGCACGCCGAATCGGGCGTCCGCCTTGGGCCTCCGCCGTGTGCGGCCGGCGGCGATGCTGAGGACGCCGATCGACGGGGCGGGACGTACCCTTGACGCTCGTGGCCCTCACCATCGGCATCGTCGGACTGCCCAACGTGGGCAAGTCGACTCTGTTCAACGCGCTGACCAAGAACGACGTCCTGGCCGCGAACTACCCGTTCGCGACCATCGACCCGAACATCGGCGTGGTGGGCGTTCCCGAGCCACGCCTTGCCGTCCTTGCCGAGATCTTCGACTCGGCCCGCCAGGTTCCCGCCACGGTCAGCTTCGTCGACATCGCCGGCATCGTGAAGGGCGCCTCGGAAGGCGAGGGGCTGGGCAACAAGTTCCTGGCGAACATCCGCGAGGCGGACGCGATCTGCCAGGTCATCCGCGTCTTCAACGACCCCGACGTGGTCCACTTCGAGGGCCGAGTCTCGCCCAAGGGCGATCTGGAGACGATCAACACCGAGCTGATCCTGGCCGACCTGCAGACAATCGAGCGAGCGCTCCCCAGACTGCAGAAGGAGGCCAGGCTGGTCAAGGACAAGCAGGCCGTCGTCGCCGCCATCGAGCAGGCCCAGGCGGTGCTGGATGAGGGCCGGACGGTCTTTGCCGCCGGTCTGGACCCCGAACCGCTGCGCGAACTGCAACTGATGACCGCGAAGCCGTTCCTCTATGTCTTCAACATGGACGAGGAGGAACTAGGGGACGAGACCCTGAAGGCGGATCTGCGCTCACTCGTCGAACCAGCCGAGGCGATCTTCCTGGACGCCAAGATCGAGGCAGAGCTTGCCGAGTTGGACGACGAGGACGCCCTGGAGCTGCTCCAGTCGATGGGCCAGGCCGAGCCCGGCCTGCACATGCTCGCCCGAGTCGGTTTCCACACCCTCGGCCTGCAGACCTTCCTCACGGCCGGGCCGAAGGAAGCGCGGGCCTGGGAGATCCGCAAGGGAGCGACGGCGCCGGAAGCCGCCGGTGTGATCCACACTGATTTCCAGCGGGGGTTCATCAAGGCCGAGATCGTCTCGTTCGACGACCTGGTCGCCGCCGGATCGATGGCCGCGGCCAAGGCCCGGGGCCTGGTGCGCATGGAGGGCAAGGACTACGTCATGCAGGACGGCGACGTCGTCGAGTTCCGCTTCAACGTGTGAATCAGCCCGTTCCGCAGGTCAGAGGGGGTATGAAGCCTCGCAGTCCGCACGCGCGTTACCTCGTTTGTGGGCGGCCTTTCTCAGGGTCGGGCGGTTGGGCAGGTTCAGGCCGGCTGGATTGTGCGGCGCATGACGGTGTTCTTCATCCCCTTGGAGCGGACGAACTCGAAGCCGGCTTGCTCGTACATCATGCGTGTGCCGTTGTAGACGAAGGAGTTGTTCATCCTGTTCTCACCGGTCTCGTGCGGGTATCCCTCGACCACACCGCCACCCTGCGCTGCAATCAGATCGAGCGCACCGGCCAGAGCCACCTTGGCGTAGCCCTGTCCGCGGTAACGCTTGTCGACGAAGATGCAGGTGATGCGGTAGTCGGGAATGACGTCGGCCTCGGCGAGGTACTGCTTGCGATGATGGATGTTCGGCAGCTCATCCGGAGTGCCGTACTCCGCCCACGCGATCGCCTCATCGCCAACCATCACCAGCGCCGCATGGGCCTGTCCGGCCTCGATCAGCCGTTTCTTCAGCGCGCGGTTGCCCTCGTAGCCCTGCCCCCGCTCGGCACAATCGGGGTGGAAGTGGATGCACCAGCACCCACCGAAGATCCCGTTGTGCCGCTCCACCAGGCCGGCGAACGCGTTCCACGTGTCAGCAGTCAACGGCTGAATCGAGTAGCCACTTGTCACCATGCCGCCGATCGTAAACACATCAGCGGACGATCTACGTTCGCATCGTCGGAGCTTGCCCGGATCGCTGCTAAGGATCGGCGGCGGGCCGGACTCGATCAAGGCGTCGAAAGCACTCGCACCCATTGCCAGAGCGTGGCCAGCGGATCTGCGGTACGCCCGGAAGTGACATCGACCGGCTATGACCAACGACAGCCAAAACCCCGCGGGATCTCCGCTTCAACGTGTAGCGGGTCCGGCGGCTTCTGCGGCTTCTCTGAGCCAGGCCGCGATCTCGTCGTCCAGCTCGTCGACGGAGTTGACCTCGAGGTGGTGCATCCACAGGGCCGGTGCGGAGCGGGTTATCTCCTTGAACCGGCTGGACGCAAGCTCCCGGCCCAGTGCAAGTGACAGCACGACGTCCGCGTTCGAGCGGCGAAGGTATTGACCCGGGAGCCAGAGGTAGGCGAAGCCGCGACGCCGACGGAACGCGACTTGGCTCTTCGACGTGCTCACCGTGAAATCGAACCCGCTGTCCGCTAGGACATGACGCACCCAGCGGAAGACGGCGACCCCCGAATCGGTGCCGGCAAGGAACCGCTCAGGTGTGACGTCGCTCGCCATAGTCGATCCGTCCCACCTGATGACGGGCCGGACGCCACGCCGCCCGGTCGCTTGAGTCGGAGCCGCATCTGGCCGATGATCGGCACTGGAGATCATGATACGTCAGCTGGTCAACTCATCCGCCGTGCGCTCTGTCGGTTACGACCGGGCGAGCCGAACTCTCGAGGTGGAGTTCACCTCCGGTGAGGTGTATCGCTACCTCGGCGTCGAGCGCATCGTGTACGGCGCGTTGTTGCGATCCGACAGCCTGGGCCGGTTCGTCAACGAGCGCATAAAGCCGAGATACCCGAGTGTTCACGTGGGCGAAGCCTGACAGAGCCGGCCGCTACCGTCGGTGCTGTGGCTACGCACAAGGAAACCTTGCAGAAGTATCTGCAGGCCGAGCGCGACTCCCTGCTGTGGAAGCTTGACGGATTGGATGAGCGGGACGCCCGTTGGCCGATGACGCCGACCGGCACCAACCTGCTCGGGCTCGTCAAGCACGTGGCGAGCATGGAGTTCGAGTACTTCGGAACCGTCTTCGACCGGCCGGCCGGCGAACCGATGCCCTGGCTCGATTCCGGCGCCGAGGTGAACGCCGACATGTGGGCGACCGTTGACCAATCGCGCGACTGGGTCGTCGCCTTCTACCGCCGGGCTTGTGCGCACGCGGACCGGACGATCGAAGCCCTCGAACTGGATGCGTCGGGGCGGGTGCCGTGGTGGCGACCTGACAGGCAGCAGGTCACGCTGCAGCAGATCCTCGTCCACGTGATCGACGAGACGGCGCGGCATGCTGGGCACGCGGACATCATCCGGGAGCTCATCGACGGCGCGGCCGGGCTGCGGGCGGCCAACACCAATCTGCCGGACAGCGACGAGACGTGGTGGTCCGACTACGTCGAGCGGCTCCGCCGCGTCGCCGACGAAGCAGGTCGTCGCCCCGTTGACGAAGCGGGCGGGCCGGCCCCCTGACGACGCGTGCGGCCAGGCCCTGACGACGCGTGCGGCCAGCCCCCTGACGACGCGGACCGCACCGGCTGAGTCAGCTCGGCGGCACGTCTCGGGCGTTGCGTCCCTGCCGGTCGTCGATGCCCCAGGCGACGATCCTGGTCGGGTGAATCCGGATCATCGGCGTGGGTCCGTCGACCGCCTCGGCCCTGCCGCGGATCTCGATGCCCCTGGGCTGCCAAGGGGGTAAGACGTCGTCGATCACCACTGCCGCCCGGCCGGTCGCGGCGACGTCCCGGAACTTCTTCGTCGCGGCGAAATTGTGGCCGCTGACCTCGATGACACCCGCGTCCGCGTTGTACGCCCACCCGACGGGCGTCACGTGCGGCGTGCCATCGGACCCGACCGTCGCCACCCTGGCCAAGCGGCGTTCGGACTGCAAGTAGTCGAGCTCGGCGGCGGTGAAGATCCCTGCATTCTGCGTGGTCATGATCCCTCCAAGAAAGTTCACGGAGCGTATACTTCATCTAAGTGCACGCGGTGCGAAGTTATTTCCGGGGTTGGGGGCTCATTGGCCAAGGCGATCGTCCAGCCGCAGAACGCCCGGAGCAGGCGGACAGCCGAAGCACTCCTGGCAGCGGCGCGAGCGATCATCGAGGAGGACGGCTTCGATTCGCTCACCATGGCCGGCGTCGCGGAGCGTGCGGGGGTGTCGCGTCGGGCGGTCTACCTGCACTTCGACAGCCGGGCCGAACTGCTTGCCGAGTTGCTGCTGCACCTCGGGCAGGCAGAAGATCTCGGTGTTTCACTGCAACGCGTCTGGGATTCGCCCGACTCCCTGGCTGCCCTGGACGAGTGGGCGCATCACCTGGCTCGCGCCCACCCGCGGATCATGCTCATCGCTCGAGCAGTCGACCAGGTTCGGCGGGCCGATCCCGACGCCACGGCGATGCGGGCCGAGATCATGCGGCGCTGGAGGTCGGGTTGCGGGCGTCTGATGGCCTGGCTCGCCGCCGAGGGCAATCTCGCACCGCCCTGGACCGTCGATACCGCCGCCGACATGCTGTGGGCCTTGATGTCCTGGGACGTCCTGGAAGGCCTGCTGGTCGAGCGGGAGTGGTCTCGCGAGCAGTATGCCGAGCACATGGCGTTGCTGTTCCGGGCGGCCTTCACGCTTTCGGCGAGGCGGAGCTGAGATGCGGGTCGTTTTCCACCCCGGCTACCGCAGAGAAAGCCTTTACACGACTCCGTGTCACACCTAGGGTTCTGATCGTTCCAGTAGTTGGCAGACCCAGCCGGGGGTAGCGGTCGCCTTCCCATCGAGGAGGTATGTGCCGTGGCCCGACGATCGATCGTCCTTGGTCTGAGCCTCGCCCTTGCGTTCGGGCTACTCCCCGTAGCCGCTGCCGTGCCCGCGGCACAGCCTTCCGCGCAGCAGTTGCCGGCAAGCCCGGTGGCAGAGCCAGGAGAGTCCGCCGACGTGTGGGACGGCCTCGGTCTCGATCCCGGAGAGTTCGGAGCCGGGGAGATCCCTAGCGGCTCGCCCGCACCGCCGTCAGGAGTCGACGAGTCGGTCGAGGCGGCGGTGGCCGCAGATGGCGAGGCGGCCGTCGTCATCAGGCTCACCGAGCAGGCGGACATCGGCGCCCTCCAGCAGGAAGCGGACCGGCAGGCGAATGCTGCGGCCGACGCCGCCCGGCGTAATCGGGCGACGCCGCGTCAGGTGGCCGAGGCGGCGCGCACCGCCCGTGCCGAGGCGGTTGTCGACGGGCTTCGCAATGCTGCCGAACGATCCCAGGGCAGGGTTCGTGCTGTCCTGGACGAGCACGCGACCAGCGTCACACCGTTCTGGATCTTCAACGGGTTCGCGGCCACGATCGACGCTGAGGCGCTGGACGCGCTCGCCGCGTCGCCGGACGTCGCAAGCATCACTCTCGATGCCGAGATAACACTCGACGAGCCGATCGAGGAAACCGGAGAGCCGCTGCTGCCGAGCTGGCCGCTCGAGCACGTCAACGCGCCGGACACCTGGGGTGAGTACGGCGTCCGGGGTGACGGCGTCGTCGTTGGAATCATGGACAGCGGCGTGGACGGTGGCCACCCGGCGCTCGCCGTGTCCTGGCGCGGCAACGACGGCGACACCGAGTCGAGCTGGTGGGTCGGTACCGGCGAGAACTACCCGGAGCCGGGCGACGGCCACGGCCACGGCACGCATGTGGCCGGCAGTGTCGTCGGCAGCGCACCGGGCGAGATCACCGGCGTGGCCCCGGAGGCGGAGTGGATCGCGGCCAAGATATTCCGTGACGGCGGCTCGACCAGCGAATCGATCATCCATGCCGCGTTCGAATGGATGCTCGCACCAGGGGGCGACCCGGCCGCGGCGCCCCACGTGGTGAACAACTCCTGGGGCGCGAACGGGCCCAACATCACCACGTTCTGGGACGACGTCGAGGCCTGGGTCGCGGCCGGCATCGTCCCCATGTTCGCCAACGGCAACACCGGGCCGGCTCCGGGAACCGTCGGATCGCCGGGGAGCTTCCCGCACGCGATCGGCATCGGCGCAACCGACAGCGACGACGTGATCGCGAGCTTCTCTAGCCGCGGCCCGGTCGTCTGGGACGGTGAGACCTACATCAAGCCGCAGGTCAGCGCGCCGGGCCAGCAGATCCGGTCGACCTGGCCGACGGACCTGATCGCCGAGGGCTACCGCACGATCTCCGGAACGTCGATGGCCACACCGCATGCGACCGGCGTGGTGGCGCTGATGCTTTCGGCGAACCCCGACCTGACCGTCGACGAGATCCGCGAGCATCTGCAAGCCAGTGCCCGCGTCGAGCCGCACATGGGCGCCGTCCCGAACAACCGGTACGGCTCCGGCATCGTCGACGCCTACGCGGCTGTCACGCGGGTCGCCCACTCCGGCACGCTGACCGGCACGATCACCGGTCCGGACGGACCGGTCGAGGCAACCGTGGAGGCGGCCGGCCAGTCCACCACGTCGGACCCGGACACCGGGGCGTACGAGCTCATGCTGCCCGAAGGTGCCCAGGACGTCACCGTGGCGGCCTACGGCTACGTAACCCAAACGGCCACCGTCACCATCACCGTCGGTGAGTCGACCACCTTCGACGCGGCGCTGGATGTCGCTGCGTCCCACAAGCTCACCGGCACGGTCAGCGGGCCCGGCGGGCCCGTCGAGGACGCTCGGGTCGTGCTCGAGAACGCCCCGGTGCCGGCAGTTCGTACCGACGCAGAAGGCCGGTTCGAGCTCACGGTGGCCGCCGGGTCGCACACTCTCAGAGTGACGGCAGCGGGCTACGCGCCTGCGACCCTGGACGTCGAGGTCGACGGACCGGCTGACGTCGCCGTCACCCTCGACACGCTCGACCAGCCTCGGGAACCGGGCTGGTCGCAGTACCAGAACAACCCCGCCCGTACCGGATTGGCCGGCGACAGCATCGCCGCCGAATCGCTGGTCCGCAGCTGGAGCGCGGAAGCGGGCAGCAACACGGTCTTCGCCTCGCCGGTCATCGACGACGGCATGGTCTTCATCGGATCGGAGGGCGGACGGCTGCTCGCCCTGGACGCCGCCACGGGCGATCAGCGGTGGACGTTCACCACCGGCGCCAACCTGCGGGGGGCACCGGCCGTTGCGGACGGGCTGGTCTACACCGGCGGGGGAACCGACGGCGGCCTGTACGCGCTCGATGCGGCGACCGGTGAGGTCGAGTGGTCGGTGGAAACGTCAGGTCGGCTGACCGTCTACACCGCTCCGGTCGTCGATGACGGCGTCGTGTACGCCGCGACCGGGCCGACCTCCGGCAGCGAGGACACGGTGTTCGCGCTCGACGCGGCGACCGGCGAGCAGATCTGGGCAACCGACGTCGGCACCACTGTGTTCGCCGGGCCGGCCGTCGCGGACGGGATCGCGGTGGTCGGCAATGCCGACGACGGTGAATTGATCGGACTGGACGCTGCCACCGGGCAGGTGAAATGGACGCATCCGCGGACCGATGATTACTTCGTCGGCGGACCGAGCCTTGTCGACGGCACCGTCTACATCGCCACGACAGACGGTGACAGTGGCGGCAGCCTGCTGGCCGTCGACGCCGCGACTGGAGAGCTGCTCTGGGAGAACGCCCGGCATGGCGACGGCCAGGGCAGCACCCCCGCCGTCTACGGCGATCTGGTGATCTCCGGGTCGCACGGCCTCGGCGCGGTAGTCGCGTACTACGCCGCCTCCGGAGAACCGGCGTGGCGGTACGACGTCGACGGTGCGGTCACCGCATCGGTCATGGTCACAGATGACGGCTACGTCATCGGTGGGTCTCAACTCGACTGGCGACTGTGGGCGCTCGATGCAGGCACCGGGAAGCTGGTGTGGGACGAGCCGGTCAACGCGAACGTCACGTCCTCGGCCGCCTTCGCGGACAACCGGCTCGTCACCGCAGACACTCGGGGAAACATCCACGCCTTCCATCCGACCGGCACGGTTGCCGGCACCGTTACCGGACCCGACGGTGGCGGCCTCGCGGCAACCATCACGGTGGCCGAGACGGGTGCGAGCGTGACGGCCGGCGACGACGGCGGCTTCGAACTGCGCGACCTCCCCGGCCAGGTGACCCTCACGGCTGCGCTGTTCGGATACAGCCAAGAGTCCGTGACCGTCGAGATTCGTGCCGGCCGGACCGTCACCGCCGACTTCTCGCTCACCGCCGTGGGAGACGGTGCGGTCAGCGGCACGGTCGTCGACGAAGCGGGCGTCCCGATCGCAGGCGCGACCGCCACGCTCGCAGGAACACCGCTCGAACCGGTCACGACGGGAGCCGACGGCGCTTTCGAGTTCCCCGCGGTCTCAGCGGGGACGTACCG